>PBLQ01000009.1 GCA_002721815.1 Myxococcales bacterium
TCAAAAACACCGATACGTGATAAGCGCCATCATCCCCCTCTTGCGCCTGATGCCGAAACTGTGAGTTGCCCGTGACCAAAAACGGCAGCGTGTTGGGCCCCGTTACCACCAAGTCTGCTGCCACAAAATCCTGTAAGGCCTCGTTCGCCACCAAATCCACAAAAATCATTTCGCCTTTTTGGGCGAGTTGGGTGGACACCGATGCAGATTCAAGTTCGGGCGGGGTGAAATCCAAAACGATACCGTCGACGTTGTCCAACCCTCGATTGCCCACCTGGTCGGTGGCCTCTAAAGAAATAAAAGTATACCCTTCTTCCAAATCCACGCCTGCATCTGAGCCACC
This sequence comes from Myxococcales bacterium, assembly GCA_002721815.1. Classification (GTDB taxonomy): domain Bacteria; phylum Myxococcota; class UBA727; order UBA727. Next base: position 344 of record PBLQ01000009.1, read on the forward strand.
CAACACCTCTTGCAACACCAACCCGTAACCGTAGGCTTGTGCCTCTGTGGTGGCGGCACACAAATCACCATAAACCTCACTGGGTGTGAAGGCATGCCCCTGCATTTGTACCGTGATATCCCCTTCTAAGTTGGCCTCCTTAAAATCAAAACACACCACCAATATCGCTTGCGCGTTAAATGCCCAGCCATTGACCAAAGTATCTTCGTCGAAGCGATACAGCTTCATTTTAGAAAAGGCAGGCTCGGTGGCATCCACCTCAAAAACCGCGGTGGGCGAAGCCGCACCCACGTTACCCAACACATCTTGAAAGCCGGCCACCGACACTTCGTAGCTGCCATCGTAGGCACTGGCTTGTCCCGAAACAGCGTCGACATCGCGAACAATGGTGACGGACTCATAAACATAAGTGCCCTCTTGCGAGGCTTCGGCGTTGAGGGTGAAGAAATCGGTGATGACCGTATCGTTTTGCTTGATCTCAAGTGTGGGCGCTTGGGCCAAGGTTTCGCTGGCGAGCACCGTGAGGGTGACCACTTCGCCTTCACGATAGTTGGGCAGATTGGTGCTGAGGGTCACGGTGGGCACCGTGAAATCTAAATCTACGCTGCCAATATCGGTTTGCCCGGCCGAGCCGCCTTCATCCACAACGTCAGCGCGCACCACTTTGGTGCCATCACCCTCCTCGCCTGTGAGGGTATAACGGTACACAAAGCTGAGATTGGCCACATCGCTTTGTGCTTCGTCGAAAGCAAAGGCAATGCCGTTGAGGGACACGCTGCTTTCTTCTAAAAGCAACGGTTCGTTGGACACAAAAGCCGCCACCAATTCATCACCGGCTTTGGCTTGGGTGAGATTGAGAGACAATTCTGAGAGTTCAGGGGCTTCTTCATCCCGTTCGCCGGTTTTGAGGCATTCACTGGGATCGAGCCGGCCCTCGCAGTAGTAGCCTTCGGGGCAGTCATCGTCGGAGCTGCACGCCAGGGTGACATCATCAAGGCTGTCGAATTCAGCGGGGGTGCAGGCAACGAAAAAAGCAAATAAAAACAAACACTTAAAATGCCCCAGCTGCATGATGATCTCCCAATAACCCACCCTCAAAGTCTAGCCCATCTGGTGGGAATGGCGCAAAGCTGGACGGGTATTTTTTGGGTCAAAATGAACGCCCTCAGAGCGGTTCAAATCCGTGTTTTTAATCGAACCCGTAGTTGTAGGTGGCGCTGCCATCCCTGGGGACCAAGGCCCAAAACAACGCATTCAACTCCGCATCTGAGGTCATAAAAAAGACCCAGTAGTTGTCGATGCTCTCACCATACTCCGGCGGGTACCAAGCATCTGGAGACAACCGCGCCCGATTGGGCACCAACCACATCCCCGCTTCGTTCATGTACTCTTTGAGCGCGCCGGCATCGCCATCAAAAGCGATGACCCACTGAATGGGACTTTCATCATCGGTGCCGTCGGTTAAAAAGCTGTCCAACGCACGGTAAAAGGCTTCTTCAAATTTCACATCGCCCATGGCGTCTTGTTCAATGACATCGTCAATGTCCACCCAAATGGCCATTTCACCCACCCCGAAACTCTGCGCGATGGCTTCGGCGCGTTCTTGGGGCGTGTCGCAAGTGAGGCCATCGTTGTTCAATGTATGGCCCGCGTCACAGGCACATTCGTAACCGCCAGCGGTGTTGCTGCAGTCGTGTTCGCACCCGCCATTTGCGGCTTCGCATTCGTTCACATCTTGGCAGGCGGAGGATGCGGCGCTCCAAACAAACCCGGCCGAACATGTGGGCGTGCCCGCATCTTCCACCACCAGCCCTGAAAAACCGCTGTCTGGTTCCGTCGCATCAATTGCCACTGTGCCTGCATCCTGGACCACCATTTCACCACCCGCATCAGGGGGCATCTGACCTGTGCTGGTTTGCCCGGCATCCACAGGGGTGGGAACCCATTCCTCAGCCCCGGCATCCACCTGGTCGGGGCGATGGCCAGCATCCACAACTGGCGTTTGATGCTCATTGGGCCCTGCGCCCGCGTCTTGCCCCTTATCAGAGGTGGTCTGCGGGGGACTCTCAGGCGTTTCAGGCGGCTTTTCCCGTTCTGGGTAACAAGCCAGGCCCCAGCTCAGCATCAAAATTATGAGTAATTTCAAGTTCTTCTCCTCTTTTTCCCCATCTCTTGGCTCTGGTTTAACACGATTGCTGAAGGCCAGTCACCTCATCCGGCATTTCGGGGCCAAACAAACCGGCCAAACCGCTTTTCCTCCAGGCAACTCGCCAGTTGTAGCAGGCCAGCAAAGCCACAAAAACATCGTTTTCAGGCTTAAGTGTCTGTTTTTATGAGGATCTTTAACTGGTCCGACCAGTTGACCAGTCGCGTCATCTCTTGGTAAGCTGCGCAGCTTGAGGAGCACCTTTTGTTTGAACAAGTCAAAAAACAAAGCTTGAGCAACGCCGTTTTCGAACAACTGCGAGACCGAATCGTGCGCGGTGAAATGGAAGTGGGCGACCCCTTGCCCGCCGAACGGGTGCTCGCCGAAAAGCTGGGCGTCAACCGCAGTGCGGTCCGCGAAGGGCTCAAACGGCTGGAGCAGGCCGGACTGGTGGCCATCCAGCAAGGCGGCAAAACCAAAGTCCTCAATTTCAAGAAAACGGGGGGCCTGGAATTACTGGCCGCCATGATGGTCAAAGAAGGCGGGCTCATCAACACGGGCGTGGCGCGCAGTGTTTTAGAAATGCGCAACACCCTCGCCCCTGATGCCGCGCGTTTGTGCGCCAAACGCTGCAACGATGAAACGGCCAGTCAGTTGGACGACATTGTCACCGAAATGCACAACTACCGCCAAGACCTGAGCATGCTACAAAAATTGGCCTTGGTCTTTTGGCAAACCATCATCCAGGGCAGTGACAATGTGGGTTATCAGCTGGCCTTCAACTCTTTAGACATGACCTACGGTCAGGTTCTCGAACATTTCACCTTGGTCCTTCAAGAAGAGTTCGAATCCATCGAACTGTATCAAAACATCTTGAATTCTATTTCTCATGGCGACGGGGAAAAAGCATTTCAAGAGAGCAAGCAACTGGTGGCCAAAGGCGCTCAAGCCATGGAGTCCGTGCTTGCCGAAATCGACAAAGCCCAAACGCAGGAGGTGCCTCGTGCAACTGGTGGCCGTTAATCCCCCAAAGACCAAAACCATGGCCAAAGACATCATGGGCAGCAATTCGCTTTGGAATGCCTTTGTGTTTTTCGTGAAAAACCCAACCCCCTTACTGCTCATTTCTCAAATGTTGGTTTGTGGTGCCATTCGCCTTTATTGGGGCGAGTTCACTTTCACCGACCTGTGGGTGTTTTTGGCGGTCGCCCTTTACTGGCCCTTTCAAGAATGGTTTCTCCATTACACCGTTCTGCACTTCAAGCCTCGCAAGCTGGGGCCCTTCACCATCGACCCCATTCCGGCACGCGTGCATCGCTACCATCACCGACACCCTTGGGTCTTGGAAACCACCTTTCTGCCCTTTCGAGGCATTCTGTTTTTGGTGCCCCTTCATTTCTCGGCCTGGTGGTTTTTATCGCCGGACAAATATTTTGCATTCACCGGCATGACGGTTTTTACAGCCGCCACCTTAATTTACGAATGGGTCCATTATCTGACCCACACCAACCACAAACCGCGCACCCGGTTTTACAAAACCATTTGGCGAAATCACCGTCTGCACCATTTCAAAAATGAGCACTACTGGCACAGTTTCACCATGCCCGTCATCGATGTGATCATGGGCACCTGTCCGTCTCCAAAAGATGTGGACGCCACCAAAACTTGCATGACCCTGGGGGTGAAAGACCCCGATCCTGATTTCTCCCCCAAGGTCACATCCTTGCACCAAGAGCGCAAAAATGCGGAGCAACAACCATGAGCCGTTATAATTCTGTATTCAAACCTGATCTTTTCGATGGCCAAACCATCATTGTCACCGGTGGCGGCAGCGGCATCGGTCGTTGCACCGCCCACGAACTGGCCAGCTTAGGCGGCAAAGTGATTCTCATTGGTCGCAAAGAAGAAAAACTCATTCGCGTCACCCAAGAAATCCAGGAAGATGGGGGGCAAGCCGGTTGGTACGCCTTAGACATTCGTCAAGAAGACAACGTGGCCGACACGGTGGCGAACATCATTAAAGACCACGGGGCCATACACGGTTTGGTGAACAATGCGGGTGGGCAATTTCCAGCCCCCCTCTCCGCCATCAATCAAAAAGGGTTTGAAACCGTGGTACGCACCAATCTGGTGGGCGGCTTTCTCATGGCCCGCGAAGTGTTCAACCAAAGCATGGAGAAAACCGGTGGGGCCATCGTGAATATTGTCGCTGACATGTGGAATGGCATGCCCATGATGGGTCATTCTGGGGCCGCCCGCGCGGGCATGGACAACCTCACCAAAACCGCCGCCCTCGAATGGGCCGACAGCGGGGTGCGGGTGAATGCCATCGCTCCCGGTTGGATCGCCTCGAGCGGCATGGACACCTACAACGATGCGGTCAGAGCCATCATTCCCATGCTGAAAGAAGCGGTGCCCCTTAAACGCATGGGTGAAGAAGCCGAAGTGAGTGGCGCCATCGCGTTTTTGCTCTCCCCTGCGGCCGCCTTTATCACGGGCACCACCCTGTGTATCGACGGTGCTGCCCCCATGATGAGCACCATGTACCCCACCCCTTCCCACGATAAGAGCCAACCCTTTAATGGGTTTCATCGCGCGGTCAAACCGCAAGTACTCCAGGAGGCCGACAATGGCGATTCTTGAAACCAAAGTTCTCAAAAGCAGTCCCGACTACCAAACCAACCGTGAGGACATGTTGTCATTGTTGGATGATTGCCGATCCGCTGAGGGCCGGGTTCGTGACAACTCCAACAGCAAAAAAGGCAAGTTTGAAAAACGGAACCAAATGTTACCCCGCGACCGTTTGGCCCTCTTGCTCGATCGTGGCGCGCCGTTCATCGAGTTATCCTCCCTCGCCGGCTACGGCATGCACGACGACGATGGCAAAGACGATGTGTGTGGTGGCAGTTCCATCACCGGCATTGGATTCGTTTCGGGTGTACGCTGCATGGTCTATGTGCACGACTCAGCCATCAAAGGCGGCGCCGTACCGCCCATGGGTGTCAAAAAGGCATTGCGGGCCCAAGAGGTCGCTTTAGAAAACAAGCTCCCCATGGTGACCTTGGCTGAGAGCGCAGGGGCCAACTTACAATACCAAAGCGAACTCTTCGTAGACGGTGGACGTACGTTCGCCAACCAAGCCAAACTCTCAGCGGCGGGCTTGCCCCAGATCACCGTGGTGCACGGCTCCTCCACTGCGGGCGGAGCCTACGTTCCTGGCATGTCCGATTACGTCATCATGGTCCGCGAAAAAGCAAAAGTGTTTTTGGCCGGTCCCCCGCTGGTCAAGGCGGCCACGGGCGAAGATGCCAACGACGAAGAATTAGGTGGCGCCGATATGCACTACACCAAAACGGGGCTGGCCGAATTCATCGCCAACGATGACGCCGAAGCCATTTCCCATGCCCGGGAAGTGATGGCCTCCCTCAACTGGAACCGTCAAATCGACGCAGAAGCACAAAGTGGTTTTGAAGAGCCCTTGTACGACATCGATGAACTCTGCGGCGTGGTCCCTCCCGATTATCGCAAACCCTACGACTGCCGTGAAATCATTGCACGCCTGGTGGATGGTTCGGATTTCACCGAGTTTAAGTCGGGGTATGGCAGTGAAATCGTCGCGGGCACCGCTTCGGTCATGGGTTACCGGGTGGGTATTATTGGCAATAACGGGCCCATTTACCCGGCTGGCTCTGTCAAAGCCGCTCAATTCATGCAACTGTGCTGCCAAAGCCAAACCCCCCTGCTCTTTTTACAAAACACCACGGGCTTCATGGTGGGCAAGCAGGTGGAAGAAGACGGCATGGTCAAGCATGGCTCCAAAATGATTCAAGCCGTGGCCACCGCCAACGTTCCCAAAATTACGTTCTTGATCGGAGCGGCGTTTGGTGCCGGCCATTATGCCATGTGCGGGCGTTCTTATGACCCGCGCTTCATCTTTGCTTGGCCCAACAACCGCGTGGCGGTGATGGGCGGCGAGCAAGCCGCGGGGGTGATGCGCATTATTGCCGAACAAAAATTTCAAAAAATGGGCATTGAGATCAATGAAGAAGTGAGCGAACAGCTCGACGGTGCGGGTCAAGTGATCGTGGACCAAATCGACCGCGAATCCACCGCCCTCTTTTCCACCGCCCACTTGTGGGATGATGGCATCATCGACCCGCGAGACAGCCGCAGACTTTTGGGGGAACTTTTGTCCGTATGCCAATCGGCATCCCAAACCACTTTAAACCCCAACTCATTTGGTGTTGCACGAATGTAATGAAGGAGACAGCATGCATTTTACTGAAGAACATGAAGCGTTAAGAAAAAGTATTGAAGGGTTCGTCGCCAAAGAGATCAACCCTCACACCGAAGCTTGGGAGCGTGAATGCATTTTCCCCGCCCACGAACTGTTCAAAAAAATGGGCGACCAGGGCTTTTTGGGCATCACACGTGACCCAGAATACGGCGGCATGGGGCTGGATTTCACCTACGCCGTGGTGATGGCAGAAGCACTGGGTAAGTGTCTCGCAGGTGGTGTGGCCATGGCCATTGGGGTCCACACCGATATGTGCACCCCAGCGCTTGCCAATTTTGGCAGTGACGAACTCAAACGCAACTACTTGGCGCCGTCCATTGCCGGTGACATGGTGGGCTGTGTGGGCATCAGTGAATCGGGTGGTGGTTCTGATGTGGCCGCCTTGCGGACCACCGCGGTTCACGACGGCGATGACTACATCATCAACGGTGAAAAAATGTGGATCACCAACGGCACCCAAGCCGATTGGATGTGCATGTTGGCCAACACCAGCGATGGCAAGCCCCACCAAAACAAGAGTTTGATCATCGTGCCCATGGACGCCAAAGGCATTCATGTAGAGAAAAAGCTCGAGAAAATGGGCATGTGCGCCTCGGACACCGCGTTGATTCACTTCGACAACGTCCGCGTGCCCCGCAAAAACCTCATTGGTGAAATGGAAGGCTTGGGTTTCATGCAACAAATGGCTCAGTTTCAAGATGAGCGCATTTGGGGGGCTGCCAATGCAGCGTCCGGGTTGCGCGAGGCTTTGAACCTCACCATTCAATATTGCCGCGATCGCAAGACCTTTGGCCAGCCCTTGATCGACAACCAGTTCATCCACTTCAAAATCGCTGAACTCAGCTCCGAAGTGGAGAGTCTGCGCTCTTTGGTCTACCGCACCGTGGATTTGCAAATTGAACGCAACGACCCCTTCGACATGGAAGTGGTGCGATTGGCCTCCATGGCCAAATTTATAGCGGGCCGATTGAGCCGCGAAGTGCTCGATTGGTGTGTTCAGTTCCATGGCGGTATGGGCTACGTGACCGAAACCCAAATCAACCGCATGTTCCGCGACTGCCGTTTGGTCTCCATCGGCGGTGGCGCTGACGAAATCATGTTGGGTGTGATTGCCAAACTCGAAGGCTACCTCCCAGGAAAGAAGAAAGACGCATGAGCTGGACAGAACTGAGCCCCTCCGCCCTGTTGCTGGAAGCTCGTGATGACACCCTGTTCATCACGCTCAACCGGCCCCAAGCGCGCAACGCCATGAGCCTCAAAATGGTGGACGAAATCATGGCCGTGTTTTCGGCCATCGAGAACGACCCTGCCATTCGCACCGTGGTCTTTCGCGGTGCAGAAGGTCATTTTTGCGCGGGCGGCGATATTAAAGACATGGCCATGGCCGGCGAACCCCCCGACGGCCCCTCCACCTTAGAAAATGACAAGCTGGCCCAAGTGAACCGGCGATTTGGCGACATGCTGCTCCAGGTCAACCATGCCCCGCAGGCGGTGGTGGCCCTCTTAGAAGGCGTGGTCTTGGGCGGTGGGTTTGGCCTGGCTTGCGTGTCTGATGTGGCCCTGTGTCTGTCCAACTGTCGTTTTGGCTTGCCCGAGACCAGCTTGGGCGTCATTCCTGCCCAAATCGCCCCCTTTATCGTCCAACGTTTGGGCATGACCCAAGCACGGCGCTTGGCAGTCACCGGCGGGCGTTTCGACGGTCAAGTGGCCCTGCAAATCGGCTTGGTGCACCAAACCTGCGACGACACAGAAGTCCTCGAAGCGGCTTTGGCCGAAACCTTGGTGGCCATCGATAAATGTGCCCCTTCCGCCCTGCGGCAAACCAAAGCCTTGGTCATGTCACTCAATCCCAAAGATCTCTCCGAAGCCCTCGACCAAGCCGCTGTGGACTTTGCCATGGCCGCGCGCAGTGCTGAAGGCATGGAAGGCTTCGGTGCCTTTATCGAAAAACGACCCGCATCTTGGCAAAAGAAATAGGAGCCTGTATGACCCTCACATCTTTGCATCGATTGTTCATCGCCAACCGTGGCGAGATTGCCTGTCGCATCATTCGCACCGCTCAGGAGATGGGCATCACCACCTGCGTGGGCTACAGTGAAGCCGACGCCAACGCCCGATTTGTGCGCATGGCAGACGAAGCGGTCCTTCTGGGCCCCGCCGAGCCGGCCAAGAGCTATTTGGACGTGACCAAGGTCATCGAAGCGGCCCAAGAGCTACAAGCCGATGCCATTCACCCCGGATTTGGCTTTCTGTCTGAGAACACCGAATTCGCCAAAGCCTGTGAAGACGCTGGCATTATCTTTGTGGGGCCCAACAGTGCCGCCATTTTGTCCATGGGCAGCAAAAAAGAAGCACGTCACATCATGGAAAAAGCCGGCGTGCCCTGCGTTCCGGGCTTCGATGGCAAAGCCGATGACAACCTCAAAAAAGAAGCCGAACGCATTGGGTTTCCTCTCTTGATCAAAGCCTCTTTTGGCGGTGGCGGCAAAGGCATGCGACGCGTGAACAACATCAACGAGTTCGACGCGGCCCTCGAAAGAGCGAAATCCGAGGCCCAATACGCCTTTGGCAACGATGACATTATTTTGGAACGCCTGGTGGAAAAAGCCCGCCATGTGGAAGTGCAAGTCTTCGGGGATAAACATGGCAACATTGTGCACATGGGGGAGCGGGATTGCTCCATGCAACGTCGGCACCAAAAGATTTTTGAAGAAAGCCCCTGCCCGGTACTGCCCCAAGACGTGCGTGAAAACCTCTGTGCGGCCGCCATTCAAGCAGCCAAAGCAGTGAATTACGACAATGCGGGCACGGTGGAATTCCTACTGGCACCCAATAACGAATTTTACTTTTTAGAAATGAACACCCGCATTCAGGTGGAGCATCCAGTGACGGAGTGTGTGACCGGCCTCGATCTGGTGGCTTGGCAACTCAAGGTGGCCCGGGGCGAACCGTTGCCGTTGGTCCAAGACGACATATCCTTCCGGGGTCACGCCATTGAAGCACGGATTTACGCCGAAAACCCCCACGAGCAATTTTTGCCACAAACCGGTTTGCTGCATCATGCGGCGTGGCCCGAAGGCTTGGGTATTCGTGTGGACACCGGTTATGACACCGGTGACGAGGCCACCCCTTATTACGACCCCATGTTGGCCAAAATTATCGTGTCTGGCGAAACCCGCGAAGAAGCACGCAACCGGTTGGCCTACGCCTTTTCACAAACCGCCTTGCTGGGGGTGCAAACCAATCTGGATTTTCTACAGCAGTGTTTGGTCAACGACGACTTTGCCAACGACAACATTCACACCACCTTTGTGGAAGAAAACATCGATGACTTACTTCCCACCTCAACGCGTGAAGAAAACGCGCAAGTGGCTTTGGCTGCCGCCCTGCTCAGCTGGCCTGATGTGCAACACCAAGATGGCTGGGGCAGCAACGCCGCTTCCAATTGGCCCATGAAAATCAAACACCAAGACACCCATTTTCAGGTGTCGGTACAGCAAAAGGACCAACGGCAATTTTTGGTGCAAGTGGATAATACCAGTTTTGCCATTCGCATCATCGATTTTAACCATGCCTCTTGTACGGTGTCTTTGGATGGGCAGCGAAGCAAACTCTTTGCCTTTAACAACAAGAACACCCTTTACCTGCAACAAGGCACGCAAACCGCCCAATACGACGATGTCACGTTCTTGCGTCTCAAAACAGAAGACGCCGCCAAAGCGGACCAAGTCACATCGCCCATGTCGGGTAAAGTGTTAAAGGTGCTGAAGTCTCAAGGCCATACATCTGAAAACGGAGAAACCTTGATCGTGGTGGAAGCCATGAAATTGGAACACCAACTCACCGCCCCCAGGGATGGGGTCATCGCTGCGGTACACGTGAAAGAAGGTGACCAGGTGGGCCCGGATCAACTTTTAATGGAACTCGAACCCCAACCCGAAGCCTCTTAGGAGATAAACATGAGTCAAGACAAAGCCGTACTCACATGCGCCCTCACCGGTGTTCTCACCGACCCCAATATGCACCCAGTGCCTGTCACGCCCGAAGAGATGGCCGCCTCCACGAAAGAGGCTTTCGATGCGGGTGCATCCATCATGCACGTGCATTTTCGTTGCCAAGAAGAAGGCATGGGCCGCATGCCCAGTTGGGACCCCGAAGTGGGCGCCACCATCTGTGATGCCATCCGCGATGCCTGCCCTGGTGTGATCATCAACATGAGCACCGGGGTTTTGGGTGATGACATCAGCCAACAGGTAGCCTGCATGGAACGCATCAAACCCGAGATTGCCGCTTGCAACGCGGGCACCCTCAATTACCTCAAAACGCGTCGAGACGGGTCTTGGGCCTGGCCCCCCATGGTCTTCGACAATCCTGTGGACAAAGTGAACGCATTTGTGGATGCCATGAAAGCCAATGGTGCCATGCCCGAGTTTGAATGCTTTGATGTGGGCATCGTGCGCTCAGTGAAGCTCTTTGTGGAAAACGGTTTTGCGCCCAAACACCCGGACACCAACTTGGTCATGGGCGTTGCTTCGGGCATGCCTGCAGATCCACGCTTATTGGAAGTCCTGATGAGTTACTTGGTGGAAGGCACCAACTGGCAAACCACTGTCATTGGCCGACAAGATGTCTGGCCTGTGCACCAACGCACGGCAGAGTTGGGCGGTCATTTGCGCACCGGCGTGGAAGACACTTTCTATTTGCCCAATGGTGAAAAAACCTCCGGGAACGGACAACTCATCGAACACCTGGCCCAATGTGCTGCCAACGCGGGGCGCAGCATTGCATCTCCTGCTGAAGCCCGTGAGATGCTGCATCTTGGGGCTGCGTAAGCATGAGCCAGCTTTTTTACACCGAGGCCCACGACCATTTCCGTCGCAGCATCCGTGCATTCGTGGAAAAAGAAATCGAGCCTTATATCGAAGCGTGGGAGGAGGCCGAGTCCTTTCCCATCGAACTGTATCGTAAAGCAGCCGATGTGGGGCTTTGGGGATTGGTTTCCCCGAAGCTTACGGCGGTGTGGAAGCAGATTTGTTCTACGGCTGGGTGGCCACCGAAGAACTGTGCCGCGCGGGCTCAGGGGGCTTGATGGCCGGTTTACTCAGCCACACCATCGGTGCTCCCCCCATTGCCAATATTGGCAGCGACGAACTCAAATCCAGAGTGTTGCCCGGTATTTTGAGTGGAGAAAAAATCAGCTGTTTGGCCATCACCGAACCCACTGGCGGCTCAGATGTGGCCAACTTACAAACCACGGCCCGGCGAGAGGGTGACCATTACATTGTGAATGGTGCTAAGACCTTCATCACATCGGGCATCCGCGCGGATTACTACACCGTGGCCGTTCGAACTGGCGGTGAAGGCATCGGGGGCATTTCATTGCTCCTCATGGAAAAAGACACGCCGGGTTTCACCAAAGAAAGCATTAAGAAAATGGGTTGGTGGTGTTCGGACACGGCCACCTTATATTTCGAAGACTGCAAAGTGCCGGCCCACAATCTCATTGGTGAAGAGAATGAGGGTTTCATGGGCATCATGCTCAACTTTAATTCCGAGCGGGTATTTTTGGCCGGACAAGCATTGGGGCTGGCTAAAACCTGTCTGCACGAAGCCACCGAGTGGGCCAAAGAGCGTCAAACCTTCGGAAAAAGCCTCATCCACCGTCAAGTGATTCGTCACAAATTGGCGGACATGCAAATGCGTATCTTGGCCACCGAGGCATTCTTAGAAAAGACCATTTGGAAAGTTGAAGAGGGCCTGATGCCCGTCACCGATGTGTGTTTGCTCAAAAACCAAGCCACCCAAACTTTAGAATTTTGCGCCAAAGAAGCCGTGCAGATTTTAGGTGGCATGGGCTACAGCCGCGGGACCAAAGTGGAGCGCATTTACCGTGAAACCAAAGTGTTGTCCATTGGTGGTGGCGCCGAAGAGATCATGAAAGAATTGGCTGTGAAACAAATGGGCCTTTAAAGCATTAATACGGCACTTCGCGACAGTCGGTTACTTCTAAAAATTCGTTCATAACATCGGCAAAAAGAGTTTCCATCGAAACGGCACCGCTTTGATTCACGGCCATGGCCACTGTTATTCCCGCCTCGGGCCAATGCCCCACCATGGCCATATAGCCTGGCAGACTGCCTTTTTGCCCCAACAGCTCACCGGGGATTTCAGTGGGATTACTAAACAATTGTGTGCCCATGCCGTAATCATCGGTAAACGAGAGCATCTCGCTGCGTTCAGGATCGCGGAGTACATCTTGGGTGGTGTTGAGCACATGAAACCATTCGGCAACTTCTTCCACATTGCTCACCAAATTACGATCGCCCCAATAATAGGCGCCTGCGTGATCTAAATAATGTTCAACTTGGTCTTGCACCCCTGGTGTGGCCTCATAACCTTTGATGACGTTATAACTTTCGCTGGTGGGGAACGCCGTTTTGCTCATGGAGTCGAGCCCCACATGGGTGTTTAGCCAAGCGCCCAAAGATCGCCATGAGTTGAGTTGAGCCACCGTTTCGATCACCAACCCCAACAAAACATAGTTCATGGCACAATAGGAACGCTCCCCCACTTGTCCCGAGCTGTCGTCAGGGACAAAGGCATCGATCTTGTCTTGGGGGGTGATGTCTTCGCCCAGACCTTCTTCGTAACTGCCGCGCAAACCGCTCTCGTGACGCGCCAGTTGCACTAAGGTCACATTCCCCACGTCGCCGAGGGGGCCGTAGATATCTTCAGACAAAAAGTCGCTCAACGGTTGGTTTAATTCAAGATCGCCCTCAGCCCGTAACACCAGCAGTCCAGCCGAGATGAACGTTTCAGTGATTTCTCCCATTTGAAAGGTGTCCTCAGCGATTAAGAACGTGGGGTCGGAAAGGTCAGAGAGCCCCGAGCCTGCCTTCACCGAGCGATAAATATTTTGGTAGGGGTACACCAAAGCCACCGCAATCCCAGGTGCTGCCGGGTCCACATTCAGTCTGACATTTTCCACTGTCGCGGTAAAAGGGCCAGTTAAGTCAACGTTTTTACATAACGGCTTCACTGCGGGTTCTTCGGGTGGCAGTTCTCCATCTCCGTCGCCATCGCCAGGTGGACAACCCAAAAGGGTTCCAAGTAATAAAGGCAAGACCACCAGACGCAAACATTTTACCAGGGCCACCATGAAACTCAATCCTGTGACGCAGGCGCCAATTGCGCTTGTTTGGCCAGTAGTTGTTTACGGTAGTTTGCGATCTCATTTTTTCGGTAGTTGCCTGACAAACCATCCAGTAAAAACAACGCTTCTTCCGTATCGCCGAGTAAATCACGAATCACCGCAAGATTGTAAATACACGCGGGGTCATCTGGGTTCTGTTGCCAATGGTTACGAAAAAGGATGCCTGCCACTTGAAGCTCACCCTCTTGAGCAAAAGCAATGGCCTCTGCATGGTCGGCGTGCTGTCGATCAAAATCGATTTGCCGGTCCACCACCATGGGACGCAAGTCTTCGACGAATAAGGTGACCGCCCGTTGGGCCGCCATGGCTCGTACCTTGTTGAGGTCTTGCTCATTCTCTGATTTGGCCAGCGCTGTGTATGGTTTTTCATCCAATAAGATGCGGCCATCTGTATCCACCACCGTGGCCGTGATGCCCACCACCCCAATGTACTGGGTCTCTTGGTTCATCGCAGCCTCACTGTTCTCGGTCTTCACCCGCCAATCCACCACATCGATTTGCAAGTAAACTTGGTCGCGGGTGAGCGGCATTTCTTCATTGCGTACCCAGACCCCATTCTCGTGAAAATCCAAAAACACCCCGCTCTTGGTGAAATCGATGATTTTGTAATAGGGGTTGGCATCGATTTGGGCTCTTAACGCCCCGTAAACCACCCCTCGCTCTTTTTCCAAGCCTTCACCGTCCAGCTGTAGCATTTCATAGGCCCCCCGGGTGGACACCGGACCCGGCTCCCAAGCTTTCATTTGGGTGGCACAACCCATGAGCAGCAAGGCCCCCAGTCCGGTCATGCGGCCCAATTGGCGCCGATAAGCGGACATGCTTGGCCACGAACGGGGGAAAAGGCTCTTTAAACTGCTGTTCAAATGGGTGGGTTTCATGATCTTTTCAGGGTCTCCCACAGCATAGATCGCTTCTTCCCAGGGGTCATCTTTTCGGTGCTTTTCACACATCGCTGTTTTATGGGCCTTTTCTCTCTAAAAAACAGTCACTTGCAAGTCCGGCAATTGAGACTGGATTTCCCACGAATAATTATTTGCCCCAGGAGCGCCATATTTGAGCCCTGGCCCATATATAGATACAGTTGTGCTGGGCAATTTTGGGTGCCCGCACCCACCATCGGAGCAAAAATGGCTAAAATTGGGAATAACCGTTCTTCCGCAACCCCGAACACCTCCAGTGAACCGATCGAAAACGAGCGCAGCAAAACTCGAAAATCCGATGGATCGACCCGGGACAAGGCCGTCTACGAGACCGAAGAGGTGAAATACAAGTGGGATGTGACCACCGATAAGGTGGGCGATCGCCGTGGCTCAGTGGGCGGTGGACTCAATACGGGCGCCAACGAAGTGTATGGCAAAATCGATTTCAACGAAAAAACAGGACGGGCTGGCCTCACCGTTTCCAATGAACACACCGTGAACGATAACCTGTCGGTCCGGGGTGAAGTATCCAAAGATAACAAAGGCAAATTAGCGGGCGGCGTGGGCGCACGCCTGGGCAACGAACTGGGCTACTTGGACGCAGAGGTCAATGCCAATGCCAAAAGCAAACTCAAAGGCGGTACCATTGCTGGCCGTTACGATGTGACCGAAGATACCACCCTGCGCTTTCGTTATTCTGATACCAACAAAAGAAAAGCCACCGGATACATTGGCGCCTCTCACAATTTTGAAGATGCCGGCCGTGCCGACTTTGAAATCGGGCGCAACACCACCCGTGGCCGATATGCAAAAGCCTCTTACACCGGTGACGAACGCGGCAAACTCAAAGTGGAGCTGAACGAGAAAAAAGACAACAAATTGTCTTTTGAAGGCGAGCAAAAAATCGGCAACCTGCACCTGAACGAGCGCGTTCACGTAACGGGCAATGACCTCGATGCCTCTGCCAGTATTTACAATACCGAAACCGGTCATGCCGACGACCTCAACCTGTCGCTTTCCGGCGAAAAAGGCGCCAGAGACATCCGTGCCGATTGGACCGCCGCTCGAGATTTTGGCACCACGCGCACCTTTTACCGAAAATCTGACACTGGCGTGCATACGGGTGGTGCAGACCTTTCGCTCAATGTCACCGAAAGCGACCGCGCCCTGGTGGGTGGTGAAGTAAACAGTGACGGCTACGCCAAAGGCTATGTGGGCAGTGAACATGACATCACCAAGAACTACACCGTCGGGAACACCTGGGGTGTGGACACCGATGGCGTGCGTCATTACGCCCACTGGATCGACAGTCAAACCGACGACGCCCGTACCCGCGCCCGAATCAAAGTGGACCACAGCACCGATGGTCGCAAAAGCTTCACCGGATCTGCCTCCCACCTCGACAGTGGCGATCGGGACCACACCTTGAACGTTCGCCTCGATGCGGATGGTTCTGGGCTCACCGGCAAGGAAATGGAATACGTCCAAGACCGCCCCGATGGGCTCAAAGGTAGTGTGGCCTTGGGTGAAGATGGGGAGCAATTTTATGGTCGAGTGGGTCTCACCAAAGAACTCGAAGACGGCGACCGACAGACCTTTAATCTGAGTTTCAGCGAAGACGGCAACATCGAAGCCGAAGGCCGCGTCACCCATAACGTAGGTGATGACGTTGAGATGCACGCTGGCGTCCGAAAAAGTCGATATGGCGGCGCCACCGTTTCCGCAGGTGTCACCACAGACCTGGGTGAAGACGACGACTACAATCTCTCGATGGGTATCACCGCGAACACCAAAAACGAAAAATTCGCAGGTAACATTGGCGTGCGCCGTCGTGCCAGTGATGATCACATGGGCGTGGGCGCCAAGTTGGGTCTGTCCACTGACAAACGCAAGTCCAAATTGAGTTTTGGTGGCGATATTTCCACCAAAAATCTATTCGGCATTGACAATTTGGGCGGCAGCCTGGGCCTCGATACCAGCATTGAGCATTCCAAAAAGGTCGAAGTCAAAACCGGTCGCGGCGAGATTGGCCGACTCCGAGACGAAGTTTTGGAAGGCGCACCCGAAGGGGCCAAATTCGTACGATACGGCATGAAGTCGAAGGCAAAAGCCGACGTGGGCGTGAAAATACCCGTAGGTGCTTTTTACGTGGACGGGGGCTTCAAAAGAGGCAACGACTACCAAGTGGAGTTCGTCAAACTCGAAGGCAACCCCGAATTGGGTAAAAGCCCTGATAAAGAGGAACTCACCATCCCTGGCACCGCCTCTGACCTGATGAAAATGAAAGCCGGTGAATCGGTCACCATCACGGGCACCAGTACCCACGGCTTCAATGGCGGTGGCGGCGTTGGTGCAAGTCTGGGCGATATTGGTCCAGTGGGCTTCGGTGCCACGGCCGGAATCAAAGCATCCTACGCGGTGACTGGTAAAACCAAAACCCACGTGACCCGCGGTGGTGATTCATCCGCCCGCATTGTGGTGAGCGCAGATGAAGACAAAACCAAGACCAAAGGGGTGGATGTGAGCATCGGCTTTGATGCCGACCTCCCCTTAGACAAAATCGGACCCGCCGGAGAAGTGGTCAATGGCGTCGTCAACACCGTACTGAACAGCTGGTTGGGCTTCGGCGTCAAGAAAGGCACCGAAACCATCAAAGGCGATGAGCGTCTTTTTGATGCGCGAGTGGATTTGAGCAAAGAAGGCACCCACGAAGCCTATGAGAAGGCATTAAAAGGCGATTACTCCGCTTTGGAAACCTTGGCGGCCAGTGATGAATCGGCAGTGAAAGTCGAAAAATCCATCATTTCCGAAATCGACGAGAAGGTGACCCCCACTGCCCTGCGCGGCTTGGGCATCTCTTTAGAGAAAGAGTCCCGTGAGCGTTTGAAAAGCAGTGACGTGTCCACCAAAAGTGGTGATTTTGAAGTCACCAGTGATTTGGACAGCAACACCAGAGAGAAAGATGGCTGGATCAAGGACACCAAGTTCACCGTGCGGGATTACACCCGTAACATCGAAGCCAAAGAAGGCTCCGAGTTGGGTCGCTACAAAGCAGAAGAGCATTATCTGGAAATCAACACCAGTAACTCCGATGCATTTACGTCCAAAGAAGAACTGAAAGAACGTCTGAGTTTGGCCAGTTACCTTCTGGGTGACGACAACAAAGACCTCAAAAAGTTCAATAAGAAACTCGACAAGCTCAAGAACCACCGCAAGATGTGGATTGGGCCTCGTAACGAACTGCGCGGCACCAAAGTGGATACCAAAGTAACCTTTTGTGACGGTGCGCTTGATGCATTTTCTGGCGTTCAAGAGGACCAAGTCTGGGCCGCATTGGCCAAAGCCGAAAAGCATTTCAACCCTGACAAACCAGCACCTTTGTGGGGCGACCCCAATAAGCGACTGGCCATCGACGCAGGTTTAGCAACGGAAACTTCCGGCGTTTTCCACGGCAGTCAACTCACCAAATCCGCCAAGAATGTCTTTGCCAAGTTTGAGCTCAACGAAAAGCGCGAGCTGGTGAAACGACTCGTCATGATCGGCACCATCCCCAATGAAGAGAAACGCAACGACCTGCTCCGTGAAACCTTGGCGCAAAACCCAGGTGACCCCACTTTGATTGGTGCCATCGCCGATTTGGTGGGCCGTGATAAACTGGACGTCTCGGTGAAGGTGGACAGTGATGCTGGACGTGGCGGCAAGACCTATGACTTGTCCTTGCGTGAAAAAGGCGAGCATTTCAAACTCCAGAAAACTGTTTTTGGGGCAGACCTCTAAGGGCCTTTACATCACGACCACTTCTGGGCCACGTTGAGGTCTTCTCATGGATAACCCAGTCATCACCGAAATCATCATGCCCTTTTTCGTGGCGCTGTTCATGTTCGCCATGGGCGCGTTGTTGAGGGTCAGTGACTTCAAACAGATTCTGGACTACCCCAAAGCCGCATTTTTGGGCATTGCCAACCAATTGCTGTTTGTCCCCTTCATTGGTTTTGCGACCATTTGGCTCTTTCCCCTCTCCACCGACTACGCCATCGGCCTCATGATTCTGGCAGCTTGTCCTGGAGGCGCCATTTCAAATTTGTTGGCATTGTTGGCCGGCGGCAATGTGGCCCTGTCCATCTCACTCACCTCCGTGAGCACCTTTGCGGGCGTGATCACCATTCCTTTTTGGACCGGACTCGCCTTTGAAGTCATCGCAGACCAAAACAACACCACCGAACTGCCCGTGGGTGAATCGGTGGTCACCCTGCTCTCCATCACCATCGTTCCGATTTTATTGGGCATGCTCTTTCGTCGGTATCAGCAAACCATGGCAGACCGTCTCGAAGACCCGGTTAAAAAAATTACCGGCATTTACTTGGTCATTTTAATTGGCGGCCTGCTCTTCAAAGAACGGCATCAACTTGGCCTTTATTTGAGTGTCTTGGGTCCCGCGGTGGCCTTTTTGAACATCGCCACCATGAGTTTTGGGGGCATCACCGCCCGGCTCTTTCGTTTGCCCCGGGCCGACACCATTACCCTTATCTTAGAGACGGGCATCCAAAATGCACTTTTGGGCATCACGTACGCCGCCATCTTGAAAGCACCAGAGATGGCGTTCCCCTCCGCCGTGTATGGACTGTTCATGTACATGGCCAGCGCCGCCATTATCCTGGGTACCCGTGTGATCTTTCCAGCTCCAGCTACGCCCGAGGATGGTGTGTCCCATAAATCTGACGCAAACGCGCCTGGTTAACGTGGGTATAAATCTCGGTGGTGGACAAATCGGCGTGCCCCAACATGGCCTGAACCGCCCTCAAATCAGCCCCTCGCTCCACCAAATGGGTGGCAAAACTGTGCCGAAGTTTGTGTGGCGAAATGTCCTTGTTGATACCAGCCAGCTGGGCGTACTGTTTGATGAGCTTCCAAAAGCCTTGTCGGGTCATGGGCTTTCCCCCCTGGCGCAAAAACAAATAAGGTGAGGCCTTGCCCTTTAAATAATTGGCGCGGGTGTCTTTCATGTAATCACTCACCGCCTCGGTGGCTCTGCCGCCTAATGGAATCATGCGCTCTTTGCGACCTTTGCCTTCTGTCATGATGAAACCACGTTCTAAGTCCACTCCCTCGCACGGCAAGTTCACGAGCTCTGACACACGTAATCCAGTGGCATATAAAACGGTGAGCATGGCATGATCTCGAATGCCTTTGGGCTTTCTGACGTCTTGTACCTCGAGCAAGCGCTCCACTTCATCGATTTCTAAGAAGCTGGGCAAAGCCCGGGTGGGTTTGGGCAGATCAACATTTTGGGTCGGATTGATTTTGACCAACTTCTCTTTTCGTAAGAAACGAAAAAACTGTCGCAAGGATACCAAGGCGCGCAATTGGGTTTTGGGCCTGAGTTGCGAACGACTCAAGTTCACCATCCAAGAAACCACGTGCTGCTTGTTTACCTCCTCTACTTGCAGCGTTTCTTTTTTTTGCACGAATTGAGAGAACTTCATCAAGTCGCGTCCATAAGACACCACCGTGTTCTCCGCCAACCCTTTTTCGGTTTGCAAATAAGCCAAAAAGTGGTCCACCGCGTCATCAAAATGCATGGCAGCCCTCGCGCTTTATGGCCAACATAGGCCCTGCGGTCGGATAGAAGTGTATCGCTTGTGAGTCACGCCAGGTCATGATCACCTCGCGAAAAGGCAGTTAGCGTTGGGGCACGTAATGGGCTTGTGCCTCGTTCAAGAACCGACGAACGCCTGAAATCACCCCATCGGCGATGGCTTGTTGGTATTCAGGCGTACGCAACCGTTTCTCTTCTTTGGGGTTGGAAACAAATGAACTCTCTACCAAAATGGCGGGCATGCGAGCCCCCAGCAACACGTAGAACAATGCGTGCCGCAACCCCAAGTCACGAACGTCGGGCCATTGTTCACGCAAGGAAGACACCACGTTCTGTTGCACCGCTTTACCCAAACGAATGCTCTCATTCACGTTAGATTTCATCATGAGGTCGGCCAAAATGAACTCCAAGTCGGAAATTTCATTTTCGTTCATGTCGTTTTCCCGGGCAGACAAACGCTTCGCGTACCGGTCATGGGCCACATTCAAGTAGTAGGTTTCCACCCCGCGCACCCGACGGTTCACGCTCGCATTGATATGTATGGAGATGAATATATCCGCTTCGGCCTCATTGGCCAATTCGGTTCGCTGCTTCAGTTTGAGGAACTTATCGGTGTCGCGGGTCATGATGACTTCCACTTCGGGAAGTTCTTCGGCCATGGTGGCCTTGATGCGTTTGGCAATGGCCAACGTCAAATCTTTCTCGCGGGTGCCCTTCATGCCAACTGCGCCAGGATCTTTACCACCATGCCCTGCATCAATGACCACCCGCTTTGTTTTGAATCCACTGGATGCCAGTAAAGCGCTGGCGTTGGCCCCTAAGGGCGGTGGTTCGGGTTTGGAGGTCGCTTTCGTGGGCGCTGGTTGTTTTTCGGCAAAAGCCTTCAAGGAAGACAATGGCTTGGCCTGAGCTAATTCGTCATGGTCGTGCCCTGCGTGTCCTTGGGCGGGGGTTCGGAATCCCATGGTGATGGAAAATCCGTGGTGGGTATCGGTCCCCAAAAGCATTTCACGATCATCGTTGAGCTCTGCCACCACACGGACGGTGGTGGGGTCATACTGTGCAAATCTCAAACGAATGATGCCTTGCGTGCCCACCCATTTGGACGCCCCCAGACCTCTGGATAATTTGGCGGGCTTCAGGTCTAGAAATACGCGACGCGGGGTATTTTGCCTTTTGGGAATGTCCCCTCGTTTCACTTCAACCGCGCCCGAAAAAATTAACTCCACCAGCTCTTGCTCTTTGTCCACCACAATTCGGCGCAACTGATGCTTCATGGGTGCATCTTGCTGGTGAACGACCGTTTTTGAATGGGCTGTGGACTCAGCCTTATCGGCCACCAACCGCTTTTCGCTCTGCAGTTCTTGCTTGAGTTGTAGCGCCTTGGGGTAAAAATCGGCTTTGGTACGGCCCATATTCACGATTTGCTCGAGCAGGGCCATGGCGCCTGTGCGGTCACTTTCTAAATCTAACTTGAGAATGGCCGCCCGGTACAGCGCATCATCGACCAAAGAACTCTTGGGAAACTTCCGCCGCAGCTGCTTGTAAGCACGCGCGGCCTGTTGGCGATCCACTTTCAGATGTGACACGCGCGCTAACTCGTCCCAAAGTTGGGCCGTCACATAAAGGGCGTCATCGGAGCGGGCCACCTTGGGGTTGGCTTTGTTAAAGCGCTCAAACCGTCGAATGAGGTTTTCGTAATTGTGGCGTAATTTTCGAGCCGCGGGATCATTTCTGAGCTTGGAGACATCTTTTTTGATGGCTTGGTAGTCCGCTTCGGGCTCGGCATGGACGTCTAAGGCGGGGAAGATGAGCAAGAAAACCCACAAAATCAGCTGAATTTGGGGTTTCATAGAATCCCGGCGGGGTGATGGCTTCAAACCTGTGCTCCTTAGCGTTCAACGGGATCTCAAATTATGCAAATGACCTCGTCGACTCTTTTCATAACATATCTATTGGCCATGAAAAGATTTTGGCGACGATTTCGCGAGCTAAGGTGTTTCTTGAAAGAAAAAAAGGTTCCCGTTTGGGAACCTTTGAAACTACATGAAGTGTGAGCCTTAGAAGATTGGATTTATTCGCATTTGCCTTGGTCGCAACCTTGGTTCCAAGCCACCCAGTCTTTGTCACCAGCCACATCGGCCTCAGCAGTAAAAGATTCGGCTTTATCCATGCTGCCGTCCGCTCTCACACGAACTTGCATCATCTGCCCCACCAACTGCTCCCATTTTTTCTTGGAAACTTCCTGAAACAGAGTGGTTGGATCGATTTCTTTACGCCCCTTGAAGTCTACGGGTGCCTTTTTCATGGTTTTTTTCTTGGCCGCATTAAAAAATGGACTGTTGGACACAGCTACCGCGCCTTCATAGACCTTCACCACCGTGGCCGCATCTTCTTCAACATTGACGCGGAACACTGTGCCCCGCACCCCTGCCACTGCGTTTTCTGTTTTGACCTCAAAACGTGCTTCGCTGCCTACCATTTTGGAAACCTTAGCCCAGGCTTTACCGGCCACCAGGTTCGATTTCACCTGAACCTCGGAGGACTTTGCGGCGAACCCAGCTTGCTCAAGGTGCAAAATGGAGTTGCTGGCCACACGAATGACGGAGCCGTCACCGTATTTTAACTCGGCTTTGGCACCGCTGCCGGTTTTGACGAAATTACCGGGCTGAACCCTTCGATTTCGCTTCAAACGCTTCCAGGGCCCGTCTTTAGAGGTGCCTACTTCCACTTGGCCTTTGACGATGGATGCTTTTGGCCCTTCAGCCTTGGCTTCCCCGTCAGCCGCGTAGGTGCCCGCGAAGATGAGGGCGCCTGCGACCAGCGCCAAGCTCAATGTTTTTGTTTTCAACAATGTCCTTTTCATGGCGCATGCCCCTTTATTTGAGTTCGAGGACGATCTTACCGCGAGTCACTTCCAAGACCACGATTTCGCGGCCAGCGGCTTTTGAACCATCCATTTTGGCGGCAAAAGCGTCAGATCCACCCTCTAAGGCCAGATCGAAGGTCCCTTGACCGTTTTTCACACCGCGTTGATTGATGGTGACGCCACTGAAGGCCCCTTTGACCGCTTTCACGAAGCTTTTGGCGTCGCGATACTTTTTGATGCCCTTTACAATGACCTGTACTTGCGCCGCATTGACCAAATCGCTGGACCAGCGCTTGGCAATACGACCGAACAGTTCGTCCATGATGGGGGCCACCACTTTGGTTTCAATCTTCTTGCGACCTTTGTCATCATCATCTTTGACGTTCAAGATGGCCAGAGAGTTGGTTCCAGGAATCACGTGGTTGGCCGTTGCAGTGGCTTCAACCCGCAAGGTTTCCACACTGAACAGTTTGATGTGGCTGGCCACGGTGTAAGGCTTCATACCGGTGCCTTTGAAAAAGGAACCGCTGGCCTCTTTATAAAGGGTGTCCGCTTTACCAATTAAAATGTATTGCGCATCTGCGTTGGACGCAATTTCATCGATGGTCGCTTTTGGAATATCACCGGTGCTGGAAATCTCAGTGATGGCCACACCTGGCTCCACGATGGTAAAACAAGAATCCATCAAGGCCTGGGTGAACAAGGTCTCCATGGGCCCACGCTCCGAGATCTTCTTTTGGTAAGGCATGCCGTGCTTGCCCACGCGCTCTGCGAAGACCAGTGCCACCTTAGGGTCGTGGTTTGCCTTGATGATGGTACACATGGCGTCCTGAATGGCTTCGGGTGATACCTTGGCCGTCAACTCCACGGAAACCGAATTGTCGGTGTAGGCTGGCTTGCCCCACTGCTCTTCCACGATCACGCCTTTGGCGCTGGTGGTGATTTCGTCGGATACCAACTGAAAGTTACGAACCACTGTGTTGGACTGCACCAATACACCGGCCCCTTCTTCTACGGCTCGGCGTCTGGCTTCACGCTTGGCGTCTTTGAGACCTTGGTCTTTGTCGCCTTTGATGATGGCTGCTTCGCCTTTAACACTCACCGTTTTGATGTCGGCATTGGCCGTCATTGGGGACATCAGTAAAAGTAAACCACCAATCAATCCCCATGATGCGCTGGTCTTTTGAAAAGTATTTGTTGCCACTTTAATTCTCCTTCGCGATTCTTAACTTCGCTAAAATCTTTTTAAGGTTAGTCCAGAACCACCAACACTTTTCCATCGACCAAGAAGGACAAGTTTTGGGATTTATCTCTCAATTTATCGGCATCTGCGTTTGCAATCACCAAATCTGTTGCGGCCCCTTTGGAGGTGGACAACGCGCGCACCACCAAAGGCTTGTTGCCAATGCGGGTGTCTTTTTTGGCTGAGCCCAAGTCTTTCACGTAGGTCACGATACCGCCCTGTTGCAGGGCTTTCTCGGACACGTAGGTCACGCCGTACACTTCAGCGCCGTTCTCATCAACAATGCGGGGGGCCATGGATGGGGTTACTTCGAGCTTTTGCGCGTTGACCACCAAGCCGGTGAAGTTACTGGCCCCTTTGGTGGGCAGTTTTTTCTTCTTTTTATCTGGAACCTGAATGAAGGCACCGGCCAACTTGTCGTCCAGTGGCATTTTGACTTTCACGTCTACGGAACCATCGGAATAATATTTGGTGTCCACCACCTGAAATCCCTGGGCGATGCCCGTGACTTTAGACTGGATGGTACCATTGGACATCAAATCACCAGCGTTGCGCTTGCCGTCGATTTGGATGCCTTTGATCGTTTCGAGGATGTTGCGGAGTGCGTCCATTTTGGCTGCGCGCTCAGCGCCCAATCGTGCCACGGCCACATTGCCATCTTTGAGGTTGGCTGCACCAGACCCGGTGGCCACCACGACTTTGGACGTCCAATTCACTTGGTTGTGCCCCACGTTTTGAACCACATCGGCTGTGCTCGCCTCTTTGGCGGTCTTTGTTTCGGCGCCTGCTGGAACTGAAAAAACCAATCCAGCGCCCAAAGCCAATGCCCAAGGGGCCGTCTTTTGGGTTTTTGTTAGGGATTGAACCAACTTGTTTAACATCGTTTTGCCTCCAGCATGATCGCCCGCGGGCGCTGTTCAATAAATCTTGCTCAAATAAAAATCGTTAAAAATTCACTCATTCACAACTGACATATGTCTGGGGAATGCATACCCCGAAATCGGGACTATAGGCCAGCTCAGTGCTCAACAATGTCGGGCACTTTATCTGCTCACATTTTTGACGGAATTGGGACCGCTTTATTCACTTTTTATTCATGAGATCTGTGATTTAGATCACTTTTCGGGGACTTGGCCCGTCACCCCCCATCGTTCAAAGCCTAAGCCATTGTTTTACATTGATTTTTTACTGTTCAGGCGCCGTGCCGCGACGCAGAAAAAATGAGCGTTATTTTTGTACCAACATGGGCATCTCAGGGCCCTGCTCTGGTCTGGCTGTTCTCTCTTGGGTAGAGATCCGCTTTATTCCCACTCAATGGTGGCTGGAGGCTTGGAAGAAATGTCGTAGACCACTCGAGCCACGCCTTTCACCTCATTGATGATCCGGTTGGAAATCCGGCCCAGAACCTCTTTGGGCAACCATGGCCAATCTGCGGTCATGCCATCCGTGCTCATGACCGCCCGGACCGCAATGGTGTCTGCGTAAATGCGGGCATCCCCCACCACGCCCACAGATTTCACGGGCAATAAGGCCGCAAACCATTGCCAAAGCTCGTCTTCAATGGCCCCACTGCTCAACCCTGCATCGATTTCTTCACGGACGATGGCATCAGCAGCTCTCACTTTTTCTAAACGCTCTTGGGTAATTTCACCCAAAATGCGGACTGCCAGACCCGGCCCCGGGAAAGGTTGCCGATCCACCACGTTGCTGGGCAGGTTCAGTTCGCGGCCCAAAACACGAACTTCATCTTTAAACAATTCACGTAAGGGCTCGATTAATTTAAGCTTCATCTCTTCTGGGAGTCCACCCACATTGTGATGGCTTTTGATCACTGCGGTGGGGGCCCCTGAAAAGGATTCGGACTCGATGACATCTGGATAAAGTGTCCCTTGAGCTAAGAAGTCTACATCCCTGATCTTAAATGACTCCTCATCAAAAACCTCGATAAATGTGTGCCCGATGATCTTTCGTTTCTTTTCGGGATCGGTCACCCCGCTGAGCGCCGCCAAAAATCGGTCCTGGGCGTGCACCACTCGTAAATCCATTTTGAAAGCATCGCCGAAAAGCTTCTTCACGCCTTCGGTCTCGCCGGCGCGCTGGAGCCCATGGTCCACGTAGACGCACACCAGTTGGTCGCCAATGGCTTTGTGAATCAGGGCAGCTGCCACTGAAGAATCCACCCCACCGGACAGGCCCAGCAGGACCTTTTGACTGCCCACTTGCTCACGAATGGCCGCGATCTGCTGATCACAAAAGGAATCCATGCGCCAATCGGAAGGAAGATCGGCCACATTAAACAGGAAATTCGCCAAAAGTGCCTTCCCCTCTTGGGTGTGAACCACTTCGGGGTGGAACTGGACTCCATACCAAGGCTTTTCACGGTGCTTCACCGCCACCACGGGACAGGTTTCGGACTGGGCCAATACTTCGAATTGGTCGCTAATCTCGGAAACTTGGTCGCCGTGGCTCATCCATACATTCTGTTTCGCGTTCATCCCTTTAAAAAGCGGGTTTTCGTTGGAAATATCGATCTCGCGGTGCCCAAACTCTCTTTTGTCGTGGGGCAATACTCGCCCACCACATTTCTCCACCATGGACTGCATGCCGTAGCAAATGCCGAGTACGGGCACGCCTTGCTCCCAAATGGACTCAGCTGGCCGGGGTGATTCTTCGGCACTTAACGAAGCGGGTCCCCCGGACAGGATAATGGCATTGGGCCGCATGTCTTGTAGCTTCTTCTCCGCCTTCGCACATGAGATCATTTCGCAGAAGACGCCAGCTTCTCGTACCCGACGGGCGATGAGCTGGGTGGTTTGGGAACCGAAATCAACGATGAGTACAGATGCCATTTGGGCCTCCTTCAGCAGCGCAATGAGGGCCTTGTGACCGGTTATTTCGGGACTGGCAAGCGGTTTGGCCAACAATAAGGACCTATCATTTCAATTGTGGGCTGAATGTCACATAAACAGGTGGATTTTGGGTTTTATCCAAATGGGATCACGGAGTTTCACATGACTGAATCCAACCTTCTAGATGGTAAAGGCATCGCCCTTAAAGTGAGGGAACAAGTGCGCCAACAAGTAGAAAAACGTGTGGCGCAAGGACACCGCGCCCCGGGGCTGGCCACCGTCTTGGTGGGCGAAGATCCGGCCTCACAAGTTTACGTGCGCAATAAACACCGGGCCGCCGAAAAAGCCGGCATTGTTAACTTCCATAAAGAACTCCCAGCGGACATTTCCCAACAGGGCTTGCTGCAAGTGATCGACGAACTCAATAATGACGATGCTGTGGATGGTATTTTATGTCAGCTGCCCTTGCCCAAACATCTCGATGAAGATGCGGTGATCATGGCCATCGACCCCCAAAAAGACGTGGATGGCTTTCACCCCCAAAGCACCTCCGCGCTGTATCAGGGGAAACCGAACTTTGTGCCCTGCACGCCCAAAGGCTGCATGGTGTTACTCGATGAGGCGGGCATTGACCTCAATGGCAAAAATGCGGTGGTGGTGGGCCGCTCCCACATTGTGGGCAAACCCATGGCCCACCTGCTCCTGGGCGCCAACTGTACGGTGACCATCTGCCATTCCCGAACCCAAGATCTGGCCAGTCACACCCGCAAAGCCGATGTGGTGGTGGCCGCGGTGGGGCGTTCTGAGATGCTCACCGATGAACATATTTCAGAGGGCACAGTGGTGATCGATGTGGGCATCAACCGCGGAGAAGATGGGAAACTCCGGGGAGATGTGGACTTTGCGAAGGTTTCACCCGTGGCCAAAGCCATCACCCCGGTTCCGGGCGGCGTGGGACCCATGACCATCGCCATGCTGATGTACAACACCTGTCTTGCGCACCAAAGGCGGCTTGGGATAGAAGACGAGTCCTAAACCATTGGAGTTGCACATGAGCCTTAAGAGAACCCCCCTTTTTGAAGAACACGTGAAAGCCGGCGCCCAAATGGTGGACTTTGGCGGCTGGGAAATGCCCGTGCGTTACATTGGTGACAAAGCCGAACATGCCGTGGTTCGAGAAAATGTGGGCGTGTTCGATGTCAGTCACATGGGTGAAGTCTTTATCGAAGGGCCGCAAGCCACCCAGGCGATCAATACCTTACTAACCAACGACGCGCGCAGCATCGTTGATGGGCAAGCCATGTACGCAGGCATGCTCAACGAAAAAGGAACATTCGTCGACGATGTGGTGGCTTATCGCTACAATGAGAACAAATATTTGGTGGTGATCAATGCCGGCAACCGCGACAAAGACGTGGCCTGGATCACCAGCCAAGTGAGCGACAAATTCGGAGACCAAGCGCAAGCGCGCAACGAGAGCGACCAATGGGCCCAACTGGCCGTCCAGGGTCGAAACGCTGAATCCATTCTCCAAGGCTTCACCGACACCCAGTTGTCAGACATCGGTTTCTATCATTTTGCAGAAGGCTCCTTGAACGTAGAAAATGGCGCCACCGACGGCATTATTGCTCGCACTGGCTATACCGGTGAGGATGGCTTCGAACTTTATGTCCCGGCAGACCGAGCGGCCGATGTGTGGCAAAGCGTGGTGGGTGCGGGCGTACAACCCTGCGGTTTGGCATGCCGTGATACCCTTCGACTCGAAGCCGGCATGAGCCTGTATGGCAATGACATCGATGAAACCACTACGCCTTTGGAGGCNTCTTTGTCNTGGATTGTCAAAATGAACAAAGAAGAAGACTTCAATGGCAAAGGNGCCCTGCTCGCCCAAAAAGAANCGGGCNTGACGCGNCGCCTGCGTGGCATCGTATTGAAAGACCGNGGCATTGCCCGGCACGGNTACCCTCTGGTGGATGCCGNTGGCAACAACATNGGTGAAGTCACCTCGGGCACCATGGCGCCCTTTTTGGGCAAAGCCATCGCCATGGGTTATGTGGCGGCTGANCATGCCAAATTTGGAACTGAAATTTTTGTAGAAGTNCGTGGCCGTCAATTGGCTGCTGAAATCGTCAAACTCCCTTTTTACAAGCGACCAGGTCGCTAANTCTCCNAGAAAGGATGCACCATGTCTAACATCCCNCAAGATTGTCGTTACACCAAAGAACACGAATGGGCCAAAACCGATGGCGATGAGCTTCTCATTGGCATNACCGACCACGCTCAATCCCAATTGGGCGATATTGTNTTTTTGGAATTGCCCGAAGTCGGCGCCCAACTGGATGCGGAGCAAGCTTTTGGNGTGGTTGAAAGNGTGAAAGCCGTGAGNGACCTGTTCGCNCCATTGGCTGGCGAAGTGACCGCGGTGAACGATGCGCTGGTGGATGCGCCCGAGGCCATCAATGAAGATGCTTATGCCAACTGGTTNATCAAAGTGAAGCCCAGTAACGCCGGCGATGTCGAAGGTCTCATGAGCCCCGACGATTACGCCAAATACGTCGAAGACGAGGCAAAATAAAACATGGCGACGCACGCTTACGTCTGCCACCCTGCCTTCGAAAACGAACTCATCACAGAAATGCGGCACCTGTGNGCGCAAAAGCGCCAAGGGGNAAAGCCGCATTTTTCCGTTTTGGTACCNGGTGTGGTGCTCCAAAAAGGNGGCCCTTTTGTTGACCCCGNCTTCGCCCGCCAAGGCCTTCCTAANTGTAAAAGTGTCGNNGCCCCGCATCGCGAAGCTTTGCTNCAAGACATCTTCANCCAGCTCCCTCAAGCATATCGGGATGCTGAAATCGATTGGTCTGATCAGCTNCACGTCTTCGCCCCCGACGCTGAGCGACAAGGGTCTGAAATCTTTCGCAAGCATTTTTACGACGANATCGCTCAAGAGGTCCNNGACAGNTTGCGGCTTAAAATCCANGGGCGCAGCCAAAAAATGCAAAAAAAAGGGGGCANCGTTCCCGAAGATGGCATCACCCAAATATTGATGGTGGGTCCNCATAAGGCNCTCCAAAGNACCACGCCAAAACCACANAANGTNTCCNCCCTCTGTGCTTGGCCTGCATCTTTTTTGGCGGGACGNGCGCCCTATGATCTCGAAATGGATGCNCCCAGCAGCGCCTATCGNAAGCTTCAAGAAGCCATGGGATGGCTNGGTGCGCATTTCACTGAAAATGATGTGGTNNTGGACGCNGGTGCAGCCCCTGGTGGTTGGTCCTACGTGGCCCTCAAACAAGGNGCGAAAGTATACGCCATCGACCGNGGCAAAATGGATCCAGCGCTNCTGAACCATGNGNTGCTCACCCATTTGCNCAAAGANGCCTTTGCCACCCCNTGCCCCGAAAAAATCACTTTCTTAATTTGCGANATCATCGAAGCGCCCGACCGCGTGCTCGGATGGCTCCAAGAACAGGTGCAACACAACCCGCTCCGGGCCTTCATCGTCACCCTCAAGCTTAAAAACCCATTAAATTTAAAGGTTTTAGATGATGCAAGGCAATGGGCNGCCNACGACCTNCTCGGCTGGGAATGGCGCATCAAGAACTTGAGAAACAACAAACTGGAAGTGACATTCATGGCGCGGTGCAGCGAAAGCTGATTTAGTGTAATCCAAGGGCTTGCAGCCTTGTCTGGAATGGTTAAGCCTTCGGTGCAAATGCATTTGTGGAGGTTGTTATGCGCTATTTGCCCCATACCACTCAAGACATCGAAACCATGCTCAGCGAAATNGGTGCCCCAGATGTGGCATCTCTTTTTAANTCGATTCCCNAAGACCANCAGNTGGGACGACCCTTGAATTTCGGNGCAGGCTGGACCGAGCCCGAACTGCAACGTGAATTGAAAAAAAGAGCGGGCCAAGCCCCTCACTTGAGTTTTTTGGGCGCTGGNAGCACGCCTCACTTNGTNCCGGTGATCGTTGGGCAGCTCTTGCTCCGTTCCGAATGGTATACAGCTTACACCCCTTACCANCCTGAAATGGCGCAAGGCACCTTACAAGCCATCTTTGAATTCCAAACGCTGGCCGCAGATTTATACGGCTGTGAAATTGCCAATGCGTCCATGTACGACGGTGCCACTGCCATGGTCGAAGCAGTTTTGATGGCNAAAAGAGTCAAACGCAAAGGCACCAAAGTTTTTATTTCCAAGGCGGTNCANCCCGAATACCGCGAAGTCCTCAACACCTATTTGGTGTCCATGGACATCGAGGCGGTCGAAGTCGACCTCGAAGAGNCAGGGCAAACCTCTGCNNCCGCACTGGAAAGCCTCATCGAATCGCACGGTGAAGACGGNCTCGCGGTGGTGTACCAAACCCCCAACTTTTTAGGTCAAGTGGAAGAGCAAAAAACCCTGATCGCCAAAGCCAAAGCCAAAGACCTGATGGTCATCGGTGTCAANACCGACAGTGCAGCCTTGGGCGTCNTGGAAAGNCCGGGCAAAGCAGGCGCTGACATTGTGGTGGGTGAAGGCATCGGATTTTGTGGTCACACCTCGTTGGGGGCNCCGGGTGTGGGATTGTTTGCCACCAAACAAAAATATGTTCGACAAATGCCGGGCCGNTTGTGCGGCGTCAGTGTCGANGCAAACGGCAAACGAGGATTTGTNTTAACGCTTTCCACTCGNGAACAACACATTCGTCGNGAGAAGGCCACTTCTAATATNTGNTCCAACCACGGGTTGATGGCACTCGCCTANTCCATGGCGCTCGTGAGCTATGGCAAAGGCGGTTTNCAACGTTTGTCCAAGCAAAACATTGTTCGNGGTCAAAGCCTGCGTCAAAAATGGCGCGCACAAGGCGGNGAGCTTGCCACGGGTGACCGNGCATTTAATGAGTCGGTTCTCTCTTTTGACTCCCGCGATNCATTACTGGCTGCCATGGAACGCTGTCATGCCCAAGACATTTTNCCTGGCGTGGACTTGCAGCGTTTCTATCCNGAAATGGATCGTNACTTGTTGGTGTGNACCACNGAACAACACAGCGANGAGGANATCGACACCCTCGTTTCCCTGTTGAAAGGAGGTGCAGCATGAGCCAGCAGCAAATCGGCCGCANCGGNCTCGACTATTCCGAAGGTATTATTTTNGAACGCACCAGNCCTGGNCGNGTGTGCTCCAGCTTCCCCACCGACCCCAAAGCGCAACAGCTCGATGAAAGTNCTCTGGGCGCGNTTTTTGGTGAGGACATTCGAACCGAAGAAAACGCCTTCAACATTCCAGAAATCTCGGAGTTNGAGCTCTCNCGCCATTACACGCGNTTGAGCCGATGGAACCATGCCATCGATCTGGGGGCCTATCCTTTGGGCTCGTGTACCATGAAGTACAACCCAAAAATCAACGAGTGGGCCGCACGGCTCGAAGGGTTCTCCGCCCTTCACCCCTACCTGCCCGAAGAGCGTCTTCAAGGTGCCTTGTCCATTATGTGGGACCTTCAAAACTGGCTCAGTGAAGTGGGTGGNTTCGTTCAAACCACCATGCAACCCGCCGCTGGTGCCCACGGTGAAATGCTGGGTGTCATGCTCATGCGTGCNGCNCTNGAAGATCGNGGTGAAAAACGTTCTAAGATTCTCGTTCCCGAAAGTGCCCATGGAACCAACCCCGCCACGGCGGCATTTAATGGTTTCGAAGTGGTATCCATCGATGCGGCCGAAGACGGTTGTTTGGACGTGGCCGAAATCGAGCGGCTCATGGATTCAGACACCGCGGGCATCATGATCACCAATCCGAACACCCTCGGCATGTTCGAACGCGACATCAAAAAAATCTGCGATGTGGTCCACGAAAGAGGTGGCTATGTCTACGGTGACGGTGCCAACATGAACGCCATTTTGGGCATCGCTCGCCCAGGCGACTTGGGCATTGATGTCATGCACTACAACCTCCACAAAACCTTCACCACCCCCCATGGCGGCGGTGGGCCAGGTTGTGGTGCGGTGGGTGTGAGTGCCGCTTTAGAACCCTTCTTGCCCACCCCTTTGGTGAAAAAGAACGACGATGGCTCTTATAATTTCGACTATGACCGTCCAAAAAGCGTGGGTCGCATTCGTTCCTTTTACGGAAACTTTGGAATGAATCTGCGCGCTTGGACTTACATCCGCGAGATGGGTGCTGAAGGCCTCAAAAAGCTCAGTGAAATGGCTGTACTCAACGCCAACTACGCCCGAGCTCGCTTGGATGGCCATTTTCATTTGCCGTTCAAAACCGCCGTACTTCATGAGGTGGTCTTCACCGATAAAATCCAAGAAGAAAATGGTGTGAGCACCATGGACATGGCCAAACGTTTGATCGACTACGGTTTTCACCCACCCACGGTCTATTTTCCATTGGTGGTGCACGGGGCCTTGATGATTGAGCCCACAGAAACGGAGCCGAAGGAAGCGGTGGACCAGCTGTGCGATGCCCTCATCGAAATAGCGAAGGATGCCCAAGAAAACCCTGAATTGCTCAAGAGTGCCCCGCATGCCACGGCTTACGCGCGGTTCGACGAAGCGTTCGCTGCAAGATGTCCAATTTTGCGTTTCATGGAAGGCATGCCCGAAGGCGGTGACGAATATAAAGCGTGGGCGAAAGCAAACGCACAGAGGTAGCCTGTGGCCCCCGTGGGTATGAAACGCCCGGTCTTTTTAGCCACTGCGGGGGTTCTGGCCATCGCCAGTTCTGCAATTTTGATTCGATTGGCATTTGCTGAAGCAGGGCGCGCCGACCCTTTCTTCGCCTTGGCCATTGCAGCAGCGCGCATCTTGGTGGCCACCCTTTTGCTGCTGCCTTTTTCGGCTCTCAAAAAAATAAAGCCATCGGACCTGCCTGCAATTCGGTTCGCCCTTTTGTCGGGCCTTATTTTAGCCATTCATTTTGGCACTTGGTTCTCTTCGCTGGCTTATACGTCGGTGGTGATTAGCACCACTTTAGTGACCACCAACCCCATTTGGGTGGCTTTGTTGTCCTTAATTTTTCTCAAAGAGTTTCCACCAGCGAAGGCATGGCCAGGTATCATTATCGCCATTGTGGGTTCTTTTTGGATGAGTCTGCAAGAAGCGCAGGCCCTCGAAAGCACGGAGGTTGAGTTACTCGGCCCTCTCCTCGCACTCATGGGCGCCATCTGCGCGTCTTGTTATCTTTTATTGGGACAAGCTGCCCAACGACGCGGCCTCAGCGTCTTACAGTACAGTGTCATCGCCTATGGCACCGCTGGCAGTGCTTTGGCCATGGGTGTCACTTTGTTCGGCAGTTGGCCCACGTGGTCTCCGGTACTCCTGCTCATCGTGGCTGCAATGGCATTGGGTCCTCAAATTTTTGGGCATACGAGTATCAATGGCCTGCTGCGTGTGTGGAAACCGGCCTCTGTGGCAACCCTTATCTTGTTAGAGCCTGTAGGTGCGGGCGTTTTCGCTGGGTTGTTTTTGGACGAGTGGCCGAGCACTTCTGTTTTTATGGGCGCAGCGATCGTTCTTGGCGGGGTCTTATGGACCATTCGCATTCAAGAAACCTAAAAACACCCACCTGAGACCAAGCATTGGCTGCAACGCACGCCTCCCCAATTAGGTTGGCAGACATCACAACTGACACCGCTGGCTTGAGGAAAAGTGCATTGGTCACAGCCGGCGCCTGTAAACCCAAAGTCACAATTGTATATCTGATTGGGATACCAAACCACCCGGTTCCCGGTTGCGCCAGCAGTGAGAATATCGACATCACCATCTGCATCCATATCCACCGCAAAGACATCGCGCGCACTCCCCACTTGGGTTGAGATAACATTGGTTGCAAAATTAAGGTTTCCATCATTGTAATAAACCCTAATTTGATTGTTTTCTCTTGAGGCAGCAACGATATCTAAATCGGTATCACCATCGATATCCACGATAATTACCGCTTGGGCACCATCCGCTTCATTGTCGATTTCGCGGCCTGTGAACTGCCCGGTTCCATCGTTATCAAGCCACACAATGGTGTCATCATAGTATGAGGCGACCAAAATATCCACATCACCATCTTTATCCAAATCGGCCACGGCCAAAGCCTGCGCCCCTCTGGCCCCTTGGGTGATGACATGAAACTCAAAATCTTCGTTGTTGACGTTTTCGAACCAAGCCACCTGATCGTCATTATTGGAGGCCGAAACAATGTCTATATCACCATCACCATCGATATCCGCACCCACCGCATGGGAAGCCCCATCCACATTGCCATTGATTCCAGCGTTACCGTCTACATCTGCATTGTTGATGACCACTGGCGTAAATGATGGACTCTCACCGCCGTTGTGGCGGTACCAAGTCACTTTGTCGTCGTTAAAAGACGCCACCAGAAGGTCCATATTGCCATCACCATTCACGTCAATGGGGAAAACACTCCGAGCGCCATCGGCATCACCATTAGTTGAATTCGCAGAATTACCATCTTCATCTGCGCTGTTCACTGGACGACGCATAAAACTTGGGGTACCGGCACCATCGTTTTCATACCAGGACACACGATCGTCTTTTTGCGAAACAGCGAGCACATCCAAAGCACCATCAGCATTGATGTCTGCAATCTGAACATCGTAGGCCCCGTCCGCAAAGACATTCTCAATTACGTGCGCAACAAATGCTGATGCATCACCATTGGTATTCTCGTACCAAATGATATTGTCGTTGTTGGCTGAGGCCACCACTAAGTCTTGATCACCATCGGCATCCAAATCTCCAGCCACCACTCCCTGATTGGGATGGCCTTCTTCTGTGACCACTTGTTCGTCACCGAAGGAAGAAACAAACCATTGTCGTGTTTGTATGTCGGTCACATAACCGCCTTCGGTGATTCCCCTGACCCGAAAGACATGATCACCAAATTCTACATTATAGGTTACAGGCGATGTGCACGCCGTAAAATCAGCACCGTCAATGGTACACTCATAGGTCACATCATCATTGCTGCTAAATTCGAATTCGGCCGTTTGTGCGATGGTGACCACGATGGGCTGGGCTTCGATGGTCACCTCTATACGAATGGAACATTTGGCCCCCGTCCATCCCTCAAAACATTCGCCACATTCTGCGCCCGCCGCTTGTGGCAGGGTGCAAGTCTGGCAATCATCGCCAGTGAAGCCCGCTGGGCAGTCATAACGTTGATTGACCTCTACAAAAATTCGATGATCGTTGGCTGCGCCCGAAATCAAATCCTGATCACCATCTAAATCGATATCCGCTAGATGAATCGCAAGTGTGAGCGGACTTGCGGCGTTAAAAGAATAAGAATTAAAGCTCATGGCGTCATCACCCAGATTGTCAAACCAATAAAAAGTAGCATCTTCATCGGTACCAGCCATCAAATCGACATCACCATCATCATCCATATCAGCGGCGATCACCTTACTGACGCCCGGCAGTGCCTCAGCGACGATTCGTGGGGTAAAGCCGCCCTCTCCATCATTTTCGTGCACCAACACGTTTTCGGCCACTGAAGCCGCCGAGACCAAATCCGTGTCGCCATCATTATCGATGTCTATGACCACCACACTTCGGACATTCAGAATGTTGTTGGCCACTTCTTGAGGCGTTAAATTGTCTGGGTGCCAATCATCTCCAGCTTCGTGCTGGTTGTAAAGGATGGTCACGCGGTTCCCCTCAGCGAGCGCCATGACCACGTCTTGATCACCGTCGGCATCTATATCGGCCACCGCGATATCCGAAATACCGTCCGCGGCGGAAAAAAGCACCGTTCGTTCGAACTTCGGCACGTAATTCCCATCATGCTCATAAAGAACTAACTGATCAGTCTCAGCTGCTCCCACTAAGATGTCTTCATCACCATCACCATCTACATCATAAACCTTCAACACCGAAACACCTGTTTCATCTTCGGACAACACCACTGGTTCAAAATTTTCACGACCATCGTTTTGATACCACGTGATTTTTTTCTGTTGCGTAGACACAGTCACCACGTCTGAATCACCATCGCCATCTACATCTGCGATGGCAACATCGACCACCCCCAGGTCCTCTTCACTGATGACGTGGTCTTCAAAATTTTCATTTCCATCATTGGCATGCCATTTCACCGCTGCGCGTTCAGTGGCAACGGAGACCACATCGCGATCACCATCATTGTCCAGATCCGCGGAATCCAATCTAACCACACCACCGGAGTCATCATCGACCACGATGGGGTTGTCACCAAACAACAAGCCCACCCGCCATAAATGCTTGGCCTCATCACTGCTGTTACCAGCGGTATCTACCGCGACCACGGTAAACGTGTGTAAACCGGGGGGCACGTCGGAATAAGTCACAGGCGAGCTACAAATGGTGTTCGCGCCCTCGTCTAAAGCACACTGAAAAGAAACCGATTCCGGAGATTCGAAAGCGAATGTTGCTGAGGTATCATAAGCAACCACCGGGGGCGCTTGCGTGATAACCACAATGGGCGCTTGCGTGTCCACCGTCCATCCAAACCGAGCCGGTGTGGGGTCAGTGTTGCCCGCCGGGTCGGTGGCTCTCGCGTACATCTCGTGGGGTCCCTCATTTAAATCTTCAATCACATGAAGCGAAGAACAAGGTTCATAGGGTTGTTCGTCTAATTGGCATTCAAACGTACAATCCGCTTCAGAGGCCTCAAGCTCTAAAGCGATGCGGTTCTCTTTCAGAACGGTCAGCAAAGAGTTCCATATGATGGCGGTGTCAGGAGGTTCGTTGTCCGACGGGTCGTTTTTCTCATCTGAGGATGGTTCACAACTGCCACACGACACCAACAGACCCAAGCCAACCAGCCCCACCCATCTCAGACACTGCTTTCGCGAAATGACGCCCATGCTGTAGATTTAGAACATCGTGCCTTTGAACGCAAAAGGTTGGCCTTATGATGGGTCGTTTTTCGTCGAGACGACCCTATTTGTAGGGCTGCCAGTCCATGTCCAACTTCCAGGGCTTTTGGTAGTCCACGTTGAACCCAAAATTGAAGGTAAAGGTTTCCTCTTTCCCGAACAAACCCTTGGGTGGGTTGGGGAAAGGTGCCGCCGTTTTGAAGGCACGGACCGCTTCATGATCTAAAAATTCAGCGCCGCTGGCCGAAAAAACATCCACCACTCTGATGCTGCCTTCACGATCGATGGTCACAGACAAGACGGTATTGCGCGCTTGTGAGCCGTACACCTGAAACTGGGGGTCGTGTCGCCGAATGGCAAATCCCGGTTTCCACGTTCTGCGGACGCCATTGGCGATTCGGTTGAAGAAAGGCGCATGCAGAAACTGCCATGTGTTGAGACGCGTGGCATCTTCCGTTTCCACCTCTGGTAAATAATCGTTTTGGGGCGCACCGGTCCACTCTTTGAGCTCCACAAAGCTGGGGACCAGGTTTGCAATGCTTCCTTGCTCAGCGTTTCCTCCTTCTCCCAAGCCCTCACCACTCAGAGGGGTCCTGCCGCCCGTGCCCTGACCCATTTGAAAGCGATCCACTTGGCCGTTGCCTTCGGTGGCCTTTTGAAACTCCTGGTTGGTCACCCGCCCATTCAAATCCAACTCCAGTTGCAATGCTTGTCGTGCCTGCCGTTGTGCCAACGCCATGAGCAAGGGGGAGGATGCTGCCACTTGGTCCGACGAATTCTTGGACTCGGCACCTTTTTTCTTTTGGGTGGTATCCCCGTCGCCCAACTGAAATTTCTCATCTTCACCTGGTTGGGTTTTCTGAGCCTCCACCCCCATTTGCAATTCATGGGATGGCGCTTGGTCGGGTTGCGCTGAGGCGAACCGTGAACGTGACTCATGTTCAACTTTGTGATGGGTTTCGCTCAAATAATCTGCATGGTCTGGGCGTGACGAATTGTCATCGGGGGGCAAAGCCACCACTTGGCCTTTTGGCAGCTCATCTTTTTCTTCGGTTTTCGCCGCGGGTGTTTCTTCTTCCTTTTCTTTTTCGAGGTTCAAATTGGATTGCTCTGTTAAAAACACCACTGGCAAAGCACCACCCGCCATTTGTGAAGATTCAACGCTGCTGCGTTCAGGTAAAATGGTGACCCCTGACAACAAGAGAACATGACAGACCATGGCCACCACGAAAGCTTTGAAAATGCGATGACGCGTTTGTTGAGCGGTCTGACGCTCACTGTCAGAATCCATCTTTTTAAAACGCCGCTCAGTGAGCACACTGGGGTTGTCAGCTTGTTTAAGCTGCTCCGAAGCCCGTATCTTGGTTTCTATCCAGCGCCGTTTCATTTCTTGGGATCCTTCACGCCTTTCTATTATAAGAGGGAGACCTCCTCGCAGCAATTCTCAATCGGATTGCGATCTCGAGATCGCAAAAGGCCCCGGTGGCCACGACCGGCCTGGGGCAGCAAAAACCTATTTCTATCGATAAATCAACAGCTTACAGCCCACCTCCTCATATTTATGGTTTGGCATGCTTTTTTCATAATTTTTAGGGTGCTAACCTCTGCCATGGAGCATTTTATGACCAACACCCCTATTCTACCGCGACTCAAAGTCGGCCTTTCGGTCATTTTCTTACTGGGGCTGAGCGTCCGCTGTGAACCCGCAACGCCAGTGGAACGCATCCATCAATTCGATGATTGCGCAAAACTCGAATCATTCTTAAAGGAACGGTACCTCGACCCTCAAAACCGGACCGTGGCGAGTAGTGGTGCGGGCGTTTTGTGGGGATGTGCGTCCTCCGAATCAATGATGTCCGCCCCCGAATCCAGCATGAACGACGCTGCCGGCGCAGAGCGCAGTGCCAGCGACATGGAAATGAGCGACAGTGTCACGGACCTGGGTGGCGATGGTAACAGCAACGGCAGTGGGGTAGACAGTACGCCCCGCGATTTCACCAGCACCAATACCCAAGAAAAGGACGTAGATGAACCCGATATGGTCAAAAACGACGGCGATCACATTTATGTGATTCGTGATGGACAACTCATTATTCTCGACGCATGGCCCGCCGAGGATACCAGTATTTTGAGCAGCAGCCCCCTGCCCGGCAGACCTCGATCCATGTTTCTGACGAACAACACCTTGGTGGTCATTGCGACCTCCCAGGTGGATTTGGTCACCGAGGAACAAACCAGCGATGATGTTTGGGAATGGGGCTGGCAGCCCACCACCGCTACCGCCACCGAAATATCCTGGATCGACATTTCAGATAAATCCAACCCCTTTTTCGTGCATACAAAAAAATCCATCGGTGATTATTTGAGCGCCAGACGTGTGAACGATGAGATACTTCTCGCCACCCAATCCTCGCTCAATTGGCCCCGACAAGGCCTCCAGCGAAACGGGCTGTTTCAATACGACGAAAACATGGCGGCCCTGGCTGACTACACCATTAATGACATGTTGCCTGCAACCACAGCGACCTCCTTTCACAGTGAGGACAGCCCAGAAGCAGTGACCAACGGCACGCATCTGGGTGTGACAAAGAGTGTACAAGCGGCGCAATGTGAGAACATTTATGCATCGGATAAAAGCGATGCCGACACCATTACTTTCTTTCAAGTCTATTCTGTGGACGAACCCGCCAAAGACACCAAGTCCACGGGCATTGTCAGTGGCTGGACGCATCTTTATTCATCCACCGAAAACGCCTACATGGTGGTGACCGAATGGTACGACGGTGGGTATTACACACCTGGCTACAACGTCAGCAAAGTACACCAATTCTCAGCCTTTCAAGGAGATGGGGCGGTGGAATATGTGGCCTCCGGCATTTTCGACGGGCAGGTTCACAATCAGTTTTCCATGAGCGAGCGTGATGGCTTGTTCCGGGTGGTGGTGACCGAAAATCCTGGCACCGCCGGCAACAGCTGGGGTGGCTGGAACAGCGGCCAAGGCAATCTTACTTCTTTAATGGTCATGGAAAAAGAAGGTGCGGACCTCCTCGAAGTGGCCCGAGTGGAAAACATCGGCAATGATGAAGTCGTTCAGTCCGTTCGGTTCATTGGTGACCGGGCTTATGTGGTCACCTATCCTTTTGGCAGCGCGTGGAATTTCAGGCGAAACACCCAAGGGCCCATCATCGACCCTCTGTTCGTTATCGATTTGGAAGACCCAAGAAACCCCAAATTACGTGGTGAGTTAAAAGTGCCAGGTTATTCCACTTATATCCATCCATTGGGCACCGACCACTTGCTCACCGTGGGCGTCAACAGCGATGAAGACAACATGTACCAGGGCATGTCCATCAGCATTTTTGACGTCAAAGACCCCGACGCGCCATCGTTGGCACACCGTTTGGACTTTGGCTCAGAGGGCAGTGATTCTGATGCATTGAGTGACCACCACGCTTTCACTTTCTTCGCTGCTCAGGGGATTCTTGGTATCCCCATTCATACCACAGAACAAGGCTGGCCCGAATTCGACGGGGTCGAACTCACCGAAAGTTCATTACGTCTCTTCAAGATCGACGTTGATTCCGACGATGGCATTCGCGAACTGGGTGCGTTAAGCCAGATGGGGCTTTGGGAGGATGATCCCATGGTAGCGGAAAACACGTGGTTGCGAAGCTGCTATCCCGTGCGACGTTCCGTGATGATCAGCGATGATGAAGGCGTCTTCGCTTATGCCCTTTCTCACATGGGTGCCACGGTAGGCCGAATCACTGAAGATAACGTTGAAACTGTAACATCTTTATCCTTTGGGCAAGTGGCCCACGAGTGGTGTAATACCGAAGGCGGTCTGTAATGCGACGGTGCTGGCATATTTTTTTGATGTGCGTCATGGGCGTAATGGTGTGTCCCACTTTGCATGCCCAAGACCTCACGAGCCAAGAAGTTTATGACTTGGCGCTTTGTCGCGAAGCTGTTCACACCAGTGGAACCTCACAAGCGCTCAAATGCGTCCGCACTCTTAAAAAACAAAAAGACATCTCGCCGCAGATGAAAAACACGCTCGAGCAACTGGAAAACAAGCTGGCCCCCAAACGACAGTCATTCAAGTTCCAATCGCCGTTGGCCAACCAAAACTTTAACGCAGAGCTGATCATCAACACCGGACTTTGGGGCGCGGTGTCCGCCTTTCAGCTCACCGGCGCGGTTCTTTCAGCGACCCGCCTAGAAACAGCCGATTCATTGCCTTGGGTTCTGACCATGCCACCTCTGGGTGCCATCGGTGGCCTAGCGCTGGGTGCAGGCTTACAAAAATGGTTAAACCCGAGTTCGGGCACCATTGCCTGGGCCACCTCCAGCACCTGGTGGGGGTTTGTATGGGGCCAGGCCATGGGATTGATGGCATTGGAAGATAACACTGACGTAAAGAACATTCCCCTAGGGTTCGCGATTCCCTGGGTGAGCATGACCGTCCTGCCGGCCAGTGCCTATTTGACAGGAGAAATTTGGTCCGTTGACGAAGGCGATGTGCGCTTGGCAAACAGTGCCGCTTTCTTACTCCCCGCACTCTCATTGCCTATTTTGGCTATGGAAGCACCGGACGTTTCTGCCACCGGTGCATTTGTGGGCTTATCCATGCTGGGACACGTGGGCATGCTCAGTGCCGCTCCTTTCATCAATGTCTCCTACGGTTCTACCTGGCTG
This sequence comes from Myxococcales bacterium, assembly GCA_002721815.1. Taxonomy (GTDB): domain Bacteria; phylum Myxococcota; class UBA727; order UBA727. Next base: position 43,033 of record PBLQ01000009.1, read on the forward strand.
CTGGAGCTCGGCGGCGCGGTGGGCCTATTGACCAGTTTGGCCTCATTGCCCTTTTTGTATTCCGTCAGCGAAGATGAAAGGGGACGTTCGACGCTCTCAGATAATTTTGTGATTTACTATTTGACTGGGTTTTCAGCAGCTGGGGTTGCTGTGGGCGCCACCCTCATGGCATTGACCCACAATCTACCGGCAGGCGTTGCCAAGGTACAACATCAAAAGAAATCGCACCTCGCCCAGTGGATGCCGCAACTCAGCCCACTCGTGGTGAATCACGCTAATTCCAATCGCCCCTCCCTCTCGGGCATTTTAGCCGCGTGGCGATTTTAGGGGCACCCATGAATCGACTCAGTCTATTTTTGACATTACTCTTCTTTTTAACCGCTTCTGTGAGTTGGGCAGAGGAGTCCAAAACTCCGCAATCTCCATCTAAGCCCCCCTCTCATCAAAGTCTCGATTCCCACACGCCCGACTTTGAGTTGCAACTTTGGGACAAGAGCATCGACAAAGAAAAAGCGGACAAACGCAACTGGGCCAAAGAACTCTTTAACAGCGAGATTACCGAAACGGTGGGTTTGGCCTTTGGTGAAGGCGTCTTCACGACGATCATGGCCGAGGTTGCATTTACCCTGATTGCACCCCCAGATCTTCCTTCAATCGTCATTGGGCCCCTGCTTTTGCTTTCGCCAGTGGTCGGCGGGATCGTCTGGGCGGGTGGTGCCTTTGTCGGGCTGCAAACCTTTGATGATTTTCGTGGTGGTCAACTGGATCTGTTGCGAAGCAGCTTTGTTCTAGGTGCAGCCAACAGCCTGTTCACCACCTTTTACATCTCTGAGTTCGGACGCTACACGGAAAGCAACACAAGCAATTCTGCCATTACTCCCTTGCTCATTGCATTCGGTTCGGTGGCCACAGTGGGTGCCGGTCTGGGCGCGGCCATCCTCTCGCCCATCTCCAACCCAGCCACTGGCGCGGTGGCCCTGAGTACTGGCATGACACTGGCCGCTCTGGTTCCCATCTTGGCGGCCATCGACTCCGAGACAGATGATAACGATGTGATGACCGGTATAGGTATCGCTGCCAACTTAGGGTATGTGGGGGGGGCCGTCTTGGCCCAATACGTGCCCATTCGTCGACTGGACACTTGGTTTTGGGATTTTGGGGCTGCCGTTGGCGCCTACACCGCCTTTTCTTTGGCTGTGACCAACAATGCGCCCAACCCGACCATTGGTTTTGGGTCCACCGCCTTCGGTCTACTGGCTGGTGGCGCCATAGGCTGCGGTCTGTCGAGATGGCTATTTAAAGATGTTGAGGTCCGTGAGGCGGGTCTTTTAAACCGTCTCAACTGGACCCCGCTGGTGCTCAACGGCTACCAAACGCAAAAACCGGTGGGTGGCATCCAGTTACAGTTTGCTTTTTGAACCCGCTCTGTGGTTTGATCGTCAATCAGTTTTGAAAGAGAGGGCTTTTATGGGCTTGGGCGCAAATTACGACAAACGACTTCCCGAATACCTCATCGACTTGCACATCCACGCAGGGGGTTCGGTGGCGCCACACATCCTTTACGGGATTGCCATGCAACAGGGGTTTAAGTTGCCCACCAAGGACTACTGGGAATTCGTGGAGCTCATCACTGTTAAACCCGAAAAAGTCAAAAACTTAGATGATTATCTGGCCATCATGCACCAGTGGACCGAAAAGATTCAAAGCTCCCCCGCTGCCATGGAACGCTCCATTTACGAAATCATTGGTAAAGAGTACCGCTCCAGCCGGGTGAACCAAATCGAGATTCGCTTCAATCCCATGAAACGCAACCTCCACGGGGAGCGCGACATGGACCACATTATTGTGGCGGCCCTGCGCGGTATGGAAATGGCCTGCATGGAATACGGCGTGCGTGCGTGCTTCATTTTTTGCTTGGCCCGTGAGTTCACTTTCGAGCAAAACCAAGTGATTCTCGATAAAGCCATTAAGTACCAAAACCGTGGTGTGTTGGGGATTGACTTGGCCGGCCCCGAAAAAATGAACCTCGAACTGCGGCTCAACGAAGCCCGGCGCTACGAACGGCTCTTCGATCGCGCCCGTGCTGCAGGCTTAAAAACCACGGTGCACACTGGTGAAACCTCGCACACATCAGGTGAAGGCGTTTTGGCCACCTTACAATTTTTAAAACCCCATCGCATTGGCCACGGCATTCGCGCCGCCTACAACGACGAAGCCCTCAAGCGCTTGGCCGACAGTGGCGTGGTGCTCGAATTTTGTCCTTCGTCGAACTTAGACACCCATGCCATCAAAGATTTAGACGAGATGCGTTTTATTTTGGGCAAGTTTAAAGAGGCCAAGGTCCCCTTCACCATCAATACCGATGGCACCTATTTGCTCAACACCCACCTGCAACATGAGGCCACCTTGCTCATGGACAATGACATCCTCACTCCCCAAGAGGTGGCGGAATGTTTTCGGGTGGCCCGCGAAGCCTCGTTCATTCACTAGCTCCATCAAAGGGTTACCCATGAAAAGCATGATTCTCTGCCTTCCCTTCCTTCTCGCGCTATCCCAGGCCTGTGGTGATCTTGAGCCGGCGCCGGCATGTGCCGCCCAAGATATGGTCTGTGAAGAAGACCAAGTGGCCTGTGAAGAAGATGAAATCGGTGAGGATTTTTGCTTGGAGTACACCTCTGGCGAAAATGAATGTGAAATGGTGATTTACTGTAAATCAACACTCATTGAAGACTAAGTCGCACTCCAATCTTTACGGCAACTCATAAAACTCTATACTTAACAGCGTGAAATCATCGGTGACTTTGGGGTAAAAATACAACGTGTCACGGCTGCAGGAGTTCCCACCACAACTCTCATAGGACCATTGTTCATTATCTGTGAGGTCGCCGAGGTAGGTTTGGAGGTTATACGCTGCATCGTAAACGGCTGACCACTCAAAAGTTAACGGCGTCGAATTGGGCTGGACAGAACCGGCACTACTACTTTTTGCCCATTTGAGCTCCGGCGCGGCACTCGTATCGCCACTCATGCGAAGTCGTACGCCTTTACAATGACCGATTTTGCGCATGAGGCCGCCGTCTTTTGAAAAATGGTAATCTAACCGATGGTTGTCATTACAATCGTTGCATTGCACTGACACACCCACAGTGTTTGGATTTTCATTTTCTATCAGGTAATCGCCATGATTAAGAGGCGGCACAAAGGGCCACAACTCATCATCAAACCACCAGCCCTCGCAGATTTTCACGTCACTGACCCGCCACTCAAAAGTAGATGGCGATGCCACAGACGCCCCATCGTTGCTCAGCGCTTGTACTTCAAGACGATGCAATCCCACTTCCAAATTAGTAAGCGTCAGTTGACCGTCGCAGGCAATGGGTTCTGCATCTAAAGTGCAAGCGAAATCACAAGCTGTGGTGCGGCACTGAAAATCAAAGTGTGCGGTGGTGTCCTGTGTGGCGCGCCCCGGCCCTAAAAACGGTTTTGTATCAAAAATCAGTTCACTGGCATACCAACCGTGGGGGTCGTCGGGCCAAATAAAATCGCCGGGTTCGTCCACGACCTCCACATCGTATTCGGTTTTTGCCGTTTGGCCCGAACTGTCGGTGGCCCATAATTCGAAGGTGTGCATGCCCACGGCCAAGCCACTCACAAGAACGCTTTCACCGGACAGACCAGACTCTACATCGCCATTCACCACCCAGAAAAAAGCAGTGCCACTCAATGCACCATCTTCAGGATCCACAGCGCTGGCCGTCATTTCAAAGCCCGTCAGGCCCCGAGCAGCAGAAACCACCGCTGGGCCAAACACTTTGGGCAATGGGTAGGCATTAGGTGCCCAAGGGCCGTAGTTGCTGCGCGCCATCAAACCATCTTCGCGATAATCGTAAATGAGAGGGTGATCCACCAAATCGTCTAACGGTTCTGTTATGCCGCTGTCATCCAGCATTTCCGTGACGTTATACCCCCAAAAGGTATCGGTCACATCCAAAACGCCTTCGTCAAATTCTGAGACATTCAACAAAAACGACTGTTCTGATATCGCCATGTCTGCCGCAGTATCGTCGGTGAGGACACTGTTGTGTCGAAAAGTGCTCAACGCCGTTAGGTCAGTAAAGACGCCCGTCACATCACCCAACAGATGATTATAAAGCATTCCGTGGGTCCCATAATGTTCCATGCGGTCAGCCTCACCATACCGCTCAAATACAGAGGCCTGAAAAAAAGTATCTTCACTTTGTATGGCATACAGCTCCGACGAAAAGACCTCTAAGGTACCGCTTACGTTTTTCAAATGGGTGTTCCAACTTTGGAAATAACCATATTCGCTCCCGTAGTATGGTGCCCAGGTTCGAGTTCGGCTTGGGTTGAGGCTCACATCGAACATGCGCACCACGCCACGACTTTTCAAATCATTATCGGTGCGACTATGGTTGCGGTCGGAGTTACTGTGGTACCATCTCAATACGCCATTATCAGACACCGAAATGCCTCCCGCTTGATTTATGGTCGACTTGGGTCCAAAGTTTTGTTTTAAGTCAACGTGGCTCATCGTCAAACTTCCGTGCTGATCAATCTTAATAACACCAGAATTGGAGATGGAATTGCCGCTGCGCCCCGAAGCGCTATTGCGACTAAAAACGACGTTGGAGAGGAAAGCCTTGGTGCCTTTCGTTTCTAAGACCGGCATATTTCCAGTACAACAGCCATCGCGCCCATCGCCATTACCCAAAAAATGGGTTTCTGTAGCGTAAAAGACACCCTCGTCAGCGACCTCGACGGTTCGCTCTTTATTGGCTTGAAAGCGTGACCCCATGGCCAAGAGTGGCACCGTGGTTTTGATGCCCCCATCGCAATGCGCCATCACCGATCGAATCATTGCAAGCGTGCCGCCCTCCACGCGGAGGGTAATATGGGACGGGTCTGCACTGCTCGGTGCCCCATCCAAATCTGCCGCGTTGACCATTTTGGTGCGGTAAAGGATATGGCCTCGTAAATATTCTCCCTTAAAACCGCGCAAGGCGCCGGGCAAACTGTCTTCATGCAAATGGATGCCACCCCAACGGCTGTCTTCGGTGGCGTGAGAATGGTTAAAGGTCACCATGTTATTATCGTTTTCGAGCCAGGCTTCCTCATAGCCAAAATGAAAGCCGTCGCCGCGCTCGCCGTAGACCGCTAAGCGCCCTCGAACGGTTAAGGTCCAATAGGTATCATCAGGCCCATCGTTAAAAATAATTTGTGTGCCCGGCGCAATGGCGAGCATACCGTTTTCTGGCACGGTGATGTTTTGGTCCACGTAAATGGGACTGTGACTCGACGTCCACACGGTCATCAACGGCAGGCCGCCGCCCACGTAAGTTGGGCCCGAATTGGCCGCAGGCAACGCGTCTAGCACCTCGGGCTGCTCCGCCTGTGGGTCAGCACTTACTTCATAAAGGCTTTCGACTTCCTGGTCGTCCACCGTGCTCACGATGTATTTGTAAGCGGTTCCATTGGTAACGTCCGTATCGGTGAAGAGCAACGCTTCGTGCCTATAAGGCCCATCGTTGTTTAACAACACGTAGTCGCCCACCTCACCCGTCTCTGACACTGTGGCACGCCGAATGTTGTAGCCGGCAATATTGTCTTGTTCGGGGGCTTCCCAACGAATGTCCACCCGACCATCGCCCGCCATGGCCACGGGCAAATATGGTACCAAAGGTCGCACCGAAAAAACTTGGTTGGTGGTTTCAGAGGCATTACCGTTGCCGTCGGTGGCCTCAATGGCAAAATGGTATACAGTGGACTGTGACAGCGGTGTGGACTCACCCAGCAGTACTTCATGCGACGTTGCGGACGCATCCATAACAACTTCGTTACCGTACAGCGCATCCAATCCCCATTTAAGAACACCGGTGGTTGGCTCATCGGTCTCCCAAGAGACAGTGGCCTGCCCCAGGCTCACATTCACATCAACCGATACGGTAATGGTCTGGGGCTCGGCCTGTAAAGCAAAAGCAGCGGTGAAAGGCGTGCTCGCTGTACCATAAGCATCAGTAAATATCGCAACTGCCACGCCCTGCGCCACGTCCACAGGACCCTCAATGGTATAATCCAACTCATAGATACCGTCGTCAGCCACCGCATCCCCAGCTGTCCCATCGTCGTGTAACACCAATTCCGTGGCATAGGCCACCTCATAATAATTATTGTCTTCATCTGGATAAGTCACTACGGGATCTTGAACACCCAAGGTCACAACGACACCACCATCACTTTCGCCGGCCGCATCCACCCGAAAGTGTATCACATCGCCGCGCTCCCAATCAGCGCTTGGTGTTACCGTGAAGTCGGCAACCGTGGCCGTGGCATCAACCACGATACTCGCTTGCAACACCGCGGTCAGCTCTGCGGTGTCCGTTTTAAATTGGGCGTAAACGGTTTTTGCGCCATCGCCCGTACTTAAATCCCACATCACAGTATTGCTCACATAAGCCTGCCAGCCGGTGAGTTCATCAGTAAACTCAGAATTAGACAAACGATACTCAGCGGCATCAGTGGCCCCCAATCGCACGGTGACCGTATTGGCCGTTGCCACCGGGGCATTGTCGTTAATCACCAAATAAAACTCGCGCAACTCAGCGGGCAGCAGCTCAACGGGCAAGCCCGCCCCAATACTGACGCCTCGTGTCACAGGTTCGCGATTCGGGTCCGCATCGTAGGTATAAGACACATCGTAGTCACCCAATACAATCGTATCGAAATCAAAGTTACCACTAGCGTCAGTGTCAGCGCTTTGGCTTTCGCCTTCGGTGTCAGTGCCTGGTCGCCCCATAAAGCGAACCGTAATGCCATCGTGCGGGCCCAAAGGCAGGTCAGCCAAAGTCGCCACGCCTGACACCGAGTTGCTCACGCCTTCAAGCATGAGGGTGGCATCTGCATTGGCCACCCCAAAATCCGTGACCGTGATGGTGCCCGTTAACGTGGTGGTGGCATAATGCGTCTTTTCGGCACGGATGCCATTGTAGTTGCCCACCGGCACGGAAAAGACATACGCCCCATCAGGGCCACTGGTGGTTTGAAACGTTTCATTCAGCGCGGGTAAATCACTCAGTAAAGTTAAAGTCACACCCGCATGGGCAGTCATGCCCTCCAAAAATACCATACCGGTCACCGTGCCGCGTTTGCGTGTCATCACAATGCCTTGCAATTCGATGTTTTGGCCGGCGCCCACATAAACGGCATAAGAAGGCCCAAAATAGCCTTCGTATTCAGCAAAGACATTATAGAAGCCAGGTTTTAAATCCGGAAAATCCCAAGACCCGTCTTCGAGGGTCACCGCAACGCCATCAGCGCCACTAAAATAGACTTTAATGCCAGTGTGGTCTTCACTGTCGTCGAGCTGCGCGATGCCATAAGCACTCCCGCGGTAAATGGCCAGTTCCACTGTGCCCACGTCGGTGTCTTCGTTGGCATTGATGGTCAGGGTTGGCACAGTGTGGGTGACGAAATCGTTTTTTTCTAAAGTGAGTTGGTAATCTCCGGTGGGAATGCCCGATAAATCAAAGGCCCCCAGCCCATTGCTCACCGCTTGAAATTGGTGTTCGCTGTTTGAAAGCGACACACTCACCCCACTGTGGTTGTTTTCGTCTTCTAAAGTCACCAAGCCCACCAGGTTGCCCCGCGCGCGATTGAGAGTCACAGACGGCAATGACAAGGTTTGTCCACCCAAAATGGTGATGGGTTGGTCATGCGCCGTGTAATCGCCGGTGGTACTTTCTAAATGCAATGTATGATTGCCAGGCACCAAATCAGTCACTTCAAAAGAACCTTCTTCGCTCACACTCTGGATGGGAACGCCGGGTACCGAGACTTGAATGGTGGTGACATCCCCCCCACCTTCGAGAAAAACTTCACCGGCCACGGTGCCACGAATGAGCTGTAGTTTGTCTTCACCCACCCGCTCGATAACGGTGTCTTGTTGATGGCTGATGGAGACATTCGAAAGGGTCTGCGACAAATAACCAGGTTTTGCCACCCGCACCGTGTAGTCACCGGCAATCAAGCCTGACACCGCAAAAGCGCCCGTTTCCGTCGTAATGGCAACTTGTCCTGCATCTAAGACTTCCACCGAAACACCACTATAATCGGTGCTGTCATCCAGTGTTTCCACCTCGAGGGTACCAGTGAGATTGCCTCGAGCAAGTTCAACGTAAAGATTGGGCAGCGAAGAAGTTTGGGTTGCTTCCACCGCAACCCCATATTGGGTGGGTACGTACGTCTCAGCCTCTGTGGGGACGGTGACCTGTACCGTATAGACACCCGCAGGCACGTTGCTCATCGTATATTGACCATCAGTGCTGGGCGTCGTGGTGATATTCGTCCCGAGTAAGCTTACCAGTGCCACAGAAGCATCTGCTTTTTCTTCCACCACAATCAAACCGGTAATAGAACCCGTGGTGTCCAAGGTGGCCGTGGCGATGATTTCATCGGTTTCGTTGCCGGCAGCGTCTTTGAACTTGGCATAGAGGCTTTTGAGACCATCCTCTTGTGAAAATGTCACAGTGGTATGGGCATCAAAAGGCACCCAGACTGACCCCGCCAAGCCCGAGGCCTTACCCGTTTTCATGTGACTGGCGCCGTCAGCCGCCAGTGTAACGTTCACCTGTGGGGTGACGATTTGACCGGAACCATCGCCAATGGTGACGGAGGGGTTTTGTGGCGCAATGGAATCATAAACCACGTCTTGGCTAAAAATCGCTGTGGCATTGTTGGAACTGTCTTTGACTTGCACCGCCACTGCATAGCGTCCCTGAGTCTCCCCCAATGTGAGATTGGTGAGCGGGGTCCAATCGACCCAAACTGGATTATTCTCGTCGATGGCCACACAATCCACAGTGTCTTCGTGACAAACGCCCCATTGCATTTGGATGGGCGGTGACAACGCATCAAAGGCTTCAATGGCCAAGGGGACCACATTGTTTTGGGTGTAACCGTGATCGAAATTCAGCCGAATCTGGGTTTGTGGCGGTGTGGTATCACGCACCAAGGTGAGTGTATTGATGTCGCTTTCGTAATCGCAATGGTCTTTAAACTTAAAAAAGACCTCTGTTTCGCCCTCGGGAATCTCTTCAATCACCTGGGTTGTTTGAAAGCTTTCGTAGTTTTCTGGCTCCTCTTCGCCTTGCAACCACATTTTTTGTTCTTTAGCGAACGATGCCAACACATTGATGGTGATGCCCTCGCCACTAAGCAACCAACGACTCGAGGTGTCGTTCCCAATAATCTGATCGGTGCCAGCGCTAAAACGTACTGCTGTACTTTTGACATTAAAACTCGGTGCCTCCCGAAGCTCTAAATGCTGCAACACTTGCACCACTTCCAAACAAGCCCCCTCGCCGTTGCTGCTGGACACCCCAGGTCCGGTGATGGTGAGCGTATAAGAACCCACCTGTACATCCTCCACCGTGAACGAGCCCTCATCATCAACGGATTCGGAATAGGCAGCTTCGCCCACGCGACGAACGGCTTTATCATTGTCTTCAATGCGCTCTAAGTTCACCGTTACCGTGTCAGGGTCAACGCCGACCTCTAAATCCAAAGTGCCCGAAACCGTGCCAAGGCCGAGCTCTAAAGCCACATCGCCGATATCGGCTGCGCCACCTTCCTGCAGCAACACACGACGATTAAATTCTTGGTAAGCACTTTCTGAGGCATCGGCGGTGAGGCCCCCCGAATAGATGACTCGAACCTCATAAACATCGGGTTCAAGGTCAGACAGCTGAAACACCCCATCTTCATCGGGAATGGTGCTGCCTTCGCCTTGCCCAAGCTCCACAGTGACCCGGCTGAGGTCATTGAGGCCATTTTCATCCACCAAAACCACGCGGCCTGAGATCGCAGCCCGGACATCGGCCCGCGTGCCTTGTGTGACCGGCTGGCAGCCAAACAAGAAAACCAATAAAAACAGTATCTTAAGATATTTTGCCAGCATCCTCGATCCCCTGTCCGACACCTTCAAAGATTAGCGTCAATCGGCATGTGGGTGCAAAGATGTCGTGGTGCTCAGGGCCAAATTAGGCCCGATTTCGGGCAAAACTCCGTTGATGCCCTCACGCTGACGCCAAGGGTGCCGCGGGGTTTTCTGGTTTTTTCGCTAACAGCAAGGACCCTTACGGCAACGGATACGCACTGACACCATCAATGGGCACCGCTGGGGAATGCGGGTCGGTATTGGTGTCATCATTGGCGAAATAGATTTTAGGGGCGGCATCATATCCAAAGTCTGCAACCTGGGTACTGGCTGTATCAGAATAGGTAATGCCCCACATTTCAAAGAAATCGCGTTGGTCTTTTTGCGTGATGTAAGAAACGGCCACCAGCATAAAGTCATTGCCATCCATATCATTGGGTGCATCTGCGTAAGTCCCAAACCCTAAGGCCGCTTTTTGGGCATCCCAATCCGACTCATTCTTGATGGCATTCCCGAAAAGACGTTCTTGAAGATAGAGCAAGGTATACAGGTCCCAACCACTGCTCAAATAATCCAACGCATCGCTGGTATGGATGAGTTGCACATAAAAATTCATGCGCTCGCCATTGTTGGCCGCATAGCTTTCATTGGACCAAATGGCGTCGTAAACGTATTGGGACGGGTCGTTTTCAGACACTGAAGCTTGCAAAATATTGAAGGTGTTTGAATACGCAACTCTATCCGCACTCAAGCTTTCGTCGGTGTCTTGTTGATAAACGTAATGCTTGTGTAGTGGGAAAATCTGATTGGAGACTTCGGTGGATTGACCCCCATGGATTTTGAGTCGGCCCGGTTGCAGGTTGTGACCGATTTCATGTGTTTCACCCCATCCCAATGGCCCTAAAGGCCAAACTTGATCGTACGGATTCCCAGAGCACCCCCCGCCACAATGGGCATAGGTGTCAACATTGATGTGCTGGGTGCTGGGACTGGCATGGATGGTTTCTGACGTACAATCCCATCCTTTGTCTGTGCAATAAGCTGCGACCGACGCGTTCAAACTTAAGCCTGCCCCAGCATATCCTGCGAGATTGTAAGTGTCCTTAATCATATAATGGTCAAGGTGCGTAAAGAAGAAATCAAGATCGCCGTTATACGGGTCAGCGTTAATCGCCTCGAGCATTTTGTCTGCTTTGGAATGGATCTCAACCCCACCCATTTTTAGTTCGGTGATGGGATACGGGCTGTTTTGCAGGGCGGCCAAATAAGCGTCTGCATCGGCAATATCAGTGAGCACAGGATGCTCACCCACGAGTGTTAAGCGCAAGGTAATGGTAGGAGCCGTTTCGGTGGCGTCACTGATCACTTGGAGTACCCCACCATAGGGCGACGTGTAAGTAATGGGCGCCCCCGTTTCAATGGGCATCTCAGGACTTTGGAGAAACTTGGGTCGGTCGTATTTGTTATCGTTCCATTCACGCGTTGACCCGATACGCTGGGTATTAATTTTGAAGTGAAGATCGAGATCCTCTTCATCGAGTCGTTCGATGGTAAAAGGTTGTCCCGGCAACACATAAGCACCCATCGCAGTAAAGCCACCATAAATAGACAATTCGATGGTTTTTTCGGTGGTCACGAGGGCCACACTGTCCATATCAAAGGGGTCCGAAAACGACCCCAAGTCGGGCTGACTCATTTGACCGCTGCGGCTGTAATGCACCACGTGGTCCGCGAAATAGGCTTTCATGAATGGCATGATATCGGTGTCGGTTTTGCTCATGGGATATGCAATGTCTTGCCGTAATCGGTCCGTATAAAGCAAAAGGGCTCTCCAAAACCGCTTGCCATCCATATCGAACAACCGCTGCCCCGTTTCGTCTAAATGTTTAAAGAAGTTCTTGGCTTTTTGGGCGCCTGCTAAAAATGAGTTTTGCAGCCCTTCCACATCGTCACAGGACACCTTACCCACGTAGTTGGTGCAAACACTAAAATCAAAAGCCAAATCGTTATTTTGCAAATGGGCCAACGTGACCGCGATACTGTCCAAAGGACCGTCCGCCGCGAGTAGATCTTCGATAGAAGCCCATTGCGCTTGATCCGCAGCCCAGAAGTTGCCGCCGTAAGGACCAATGGACATGCTCATGCCCGCCAAGGCGCTGTTACCATAATCACTCTCGTCCCACCCCTTCGTATGAAGATACAGGACGGGCGTCCCATCGTACAGCGCTTGGTCCACCAGATATTCAATGTCTTCAGCATCCGCGTTGTCCCCATTCGCACCCACCACCAACAAATCGAGGTTGGACACACAAGCAGTCGCGGAATTAATATCGTTGCAATGGGTCAATGTTGTCACTGGGTAGGCATCATCAAACCAATTATACACTTTGTTGTACTGCCCACCCAAGCCCATCAAACCGACTTCTTTAGAGGCCATCACTGCTTCATCGTGGTTGTCTGCATCCCCTTCCACGAGCCATGCCAACAAACGTCGAAAAGCGGGTTCGAAAGCATCTTGCTCATTTCCGTCCATAAACCGTTTCACCACATTCTCTCCGAAAGCCGCACAAGGAGTATCGTGATGCACGCCGGCCACCGCGAGACTGTTGCCCTGCTCGCCCAAGACCAAGGTGAACTTGTTCTGGTAATCGGAAGTTTCAATCCACTGGCTGTAGTTGCTTGGTGTGTAGATGAGGGACGCATCGCCATAAATGTTACTCAAAGCCGATTCCGCATGGGTGGTCATTCCTGCCAAATACTCCAAAGCAAAGGCCAAAGGCACATCGCTACTGGCCAACCCCGAAGCGTCCCCAGTGACAAGTGCCGTCTCAAATACGCATCCTGGGTCAATGGATTGGTGGGTGGAATGTGAATTGATGTCGTTGCAGTCCACGTCGTTATCGTAACCATCGTCATCCATATCAACATCCACACAGGTGACGCCATCGCCGTCATAACCCGCATCGCAGGCACAAACGCGGTCACTGGTTTCGGTGGGCGCTTGGGTTTCAGTGGCATTTTCATGGCAAATGGTGGTGTCAGTGCAGACACGATCGCTGGTGGCCGTGGACGGAACACTGATGTAATCATCGGGCGCGCAAACCGTTAAGCCGGTACAAACCCGATTGGTGGTGGCATCGGGCGCCGTTGATTCATATTCATCGCTGGTGCAAACGGCCCATTCCGTACAGCTTTGGCCATCACCATAAAAACCAGAAACGCATGTGCAGAGGGCCGCGTCCCCCGCAACGACCGCATTTTGGCAAGTGGCATTATCGTCACACCCCCCATTATTGGTTTGACATTCATCAAAATCGCTACAGGTGGCGCCACTGCCCACATAGCCCGTGTTGCATACGCAAACCCGATCCGCAGTGGCCGTGGGTGATTGCGCTTCCGTGGCGTTGCCATCACACACCGTTAAAGCGGTGCAGACGCGATCGCTGGTGGCCGTGGCTTGGGTGCTCGCATATTCGTCAGAGTTACACAGGGTCAGAGGTGTACACCCACGGTCGCTCGCGGCGGTGGGTCCGGTGCTCTCGTATTCTGCATTGGTACACACGGTCAAAGGCGTACACCCGCGGTCGCTGGTGGCCGTGGGTTCGGTGGTTTCGTATTCTGCATTGGTACACACGGTCAGAGGCGTACACCCACGGTCGCTGATGGGAGTGGGTTCGGTGGTTTCGTATTCTGTAGTAGCACAGACGGAGACAGGCACACAGACACGGTCACTGATGGCCGTAGCTGCAGTACTTTCGTATTCAGTCGCCGTACAAATGGTTAGAGGCGCACATCTGCGATCGCTGGTGGCCGTGGGTTCGCTGGTTTCGTATTCTGCATTGGTACACTCGGTCAGAGGCGTACACCCACGGTCGCTGGTGGCCGTGGGTTCGGTGGTTTCAAATTCCGCAGAGGTACAAACTGTCAAGGGCATACAGACACGGTCGCTGGTGGGCGTGGCCGCCGTACTTTCATATTCAGCAGCAACGCAAACGGTTAATGCCGCACACGTACGGTCCGTAGTGGTCGTGGGTGCTGTGGATTCATATTCATCAACCTCACAGGCGGTCCAAGCGTTGCATTTCAGCCCATCCCCAAAATATCCACTTTCGCACGTACAAGATGGTGCATCGCCCGAGGTAGCAGCGTTTTCACAGGCGGCATTTTCATCGCAGCCTCCATTGTCTGTGGCACATTCATCAATATCAGTGCAGGAACAATCCGTGTCATCCAGCGCCATTCCTGTGGTGCAAGGATCGCAGACTGCATCTGTCCCTGCATCGTTGCTTTGTGTGGGTGGTAGCGGGTCATTGGGATCGGGATCCACCGGCGCGGTGGGACAAGCGCTCAGCAGGCTCAAAAAGGTCACAAGAGACAAAAGGCGAACGAACATGTAGCACTCCGATGCATGAAATGGTTCTGAAAGCCTAAAACGACCGGGCATCACAGTTCAAGGCGGGTTTTCAATGTTCATTTTCAGGGGTTTAAGCATTGTTCTGACACGGTTGATACCCACCCCAAAAGGTATCTTCGGTGAGATTCGTAGGCTGCGGGTTTTAAAATCCGGTCAGCTTTTACAAGCATGCGCTTTTTGTTAGTGTTCTTAGGCTTTTCAGGAGGCAAATATGAATCTTAGAACCGGCTTTTCATCTCTGTTCGCAATTTTAGGTTTGGCCCTCATTGGGTGTCCGGCAGGCGTGCAAGATCCAGAGGGCGGCTCTACCGCCGCTGATGGAGGTTCCATCGATGAAAGCATCGAAAACCCCGAAAGCCCCATTTTTTACGACATCGATCTCGAAACCACCGTGAACCCCAAAAACCAGGCCTCGGGCGATGATGATGTGGAGACCATTCGCCCCTACCTCCGACTGAAGATGAATACCGCCGGCACCATCGAAACTTCAGATCCCATCACCTGGGAAAACTGCCGTTTGCTCTTTTTACTGGGGCCCGAGGAGATGCCCGAAGAAGGTGCGGAACTCAGCTATGACGCCGTGGTCGCCAGTTATACCTTGCCGACGCTCGAGGAAGCCAGCGAGACCATCACCTTGGATGAGAGCACCACAGGCATCATCACTCACGATATCGAACCAGGTCGCTATAACATTTGGCACAAGGTGGAATGTGGCGTGGGAGTCACCGTCCACGAAGAAGATGACGAACAAGAAGATGCTGATGAGGATGCTGAACCGGAAACCTTTCTGGCCGAAAACGCCTCCATCAGCGACACCACTGTGGAGGTGACCGAACCGTCTGAAGCCATGATCTTCGAAGAGTTCCACTTGTCCACTGAGGTGCTGGTGGTGAATCTGCTGCGCAACGAAGCGGTGATGGCCCACCCCGACAATCCGGAACAACGCATCTACCAACCCCCTCACGCCAGACGTCCCATTTTGGACAAACCTTTGATTTCGATATCCACCGCCGTGACCCAAGCCGGTATCAAACCTGATATGGATGCACCCGCATTGCCAGAGGGTCATCACCTCGATTGGAACTTCACCCTTGAATTAGTAGACGAGCACCGACCTGAAGGCCTTCCGGGCCCAGTGAAGTTTCAGCTGTCTTGCAAAGACCGCGCACTTTCCGAAAATGGCAACCGCGTGGATGGCCGGGTCACCTTTCCAGCCGTGAGCTTCCCGCATCAAGGCGGAACTGCACATTACCATTGCGATGCCCAGGTGGCCCCACCTGCTATCTTGCCGGCCGACGCCCCCATCGACCCCTTGGCCGATTTTGCCAATGTTCATTCAGATCTTTTCGATCTCAACGCCCAAATGGATTACGAATATCCCGACGACAATCGCCGCAATGGCTGGTGGGCGGTCTCGGTGTGCATGGAGCACTGGGAAAACATCGGCACCCCTGAAAACCCTGAGAAACAATTTTTTCGTAAACGCTGCGCCAAAAAACGACTCTACGTCACCAAAAGTGACAACTTTAGAGTCCGAGGCGATGCCGAAGGCCCCAGAGAGAACGGGCCTGGTGACCGCCCCAACCCTGACGACACCTCCGATGACGGTCAAGACGAGCGTCAGGAACAGCCCATCGATGAAGACCTTTTTAAAAGCACGTCCACCCTTTTTGGCGTGAGCGAAACATTCGCCGACCCCAGCAGCGGTGACAACCAACTCAAGGCTGATTTCGAAGCCGGCGTCCAAGCCGTCGATGACGATGACATGCAGGGCTTCCGCATCGGCGCGGGTGGTGAAGCTTATCTCGACCTACTGGATGGAGCTCTAGAGGTCAGCCTGGTGGCGGGGAGTCTTTGGGCGGGCTACGATGTGGATGACGAGAGTGGCTATTACGAAGCAGGTTTAGAGGTTTTTGAATCAGACGTGTTTGATGAATCTTCAAGCAACGATATCGAATTGAGCATCGAAGAATCCGCCTCCTACAGTTACACCTACAGCCTCTCCTACGGTATTTTAGGCATCATCACCATCAACTTTGATATGGGCTTTGGGGCCAGCGCTGGGTTTGAAGCCGGTATCACCCTCGAAGTTGACAGCGATGTGGACAGTGCAGATGCCAATTGCATGCCGGGTGAAGATGAGGTTACCGTGATCGGTCGCGCAGGCCCAGTGGCCGGCATGTCGGCCTCTATTGGGGTTTCGGTGACCGTGCTTTTCTGGCAAGGCGGGGTTGAAGCGACGCTCAACATTATCGAAGCCTACGTAGGACCAGAACTTGATGTGGGCGCTTGTCTCATCACCGAAAATAACACGGTGGAGGGCTTTTACCTCTTTTCAGGGGTCTGGTTCGGCGTCGAAATCGAGGTGCTCTCCGGCGATATCGAAGCATACGTGAAGTGGGTCTGGTGGTGTGGCGGGGGTACCATCTGGTCGGGTACATTATATGAGTTCGACGGTATCACCTTTACCTACGATTTGCTCGATGAAGAGTTTGATCTGAATGGCACCAGCACCTGTGGCAACCAACTCGACGTATTTAACGATGATGCGCGCGGCTATGCCTTTATGAAAGGCGTCAAGTGCAGCTCTTTGTCGGGTGCTGGATCGCTCATCACGAACACGTCTATTTCGGACATGCTTGAAACCTGTGAGGCCGACAGCGATTGCGTGGGCTTTAACTTCAACCACACCAACAACAAAGGCAAAACCTTCACCGGTTGCAGCAGTTCCAGTAACTCCTCCAACCACATCACCGTGATGGCCACCGATTCTTGCAGCGCTTCGGTTTTCGATTGATAACGACGGAGCGTTTGACTTGAACAAAAAAATGCTAGGAGCCCTGGCCCTTTTGGGCCTCATTGGGGTCGCGGTTTATTTGGCGCAAACCACGGCTCCAACGCCCTTACCCCAAAACACCTCAGGCTGTCAGTTTGACGCCCAAGATGCCCTGCTGTTCTCGTTTTCGCAAAAAGGAGAAACCCGGCAAAACCAACAAGCCTTGGGGCAAAAGAGTGGCTTTCCAACCCCTTCCGGCACCACACAGAACGACGTGCAACTTCAGGGTCAGATGTTGTGGGAAGTGACCCAGCCACAGGGTAAGGGGTGGCGCATCCATGCACAAATGCAAAATTTCACCCTGACCCACAGCGGTGATGGCCAAGCCCAAGACCTCGAAACACAAAAACGCATGCTGCAAGAACCCTTTGCTTTAGACATGGACCGCCGTTGCCGTTTTGTGCAGTTTGGTTTTCAAACCTCGGTCACAACAGAGGTCCGACAAATGCTCCGTGGTCTTTTACAAAACATGGAATTTGTTTTGCCCCAAAAAAAGCCAGTCCCGGCTCAATGGCGCGTGAAGCAAAACCATGCCTTGGGACAATACGTGGGCGTCTATCAATCCAATAATGGCGGTTTAAATTTGGAGCGCGCCAAAGAACTGGCCCCATCGGCCCACGAAAAAACGGCGCTCCGCAAACTTCAACTCAAACCCCAACTCAATAAAACGCAAATGACAGTGGCGCGAGATGCCAATGGCAAGTGGGCCCAAAGCATCAAGGGCCTTGAAGAGATGCAGTTGTTTATGGGCAGCACCGAAATGGCCCATATGCGATACGAGTACGAACTCATACGAGAAAAAATCTATAAGCACCAAAACAGCATCGACTTTAAACGCAGCGTACAATGGCTCAACGCCAAACAAGGACAAGCCGTACAAAACAAACCAATGGACCTGAGCGCCCTCACCGCGCGGGTGCCCAAAATGCCCTATGAGGCCCTGCTCACGCGCGTCCAACAGCTCATCGACCAAAAAGACTACAATGCCGTGTGGCAGTTCTTAGCGCTTTATTTCAAAGCCCATCCCGAGGTGATTGCCACTTTCATGGCCGACATCAAAGCAGGTAAATTGGCCGATGCCTTAGAAAGCTGGGCCATCATGGCCATGGGCAAAGCAGATGTGCCCGAAGGCTACCAAGCGTTGCGTACGTTACTGCAAGACGACACCTATCCCCACCGGTCGCGCTATCGGGGCGTGGTGGCCCATTTGAACATGGAAAACATCAAGCAAAAAAACCTCGAGGCGCTGATGACACTCTCCAATGGCTGGACCGAGGCCGGTCAAGGCAAACCGCAGGTGCTCGCAAGTTCGGCACGGCACATGATTGGCAATCAACTTTCGGTGATGAACAAAAGCGGGGATGCCCGCAACGGCGATATGGCCGAAGCCCTCGAAGGCTGGCTCGACGAGGCCCAGCCAGGTTTTGAACAACGGGTCAGCATGAAGTCGGTGGGCAACAGCGGCGATGCCCAATTTTTTGAGAAGCTCAAAGACATCAACACCTCAGCCGACGACCGCACCCGCGAGGTGTCTTACCATGCCATGCGCTTTATGGACACGCCCGAAAGCCACGCTTATTTTCTAGAACGCATCAAGGCGGAACCCAACGCAGAGGCGTTTAAAGAACTCAGCCAAACGGTGGCCGGTCAAAGTTTCAACGATGAGCGCGCGCAACTCATTCAAATGGTGGGCGAGCGCCTGTTGCGTGAACCCAACGCTGACATTCGGATTTACCTCATCAACATCTTGGCCAGTGTCATTGAGCAAGCGCCTGAGGCCAAAACCTATTTGCAACAACAGCTGCGCCAAGAACGCGTGGTCAAAGTGGTGCAGCGCTTGGGTGAAGTGATGGCGATGGCTAACGCGGACAACTAATGTGGAACCAAAAGTTCTTTTTTAGTTTTCTCATTCCGTTAGAGTGTTCTTTTCCTCCACCGAGGTTTCCGTTTCTTATGAGTTGCCGTTTAAGCCTCAAAACCCTCACTCTGCTGCTGGCCACCCTGTGGTTCATGGCCCCCACCCTGGGCTGGGCCACCGACTGCCCCTTTCGCCCGCTCGAAGGCCAAAAGGTCGCGCAAATAAACTTTGAGGGTTTGGTTCACACGCACCCCCTGGTGGTGCGGCGATCGTTGCTGCACCGCAAGGGCGCTGTTTTATCCTGTAACCACTGGCAAGAGGAGCAAAGGGCCCTGCTGGGTCTCGATCTGTTTTCTAAAGTGAATGTGGTGGCCACCTCGCAAGACGAGGATGTGCACCTGACGTATGACTTTTTGGAGTTGCGTCAGTACGTGTTGTTCCCCGCCATGAAGTCCACCGATCTCAACGGGTTCATGCTGGGCGGTGGCGGCGCGGCGCTCAATCTTTTTGGGCAAGATATTCGACTGGACGGTTATGGCCGGACCAGCTTGGCCCCATTGTTCAACGCCACCGAATACATGCTCTGGGCCACCTCCCCTTGGTTGGGCCCTTGGCCGTTGGGCTGGGAAATGTTGCTCACCGGGGTGGATGCCATCAATCCTGGAAAATCATTTTATGAGCGGTCTTACGCGTTCGAGTTGGATATCTACCAAAAATCATTTCATCCCTTTAACTTTCTGTTCACGGCTGATGTCATTGCGCTACTTCACGACCCCAACAACCAATTTTTTACCCCAGATGCCAACACCGCCATTCCCCTTTTTCTCTCAGACACGGGCTGGGATGTGGTGCCTAAAGTTGGCTTTGCCCTCATTTGGGATGGCCGCGACCGCATGGTCAATCCCATTTCCGGACAATACTTAGAACTGCGCTGGTCCCAGTTTGGCGGTTTTTTGGGTGGCCCCGCCGATTATCAAGAATACCTTTTAGACTATCGTGGGTATTTCCAGTTGGACCCGGTCCATTATTTACAATTTACCTCGCTGGGCCAATACCGACCGGGCACCATGGGGGCTTACGATTTGTATCATGTGGGTGGCACCAACAGCGTGCGCGCCTATGTGATGACTCCCATCAACTACGCTCAGCACGAATGGATCAACACCTTGGAGTACCGTTTCGCGGCCATTCCGCAACAAGACTTCACTTTTTGGGATGACAATTTTTATTCCGGCCTGCACCTGGTGGCGGGTTTGGATGCGGCGTGGCTGTGGCGTACGGATACGGGAGACCCCTACCTCATGTCCACCGCTTATGTAGGCGCGCACATTCTGTTCCCCTACGTGGAGCGTGTTCGGGTGGAGTTTGGCGTGGGTGAACTGGCGGCGGGCCCAGACAGGTTTATCTGGGGCGTCACCGTGGGACTCTTTGAGAAAGCTTTTATGCAACGAGAGCGAATTCGGTAACTCAGGCGAACCCCGCGGCCACCCACTCTCGGCTTTGCACCACCAAGTGGGGGTAAAATTCTTCGAACATCTTTTCCAAAGCAGGTCCATGTGACGCTAGGCCAGGAATGCAATCCGCCACCGGCGCCAAGGCAGGCCGTCGCCGTGACAGACCTTGAAGTGCACGGGTCAAACCGTCCACGTGGGCATAGCTGTTGAGCCAATCATAGGTCATCATAAAGTAGGACACGCGTTCAAAATGAGGATTGTCGGCTTGTGTGTCTGCTTGGAGCGTCCCATAAATTTCATGCACAAAGTCCGCCAAAGGTACGGCATCGTACGCCGCAAAGTTTTTGGCCAAGCAGTGGTCCCAGAACACGTCCAGTGCAATACCCGCAAACCGCCTTACATTGGGGTCGAACATCTTCTTGGCATCGCGAATCAAGGGGCTATCTTCGGTGTAGGCATCAATGCGTCGATGGAGCCGAATGGCTGTCTGAAGGTCGGGGGCATAGTCTTTGTAGCGGCTGCCCTTCACAAAATCGCCCAGCATGGCCCCCACCAAGGACGTTTGTGTTTCGCGCGCGATGTGAAAATGGGCCAAATAGTTCATGGTGATAGGATGTCGTCCAACCAAGCAAAACACAAGGGATTGCCTGTTTGCACGTAACCCAACATGCCAAAACAAGTATCGGCGTGCGTGCCCCCTTCTACCACCACCAGGTCGATATCGGTTCCCGCGGCCTGCAGATCGGTGACGAGCTGATCGGATGCCGATAAAGGAACAAGTTCATCGAGCGTGCCTTGAAAGACTTTGAGCGAAGCATTGGATTCAAACCCCACCAAGCGATTGTCTTCAAAGCCTTGGCGAAAAGCCGGAAACTCTGACAAGTCATCCTGCGTGAAAGCGTCGATGAGTTCTTGGGAAAAAATTTCTGTGGGCACCATTGGTAACACGTCATAAAGACCATTGCCTTCCATATCAAAAAGGCAATGGTTGTTGAGCAAGGCCACCATTTCATCTCGTTTGCCCTCTGCCCAACTGTCCGTATCGTCGATATTATAATGTTGATGCCAAGCGTAATTCACCAACGCATTGAATACCATATGGGGGCCTTCGTATTGCAAATATGGCGTCCACTGCTCTCGATACAGGCTAGAAGGTGCCACGGCCCCAAAGCCCATAATGGGCAGTTCTGGCGCGTAGGTGGCATGGAGTTCTGCCGCGGCCAAAGTGGCGTGCCCACCTTGGCTGAGGCCCACAATGGCATCTTTATCTTTGAGCGGAATGTCCAACAGTGCCATTAAGTGACGCGTGGCTCGTAACCCATCCAAACTGGCCTTCCCTTCAGATTCTTTGACCAAATAAGGATGAACCCCATCGCTGCCCAATCCAGGGTAATCCACGGCCGCGCCCACATAACCGCGCGCCCCGAAGGTACCCGCGAGGCCTGTCCCGTAGGCTGAAAATCCCGGCGCACAATGCCAAGCCACGCCTACCGTGCCCGGATTGTTCACCACCACAGAAAAACCGTCAGGATCTCGCGGTTCCACATCGGGCACCGTAACTGTCACCCGCGCATATCGGTTTTGCGTGGCGTAATACGCTTGCCAAACGCTGTATCCATTATCAATGGTTTGATTGTTTTCTTCGTAGGCCTGCAGCTCAGTCAGGCCCCAAGCGCCCAAAAAAGTAACCGAACGCAAACATCCGTCGGTTTCGCAATCAAGATTGACATGTTCAGCAAACTGCGCAACCACGTCGCCTGCTTCGTTTGAGGATGGGCTCTCAGAGGGTTTGGTGGATTGGGACGCGTCCCCCACTCCGGTCTGACACGCAGCCGTTAGGCTCGCCACAAAAAGGCTGAAGGCAAAAAGCGCACCGGCCTTATTCACAGACACGACTGCTGCCACCGACCATGAAGGAGACACCTTGCTCCCTCGCACCAATGTCTCTGAACTGACCGCTGACTGCGGAAACCCATTCCTGGATCACATCGGGGTAGTCAATGGTGGTGCCCTTGTCGACCCAATAAAAGTTGTTGCTGCCTTCGACACACCCGTAGCTATCTATCCCATTCAGCTCTGGGAAGGCACTGGTGCAGCCTGCAGAAAAGCCACCATTATTGGAGTAGCAATAGTCCTGGCAACAGTTGTCAAAACCATTTCGGCAAGTACCATCTTCGTAATTCTGACAAACATCGCCCAGATCGCAACTAAACCCTGAACAGAAGCCGTCATCGATGCCCACGTAGTTATTTTGCAAAGGGCTGCCTAACGCGCTTTCAAACATGTTACGCAGATAAAAAGCCAAATCAAATTCGCCTTTGTAAATAAGGTTATTGCGAACGTAGGTGGACATGCCAGAGGCCCAAATCGCGTCTTGATAGCCACTCACATTCAAGTGAATGGTGTTGTTATCGATGGCAGTGGTAAAGTCACAGTCATCCGTATTGCCATCGACATTCAACAGGATGGCGGGCTGAAAGTTGCCTTGCAGAAAATTGAAGCCCACAAACGAACAGTCACCGAAGAGGTAAATCCCCTGAGCTTGGCCCTGGAAATCGTCGGCAGGTGCACGGATGGTGTTGTTCACGGCAATCACGTTGGCCCGGCCGTCATCACCAAGGATGCCATATTCAAACTCATCGCCATTGCCCTGGGAGTTGTAACTGCCTTCAATCAACAAATCGGTGATGACCACATAGTTTTCGTTGTTACTGTCGGATTCAATTTTCACCCCTTGCCGGGTTTCTTCAAGGACAAGATTTTTGAGCACCACGGGCCCTTCCAGGTTCGTATCATCGATCCGGAAAGCGGGGCCGTTGTTGGGCGCCTTCATGCGCACAGGTGAATCAGCATCTGCCGAAGTGATCACCAATCCATTTTCGCGCTCAACGTCAATGGTGGAATTGAGTTCCCAGCGTCCTTCATCCGTGTACAGGTTTTCAGCTGGAATGAGTTCCCAATCTGGCACGCCCATGGAGGGTGCATTCCACCACAGCTGCAAGGCAAGCCCGCCTGCTCTTTGGTAATACTCGATCTCAATGGGATACATATCCCCGCCTTGGGCGTTATCGAGTTCAATATTATCCTGTTCGGCGCCATGATCAGTCCAATTGTTGATCACAGTGTTCAACCCGTCTCCGGTATCCAACCTGACGCGGATGCCATCGTCAGAAACCGTGGCGATGGTGAGGTCCGAAATATTACCAGTGCCCGGGAGCTTGATCATGCCGGTCGCCACCACGTAAAAAGAAATCGTTCGACTGATACGGTCTTGAGCCACATCCCTGTCGATGTACACCGGGCCCATGGTTTCTTCGTAAATAACCCCGCCGGCGCCTTCCGGTGAATCAGCATTTTGACTAAAATTGTAAAATGCCACATTCAAACCACCCGATTGAGGTTCGGGGGAAGGAATCACGATAATCTGATTGACCTCTTTGTTCACTTCGGCCTGTAACCGGTTGGCAAAGTTGTTTGGATTTGAAGGAATAATGCTCCCATTGCAATCGCTGGTATCAACAGAACACGAACTGGTGCAATTCAAAGACGTGGACGTGCCGTTGTTATCTCGCAAGCCATAGGTGGCACAGCTCAAACCGCCAAATTCGTCGCCATCGCAGACTTCTTCGCCTTCGAGGATGCCGTTGCCACACTGATTGTAAGAGCACTGAGCCGAACAAAAGCCGTCTTCGGCTTGGCCACCATTCGGGCCTTCATCGCACTCCTCAGCCCCAGCGGCGATACCGTCACCACAGTCGGTAAAACAATCCGAAGGCTCGCCTTCGCAGTACCACCCCGTTTGAATCTGGCAGGTATCGTTGGTGCAACCGTCCTGTTCGTTATTATTGGGGAGCGTGTCTGGAGACATATTAATGTTGTCGCATTCCTCGGTCCCCGCAATGATGCCGTCTCCACACTGCGTGTTACAATCGGAGGGTTGTCCTTGGCACAGCCAACCGGTTTCAGTTTGGCAAATGCTTGAACAACCATCGTTACTGTCGTCGTTTGCATCGTCACAGGTTTCGTCGCCCTTCGTCGACCCATCGCCACACACCGCCGCACAGGTGGAAGGTTCACCTGCACAGGCCCAACCAGCTTCCAGTTCGCAAGTGTTCGAACATCCGTCGCCATCGGCAACATTGGTATCGTCACAGGCTTCGTCGCCTACAATGAGACCATCGCCACATTCCGCTTTACAGACCGTGGCACCGGTGGTTGTCGATACGGAACAGCTCCACCCTTGTTCAACGGTGCAGGTCGCAGAGCAACCATCGCCTGAGTTGGTATCACCATCATCGCAAGGTTCATCGGCTGCAGGAATTCCATCCCCACAAACGGAAGTACAGACCGAGGGAGAACCGGAACACGTGTAGCCGGTTTCGGCTTCGCAGGTTGCAGAACAACCATCTAAATCATCGTCATTACCGTCATCACAGGATTCGCTGGTCAACACCACGCCATCACCACAGATCACCGAACAGACAGAGGGTTCCCCTTCACATTGCCAACCCGCGCCAACGCCGCATGCGGCACTACAGCCATCGCCATTTTCCGTGTTCCCGTCATCACAGGCTTCATCGCCTCGTCGCAACCCGTCCCCGCAAATGGCCGCACAGGCAGAAGGAGAACCGTCGCAGGTCCAGCCCGGTTCGGTATTGCACCCAGAATTACACCCGTCTTGGTCATTCAAATCGCCATCATCACAAGACTCGGCACCGGCCACGACATTGTCACCACAAGTGGTGGCGCAGATAGAAGGTTCACCATTACAGGACCAGTCTGCTTCGACCGCACAGAAAGCACAGCCATCGGCTTCGGCGGGATTGCCATCATCACAGGTTTCATCGCCTGCGATCACACCATCACCGCAGCCAGCCTCGCATATGGACGGGCTTCCAATGCAAGACCAACCTTCTTCGATGGCACAGAGATTGGTACACCCATCATTTAACGCGTCGTTCCCATCATCACACTGCTCTCCGGTGTCCACGACACCATCTCCACAGGCCAGGACGCAAACGTTGGATGTATCTGCCTTAAACCCCGTGTCGCAAACACAGGTAAGCGTCGCGAGGTCGCAGGAAGCATTCTCGCCACAAGGTTCACAGGTGGGGGGCTCTACCGTGCCCGCGTCGGACTGAGGTGGTTCAAGTGTCCCCGCATCTTCAGCAGGAGGTTGTGGCATTCCAGCATCATCGACGGGAGATACCCCAGGACCTGCATCTTCGGTCGGCTCAACCCCAGTACCAGCATCGCTGTCCACCGGCGCTACGACGGTTCCTGCATCTGCACTTGGCTCAAGAGAGGTACCGGCATCGGTACCAGGATCAGGCGTTGTGCCTGCGTCAGCATTATAAACGGGGCCAGCGTCAGCATCGGACACGGGGCCGGCGTCCACATCGTAACCGGGGGGCAATAAATCTAAGACCACTTCGGTTTGACTGCCGCGTGTGAGTTCAAAAGTGACTTCGCCCATCAAGATGCGCTCGCCGTTGCGCATGCCATTCGCCTTGAACCGGAGTTCCACCCCCACCCAATCGGGACTCACTTTCAGGTTCACCGACTCCTGTCCCGTATCTGAAAACAAACGCGGCATTTGCGGCAAATTGAATGAACTCAAGTTGTCATCATTTTCAGTGAGCACTTGGATTTGCACTTGGTCAGGCAGCTGATCTGTTGGGTAGGTCATAAATAGAAAGACCTCTGTGGGCCCCAAAGGGGTCGTCATCAAACTACACCCAGTGAGCAGCAAGGAACCAAAGAGAGCCAAAAGAGAACGCAAGAACATGTAACCACCTAAAAGTGTCGAAGATTCATGGGGATTGTATAGCATATATAGCGTTGGCCAAGGGTCGGATCTTTGCCGGGCGCCATGCAGATGTACGAACACTAAAACCTCTTATTTTCAAGCACTTATGAAAACGCCGTCCTCCCTAACTGAAAAAAAACGCGGCCTCGGCTCCAAGGCGGCTTTTTTGTTTGAACGGACGGATGGCCTGGGGCCTAATTTTTGCCGGGTTCTGAGGTGCTTTCAAGGAGCGATAAA
>PBLQ01000010.1 GCA_002721815.1 Myxococcales bacterium
CCGCCCCATATAAGATCATCACAATAAGTCGAGGCATTGGCGTGATTGAATTCAGCCGGATCCCCAGCGCAATCCTCACCCGTTTGCCCAGCAGGGCAGCCTTGCCACATGAGGTCAGTGGTGTCGTCGGTGTAAACGCACTCCGCATCATCGGTGTTGCTGTTGGCGTAATCGCAGTTTAACGGGGTTTCTTCTAAACTACAAACCGACGGCGACCCCACACAAGTATAACCTGATTCCACCAGGCAAGTAGCCGAACAACCGTCATTAGGGCTAAGGTTATTGTCATCACACGCTTCACCAGGTTCTTTTGTGCCATTGCCACAGAATGGGTCATCACAAGCATCACCGTAGCCATCGCTGTCGATATCGGCTTGGTCGGGGTTGGGCACGTTGGGGCAGTTGTCACTACAATTATCGGTCTCCCCATCAAGGCAGATGTCCGCAACACCACCGTTGTCATTGGGAATACCATCTTCATCAGTGTCTAACGTGCACGGTTCGCCTTCTTCACAAACCCAGCCCGCTTCCAATTGGCAAGTGGCCGAACACCCGTCATTGTCGCTTGTGTTGCCATCGTCACAAGCCTCGAAAAAATCTACGTCACCATCGCCACAATACGATTCACAAGCATCATCCACACCATTTGAATCTTCGTCTCCAACATTCGGAAAATACAAACAGGTGTCTATATCATCGTCGTCCGTTGTTTCATCTACAACCAACCCGGTGCACGCCTCAAAAGTGGGAATCAAGCCGGCGTTCTTTTGGCAGCCAAAACAGGCATCAGAAAATGGGTTCCCGACTGGGTTCTCGGATGAGGGCCCGCATGAGGCACACAATGCCTCAATTGATCCGTTGACCAAAGTGGCAAAACAACCGGCGCAGGTGGCTGATACGGGCAAGCTGTTGGTCATGCACGAAAGGGTGCCGCTGGTATCAGCAAGATTCACACAGGCGGCAACCGCATCTTCTGTGGGCCCGTGCCCTTTAAGATACAAGGCGGTGCGATCGGCAGCCAAACAACCCGGCGCAATCTCGCATTGGTGACAGCCATCAGAATCCACCTCGTTGCCGTCATCGCAAGCTTCTTCAACCACATCATGGACACCGTCGCCACAATACCGCCCCGTGACCAGCGCCTGTCCTGAGCAGTCACTCTTACACACTTGGCACGTTTGCAGGCCGTAATCACAAGTGTCTGATCCATTGTTGAGGCCTTCATCGCAAGCCTCAGCGCTCGTTTCGATGCCATCGCCACAATAAAAGTGGATCCATTCTGTGCAGTCTGAACTACAAAACTCGCAAGAGGCTTCGAAACAATCCGTTTCATCCACGGTGTTGCCATCGTCACAGTTTTCGCCAAGACTGGGCTGAACCACACCATCACCACATTCACCCATAACCGAATGACCGGCGTCTGGGGTCGCTAAAGGCAAGCCGCCATCAGCACCGCTGTGGAGACCGGCGTCGGCCACCTGGGCAACCCCTGCGTCGTTCGAGGTGTCACACACGTCACCGATGCCGTCATTGTCTGAATCGGTTTGCCAGTAGTTCGCCTCTTGGGGGCAATTGTCTTGTTCGTCGGGAACCTCATCGCAATCTTGATCCTCTGATATGCGGTGGTCTCGATTGCCATCATCGGGATAACAGTCATCGCCATTGGGCACCCCATCATCATCACAATCGCCCTGGGGGGCGTACGGCGGGGTGGCGCAATCATCAGAGGGTTCGCCACCCGCATCGGTTGGCAACATGGGCACACCAGGCCCTCCGTCTGCAACTTCGGAGGGCGTCTCACCCCCGGCATCTAAGGCCCCTGCGGGTGCGGTATCCCCTGCATCAGACACCTCGATGGGAAGGGTGACACCAGCATCGGGGGCTTCGACCCCTTCAGCCCCGCCCGCATCCAAATATTTAGGATCTAAAGTGGGCCGCTCACCCAAATCACCAAAGAAACAACCAGAGATAAAAAGAAGACTGGCGCACAACGCACCCATCCATGAAGAACGCATTATTCGGCTCCTTGCGACAAGGCATCTCCCGTCAAATACAACGCAAAACTGGCAGCGGCCAAGCCCACTACGGCGCCACCCACCATGCCGTACACCGGGCCGGCAAAAAATGCTTGCTGATCGGCTTGTGCTTGATCGTAGTTGGCGACCGATTGGGGCGAATTGTCATCGCGCACCGCTTGATACGCTTTTTCAGACTCAACCGCGGTGCTGTAAGCCGGCCAACCGTACAAACCGGCCGCAGCGCCACCGGCAGCGGCCACCACCACCAAACCTGTCACGGGCAACCACGGAAAAGATGAGTCCGAAGCCACTTCACCATCGGCTTCATCTTTGGGTTCGGGTGCGGGCACAGGTTCGGCTGGCGCCTTCGTCACTTTGGGTGCTGGCGTTGAACTTGGCGGTGATACGACTGCCGCGGCAACGGGAGTCTGGGGCACAAACTTTTTCACCAGTTTGGTCAGTGCCGGGGGAATTTTATCGGGCACCTCGTCTAAGGATTTGGCGCGCACGATCACCCGGCCCGCAGCCTTGGCCTCTTGGGAGTCGAATAAATTTAAAGTGATAATGATATTTTTACCCAACTTGCCCACCTCGCCAAACATCACGAAGCGTGCGCCCATGGCCCCTGCCAATTCTGCCAAACAAGAGCTGTCATCAGCGCAGCCCATGCTTTGCTTTTCGGCCTCCAGTGCCACCATTTGCCGCATATCGGCATTGGTGATGATCTCAAAATGGTCTTCGTAACTGGCCATTTCGGCGCTCATCATGTTGGTGATGATGCCCACCGCATCGGCTTCGATGAGTGTGGCTTTGAGGTCCAACAGAAGCATTTTAGGTTTTTCCGGTTCGGCCATGGCCGTCCAGGGCGCCAGCAGAGCAATGATAAGGGGCCAAGCCCAGGGCATAAGAAATCCTCCCGGATCGAGCATAGCGATGATCCGCTTCGCCCGTAAAGCCGAAATCCTTAAAATACTCCTGATTTACCATCTTAAATGCCTAATTTAGCGCCAAATTCGTTGACCCTCGGGCCCGCTTGCGCCACAAAAAGGCATCACAGGAGCCTTGCATGCATAAAATGATTATTTTGACCGGTTTGTTCGTGGTTGCACTGGGTGTCGCGGCCTGCGGCGAAGCAGAACCCGACTTGATCTGTGGCGGCCTCAGCAGCGCATTGCCCACCCCAGAAGAAGCGGTCACCGGTTTGGCCAGCTGGACCGAAGCCGGCGTTTCCGAATCCGAGCCGGGCACTTGGAATGGAGGCAGCAATGGTGACATCACCTTTGGCACCATCACCCTCATCATCGCTAAAGACGAAAATGGCAACAACATCGATGATCTCGTGAGCGGCGGGAGCTTCCCCATTTGTATTCCTTTGGGTGAACGCTCTGAACAAAGCGGCAATGCCACCGACACCGGTGCGTTTGTCACCGACGCGAACAATGGTGGCCACGTGGTCATTTTGGGCCAAGAGGCCGACGACCTCATCGGACGGTTTGACTTCACCATGGGCAATGCCAGCGGCGAAGTCAGAGCACTCACCAACGGCGTTTTTCGCATTCCTCCCAGGTAAATCATGATTCCCAACGATCTCAAAAGCATTCATCTCATTGGCATCGCGGGCACCGGCATGGGCGCCTTCGCCGGTTTGCTCAAACAAGCGGGTTACGACGTGCGAGGCTCCGATCAAAACGCCTACCCACCCATGTCCACCAAGCTGGCGGACTGGAAGATTCCGGTGTTTACCCCCTACGATGAAAACAACCTGCAACCGCAACCCGACCTGGTGGTGGTGGGCAACGTCATTCGTCGCGAAAATCCCGAGGCCACCTTTGTGCGCGACCAAGACTGGCCACAAACTTCATTTCCAGCCTCTTTTTATGAACTCTTTTTACGCCAAACGCACCCCACGGTCATCACGGGCACCCACGGTAAAACCACCACCTCTACCCTGGCCGCCTTCACCTTGTGGCATGCGGGCAAAGACCCCGGCTTTCTCATCGGTGGCATTCCTCAAGATTTTGGTGAGAGCTTTCGACTGGGCGCCATGGAAAACACCACCCCCTTCGTGGTGGAAGGCGATGAATACGACACCGCCTATTTTGATAAAGTGCCCAAGTTTTTGCACTACAAACCCAAAAGTTTGCTGTGCACTTCACTGGAGTTCGACCACGCTGACATTTACGATTCCCTTGAAACGATTCAACAGCAATTCATACAGCTCTTTGAAGCCCTGCCCGAAAAAGCCCACGTGGTGTTGCACCACGATTCAGAACACCTCATGGCCTTGGCCCATCACATACCCGCACATGCGCGCCAAGAAACCTACGGTGCCGCTGGCGATTGGCAGGCAGAAGCTTTCGAAGAAAACGCCCAGGGCATTCGTTTCAATGTGATGTACCAATCCCAAAACCAAGGGCCGGTGCAACTCCAACTCTCTGGCGAGCACAACATGCTCAATGCATTGGGCGCCTATGCCCTGCTCGCAGGATTGGGTTTGGGTCACGATGAAATCGCGGCAGGCTTTGCGGCCTTCAAAGGCATCAAGCGTCGCATGGAAGTGGTGGGCGAAGCCAAAGGCCGTTTGATCATCGATGATTTTGCCCATCACCCCACGGCCGTGGCCACCACCCTCGAAGGGGCGCGTCGGCGTTACCCCGATCATCAAATTTGGGCGCTCTTTGAGCCCCGGTCGGCCACCTCTTGCCGCAACATTTTTCAACAAGATTACGCCGAAGCTTTCGATGCGGCCCACGCGGTGCTCCTCGCGCCACCGGGCAGAGATTTGCCCGCTGATGAAGCCTTGAACATGAACCAACTTCAGCAAGACATCCAAAACCGTGGCGTGACCACCGAGGTTTTTATAAGTATCGATGCGCTCTATGAACACGCTCTGAGTGCCCCGGCGAACACCGTTTTGCTGTGCATGTCAAACGGCGCCTTCGGCGGAATCCACCAAAAACTCCTGCAAGGGTTACAGTCCACATGAACCGTTGGGTGCTCACGCTTTTTCTGGGCTTGTGCTTGGCTGGATGCGCGAGCGGCACCAAACGTCCAGCTCCCGCTCAAAACCCCGAAAACATTTTGGACGAGCTCACCGATTTTGAGGGGCAACCCTTTAAGCCCGAACGCAAAAAGGTCAAACTCCAAATCATTGAGTTTTGGGCATCTTGGTGTGTGCCCTGCCGAGAAGCCTTGCCTGCCATGGACCAACTGTACCGCCAATACAAGCACCAAGGTCTCGGCGTACTGGCCGTTTCCGTAGATGAAAACCCCGAAGAAGCCTTGGGTTTTGTGGCGCAAATCCGACCGCAATTCGAAGTGGCCTGGGACCCATACGGCGATGTACAAACCACCTTTGGCGTGGGCACCCTTCCCACCACGATCATGCTCGATGAAACGGGCGAACTTCTGGTACGCTTAACCGGCTACACCACCGAAAACCATCAAATGATCCACCACCAAGTGAAACTGTTGTTAGCACCATGAGTCAAAAAACAGAGCAAGGCACCATCGAAAAAGTCGTGAATGGCGGCAAACGCTTGTTGCGGTCTCCAAACGGCGTGGTGTTTTTAGACGGCGGCTTGCCGGGCGAAGAAGTGCTTTTTAAAGTGCAACAAAAACAAAAAGGCACCCAATACGGCAAAACGCTCGAAGTCCTCAAGGCCAGTCCCCACCGCCAAGCGAGCGACTGTGAGATCTTTCCTGCCTGTGGCGGCTGCAACCTCATCGATGCTGACCCCTCACACCGCAGGCAAATTAAAACCGACATGCTCACGGACGTACTCAAACGTATGGGCAAATGGGACGACGGACAATTGGCCAAAGTCAAACCGTTACGAACCCCCCATGAAAATGGCGGCCGAATTCGTGCCACCTTACACGTCTCCCCTTCAGGTGATTTCGGTTTTTTTGCCCCTCAAAGCCACGATTTGATTTCCCTCGAACAATGCCACGCTTTGCACCCAACCCTCCAAACCTTTGTGAGCGAACTCAAACAACAAACATGGGGCCCCTTCGAAGAGGGTTGGCAACTCCAAATGGCTTGCGCCCCCGACGGGCAAGTGGCAGTGGCCATGCACGACCTCCCCTTAGACCTTCAAAAACAGTTGGGCCAAACATTGCTAGACACCACGGTGTGTACGGGGGTTCATTTGCTGCATGCACAAGGGCATACCATTGACACGCTGGGACAAAGCCGACTGCAAGGGGTCATCGCAGGTTCCCATCCCGCCGGCCCTTTCGAGCACGATCCAGCGACCTTCACGCAAAGTTCTTTTTGGGGGGGACAAGCTTTGCTCGAGGAAATGAATCTCATCCTCGATGGCATGGATGGCCCTTTGGAGACGTGTATCGAGTTGTTCAGCGGTGCTGGCCATTTTTCTTTTGCGTTGCTGGATCGGTTTGAAGACTTGCTTTGTATCGAAGGTGATCCCCGCGCCTACTTTTGGCTCGCCGAAAACAGAGGCAAACACCCCCAACAAGACAACATGGAGATTTGGCAAGCCATGGTGGATGGCGGCCGGGTGGATTTGCTCCCAGACATTATGGGCATTGATTTGCTGGTGATGGATCCGCCTCGCCAAGGCATCAAGCAAGTGGGCAACATCATCGATGCACTCAAACCACGGCACGTCATCATGGTGTCTTGCGAGATGGCCAGTGGCATTCGAGATCTGAATCAGGTCGAACAACAAGGTTACGAACTGCAAAGCTTGCAACCCTTAGACATTTTTGAGAGAAATCATCATCTGGAATGGATCGCTTGGCTGGCCCAAGCTTAGGGCAGGACGCACATGGATAAAATAGACGCGATGGTCGGGGGAATGCTGGGCTTGGGGCTCGGAGATGCAGCGGCTTGGCCTTTGGCAGGGCTGCCCAGCAACAACCTACAAGCCGCGTGCCAGCAACACTTTGAAGTGACAAAAAAACCCAGCTGGCTCCACGGGGCCCTCACTTCTTGGACGGTCATGAATTTAGACTCCATGCTCTACCGACCGCGAGGGCGAAAATACATCGATGATCTGGCCATGCGCGTGCATCTGTTGGTGGCCCCTCAAAACGGGGACGCCCTGCGCGGCAATGCACCAGCGGCAAAAAACATCCTTCGGCAGGCCTGGAAAAACCTGTGTAATGGCGATGACCCCCGTTTGGCGGGCGAGAAGGAGCCCCGTGCAGACCT
The DNA here is from genome assembly GCA_002721815.1 of Myxococcales bacterium. Classification (GTDB taxonomy): domain Bacteria; phylum Myxococcota; class UBA727; order UBA727. The sequence continues at coordinate 7,198 of PBLQ01000010.1, forward strand.
GCTCGCATCAGGCCTGCCCTGGTCCTTTGCCGTAGACAACAGCGAATCCCAAGTTTTAGAAGCCGTCTTAGATTCGGGCATGCTCATCTCTCGCCATCCCCGAACCTTGGCCTGTATTGCTTTTTACGTGGGCACCGCCCGTACCATTTTGGCTGACCCCCAAACCCCTTTGGCCGATTTATTTGCCGCCGGCAGCCACTTTGCCGAACTGGCACTCAACCAATTACAAAATGACAAAGTGGGAACGCTCAGCGATACCATCGACAACGCCCGCACCATTTTACAAGTGGAAATGGCCATCGCCCAAAACCAAGACTGGGAAACCCTTTTGCCCACCGGAGGCATCGACATTCGCCTTGTCCCCGAAAAAGCATTGGGCCTGGCCCTGGCCTTCTCACAAATCAATCCCAACCAAGTCCTCAATGGTCTCAAAACCATCGTCGAAAACGGAGGGGCCTGTGACGTCATCGCACCTTTGGCCATGTCTCTTTTTGGGCTCCGCAATGGCAAAGATCATTTGCCCTTCGCCTTGGTGAAACAAGTGCGCTCAGGCGTGCTGCTCGAACGACGGGTCCGGGCCCTATTTGGCAAACGCCCACCACGGGCCGAGCCTTGGGTCTATCTGGAACTCATGCTTTCAGATTGGCACCAAAAAGGCATCGCCGAAGAAGAGCTTGAAATCACGAGAGAAGAAAACGAAGCGGTACCCGAACAAGCCATCAGCCGTGAACAGCTGGCCTTGCTTTAGACTTTCGAAAGAAGACCCGCCCCAAAATCAACAAAGCCAAGAAGGGCCAGATCCAAGCGGAGCGTGGGTCGGTGGAACTGCAGGCACACAAACCACCCCCGCACTGTCCCGCCAAACTTAACACCCGAAATTCATCGACGCCCCCCTCGAGAAGACCGCTGTTGCTGGTAAAGATGAAGCGGACCTGAATCTCGCCGGGGGTTTTACCCAGCAGTTCCTCAATGCGAATGCGACCTTGAATCCATCGGTGGTCGGGTTCATTGATTTCGAGGGCTTTATACCATTTTTCCCCATCTTCAGAGATGGACACTTTAAGCTCATCGTTAGAAGCCCCATCAAACCAGTAAGAAAATCGAATTTCAGGCGCCACGGCGCCCTCCAAAGAAATGGCTGGCGACCACAATGAGGTGGAGCCCACCAATGGTGAAGCAGCACCGGTGATGAAGGCGGTATCGCCGCCCAGCGATGCATCGCGCTCGGGGGTTTGCACCGTCATTTCACAAGAGAGGTACACCGGCTCCAAACTGAGCGCGCCTTCGGTCACCTGATCGGCGCCATCGGCGTTCACCGAAAAACCATCATCGCCATCCTCAAAAGTGGCCTCAAAAAGGGTTTGGTACCCTGGGAAAATTCGTAAGGTCTCTTGTACCGGTGGGGTGTTGGCCGAGCTCACCGTCACATCGATTAAGGTGGAGTGACCACACACGTAAGCGGGGTCTGCTTTGAAGGCGATCTTGGCTGTGCCAGTCTCCCCGTCGTTCAATTTTGAAAAGCCCAACACGCTGTCCCCTTCATAGTAGGAGAGGTTGTCGGCACCGTTGCCATAAAACGCGATATCGATTTCCACATCATTGGCGTCGGCCCCTGCGACGGAGATGGGGATTTCAACATCAAAGTCCTCGCCAATGTCCACAAAGCCGTCTTGGTCGCCTAACTCGGTGAGACTGGCTTTGCCGATCGATGTTTCACCGTGCTGACATTCTTCGTAAAGGCCCGTGCAAATGGTGATTTTGTTGTCCACCCGATCGTGCCACCAGGTCTCCCAGTTCTTTCTAATGATTTCGAGTTCGGCAATGTAGCCCTGGACCTGTGAGAGATCTTGACCGTATTCGGTGAGCAACACGAAGGCTTGCTTAAAAGTTTTGGGCGTGTGGTCTGGATCGGGGCAACGATTGCCCTCTGCATTCACAATATCCTGAATGGTGAGATCCACACGCTCCCCAGTGGCTTGCAACACCACATTGAACCCGCGGAGGTACTCCGGCGTGGGCATGCGTAAAACTTCATCGCCCTCTACCGGGCGCGGCTGAATGAACTGCCCAGCGCGAAGAAACCAAGCGTTATCGATAAAGAAGAATGGGCGTGCACCAGCGACCGGCAAAGCCCCCATGGTGTATAAATCGAGGGTTGAAAATTTATTCATGGCGTCGATCACCTCAAACGTGTCATCGGTGCCTTCCACTTGAATCCAGTCCCAACCGTCCATGACACTCGCGTCAGCATCCACGTACGCCGCCCAATGGCTGTCATCTCGGCCCAAAAGCTTGGTGCTCAAATTGCCCGTGCGGGGATCGATAAATCGCAAACCCGAGCCCCAGCGGTGCGCCACCTCTTGGCCTAATGTGGCATAAACCGCATGCTCAAGGTCATCCACCTCTTTGGCCTGGCCAGTGTAGTTGGCATCCCAACCACGCCACGTGGCCACGCTATTCATGAAGACAAAACCCTGCAACTGCAAGCCGCCATTGAGGATGCTGGGTGTGTTATCAAAGGCACAGCCGAAGGTTTGACCCGTTTGCATGTTGCACTCGCCCAATCCGGTGACGTCGTTACGCAGGGGCATGTAATAGGCCGCAACGGTTTGGTCTTCAAAGGTGCTAAACAAAATAATGTAATCGTAGTTATCACCCAGTTCGGCCAGAACCCGGTGCGTAATGTAGTACATGCCTGCGCCATCGTGCCGAAAGGTGGTGCCATTTTGGTCCTGGTTCACCAGGTTGGTATTGGCCTCCACCACCAAGATATCGCCAACGATGGTGTTGTCCCCGGGCGATTTGGGCGTGCGCACCGGAAAACTGTCTGGTCCCGCTAAAGCGGCATCGCTCAGTTTGCCGCGCACCATCTTTTTGACAAAATCCTTCGGAAAGCCTTTGCCGTGATGTTCTTTTTTGATGGTGAATGCGTTGGGGTCTTTTGCATCCGGTTGAATGAACGACTCTGCAGACATGTTTTCGGCTTGGACGGTGGGGGAGAAACCAACAAACGCGAACAGACCGGTAACAATAAGGGCGAAGCGTTTGGAACAGGTCATGCGTTTATCCGTTGGTTAATTCATGGTGTAAGATCTTCAAAATAGGAAGGATCTGCGTGCTCTGCAACACAAATGTAACGCTATTTTCGGTCACGTGCACCTGATCAGGCTGGGTTTTTTCTTCAACGAAAGCAATGGTTTGGCGGACGGCTTGCAAATCTTGTCCCAACCCGTGGGCCACCGCGGTCAGCGTGCCTTTGTCGTTCACCGAAGCCCAGCCTTCTGAACCCAGCTGCGCGTGCCCATGGGCATCCTCTGGGGCGAATAAAAACTGCCATTTTCCCCCGGATTTCACCCAATAAAGCGGATTCAGCTCCAGCGACTCGATGCTTTCAAACGCGCGAGAGAAGCTGAATTCGGCCGGCGCCAAATAGCCCACCACTGTCTCTCGGTGACCAAAAGCCCATTGACGCTTGTTGGATTCGGTCTTTTCCAGGCCGGAAATCAAAGTGCCAGTTTCAGGAGAGCCCGTTTTCTTGGCGTAGAGTGCGATTTTCTTCTCTTTTGCATAGGCTACAGCTTGTGCGTTTAAGACCCGCGCGCCGCCCCGAGATAAGGCCAGCATTTCTTCATGGGACAAAGCAGCCAACTGAATCGTGTTATCCACCACCCGGGGGTCGGCACTGAAAACGCCAGAAACATCGGAATAGATTTCGCAAGCATGGGCATCCAAGGCGGCCGCCATGGCCACCGCTGTGGTGTCAGAGCCACCTCTGCCTAAAGTGGTGATTTCTTTTTTATAGGAAACACCTTGGTAGCCCGCGATGATGACCACCTTGTCTTTCTCCAGTTCATCTTGCACCCGGTACGGCCGCACCTCAAGAATGCGAGCGTTGGAGTGTTGGTCATTGGTGATAATGCCGGATTGACTTCCCGTAAAACTAATGGAGGGCACGCCCAAGTCATCGAGTGCCATGGCCAATAACGCCATGCTGGCCCGCTCGCCACAGGACAACAACATGTCCAGCTCTCTTCGGGGCAAAGTGGTGGAAACATCGTTGGCTTTGGCCAATAATTCATTGGTGGTCTGGCCCATGGCGGAAACCACCACACAAAGGCGAAACCCTTCGTCGCGACGCTGTTTGATCAACGCGGCCACTTGCTTGAGTTTGCCGGTATCAGCAACGGAAGAACCACCATATTTCTGAACCACGATGAGAGAAGATTCTTGCATGGTCTACGCTCTCACTTGGCCTTCACCCAAAACCACGAACTTTTCTGTGCAAAGCTCGTTCAGCCCCATGGGACCGTAGGCATGAAGTTTGGTGGTAGAAATCCCAAGCTCAGCCCCCAAGCCGAGTTCGCCGCCATCGTTAAAGCGGGTGGAGGCATTGTGCAGCACACATGAGGCATCCACCTGCACCAAAAATTGCTGTGCCCGGTCTTGGTTTTCGGTGATGATTGATTCGGTATGACCACTTCCATGTCGGTTGAGGAAATCAATAGCGTCGTCAAAACCTTTCACTGTTTTGATGGCCAATACCAATGATAAAAATTCTGTATCAAAATCTGCCTCAGAAGCGGATTTCACTTGTTGCACCAGGTCGGCAGGTAAATGACTGCGCGATATTTCACAGGCCCTTAATTCCACGCCAGCCTCTAATAAAGCTGTGCTCACTTCGGGAAGAAAAGCAGCCGCCACATCCTCATCGACCACCAAACATTCCATGGCATTGCACACCCCTGGTCTTTGGGTTTTTGCGTTTAATGCGATGGCCTTGGCGTTTTCTAAATTGGCTTCGCGGTGTACGTATACATGACAAATACCTTGGTAATGTTGCAAAACTGGGATTTGGCTCTGCTGAGACACCGCCGAAATAAGGCCTGTTCCTCCTCGAGGAATCACCAAATCCACCGTTGCAGTTTGTTGCAGCAATGCACGCATCAAGTTGCGGTCAGGGGTATCAACAAAAACCAAAGCGTCTTCAGGACAATCATTTTCGCTCAAGGCTTCACGAAAGACCTCGGCCAACACCCGGTTTGAATTCAGTGCCTCTTTACCGCCTCGAAGTAACACGGCATTGGAAGCCTTCAAGCATAAAGCGGCAGCATCAATGGTCACATTGGGGCGTGACTCATAGATCATGAAAATAACACCCAGTGGGGTCTGCATTTTACTGACTTTTAAACCATTGGGCCGAACACTTGTTTCTCCGATTTTCCCCACCGGGTCTTCCAGCCCGATAATCACTTCCACCGCATCCGCCAAACCATTCAGCCGCTCTTCGGATAAAACCAACCGGTCCACCAAAGCGGCATCCAAACCATTGGCTTTGGCTTGGGACACGTCGCCCCCGTTGGCACTTAAGATGCGCTCGCGAATTTGAGGGTCGCGAAGCTTTTGCACCACCGTGGCGAGTACCGCATTTTTGCTTTCGGTGGAAACACTGCGGAGTTTTTGTGATGCAGCCTGTGCGCGTTGCCCATATTCTGATGCCAATTGTTCCATTTGCGAACTCTCCATGCCTGACCTCAACCTAAAAATGCCAAATCATCGCGGTGGATTAACTCGTCTGGCAAAGGTTCGTTTTGAGATTTCTGAGCATCCCAAGATTTTGACCCTGCCACCCTCGATGCATCCTTCGCGTTCAATGTAATGAGCCCTCGAGCGAAAGGAGTGGATTCTCCCGCCAAAAAAACATCCACCGCGTCGCCGGCATCAAAATCACCTGAGACCGAGACCACACCCGCAAACAGCAAGGAAGCCCCACCGCCCAAAGCGCGATGCGCCCCCGAGTCTATTTGTAACTCACCTCGAGGCCGCAGGGTTTGGCTGATCCATCGCTTGCGCGCTTTTTCGGGGTTTTCGCTGGGACCAGGGATAAAACTCCCCACATCAGCACCCTCTAAAATCTGCCCTAAAATACCGCTTTGCCGGCCATCTGCGATCACGGTGGCCGCACCGTGACGTTGCGCATTTTGCGCTGCGAGCAGTTTGGTTTGCATGCCCCCGGTACCTGACCAATTGGCAGCCCCCATTTCGATCCCCCCCACGTCCTTGGGGTTAGCGATTTCAGAAATTCGCTGGGCATCTTTGTGAGTGTCGGGTGGGGCCGTCATCACCCCGTCCGCTCGCGTCAACAAAACCAACAACGGAAAAGACATTAAGCCCGCCACATCCGCCGCCAATGCATCGTTGTCGCCAAAACGAATTTCCTCCACCGACACACTGTCATTTTCGTTCACCACCGGGAGCGCACCTTTTTGCAGCAGCGCTTCCAGAGCCGATTTTGCGTTAAGGTATCTTTTACGATGTCGCATATCACCGTGGGTGAGCAGAATCTGCGCCAAAGTGATTTGTTCATGTTCGAAATAACTTTGCCATTTACCCATCAAAGTCATCTGACCCGTGGCAGCGGCTGCTTGCAACAAAGGCAAAGATTTGGGGCGTTCTTTCAGGCCGAGCTTATTCCATCCCAAAGCAATGGCGCCTGAAGAGACCAAAATGACCTGGATGCCCCGGTTTCTCAAAGCCAATATGTCTTTTGCCAATAAGCCAAATACGTCTGCATCGGGGTCGGCCAACAGGGCAGAGCCCACCTTCACCACCACTTGCTTCACCGCCGACAAATCTCGGCGACTGCGTACCAAGCTTCGTGTCGCGGGGGAAGTCACGGCGCGTCGCCTTCAGTTTCAGGGAGGGGGGCCACCAAACCATTCTTTTCTAAAAATTTTCTGGGTTTAACCGGCCACTTCTTGCGGTGAACCTCACTGATGGCGTCTTTGGGTACCGAAATGTCTTTTTGCTCACCCACATTTTTCACATCGAGGCTGAGTTTGACCTTGAGTTCGGCAGGCTTCACATCATCACCAATCACCAAATCACCCGAAAAAGACACCGACAGGATGACCCCTGTTTTTTTATCGATGTATACTTTTCCTTTACCCCCTTCGGCTCGGGCCAACTCTCGCCATTTACTCAACCGGCTGATGCTTTCTTTATCGCTGATGCGGCGCACCACATCTCCGGGCGGCCTGGGGCCATCACGCGGGACACCGGCATCGGCATTGGCGCCAGCAAATTTAGGGATGGGTGGTAAATCAGAAGCCATGTCTCTCACCTCTAAATCGTAGAGGACCACGTCACGATCGCCCAATGCAGTATCTGCGGCCCGCTCCCAAACCAGTGCATGTTCAAAAAGGTCATAAAATGAACGCCATACCCCAGACGCATCTCCCAACATTTCGGAGCGCTCCCCCGTCGGGTCTCGACTGGTGCGCCATTGGCCATTTTTGTTTTTGAGAAACAAGACTTCGTTCACGTAAATTACTTGCATGCGATCGTTGTCAGATGACTCTTGAACCAGCGAAAAGTTTTCTGCGTCGGATTGTAACAGACGGGTTTTTTCGTAGCTCTTGATCTTCATGGGCCCACGAGAAAAACTCAGGTTGCCTTCGGATTGCATTTGAAACGTACCCAACCGAGATCGAATCTCTGCGTAGGTCATCCGATTGATGCGATCTCTTGCTTTTTCATTGGTGGAAAGATCGGAAAAATCCAAAGTCTCTTTCGCCAAAGCCAAGACCGGGTTGGGCGGTGGTGGCATGCTCATGCGCTTTTTCGCCAGCACATTTTCTTCACGTTGGCAGGTGCAGCCGCTCCACACGAACATCAGCGCCCACAGGCCAATCAAAATCGGTTGGTAAACTTTTCTCATGGGCGCAAGCTGCCCTTTTAAAACAGCTAATTCAAGTGGGTCATGAGGCGTCGCCCACGGTCACCCGGCCCCGGAGATAAATGTCGTCTCGGCTGTCCCACCACGACCATAGGCCTGCGCCAGCCGCCACGGTGGTCACGCCCCCGATGGCCGCCCATGCCCACCAGGGCATCAATGACTTCGACTTTTTAGCTACTTGGCCCGTGCCACGCGCCTTCGGCATAACGGGCGTGAGCTCAATTTCTCGAATTTTTTGCCCGTGTCGGTCCAAAGCCACCAGGGTACTTTGCTCCAAGCCCGGCAACGCCACCTCCATCTTGGGGGCGGCTCTCAGCAACAATTCGCCTTCGGGGCCACGAAAATGGAGGGCATACAGCAATTCGAGCGGATCGTTGACCTCGAGTAAGAAAAGGGTCTGCGCCGTTCCAAATCTTTGTTTTTTAACAACTTTCACCTCGCTCAGGCCAGAGGCCGCGCTCTCTTTTTGAGCCGCCTGATACACCGAAGACCAAGATTGGGCATGAGAGGGCAATTCAGCCTCGGGATTGAGATACAACCATTTCACCCAGGCCCATTGGCCCGAGTCCACGTCCCCGCTTTGCAGAAAACAAAGGCCCTCAGCAAAATAAAGGCCAGCTGGAGCCGAAGCTTGGTTATTTTCGGCGAAGACCTGTGCCTCTACCTCACACTCGAAATTGGCCCATAGAGAGCCTGAAAACACTAAAGTCATCAACATCCCTAAAGCGGCCAAGTCTGTTTTTAGTGTGCGCATCATTCACCTTTTTTCAATGTTGCGATCGATCGTTGTAATGTTTATGACCAAAAAGCAATTCGATGATACCACACAGTCGGGGTTTTTATGGGCTTTTCTTGGCGAATCCTATTATTGGGCGGATTTTTGGGCATGGCCTGTGTCCCTGAGGATTTGTCCACGCCCGCCGAGCCCATCGGCGCCACGCCCTCATGGGGGGAAGGCTTTACGGCCAAAGACCAAGGTCAAAAACGGGAATCGCTGCTCTCACTCAGCAATGTGATGGGCGGCGAGAAATCACTGGGCAACCCCAGCCCCAAAGATCACAGCAACGCCCCCACGCCCAAACCGCAAGTGGATCCCAAACAAGGCAAAGCCCTTTTTCAAAAACACTGTGCCCGCTGTCACGGCGCCCATGGATACGGGGGCCAACGCATGGGCATCGGGGTCATTCCGCCAGTGATCTCTCCAAAAGTAAAAGATTTATCCGCTCAAGCCATCAGCCACATCATCCTCAATGGCCAAGGGCGCATGCCCCCCATGAAAAAAATGGTGAGCACTGAAGACGTGAGTGCCATCGTGGTTTACGTGCAGTCCCTGAATCCTTGATGTTTCAACTATCCACATCTCTCCAACGCCTGAATGATGCCATTGCGCAGGCCGGGGGCCGATGTGTCCTGGTGGGCGGTTGCGTGCGCGACGCGCTCCTCGGCCTCACGCCCAAAGATTTCGATATCGAAGTCTATGGACTCACAGCGGATGTCTTACAACAAACATTGGAGCCGTTGGGCTCCATCCATGCGGTGGGTAAAAATTTCGGTGTTCTCAAAGTCACCCTCGATGAAGGTGAAAACAGCATCACCTATGATGTGGCGCTTCCCCGTACCGAGAACAAGCAAGGACAAGGTCATCGCGGTTTCCTCGTGACCCCCGACCCCAGCCTCGATTTCACTGAAGCGTCTGCACGCAGAGATTTCACCATCAACGCCATGGGCTATGATCTGCAATCCGAACAATTGCTCGATCCACATGGGGGTCAAAAGGATTTAAAAGCAAGACGGCTGAAACATGTATCACCTGCTTTTGCTGAAGATCCACTGCGGGTTTTTCGGGCAGCACAATTCAAAGCGCGGTTTCACTTTAATGTGGCCCCCGACACCTTAGCATTATGTGTTGAACTCAAAGAGGAACTGAAAACACTACCGGCAGAACGCATCTACGGGGAGCTGGAAAAACTGTTCCTACAAAGCGACCATCCCGCGGTGGGGCTGCGTTTCCTGGCCAGTTGCGGGGCCCTTGAACTTTTCCCTGAATTGGTGGCCCTCATGGGCTGTCCGCAAGAACCTGAATGGCATCCAGAGGGTGATGTTTGGTACCATACCCTTTTGGTGGTGGATGAAGCGGCACGTTTGTGTGCCTTAGAAAACATTCAAGGCGAGAACCGCCTNATTTTGGTGTTGGCAGCCCTGTGTCATGACCTTGCCAAACCCCCNACCACCCAACGNCAAGANGGTCGTATTCGTTCTCGAGGGCACGAAAGTGGTGGGGCCAAACCCACCAANAACCTANTGCAACGCCTCGGCGTCTCGAAAGCNATCACCGANGCCGTCNTTCCACTCGTGAGAGAGCATCTCAAACCCTACCAGCTCTTTGCGGTGCGCCATGAAGTCAGCGATGCCGCCCTTAAACGTTTGGCNCTTCGGGTNCCCATTGGCCCTTTGTGTCANCTGGCTAAAGCTGATTGTTTTGGNCGNACCACNCCTGAGGCCTTACGNCGTGATGACCCNGCCACGGAATGGTTGTGGNCCGCNTTCCAACGACTGAATCTACACCAAGAAACACCNGNGCCCATCATCAAAGGAAGACATTTGATTCAATTAGGNCTCCAACCCNGTCCNCNGTTTAAAACACTGCTNACCCAAGCATTNGACGCCCAATTAGAAAACGCCTTCACCCATGAAGAAGAAGGCATTCAATGGCTCAAAGAGAAGATTGAAAAAGGTTAACCCAACTGAATGGTATGCTCGCCTTCCATCACCTGCACCGGTTGGATGGCCATCACTTTCATGAACACCTTAAGCAAAAACGGATCGAATTTATATTTGAGATCGTGAATCATTAAACACATGGCCAACTCTGGACCATAGGCTTCTCGGAACGGTCGCGCAGAGGTGAGCGCGTCATACACAGAAGCAATAGCAATCATTCTGCCAAACAACGACAACTCGACCTTTGGGGTGAGCAATTGCACTTCACCATCGGCTTTTTTCATGGGTCGCGAGTAATCCACTTTGGATTCATAAGCCGCCACCACACGCTGTACAGTTTCTTGATCCAAGCCCCGACCTGAGAGCAACGTTTTTACCGTATGCAAAGGAAACAAATCAATTTGTCGCCGCTGCTCTGCGGTCAGGGGACCTTCTTGGTTTAAAATAATTTGTGAGACCTCTACCATGCCCACATTATGAAACAGGGCCGACATCCCCAGCTGGTGCAGTTGCTCACGAGACATCTTAAGTTCTTGTCCAAAGATGACTGAAATGAGACAGGTGTTCACCGAATGGTACTCCTGATACTCTTCAATGGATTTTGTTGTGGTCAATCCCAAAAAGTGCGAACGGTTCTCTGATGCAATATCCACAAAATCTTGCACCAATCGCGAGGCGGTCTGAAAATTAGGCAGATTACCTTTATTGCGAAGGGCCTCTAGGAACTTGCGCATGAAGTAAATGGCTCGGGCATACACGGTTAAGGCATATTTTTTTCGATCGACATTTTGCTGCGCTTCGAGAGCAGCATCTTCCATGTTTTCTAACTGCTCGAGAATTTTCCCGTATTTCCCCACTTTGATGTTTGTGAGGCGATGCCCCTCCATACCGTCTTCACCAGAGCTGGACCCGTCGTTAGAGGGGGAGAACATCCATACAAAGTCTCGCAACTCAGATATTTTGATCGGGCGGGTTAAGGTAAACCCGCCCACGTCTCGCTCTTTGAATTGCTCGGTCAAATAGCGAACGTTATCCATAGACGAAAAATCAAGCTGCAACTGCTCGTTGTTCAAATAGACGCTGGTGTTCACTGCCTTGAGGGCGTATTGGCCCGCGGAGGAAATGATCGCATTAATATCTGCACATAAGTTATCCAAAGGCTGAGCAAAAATCTCATTATCCGGTGCATACATGCGAGCGTTACGAACGAGCATGTAAAGCGTCGACACCGAATTCTTTCCCAATAACTGAAGCTTGCGGCTCAGCCCTTTGCCTTTGGGTCCTTCTTGGCTGGTGTTATATGACGCCTGATCGTTCATAAAATCAATGTTCCTGCTATTTGCCTAAAAGTTTCGATTTGACGATCAATGCCGCCCTATTGGCTTTGACCCTTATTTCGGTGCTCTGTTTCTTTTTGTCTTGAGCCACTTGGGCCAACAGCTGCAAACCGGCCATACTCGGCGCATGCTCGAACGCCTCGATGGCCAGTTCTTTCATTTCTTCAACGCCTTTTTGGGCCAACAAACCTCGCTTGGTGGTCAACACCTGCTTGAGAAACGCATTGGTTTCTTTGGCCTTGATTTTTCCCACCGCTGCGAAGATGGCTTTTCGTTCAGGTAACTCTTTTTTCATTAACAACTTGATATCCTGGATCATGTCCAAGATCATGGGCAGCGCCATCTCCTTGTCATAATTGGGTAAAGCTCGAATGGCTACATTTCGAAGTTGAAGATCTTCGGAATGCGTCACGGTTTTCTTGATGTATTCAAAACACTCTTTTGATGGGTTTCTGCCGATGGTCTGCAATACCTCCATGCGCAACACGGGGCTGGGATGGCTCAGCACTTTCGCAAACAACTCAAATTTATTGGGTGGGTCAATGCGGTCCACCACCTCGAGCATGTCTTTAATCAAAGTGGATTCTGGATCTGAGAAATGCTGTGCAAACGTGTCTACTTTATTCTCACCTACCTTCGCCAAAACTTCGGTCAACAAAGAGCGATTTTCGGGTAACTCGACGCCTTCCAGCATGGCCATAATTCGGTCGATGGCCGTTTCGCCCAAACAAACCAGATAGGCCTGAATGCTTTCGGCATCTTCGGGAATCCGGGCATTCAAATACTGTCCCAACATTTGAAGACGCTGCGTTTCTCCCATTTTGGTTTTAAACATTTGTCCACAGGCGGCAATCTGCTCCTTTTGCGCTTCGTCTAAATAACTTTTTCGAGGGGCCAAATCGAACTGCTCGGTCAAGGACACGATCGTCGCATAATCTTCTTTGAAGATGAGCACATCAAGTAATTGCACAAACGCCTGACTAATATCTTCGAAGTTTTCTTGGGTGGTCCCGATTTCAAGCACCTGAAACAGAATCAGAACCATTTTCTGAAACACCACTTGTTGCTCGTGGTGGATCATGGTCTGCGCTTTGGAGACGTCGGCAGAAGAGGCCGTCACCCCCTGTACCACCAGTCCTCGCACTTGATCGACATTGTTCAATTCCAGATCGAAATCATCCACGGTCACCCGAGCAAAACGCATGTAATCTTCTGAGTTCGATTGAAGCTGGCGGTACAAATAGGCCACCACCTTATCCACTTCGATTTCCACTTCCTCTGCGTCTTCGTCGGGTAGCACCTGGAAATTTTCGATGACGATGTACTCGATGTGACGAAAATCAGCCCGCCACAATTGCGTGAGAATGTCCAACTCTGCCACCGCAGCGCTGTCATCACGTAAAGGCAGCATTAAAAACCGCAAAAGTTCCTCTTGACTCAAACCTTTTTTGAACATGAACAGTCGAACGCCCATTTGCCAAAAAGGATAGACCATGTTGTTTTCGCGGTTGTCATCTTCGAAGACCAACGCGCTTTCATATTTAAAGCCCAAAGCTTCCACTTTTAAGGAAAGCGTTCCATGACGCTTGAGAAAATCCACCAGTGCCAGGTAAACCGGCTCTAGGTATTCGCTGTAGCGCTCTTTCATGTGGCGATACAATGCGATTTGTTTCAGCACGCGTTTGAGTCGCTCAAAAATTGCACGAACTTCAGCAATGGCAGCCTCTTTATCTCGTTCGTTTGCTCCCCCGCCTTTTACGGTGCCCGGGGGGGGTTGTAGATCTCCGGGTGCGTTCGCCATTTCGCCTCCATGCGCTTAGGTCCCAATTTTTCCCAATCTTGATGAAAAAACGAGGAATTTTGGTGTTTTTTTTCGACCGGGCCCCCCTGGGACACCCTAATTTTTACCCAAAAGCAGCCTTTTTACCGGTTGAGATTCACCAGAGGACCCCTTAAAGAGGGAACCATCAAGTTTGGACCCCGGTCAGGGGAGGACACAACCATGCAAATCTACACTTTTGGTAACGGTGAAGCACAGGGTCGCGCCCACATGAAAGAAACCCTTGGCGGCAAAGGCGCAAACTTGGCAGAAATGTGTCGTTTGGGACTGCCCGTGCCCCCTGGCTTTACCCTGCCCACCGAAGCCTGCCATTCCGGTTTTCAAAATGGTGCCTTGACCGAAGAATTAGACACCTTGCTCACCCAAGGCCTCTCGCACATCGAACAAATGTTGGATCGAAAGTTCGGTGAGCCCACAAAGCCGCTCTTGTTGAGTGTGCGGTCGGGTGCACCCGTGTCCATGCCCGGCATGATGGACACCATTTTGAATCTCGGCTTGAACGATGAAGTGGCGGCCCAGCTGGCTCAAGAAACACAAAACGAGCGGTTCGTTTACGACGCTTACCGACGCCTGCTGCAAATGTATGGTGACGTTGTTTTAGGCGTTCGGCCTGAAAATGTGTTGGCAGAAGATCCGTTTGAACATTGCCTCGAACAGAAAAAGGAAGCCTACGACGTGGTGGAAGACATCGATCTTCCCGGGCCCGCTCTCAAAGAATTGGTGGAGGAATTCAAAGGCATTATTCAGGATGCAGGCAAAACATTTCCCCAAGACCCCAGGGCCCAGTTGGTGGGCGCGGTCTCCGCAGTTTTTACGTCGTGGAACAACGATCGCGCGGTGACCTATCGTAAATTGAACCAGATTCCCAGCCATTGGGGCACTGCTTGTAACATCCAAGCCATGGTGTTCGGTAATCTGGGACAAGACTGCGGCACCGGTGTGGCTTTCACCCGCAACCCGTCCACGGGGGAGACAGGCAGATTCGGTGAGTACCTCATCAACGCCCAAGGTGAAGATGTGGTGGCAGGCATCCGTACCCCTGAGCCGATTTCGGCCCTGCAAGATGAAATGCCCACCATTTACGATGAGCTCATGGAAATGTTTGACCAACTGGAACGCCATTTTCGCGACATGCAAGACATCGAGTTCACCATCCAAAATAACAAGCTGTGGCTGTTGCAAACCCGAGGCGGTAAACGCACGGCGAAAGCCGCGGTGCGCATCGCAGTGGAAATGGTGGAAGAGCAGCTCATCACTCGAAATGAAGCCATTTTACGCGTGGCCCCAGACTCATTAGAGCAACTGTTGCACCCCACCCTTTCACCTGCTGCCAAAGCCAAAGCCGCTCAAGAAAATCGCCTGCTGGGACGCGGTCTTCCCGCATCACCTGGTGCTGCGTGTGGCCTTATCGCCTTCAGCGCCGAAGAAGCCCAAAGACAAGTGGCCAATGGTGAGAAAGCAATTTTGGTGCGCGTGGAAACCAGTCCCGAAGACATTCAGGGCATGCATGCGTCCATGGGCATCTTGACCGCCCGAGGCGGTATGACCTCTCACGCGGCCGTGGTGGCCCGTGGCATGGGGAAATGTTGCGTGGTGGGCTGTGATGCCCTTCGCATTGATTACAACACCCGTTCCATGCTGGTGGGCACCACCGAACTCAAAGAAGGTGAGCGCATCACTTTGGACGGGAGTACGGGTGAGGTCTTTTTGGGCGAAATCGCCACCGAGCCGCCCCAAATGGACGACACGCTCGAAATCTTTATGGGCTGGGTCGACGAAGCCAGAAGTCTCAATGTGCGTGCCAATGCTGATACCCCGAACGACGCCATAACGGCTCGCAACAACGGTGCAGAAGGCATTGGGCTGTGTCGCACCGAACACATGTTCTTTGCCCCCGAACGTATTTTGGCCATGCGCGAAATGATCTTATCTCAAACCGCGGAACAGCGCGCTCATGCACTGGAAAAATTACTTCCCATGCAACGCGGTGATTTTGAGTGGCTGTTTAAAGCCATGGATGGCCTTCCCGTGACCATTCGTTTGCTGGATCCCCCTTTACACGAGTTCCTTCCTCAAGCAGACAAAGACATCGAAGCGGTGGCACAGGAACTTGGCGTGGACAAAGAAACATTGCGCATCAAGACCCTTCAACTTCATGAATTCAACCCCATGTTGGGGCATCGCGGTTGCCGTCTGGCCATTACTTATCCGCAAGTGGCACGCATGCAAACCAGAGCCATTATTGAAGGGGCACTGTCGGTGCAACAGGCCGGACATTCGCCGAAAGTCGAAATCATGGTACCACTCATCGCGCACGAAAAAGAGTTGGCATTGCTGAAAGCCGAGATCCAAAATGAAGCCGACCTGGTGTTTGCTGAGCAAGGACAACGTATCGAATATATGGTGGGGACCATGATTGAACTTCCCCGCGCCGCCCTGACCGCCGATGCCATCGCGCACCATGCAGAGTTTTTCTCTTTTGGGACCAATGATCTCACCCAAACCACTTTCGGGCTGTCTCGCGATGATTCAAACGGCTTTTTGCCGGCCTATGTGGACAAAGGCATTCTCGAAGAGGACCCTTTTGTTTCCCTCGACCAAAGTGGCGTGGGCCAGTTGGTGGCCATGGCTTACGAAAAAGGCAAGCAACAGCGACCTGATATCAAAGTGGGTATTTGTGGCGAGCATGGGGGTGACCCAAAGAGCGTGGCCTTTTGTCATGCGTTGGGTCTGGACTATGTATCTTGCTCGCCGTTCAGAATTCCCATCGCCCGACTGGCTGCCGCACAAGCAACCCTCATGGGAAAATAAGCATAACGCTACTTGGCTTGAGACGTTTTACCGGGTTGAACTCGCACTTTGAGCACCCGAGCTACGCCGTTCTCGGTCACCTCGACACTGTGATTGCCGGGGTAGACTGAAAAATCAGCCAAAGGGGTTTTACCCAATAATTTGCCGTCCACTTTGACGGTGGCCCCTGGGTTAACGTTGTTGAACCCAATTTTACCCGTGGAAATACGAACCTGTTTTTTAAATACTTGATCGGCTTCAATTTGGACGACCAAATCCATGACGATGCCCATTTCAGGGTTCGATAGCTTGAGGGTGTGCTGCCCCACCTTCAGTTTCTTTTTGATAACAGGGGTATCTCCAAGGATACGGTTGCCCAAACGAACGGTGGTCCACGGTTGGGTGTTTAAAGTTAAAAATCCGAAGCCGCTGGCAGGTGTTGCGGAGGTTGCGGCAGGTTGGTTTTTGTTGCTGACGTTGGACGCCGCAGCGGGCACATTGCGTGGTTGTTTGGAAGCGGACTTGTCACGGCGCGAACCGGAAGTGGCACTTCTGGTTCTTTTTTTACTTTTTGCTTCTACTTTTTTGAGCGTCGCCTTCAGGGTGATGGGTTGCCCGGGTCTTGGCGTTACGCGCTTACTCCAAATATCGAATCCGTCTTTTTTGACGGTCACGTTGATGGGCTTGTTATCCTCTTTAGATAACGTCACGTCCAACGGTGCCGCGCCCTTAAGAACCTCATCGACATACACCAATGCGCCAGAAGGTTCGGATTCCACCTGAAGCTTGATTGCCCCCGAAAAGCTGAGATTGACGGCCTCGCCGGGAGTGATGGGTACCGTCTTTTCCTGCAAAGGCTCTCCTGGAAAACTCACCCCCACCCGGACGCGTTCTCCTGAGACTTCCTGAGTCACGGGGCTTTTACCGACTTCACTGCCGTTGATCAGTATCGCAACGCCCGCGGGATTGGTTACCACATTCACTATCGCCGCATCGGTTCCCAGGCGGCCCGTTGAAAACAGGAAAATAGCCCCCAACAACAACAATAAAACAACGCCGATGACCAGCTGAGCCGCTTTGCTTTTTTGTGTGGTGGCCACTGCCACATTGGCGTTCTCCGTGGCGACCATCGGCATTTGAACCGGTTTTATTTCTTCGGTGGCTTCCCCCAAAATCATGTCGGTGGATACTTCTTGCGTGTATCCAGACTCTGCGGAGAACGTGTTAACGTCGAGGGCCACTGTTGCTTCGTCCATGCCCGCAGGCTCGACCATATTGCTCTTTTTAGAGGCCGTGGTCACCGCTGCGTTAAATGAGCCCGTAGCGGGTGTTCGCCCAACGTTGCCAGGTAAATCACTTGATTGCGCCCATTGACCTGATAGCCCCGAGCTTTCACCCGTGCCTTTTTTTCGTTTTTTAATGGTTGGACCGATATCAGGCGCGTTGTCCTGGATCCAGTTCGCCAGCTGTTTTTTACCGCCAGTATGGTTGTTGAGTAACAACCACTTGTCCAGCTCATGTGAGAACTCAGCCATCGACTGAAAACGTTCACTGGATGCTTTGGCCAGCGCCTTCAGGCAAATCTCGTCGAGTGCAGAATCGATTTCAGCATTGAGTGCAGAAGGTGTTTTGGTCTGTTCTTGCGTGATGCGCGTCATGATTTGCAGATCACTTTTTTCTTTATAAAGCCGTCGACGGGTTACGAGCTCGTACAGACAAATGCCCAAAGCAAACACATCGGTTCGGCTATCTACCTTATCGGCCAAGCACTGCTCGGGCGACATGTAAGCCACTTTCCCCTTAATGATGCCGGTACGTGTTTTGGTATGTTGTACTTCTGTTTTTGCCACGCCAAAATCAGTAACTTTAACGTCGCCATACTTGGAGATGAGAATATTTTGGGGTGAAATATCGCGATGCACGATATTCATGGGCTCCCCGGTATCGGGATGATGTGCTTCATGGGCAAATCCCAAACCTTCTGCTGCCCTGGCAACAATCCAAACGCACATGGGCAAAGGAAGAGGCGAGCCTTGTCGTAGAGAATGAGCAAACAAAGAACCCAAATGGGGACCGTCAATGAACTCCATGGCCATGAAATAGGCATCATTGAGTTCGCCCAAGTCGTAGACTTGCACCAAATTGGGGTGGTTGAGATTGGCGGCCAACCGGGCCTCATCCAAAAACATTTCTACAAAATCGGGACGCACACTCAGTTCGGGCAGCATTCGTTTCACCACCACATTGCGGGCAAACCCCTGCACCCCCACCAAGCGGGCGAAAAAGATTTCGGCCATGCCTCCAGCCGCGATTTTGTCTAACAGTTCATACTGCCCAAACCGTTCACTCATAGTGCTCACATACCCTTTTCCGCGAGGGAAATACAGGTTTTGGAGGTTCGAAACACTGGTTTTTTGGTGGTTTTTTGCATTTGCAGCTCCATCTCAACCCAAAGGACCAACTTCTGTACATTTACTCCGAAAAAGAGTTAAAACTCGGGAAGGTGGACGATCTCCAATTAGGCAAGCGAATGACCCGTTACTTTATCATTTTGAACGTTTTGGTATGTGTTTTTCTTCATTCACATTCGCTTTCCGCCCAGATGATGAACCCCCATTTAGGCAACGCCAAAGCCATGGAAAATGAGCTCAACTACGAACAAATCCCGGCTGAGCTCACTGTCGCTCTGGCCCAACCTGGTAATACTCCCACAGAACTCGTTGAAATATATAGACTTTGGGGTATCGCCCATCTGGTCTTAGGCGAAAACGACAAGGCTCGGTATGGATTTCTTCAGTTGCTTTCCCTGATGCCGGACTACCAAATGCCTTCTTTTTACAACCCGCGTTTTCGAAAGGCATTCGGCGATATCAAGGCCGAATTCGAAAGAGATGGGCAGCTCATCGTACAGCACACCGCTTTGCCATCGAAATTCAACGATGCCAATGATGCGCCCAATCGAATATCCCTCCAATTTGTGGTTGAAGACAAATTCGAGCGGGTCACCCTCGCACAAGTGAGCACCACCTTTACGGTCAACGGTCAAAGTGGCGAACCGACGCTGACCGATCTCAAGCTTGCGAACCGTGAAAACGGCGTTTCCACCTACGAGGGCACCTTGGTCAACCCTGCGGCCACCTTCCCGGCGGGCACATTTTCCTACTATGAACTGACCTACGAGCTGAGACTGAGCAACGCCGTTAATCGTTCTCTCGACAGCAGCCCGCCCTTTGAACCCGTCAATATTCAGGTGGGGGTACCGCTTCCGCAACAACCCGCACCCGCGCCCACTGGGCCAAGTCCCAAGCTGCTTCAAAAAGAAGCCAAGATTATTCCTCCCTCTAAGATCATCACAGAAGGCGCCAAAGACACCGAACAACCACCGGGCACCATTGCACAAGAACCGCAAAGTTCGAACTCAATGGTGATCACCGGTATTATCGTGGGTTCTCTCATTCTGGTTGGTGGCGGCGTACTCACTTATTTCTGCGTGGTAGAAAAAGCCTGTGGGGGTGAGCCTCAGCCCGATGCACCCGAGATTGGCAGCCTCGACGTTATAGTTAGCCCGGAGGGGTCATGATGCGTAAATGGAGCCTCATTGTATGCTGTATCATTGGCCTCATGAGCTGTGGCCCTAAAACCGCAAACATCTCTGCCGGGACGGTCTCCGTTCAGTTGAAGGGGCTCGATTCGACCATTTTTGATAATATTGAATCAGTGGTCTTTTTGCCCTTCGAAGCGACCACCCAAGCCGATTGCCTCAGCCTTCAAGGGGCCACTTTGGAACAGATGAGCGACCTTGATTCCAGCCTGGAGTTTATCGCGGCTCGCAAATTGGATACCAGCTTGGCCGGTATTGAACACCCTGAGAGGCTCTTAGAGCAACAGGAAGCCTGCGCAGAAGAGACGGGCGACCCCGACTCTTGTCCTGTGCCCTATTTTCGCTACAGGTTTGGCGCCTTAGAGCCCGGGCCCTTCACCCTCATCGCCTGGGGGACCACTGAACCTGTTTCGCCTGAAGAGGCGGAATATGGGTACTTCAGCTCTGGAACCATACAAACACCCGATGGTGGTTCGTCTGCTGATAATGAAAAACTGATTTTTCTGGAGCGATTTTACCCGCGAATGACGGCCGCTGCCTGTCTGCAATTTCAAATCATCGCAGGCGTGGACGAGGTGAAAGAAATGGAGCTCTTCCCGGTGGGAGCTTGCTGCGATAATGGGCGGTGCGAGCTTACGACCTACACCGATTGCGATGGGTCATGGCACGATTCCAACTGCGACGATGCCACGATTTGTGCCGAGACGGACACCGAGTCCGAAACCGCCCCTTAGGGCCCCCCAACCGATGCTCCAAAAAAGTGTTTGATTTGGGACTCTAAGAGGAATAACGCCATGATTACCATTGTTTACCTTATTTGACAGTGGTATCAACAACCGTGAATTAAACGAGATTTTTGACCTTGATGAATGCTGCCCGAACAACCTTAATATTTGGCCTCAGCCTGCTCCTATGGACGTGGGGGACAGTCGGACATGCACAGCTCGAACCGCAACCCGGCGAACGAAAGCTTCAAGAGGCGGCTGCACCAGTGGTGACCAAAAACCCTGAGTTGCTGGAATCGGCAGCCCCTGAATACCCCCAAGAAGCACAAGACAAAAACATTGAGGGGGTGGTCACGCTGAAAATCGTCTTGGATGCCTCTGGTTTTGTTGAGGATGTCACCATTGAAAAAGGCGTCGATCCACTCATCGATCAAGCCGCCGTCGAAGCCGCCTATAATTTGGTGTTCTCCCCCGCGGAGGTGGACGGTCAACCTGCCCCCATCGCTTTGTTGTTCAGTTTCACTTTTGAAATGGCCGAACCGCCACCGGAGGCGATTGAAGCCGCAGAGAAAAAACCGGTGGTCAACTTCGAAGGGTTGGTACGGCAAGCCGGCAGCAAGAAACCCCTCGAACTGGCAGAAGTGACCGTGGAGCGGATCCCTGCAGAAGGTGAAGACATCAATGACGAGGACCTCTTACTGGCCGAAGCCTACAGCGATATCGAAGGTCGATTTGAAATTGCCGACATTCCCATCGGGAAGCACTTGGTTAAAATTGCCATTTCAGGGCACGAAACTTTTCAAACGTTCGAGACTTTTGAAGAAGGTAAAAAAACCCAACTCATCGCTTACGTGCGGCCCACTGAAACAAACCTCTTTGAGACCATTGTACGTAAACGCAGAACCCTGAAAGAAGTTTCTCGCATTACCCTCTCTCGCGAAGAAGTGAAAAAGATACCGGGTACATTTGGAGACCCCATTCGGGTTTTAGAGAACCTTCCCGGCTTGGCGAAGTTACCTCTTTTCGGAGGCGCGCTGCTCATTCGTGGTGCCAACCCAGCCGATTCAGGAATCTATTTTGATACCGTGGGCATCCCGGTGCTTTACCATTTTGGGGGGCTCACTTCGGTGGTCAACCCTGAATTTCTTGAAACCATCGACTTCTTCCCGGGTGGGTTTGGGGCGAAATACGGACGCGCCATCGCTGGGGTGGTCGACGTCAATTCCCGAGACCTGGACTTCGAAGATTTCCAAGGCAGCGCTGAGGTAGACCTCATTGACAGTGGCTTTTTCCTCGGGGGTCCCATCAAACTCCCCGGCGGCAAAGACTTGCAAGTGGGTTTCGCCGCGAGACGCTCTTATCTCGATGCACTGCTTCCCCTGGTTTTCGATGCCATCAATACCGGGGGGACCAACATCACCGCTGTTCCCGTGTACTGGGATTACCAAGCCAAGTCAGAGCTGCGCTTGGGCAACCATCGCGCCTCAATTTTTGGATTCGGCTCCAGCGATAAACTGTCAGTGATTTCCAATGATGAAAACGCCGACTCCAGTGCGACCTTTGGTACCGACACCGTTTTTCACCGCCTCATCGGTAAAGTAAAATCCAAATTCGGCAAACAACTGAGCAACTCCTTTCAGGTTTACAGCGGAACCAATATCCAAAATTTCGGCGCCGCCAGTAGCGCTGGAATCAACTTGGACATCGAGGCCATTCGCGACACGCAGGGCACCCGAAACGCGCTGGTTTATCAGCCGAAGAAATGGCTGATTTGGGAGAATGGTTTTGAAGCGATTCAGTCCCAATACCGATACAAGTTCGATGTCCCGGTCTTTACGGGGGTGGGCGAGTTTCCACGGGTTGAACCGCCGTTGGACCAAGCTGAAAATCAAATCCTGGAAAGCGATGGAAACGCTGGCGCCTATGCGGCGTATACGGAGTTGCAGCTGGGGCCCATTTCGGGACTCACCATGATCGCCGGTCTGCGCGCCGAACACCTCTTCTTCCGTTACATTGACGAACAAGACGGCGATAAAGAAAAAGAGAGTACCTGGGATTACATCAACCCCAGATTCACGTTGCGCTACAGTCCTTTCGACAGCACGTCGTTCAAGGGCGCATTTGGGATTTATAACAACGCGCCCACCCCTCAACAGTTGTTGCCCGCATTGGGCAATCCCAACCTGGGTTTGACCCGAGCCTTTCAATGGATTGGTGGCTTCGAGCACCGTCTCACCGATATCATTAACGTCAACCTGCAATGGTACTACACCCAACGCGACCAACTGGTCCAGAACTCCTCCTTGGCCATCGAACAAGACGATGGCACTTTTGAAGTGGAAAACTACAGTAATGACGGGTACGGCCAAAGTTTCGGATTAGAATTGTTGGTCCGTCATGAGCTCACCAAGTACTTTTTCGGCTGGATTGCGTACACCCTTTCAAGGTCAGAAAGTGACACCAGCGAAGACGAGAAATATATGGTGGAAAACACCTTCGATCAAACGCACATTCTAACGCTGGTGGCCCAAACCAAACTCCCCTGGGAACTCACTTTTGGCGGCCGGTTCCGGTTGGTTTCTGGCTCTCCTGAGACGTTGCCTTTTAGCTCAATTCACGACCTTGACACCGATGATTTTAGCCCAGTCCAGTCTCGTTATATCCGTCCCCGCAAACCTGCTTTCAACCAGTTAGATTTGCGGATTGATCGAAAATTCACCTTCGATGCTGGTTCATTGACCGCTTTTCTAGACTTGCTCAACGTCTACAACCAGCAAAATGTAGAATTTTGGCAAGAAGATTACCGTTACCGGGAGCGTGCCCCCATCACCGGGCTCCCCATCTTACCGGTGATTGGTCTTTCAGGAGAGTTCTAATGAAACGACTTGGATTCATCTGCTCTTTGTTGCTTGCGTCCACGGGATGCTCCATGTTCGATGCACAGTTCGAAATTAATGATCTGAGGATTCTTGCGGTACAAACCGAACCCGCTGAAATTCTCTATTCACCCCTATTTTTGTTTCCCGACGAGGCGCTGCCACCAGGCTTCACCAAGCCCACCACCGAAGTTAAGGTGACGGTCTATGCGTACGATCCACGTGGCAACGAAGTAGACACACGCTTACAGTTGTGCCCTGCCGAACTCATTGACGAAGAAGATGGGTGCTTGGATTACGACTACTATGAGAAAAAGGATGAACACCCCTTTCCCGAAATCACGCGCCCAGTGACCGACACCATTACCACCGCTGAAGGTGCATCTGGAAAATTAGAGGCCTTTGAGTACACCTTTAATATTGCCCCAGAAGATTTCTTCACCTTCTTGCCAAAAGACGAGCTGGGCAACCTATTCCCCTCGCTGTTTCCCACCTACTTGATTTTCGACATCAAAGTAATGCCCAAAGATGGGCCTAAAGAAGAGGGCGAACGTGCCTACAAACGACTGCCCATGTACTTTGATTTTGCCAATCCCATCACGCCTCCCGACCTCGCTGATGCCGCCTCTGAAGCGCTGGGCCAGCGATTTTGTACGCCTCAAGATAACATCGAAGAATTTGCTCCGGGCTCCAATGCCGAATGCATTTACCCTAAAGTCCCCAATGCCAATCCAGAACTCTTGGGGTTTGATGTGGATTTGTCAGAAGTTTTTCCGTTGGAACTGGTGACGGGTGAAACCATTGATGATGTGGGTTTCCAGCTCGAAGAAGTCATCGACGTGCGCCCTGGAGACAAATTGCTCATCAGCCCGGTGGTCACCGCTGAAAGCGTAGAGTCATATCAAGTTTTTAGCTTCGATTTGAATACCGGTGAAATCCCTGCCATCAACCGTGAGGAGTCGCTGCGCGTGGAGTACATCATTACCGGTGGTGGTTTTTTTGACGGCCCGCCCTTTGGGAGTATGCAATTTTCCTCCAACGGGCACATCTCAACCATTTGGACCCTGCCCAACGATAGAAAAAAAATGGAAGAAGATGTGATTATCGCGGTGATTCGTGACCAAAGAGGCGGTACCACCGTGAGTGAACTGACCGTGCGTTACGTGGAAGACGGCGACCCCGAGGCCAGTGCTTTCGGGTTTTAGGACAGCGCTTTATCCAGGCCTTTTTCAATGCCCTCAGCAATTTTGCCTTTGATCAGCTTAACGGCCAAACCTAATTTGACTTCAATATCGATGCTCGATTCTGAAACCCGAATGGCACCCTTGGCCGGGCCGCTGAACTGGCCCTGATCGCCAGACCAAGCCACTTTGAGCTTCAGACGATCTTCCATTTTTTGGGTCATGTCTTGAAGCCGGGTAATGGTTTCTTCTTTGGAATAAGGATTTGCTCTAGAAATCTCGATATCGGCCACATGCACTCCTAAAAAGCTGGTGGTTATAAAATTCATTGTGATAGAACTGAGAGACTCTAGCAGACCCACATTGGCCGTCGCAAGGTTTGAGGGACATGGTTGAAAAAAAGCGTTTAGATGTCCTTTTGATTGAAAAAGGGCTTGAAGAAAGTCGAAGTAAAGCGGCAGCCCGTATCATGGCGGGCCAGGTGGTGGTCAACGATCAAATGATCGACAAACCAGGCACCCAGGTCAAAGCCGATGCACACATACGTCTCAAGGGAAAAGGACTTCCCTTTGTCTCCAGAGGCGGTCTCAAAATTGAAGGTGCTTTCGGCCATTGGCCCATACCCACCGAAAACCGCATCTGTTTAGATGTGGGCGCATCCACCGGCGGGTTTACCGACTTTCTCCTCCAAAAAGGGGCACAGAGGGTCTTTGCCGTTGATGTGGGCTACGGGCAGCTTCATTGGAAATTACAAACCGATGAACGGGTCACCAACATGGAACGTACCCACATTTTAAAAACCACGCCTGACGATTTCGATGAAACGCCTGACCTATGCGTGATGGACGTGAGTTTCATCTCTGTAGCTAAAATTTTACCTCATCTTCAAACCCTTTTGGCCCCCAAGGCTGAACTGGTCATTTTGGTGAAACCACAATTTGAACTAAGTGCTGCCGAGGTAGGAAAAGGCGGTATCGTGCGCGATGCTGAAAAAAGACAAAAAGCATTGAAAAGTATTTGTGACAAGGCCACTGAATTAGGATTGGAAATTGTCGGGCACATGGAAAGTCCCATTCAAGGGGCGGAGGGCAATATTGAATTTCTCCTCTATTTGAAACACGATGGGGAGATTTCGGTATGAAATTTTATGTATTGCGCACCGGTCACAAAATCGCCCCCTTCAATGAAAACCTCGACGACCTGCCCTTTGCCGAATCCAGTTTTAGTGCAGAAAGAGAACGCATTGCCCAACGACTGGGTTTATCCTTAGAAGATGTTCCCCAAGAATCGCGCACCACCCTGCAATCCCCATGCGTGGTGGTGAGCGAAAACTGTTTTATCAGTGAAAAGGCCCTCACAGATTTCCTCAAACGGGCAGCAGGGTCTCAAAGTATTGCCCAGTTGGCATTAGCACAAACCCCATCTTCAGATTACACACGCCCAGTGTCGTCAGTCATGGTCGATGCGCTGGAGCCTTCTGGTTTGGGCGCCAAAGCCAAAAATGCAAAGGGGCCGGAGGCCGATGCCACCCATCGTGTGAGGGTCCATTGTTATTATGTTCCTCCCGAACAATCGGCCGAAACATTCGACGGCATTCTCGATCACTTCCAAGATGAAGCACAGCCCGTTGTGGTGCCCAAAAGGGAAATATTGATTCCATTGCAACTGCCCTTATGGGGCGCTGAGGTGGACCGCACCTTTAACTACCCCATTACATCCACCGTCGCTTGCCACGTGGATCACTGGGTCAATTTACTTTGGCTCAACCAGCTGGCATTTGCCATTCGCTGGAATGAAACGGTTCGTGCTCACCCCATTTGGGCCATGGCCAAGGTTTTGCGCGCGGGTTCTTTGAAACCCGAAAAAATTCTGCCACGCCTCAACCGTTTTGGTCGTGCCTGCAAAGTGCATCCCACTGCCTATGTGGAGGGTTGTATCCTGGGTGACAACGTTTCCATTGGCGCCAAAGCCACCCTGCGCAATTGCATCGTGGGCAACAATGTCACCATAGAAGATCATGCCAATGTGCTTTCATCAGTCTTGGCCAACGATGTTTACGTTACCCCAAAGACATTTGTCATTTGGTCTTTGGCCGACCGTGGCGCTGTAATTTCCAACTACAAATTACAGGTCTCGATTCTGGGGAAAAACGCCGCCACTTCCACCTGGGCAGGGTTGATCGACGCCAAACTCACGGGTGATGTGGATATTTTCCACGAAGGTCATAAAGTAAGCACAGAGCGACAATTCCTAGGGTCGTGTATTGGGCATAACGCTTATATTGGCGCAAAAGTTTTGATCATGCCAGGTCGGGCCGTGCCCAATGATGCCTTCGTGGCCATGCGCTCCGATGAACTCATATCAACCATTCCCCATGAAATGCCCGCAGGGGTCCCTCATATGCGGGACGGCGGTACATTGGTTCCCATCAAATAAATAGACATATAATTTTTAATGGGTGATACGGCTTCGTTTTAGTGTTTGCCCGTGTTGTCGGGCGTCCAATCTGCCCAACCCATCACCTTAAAAAACCGGTCGACAATATAGGCGGTCAACCCCCAAACCGGCCAATTGCCGGCATCAAATACCGGAATGGCCAGATTGCCCGTTCGATAATATTGGGTGGTTCGTTGGGTGTCATCATCGAGTTCGCCAAACGAGAGGGTAAACACCGCTTCGATCTCATCTTCCGAAAAATCGAGTTGGTTCACAGCCGGTAAATCTTCACAAAAGCCCACCACGGGAGTGACGGGTACGCCGGTGATTGCAATGGCATCATGAAACAGACCTAACACCTGCACCACCGATGCCTTCAGGCCCAGCTCTTCTTCGAATTCGCGCAGTGCAGTGGCAGTGGCATTTTCATCTTCTGGGTCCTCCATGCCACCTGGGAAACTGACTTGGCCTTTATGGGTGCCCACCTTTTCACTGCGTTTGGTGAAGACGATGGAAGGCCGCCCATCCACATTGGCGAAAAGAATCAGCACGGCGGCTCGACGGCCCGGACGGCTGACTCTTTCTCGGGTGAGGGACGCCAAAGCGGTTTTGACCTTCGCAGCCCAAGCAGCGTCCAAATATGAGGGCATGTCATTCATGGCGGTATTATGGAAGGATTCGGCCAAGGTGTAAAGACACCTTTTCTTGTTTACCGGCCTAAAAAAAGATAAGGGAAGACTTCGAACGAAGGGTGTCATGGATTTACTTCAAGCGACGATACTCGGGGTGGTTCAAGGGGCCACCGAATATCTGCCGGTGTCTTCCAGCGCGCACTTGGTGTTGGTCCCTGCCTTTTTGGGTTGGGAGAAACACGACGAGCAAATTCATTTTCTGTTCGATGTCTTGGTGCAACTGGGCACCCTGATCGGCGTCTTCGTGTATTTTTGGAAAGACCTCATGGAAGTCTTACAAGGCATGCTCCACGGCATAAAAAGTCGTGATTTTGTCCAAGACCCCGGAGCACGCCTGGGCGTTCAATTGGTCATTGCCACCCTCCCTGCCGTGGTCATCGGATTGTTGTTCAAAGACCATCTGGAGGCTTTCTTTTCTGACGCAAACGCAACTTTGTACTTTTTACTATTTACCGCGGCCATGCTTTTTTCTGCCGAATGGGCGGGCAAAAACAACAATGAGGCCGTCTCACTCACATGGAAAACAGCATTTATCATCGGACTGGCACAAGCGCTGGCCTTGTTCCCTGGGGTCAGCCGATCTGGCTCCACCATTGCCGCGGGCATGTTTCTTGGCCTCACCCGAGCACAAAGTGCCCGCTTCTCGTTTTTGATGTCCATTCCCGTTTTACTCGGGGCATCGATTCTGGCGGGCAAAGATCTGTTGGCCCACAGTGAGCTTTTGGACACGCTCTTGGTGCCCTTAATTTTGGGTTTCATTACCTCGGGCATCACGGGCTATTTGGTCATTAAATGGTTTTTGGCGTATTTGAAAAACCGAAGTCTTTGGGCATTTGGCCTGTATTGCGTTGGCGTCTCAATGCTCGGCTTGGTTCTTTTGTAATTTCTCGACATCTCCGCCTGCGAACCCAACCGTGCAATTGCGTATTCCGGGCCGCACCGCTCTGCTTTTGAATTGCAACAACCAAATAAAAACCCATCAATAAAACAAAGGCTTAAGTTAAGCTATGGGCATGGCTCATCTGTTGCACCGCAGGTAAAGTCACGGGGTCGCGCATGGGCCCTTAACGCGTTAATTTATGGACGCAGACTTTGGGGTCTGACGGGCCAAGTGTTAGGCTTTCACGCAGGGTTTCAGGGAGTTATATGCAACACTTTTTCGTCAGCTTAGTGGTATTTGCTGCCAGCTGGGTCGCTGCCGCACCCGCCGCAGCTTTTTGTGGTTTTTACGTGGCCGGTGGCGATACGTCTTTATTCAATGATGCCACCCAAGCCGTGCTCATGCGCGAGGGCAATCGCACGGTTTTATCCATGCAAAACAACTACGATGGCCCACCCGAGGATTTTGCCATGGTGATTCCGGTCCCAGTGGTCCTCCAACAAGAAAATGTCAAAACCTTGGACGAAGCGCTTTTCACCAAATTAGACCGCCTCACCGCGCCTCGCCTGGTGGAATATTGGGAACAAGACCCTTGTGAATCGCTCGGTTTTTCCGACATGGGCGATGGTATGGCGGCGGAGTTTGCATCGGTGAATGACGATCGCGCAGAGGGCTCTGTGGAGGTGGAAGCCGAATTTTCCGTGGGCGAATACGACATTGTCATTTTGAGCACCGATGATGCCACGGCCCTTGAAGGTTGGCTGGAAACAAACGAATACAACATACCCGATAATGCGTCCCCCTATTTGAACCCCTATGTGGAAGGCGGCTCCTACTTTTTCGTCGCCAAAGTAGATCCAGACAAAGTCACTTGGGCAGCGGAAGATGACATGAGTACAGGCGCGGTGTTGTCTCCCCTGCGTTTTCATTATGACGATGACGTTTTTTCTTTGCCCATTCGCTTGGGGCTCATCAACTCCCAAGGCGACCAAGACCTGATCGTGTACACCCTGGCTGAAAATCAGCGTTACCAAGTGGCGAATTACGAAAACGTGACCATTCCCACCAACATCGAAGTGGTGGATGACGTGCGGCACTCTTTCGGTGAGTTTTTCACCACACTCTATGATGCCGTCTTGGAGTCCACCCCAAATGCCGTGGTCACCGAGTACAGCTGGGACGCCAGCTCTTGTGACCCCTGTCCGGGTCCAACCCTAGATCAAAGCGACTACCAAACCTTGGGCGCCGATGTTTTGTACAGCGAAACAGGCGAAAATCAGTGGCGATCTTTCGTCATCACCCGCCTTCACGCCCGTTACAACGCGGATAACCTGGGTGAAGATCTCATACTGGAAGAAGCCGGTCCCATTGCCGGTGGTCGCGAATTTGTTCAAGATGATGGCATCCTCGAACAGGGCGCCCAAAATTCCAGTATCAACAATTTTCAAGGTCGCTATATTATCCGACACGCCTGGGAAGGCGCGGTGATGTGTGCTTTTCCTGAATGGGGGCAATGGGGCGGCCCGCCAGAAGGGGGTGATGCTGAAGTCTTAGGTGCACTCAGTCCCAACAGCGAAGGCACATCAGTGAATGCAGAAGGCGACGATGACCTTTCCGATGATTTGAATGACTTGGTCCTAACCCCCATTCCCGAATTGGGCATCACCGGTAATCAAGCACCCGGCCTTTTTGGTGGCGCGGGTTGTGGCTGTGATGCCACTCGAGCATCACACAGTGGCTTTTGGCTGCTGGGTGCAGGCCTTTGGTTTGTGATCGCACGAAGAAGAAAAGAAAGAGGATACGAATGAAAAAACCTGGATTGTTTATTTTGGGCCTAGCCGCCTTCGCATTTGCCCTTCCCCAAAATCTCTATGCTTTTTGTGGGTTTTATGTGGCTGGTGGCGATGCCAGCCTTTTTAACAATGCCACCCAAGTGGTACTCATGCGCCATGACAACCGCACGGTGCTGTCCATGCAAAACAACTACGACGGCCCCACCGATGATTTCGCCATGGTGGTCCCAGTGCCGGTGGTGCTGCAGGAAGCCAATGTGCAAACTTTAGACGCCGAGCTTTTCAACAAAATCGACCAACTCTCCGCACCACGACTGGTGGAATACTGGGAACGGGATCCGTGCAACCCTTGGATGGATATGCTGGAAGACGGCGCCGTTAACGCGGCCGGCGGCGAGCCCCCAAACACGGATGACGTGACGGTGGAAGCCGAGTTTCAAGTGGGCGAATATGACATCGTGATTCTCAGTGCCAATGATGCTTCCAGCCTGGAAACCTGGCTCACCTCCAACCAATACAATATCCCAACCGGCGCGGCCGAACACTTCACGCCGTATATTGAGGCAGGTGAGTATTTCTTCGTGGCTAAAGTAGATGCGACGAAAGTCACCTTTGAAGATGGCAAAGCAGTGCTGTCTCCCTTACGCTTCTATTATGACAGCGAGACGTTTTCCCTGCCCGTCAAATTGGGACTCATCAATTCCCAAGGCACCCAAGACATTATCGTTTATATTTTAGCCGTCGACCAACGTTACGAAGTGGCCAACTACGATAATGTGTTTATTCCCACCAACCTGGCGGTCACCGAGGATGTCAAAGAGAACTTTGGTCCCTTTTATACCTCGCTTTTTGCTGAGACCATCAATCAAGCCCCCAACAGCGTTGTCACCGAGTACAGCTGGAACGCTTCCACCTGCGATCCGTGTCCGGGCCCAACCTTAGATGCGACAGACTACGCCACTTTGGGCGCAGATGTAGCCGGCGCACCGGAGAACAGTCGCAATTGGGTCCTCACCCGTTTGCATGCACGGTACGAGGCCGACGGCTTGGGACAAGACCTGGTCTTTCAAACCGCCGACCCCATCGTGGGCGGACGCCAAATGTACACCTGGGATGGCGAAGAGCGTGGCGATCTGGAACAGGGTGCCCAACCAGGCAACGTGAACAACTTTCAAGGGCGGTACATCATTTACCATCCGTGGGACGGCGAACTCACTTGTGATGAAGGCCAAGAACCCGTCTACGGCGAATGGGGCGGCCCCGATGGTGATGAAGCCAGCGGCACAGCCGGTTCGGCCATGTCCCCTAACAGTACAGGAGAGGACGTTCCTCAAAGCAATTCGGACAATCATGTGACCGAGCTTTCTTCGTGGCTGGTGAATGATTTGCCCGAACTCAATATCGTGGCCAATGGCGGCAATGCCGGTAATAACGCGGTAGGCGGCACCAACATTGAGCCAGGCCAGCAAAGCCAAGCCTGTGCATGCCGTGAGAGTGGGTCCCAAACGACCACCGGCTTATGGGGACTTGCTCTTTTGTTCATGGGGCTCTTGGGTTTCAAACGACGCGACTAATATGAACATAGGGTTATTTCACCGAAGCGGGCTGTGGTTATGGCCCGCTTTTCTTTTGTATTTGGGGTGTCCCCGTGTGGTTGCCCCGCCACAAGTGTTGGTGCCCATCGACACGGGCCCATACGGCCCCAGCTTGACCCAGGTTCAGGGCGATGAAGGGCCTATAGACTTTCAGCAAGCGCCTGCCGCCTGTGCGTCCTGCCATAAAGAACAAACGCGTGATTGGCAGCAAAGCATGCATGCCTTCTCGTCGTTCAACAATCCTTTTTACCGGTTTAATTTTGACAACTATGTGGATGAAAAAGGGTTCGACAAAGGACCTTTTTGTGCGGGCTGCCACGACCCGGCACCTTTGCTCTCGGGTGAACTCAAACAGAAGATGCAACCACAATCCATCAATGCACACGTGGGGATTAACTGCATCTCTTGTCACCTCACCCAACATGCCGACTTTGATGGTAATGGGTCTTACACCTTGAACGCCGCTTCTTTGCTGCTGCCACAGGGCGAAAACCCTCAAAAGCTAAATGCGCATCGAGCTCAAATGGCATCACCAAAGCAACTGGGTAATGCACTGTGTGTTTCTTGTCACCGCGGGTTTTTGTCCCAAGAAACCGGACACGATATTTTTATCCCCGCCCTGGAAGACTGGGTGCCGTTTCGACACTCGGGGTATAACCAACAAAAAGGAACCCGTGTGGACGAGCCCGCCCAGGCCCATCAATGCATTGACTGCCACATGCCGCTAAAAACCTTGCCCAATGGACAGACGGTTCACGACCATCGTTTTGTTGGCGGTCACACCGCATTTAGTCACATGGCCCAGTTGGATGTTCAACACCAAAAGAACAAAACCTTATTACAGAACGGTGCGAAACTTTTTGTCCCCATCGTGGGGTTTGACCAAAAGAAGGGCCAAACATTCGAAGAAAGTCTTCAGTGGCAAGAAGCCAACAATATTTTCTTTGATGTGGTTATTTTCAATGCCAATACAGGTCACCATTTCCCAGGCGGCGCCAAAGACATCAAAGACACCTGGCTCGAAGTACGTATCACCGATGAAAACGACAACCTCGTGGCGCACAGTGGCATGGCCCATGAAAAAGAAGCACATGATTTAGACGCACACC
This sequence comes from Myxococcales bacterium, assembly GCA_002721815.1. Classification (GTDB taxonomy): domain Bacteria; phylum Myxococcota; class UBA727; order UBA727. The sequence continues at coordinate 40,509 of PBLQ01000010.1, forward strand.
GCTTGGGCGTGGTTCAAATTGACGAAAAAGGCCAACCGGTCCTAGAGCACCGCGTGGCTCACTTTCGAACGGCGGCGTTTGATCACACCATTGGCCCCCGAGACGCACGGGTCATCCGGTACGCATTGGACCTCCGGCAATACCCGAACGCCAAAGGCAAAAGCCTCACGGCCCGTGTTCGGTTACGTTACCGGCGTCTTCTGCCTTCTTTTTATGAAACATCTTGTGAGGCCTCCCAAACCGAGCGAGGCCAAGCCTTTTTGGCGGCCACTCAAAAATATAATGGGGTCACACTCAACCCATGTTCTCCCCAACCCGTGATTGACTTACATGAAACCGTCTTTTCATGGATCACACCAGACGCCCCCATTCAACGGGTGGTCAGTCCCCAGGCGCTGTGGGCCCATGGCCTGGGAATGCTGCACGCCCTCAACGAAAAGGTCTTTTTGGCCCGACACTCTTTCGATTTGGCAAAGGCGACCGCCACCCGGTTCAATCAGTTGGCGCAATGGGAAAGCCGGCTGGCCTGGGCCCAAGCCACCGTCTCTGGCAAACAGGGACGCTCCGACGAAGCCATCTCTCTTTTTGATGCCGAACTGAAAAAAAATAAAAATCATCCCGCTTTATTGATGGGTGCCGCCCAAGCCCATATTCGCACCTGGCGGTTTAAAGAGGCCATCCCCTATTTGGAAAAAGCCTTTAGGCAAGCCCCCCAAGATGCCCGGATCGCAGTGGATCTGGCACGTTCTTACGCGGCAAATCGCCAATACCCCCGAGCCCTCCAAACGGCTCAAGCCGGATTAAGGTTCGCACCGAGAAACCCACACCTTCTTCGCCTGCAGGCCATCTCTTTAGAGCGAACGCATAAAAATTCCGATGCCGCACGACAGGCACGGCAAGCCTTTTTGAAATACAAAAGGGATGAATTAGCGCCCGCCATTCAAGGTCGGTGTCAAGACCAGAACCCCTTCTGTAAAAGAGAACGTTTGGGATTTCACACCCATTGGCTCACAGCGCCCAAAAATTAAGGACTCTCTTCGGTGCCAAAACCGCCGCCGCCAGGGGTTTGTATCTGCAGTTTTTCGCCGGGAAAAAATGTGAGGGTGAACGAATCGGGCAACGGCTCTGTCTCTCCCTTAGAGTTCACCTTGCTCTGGTTGCCCACCTGACCCGGCGCCCCGCCTGTCAGCCCATAGGGCGCCTGTCGCCTTCTCGAAGAAAACAATGTTACAAACGCCTCCTTTTCGAAGACGTAAGTACGGGCCAGGCCATCTCCACCCTGATATTTTCCCATACCACCACTGTTTTCGCGCAACGCATAAGTTTCAATCCAAAAAGGATACGCTTGCTCCAAAGCTTCGATGGGGGTGTTCCGCGTGTTGGTCATATGGGACTGACGGCCTGACAGGCCTTCGCCCAAGGCATGTGCCCCATGCCCGCCCCCAATGGTCTCATAATAGGTGTAGGGATTGCCATCGTGATCCAAACCGCCAATGGTCAAATTGTTCATGGTGCCCTGGCTGGCCGCCGGGACTTTTTCGGGTAACAGTTGGGCAAAAGCGCCGTAGAGCACATCGACAATACGTTGTGATGTTTCAACATTGCCACCCACCACGCCCGCTGGCGATCGCGCGTCCAACAGCGAGCCCTGTCGCGTTTTGATCTGCACCGGACGGTGTGCGCCGCCATTATGGGGAATGGATGCGGGCCACAAAGTGCGACAGACATAAAACACGGCAGAGTCGACGATGCTTTTCACCGCATTAATGGGACCCATGACTTGGTCGTCCGTACCGGTAAAATCGACCACGATACCCGACGCATCAATGCACAGATGGCAATGAATGGCTGCGGATTTTGACGTCCCCGGAATGGTAATGTTGTCACTGAAGGTGGCCTCTCCTTTGGGCCAAGCGCTTAAAGCGGCACCAACCTTCTCTTCAGCGTAGTCGAGAAGTACTTTGGCCATCCGTTTCAACTGTGGGTAACCGTCGGCGGCAATGAGCTGCTTGAGCCGGGTGCCTCCAATTTCATGGGCGGCAAGCTGGGCATTCAGATCGCCCTGCCGCTCGTGGGGCGTGCGGGTGTTTTTTAAGATCACCTGAAACAGGGCCTCATTGCGTTGCCCCTCCTCAAATAATTTCACGGGCGGTAAAATCAAGCCTTCTTGAAACACCTCGGTGGACAAAGGCATCGAGCCGGGCGTCATGCCACCCACATCCGAATGATGTGCGCGAGACACCAAGAAAAACGCCAACTCTTTCTCATGGAAAAAGGGCGACACCAAAGTGATGTCAGGCAAATGGGTCCCTCCAGCGTAAGGGTCGTTCACGATCACCACATCACCGGGTGCAAAATCTTTTATCCTCGCCCGGACCGCATTCAGTGTGGCGGGCATGGCCCCCAGATGAACGGGGATGTGCGCTGCTTGTGCAATCATTTCGCCTGCGTGATTGAACAAAGCACAAGAATGGTCTTCTCTTTCTTTGATGTTTGCAGAAAAGGCAGATCGCTTGATGGTCTCGCCCATTTCTTCGGCCACTTGTCGAAACCGGTTCTGATACAAGGTGATGGCAATGCCGTCGGTGGCTTCACTCATTACAAACCTTCCTTCGGCGTTAATATTAAAGCGCCGCTGGCGTGTACGTCTCCGCGCCATGCCTCGCTGATCCATAAGGTGGTGTCTTCTTGTAATACAATGGCAGGCCCTTCAATCGTGTTTTCAACGCTGCTGCGTTCAGCCACCAACACCTCCTGCCACTCACCATCAAACAACCGTCCCGATTGTTCGGGGGAAGTTGCACCGGAAGCCTTCACCATCTTCACCCCTGGCTTTTTACATATGGCACGGGTCGTCAATGCAACCACCTCGGGCGCTTCATGTTTTTGCCAGCCATTCATTTCAAGATGACGCTGATGAAACATGTCTAGGCTGCCCCTCAGTTGCTGGGGAGCCTGAAGGGGCACACTGATTTCGTGACTTTGCCCCGCATACCGCAGGCTCAATTCCCATTCAAAATATACCTGTTCTTGTTCCTGCGCTTCAAAAGAATCTAAAAGGGTGGCCTTAGAAACAGCACAAAGCTTTTCGAGGCGGGAAATCAATGCCTCATCATCACCCTTGGCAAAAAGGCTTTGGATTTTATCCACCATGCGGTCGGCCAACAACAATCCCACCGCGGAGAAGACCCCGGGCGTGGGGGGAATAATGATCTTTTGAATGTTCAATTGTTCTGCCAGGGCGCACATGTGAATGGGACCTGCACCTCCAAACGGAACCAACACAAAATCTCGAGGGTCAAACCCTTTTTGCACAGACACTTTTGAAAGCGCATGCACCATGTGCTCGTTGACCACATCTAAAATACCTTGGGCCACTTGTTCTGGAGGCAAGTGCATTTCGTCCGCCAAAGCCGATACCGCACGCACCACGGCCTGCTGCTCTGGTTCAATCTCGCCCTCCGTCCCCAACGCCCAATCCTGCCGCAAACGGCCCAAAAATAAGTTGGCGTCAGTCACGGTGAGTTGCGTGCCGCCGTGTCCGTAACAAATGGGCCCCGGTACTGCGCCAGCACTTTGCGGGCCGACTTGCAATGCTCCACCCGCATCCAAACGCACCAATGAGCCGCCGCCTGCCCCCACGGTGTGAATATCGATCACCGGCAAAGCCATGGGCATGCCATTCATTTCATGATCTTGTGCGTACGGAATGGTGCCGGGGCACAATGCCACATCCGTGCTGGTCCCCCCCATATCCAAAGTTAACAGCTGCGGCGCATCGGTGTTCAAGACTTCTTTCGCCAAATGAAATGCAGCCACCACCCCACCGGCGGGTCCGCTCAATGCCAAACGAATGCTCTGCGCTTGCGCCTGTTGGGGCAGTAAGGTGCCACCGTTGCTTTGCATTAAATACAGAGGGCGTGAGCCCAATCCGTCACTTAATTTTGAAATGTACTCGGATACTTTTGGTGTCACGGATGCATTCATGGCCGTGGTCATCAATCGTTCTACTTCGCGAAAAACCGGCAACACGGAACTGCTCAAAGAAATGGGCACGCCAGGCAGATGCTCATTCAAGATGGCACCCACTCGTTTTTCATCCTCATCGCAGGCATAGGCATGCAGAAAACCCACGGCCACGGCTTCAACATTTAACCGTTGTAGTTCTTTGGCTAAGGCTATGACTTCGTGTTCATTAAGTTCTTGGTGTATTTCGCCTTGGGCATTGCGACGCACCCTCAACCCAAAGCATAACTCTCGTGGGATGAGGGGTTGTGGCAGTTTGGGATGACTCGCGTAGAGCTCGGGGCGATCTTGACGCCCGATGAGTAAAACATGGGTCAACCCTGCATTGGTGACCAAAGCTGTCTTGGCCCCTTTGCGTTCCAAGATGGCGTTGGTGGCCACAGTGGTCCCATGAATCACCTGTGTTTCTTCATTCATGACCAACAAGAGCGTGCCTTGCAAGATGGCCTCTGCCGGGTTGGCGGGTGTGGATGGAATCTTAGCGATTTGAATCGCTCCGTTTTTCACCGCGACAAAGTCGGTGAACGTCCCACCGGTATCCACCCCCAGCATGTTAACGGCCCGCCCTTTTTGACGCTTTTTTACGTGTGGCAGGGGCGTTCATTTTTGCTTCTTCTTTTTTGCGTTTTTCAGTGGCCGCCCAAGAGCAAATGGGACACGTGGTCAAATCGTGGTACCGTGCTGGGCAATACTCCCGACCAAAGAAGATGATTTGCAGATGCAATTTGTTCCAGGACTCCCTCGGAAACAGCGCCTTAAGATCTTTTTCAGTTTGTTCCACATTTTTGGCATTGGACAAACCCCACCGCGCCGCCAGTCGGTGGATATGGGTGTCCACCGGAAAAGCAGGCACCCCAAAAGCTTGAGACATGACCACCGAGGCCGTCTTATGCCCAACACCAGGCAAAGCTTCCAAATCCTCAAAGGATTGTGGGACCTCGCCACCATGTTTTTCAATGAGGATCTCGCTCAGCCGATGAATGGCCGCACTCTTTCGGGGTGCCAGCCCAATTTGTCGGATCAGCGTTTTGATTTCATCCACCGAGCGCTTCACCATGTCATAGGGGTTGTCTCCGTTGTGGAAAAGGGCCGGCGTGACTTCGTTCACTTTTTTATCGGTGGTTTGAGCGGACAGCAAAACGGCCACCAACAATGTATAGGGGTTGGTGTGGTCCAACGGAATGGGCGTGGTGGGGTAAAAGCCCTCCAATTGCTCATGGATTTTAATCGCCTTATCGCTGCGCTTCATGGTGCTTGCTCCATCAAAGGGTGGGGATCAAACCCCCAAAACTGCGGCTCAGGAATGAGCAAAATCTGCCATCGATCCCAGACTTTTGCCTGAATGACCTTGGCCAAATGAACAATCTCTGCGGATGATGCGTTCCCTTGATTGGTGATGGCCAAGGTATGCTTGGAAGACAGCGCGGCCGCCCCTAAGGCGAATCCTTTTTCAAAACCAGCTTGCTCAATGAGCCATGCGGCAGATGTTTTATATCGATCCCCGTAGGGATAAATGGGTGGCGCACCCTCAGTCTTTTGCAGTAATTGCGTGCGCCCCTCTTCATCCAAAATTGGATTGGTAAAAAATGATCCTGCACTCTGACCATTGGGATCTTTGTCTTCGAGCAACATGCTTTTATTGCCTCGAATGCGCAGCACCGCATCTCGCACATGTTGCAGTTCGGGGGCCTGGCCACTGGATGCAAAATCGGCCTGAAGATCTCGATACTGGACCAATCCCTCATTTTTCTTTTTAAGCTTAAAGGTAACCGACACCACGGCTTTGGGTGTGGCCTTGTTTTTTTTGAACGCGCTGCTTCGGTAAGAAAACTGGCATTCCGAATTAGAATAATTCTCAAAGCGCCCCGTGTTTAAATCCAACACCTCTACCTGTTCAATCACGGACGCCACTTCTTGACCGTAGGCACCGATGTTCTGAATGGGCGCTGCCCCCACCCATCCAGGGATGCCACTCATGCATTCCACACCCGCCCATTGGTTGTTGACCGCGTGCGCCACAAAATCATCCCAAACCTCACCGGCGTTCACACGAATGCGAATACCCTCGGCGGTTTCTTCAAGAATGGTTTGGCCCTTAATGGCCACCTGCACCACAGTGCCATTCACGCCTTCATCGGCCACCACCAAATTCGAGCCCCCACCCAGCAAGTAGATGCGACTGTTTTGCGCTCGCGCCTGGCGAACTTCAACTTGCAGACTTGTGCGATCGGTGACGCAAACAAAACGCCCCGCATGACCGCCAACACCCAAGCTGGTGAGGGACGCGAGAGAGATGGATTCGCCTGTGGTTTGCGTTGACATGGGCACGTTTTTAACGCTTTTCCCGGGCAAAAAGAAAGCGCCCGTAAAAAGGCGCTTTCATAAAATAATGGTGCCCAGGAGAAGACTCGAACTTCCACGGGGTTGCCCCCACTAGGACCTGAACCTAGCGCGTCTACCAATTCCGCCACCTGGGCCCGAGTCAGGGTGTTAAATTGACATCAAAAAGCCGTCAAGTGGTCTGTTTCTTTGCGAAAGGCCCTGGTGGTTTCTGCTGCTTCTGCTAAAATGTTTGAGCCTATTTTTTAGGGAGTTACCTCAGATCATGAAAAACACACTCTTTTTGCCTCTTTTTGCCATTTCCCTGCTCATGAGCGGTTGTCCAGAGGATGGCGCTGGGACCGGTGATTCCGGTCAGCCCTGCCAATTGGCCTCTGACTGCCCGGAGGGCTCCTTTTGCAATGATGACGGTTTTTGCGAGGAAGGCTTCGCGGCGGGTACCTGCTCCGAAGACAGCGACTGTCCCGGAGAGGAAATTTGTGTGTTACCCGAAGGGGTGGAGCTCGGCAATTGTGTTTACCCACACGATTGCGATGAAGATGCCGACTGCGATGACCCAGACAAGATTTGTGTGGATGCCGATGAAGACGGCTACCGCGATTGTGTCTACGATGGCTGTACCGATGATGCCCAATGCGTGGAAGATTTAGACAACTGCCCCATCACTGAAGAACCACGCTGTATCGCCGGTGCCTGCGTGTGCCTCGATTACTGTGGCGCTCCTTGCGGCGAAGGCTTGGTGTGTTGCGCCCCACCCACCGATATCGCCCAATGTGTGCCCGACCCGGGCCCCTGCGCCACCCAAGAATGCGATATTGGCTTTCACGGTGAAGCCGTTGGCGACGTGGGAGACTATTCACCACTCGATTGTGATTACCTCGATACAGAATGCGGATGCGTCGAGAACGACCCACTGCCACTCAGTAATTTTGGTTACCCTCATGTGCTGCTCAGAGACAGTGATGGGCAACAATACCTGCTTTCTTACAACATCTCTTACGGAGACCTGATGTTTGCCAAGAATGCGGGCAACGACACGGCCGACTACAGTTTTGTTTCTGGTGTTCCCGAAGCCACTGCAGAAAACGTGACGGGCTCATTAAACGGCCCCCGCGGCGGCGTCTCCGAACCAGGACCTGATGTGGGCAACTATGTAGACGCCATCATCGATGAAAATGATCGCATTCACGCCGTATGGCGCAATGCTGAAACCGAAAAACTTGAATACGGCACCTATAAAGAAGGGGACAGCTGGAGCATTCAGGCGGTGGACAGCACCGACGACTGTGGTTATGAGGCCCAAATCGCATCGGATGGTGAAGGCAATATCGCAGTGGTCCATGTGTGCATCATCGACGCCTCTGGAACCAGCACCGCCAAGCTCTTTGTCTTCGATGCCGAAAATGGGCCCACCAACCTCGCCACCTACATGCCATTGTGGCGCTACGTCCCCGACGAGGGCGAATTGGTCACCCTCGAAGATCGCTTGGCCATCACTGAGCTGGAACTTACCATCAATGATACCGGCCTTTTGCTATTGGGGCACAATCACGGCACCGATCAAATGGTGGCCATTCGCCAAACGGGCGGGAATCTCATGGGCGATGCGACCTTCGAAACCGTTGTGGCCATTGATGCCGACACGGAAGGCGACCCAGGTCATAATCCGGATGTGGTTGGCCTTTCTGATGGATCCTACCTCATCGTTGCTTCTGATTACGAACGCCGTGAATTAGTCCTTTTAGAAATGGCCACTGACGGAACCATCTCCGGTCCGGTCGTCCTTGACGATGGCTCAAGAGAAGAAGACGGCGGGGCCATAAATCAACACCCCATGAACACGCCAAAGATGGTGCTCACAGACAACGGGGATGTCTTTATCGCTTATACCGATGGCAGCAACGGCAACCTCTACATGAAAAAACGACAGAGCAACGGCACCATCGATGCAGACCCCACCGTCCTTCTAGACGCCACGGATGCTGATGGTAACTTTATCGGGCATTACGGATTTCACGTGGACGGTCTGCTGGCCAATGGCAAAATTAAGTTCTCAGTGGCCCGCCTCAATGCTCAAAACGATCGATTCGCCGATATCATCGTGGTGGAAGTCACCCCTTAAAAGGCCACTCACGCAGCGCCACTATAAATCGGTCAGCGTTAGGGTGTAGGGCGCTGTGGCGCCGTTGTAACCGCTGATCACAATGATCTTGCTGCCGTTGCCTTCCCAGGTCTCGTTATCATCTGAAGAGGTGCCTCCAGCATAGTATTGTCCGTCGCGTTCAAATTCGCCGTTGGCACTGTCCCAGAGTAAAATATCCAAATCACCCACGCTGTGCGTGAATTGCAGGTCAACACGCCAAGCCCCAGAGATATTAATCTGATAAAAATCCATGTCCGTCCCGCAGATGCCGCCAGAAAAAGTGCCGGCGGATATGGACGCGGCGGAGGCGGCCTCATCATTGGGTTCATAAGTCTCTTCGGTGGAATCATCGCAGTTGGAAGTGATTTCACCGCCCAGCCCCTGAAGAATACCGGTAAAGTTAAGCATGTATTGATCTTGGCTTTGGTCGGCAATCACCTTCATCGTACTGCGCTCAATGACGAAGGCAGTGGGCACACCGTTGATAGAGGGTGAGTTATACACCGCGTTGGCCGTGGGGCGTGTTTCTCCGTCGCCCAGTCGTAAACCGGGCGCATTTCCGAGGGTGTCATTAATGTAATCTCTGGCTTCCGCGTGGGTGGAAGGGCCATAGTCAGAGTTCTGGGCGGACATGTATAAAATATCAGCCCCCATGCTTCGCAGCGTCGCACTCTGACCATTCACATAGTTCAAGTAATTGGGACAATTAGGGCACCATGCCGTGACCACCACCAAAACGATGGCCAACTTACTTTCATCGCAGTAAAAATCTTCAAAATCGTAATCTACAGTGTTGCCGTTTTCATCAAACGCATTGTTCCAAGACAAGGCTGGTGCCACACCGTTCATTTGTAAACTGGCGCCCGCGCTGGGGTAGACGCAGCCGGTATTGCCATTCGACCCAGAATTATTTCCACTGTTCCCGGTGCCACCGTTACCGCCACCATTGTTACCCGTGTTGCCGGTGTTACCCGTGCCACCATTGTTATTTCCATCCCCATTGCCCGTGGGAAGGGTGTCGCCATTTGAGCTTCCGGTACAATCGGACACGTTGGCGCAGCCGGGATCGTCACAATCCGTCGTGCCATCTCCATCATTATCGATGTTATCTGTGCAATCGCCTAAGAGGTCGCCTTCTGGAATCGCAGCTCCGGAACCAGAATTGGAGTCGGCCGGGGCCAAACAAGAAATAGACAAGGCGGACAAAAACAAAGCAAACACAAACAACCGAAACATGGGGGCCTCCTGACCTCTGATGGCATTCAGTGTGTGCTGTTAAAAAATTTTCAAAAGGGGGCATTTGCCCGATGAGTCCTCTTTCGGTGGAAAATATTCCAATTCAGAAGGCACTACGGGAAACCATCGGGCACCTTGCCCGCCAAGAGGCATGGGTCCTCAAGGTTGGTCACCACCCACTTCGCCCAAGCCGCGTAGGCCCTTGGGCTGGGATGAAATAAGTCCGGCGACAAATCACCGATAGACGCCTGTTTTTGCATCATTTTTCCCATTTCGAGGTACCGCATGCCTCTGGACAACACCAGCTTTCTTAAGCTTTTATTAAACAAGTTTCTTTGCTGCATCAAAACCTCTGGAGAACCGATTCGCAGTGCCACGGGCGCCAAATGCCAGGCAGGCTGCGGAAATACCCAAATGCGATGGGCCGGAACCCCCTGACTGACCAGCTCATCCAAAATCGCCCCCACCCAATACAGGTATTCCTCCACCGACACGCCCAAACGAATGTCATTGGTGCCAACCCCTAGGCTGACCAAATCAGGTTTAATTTCGGCAATTTCTTTGAGCTGCTGGTGAAAAACCCCTCGAGCCGTTCGTCCCCCGCGTGCTTTATTGTGCAAATTAACCCGACAACCCAAGGCGGACCAATGTCGCACCAATACTTCAGGAAAAGCCTCATGCGGGCGCACGCCAACACCGCTGGTGTACGAGTCTCCCAATGCCAGGTAGGTCACTTTGGCATGGGCCGCAGGGCTCACCACCATTAGAATCAGGGTTGTCGCCATCCACCCGTGCATTTGAAGTAAAAACCTTTTTTGCATAACTTCAATCTACTGTATTTTGCAGGTGAACACGAGGAGCATCCATGCTGGAATCCATGGGCTGGGCCCGATGTAACTTCCGTTTTCTACACCGGTGGCTGACGGAGCATCATGCCAAAAACCAACCTGAAGTCGCGGTCTTTGATTTTGATAACACCTGTATCTACCATGACATTGGTGAAGCAGTTTTGCGCTGGCAATTGGAGCACAAAGCCTTTCGGTTTGGAGCGGAGACTTTAAAAAGTATTCTCAGCCCACCTCCGGGCGCCCCCGCTTTCTTAAGCGACGGAACACCCGTGAATGAATTGCTCGATCAAATGCAAGTGCAGTTTGATCTCATGAAGCGCGGCGCAACCGATGCCAAACATAATTTTTTGGTACTTTTGTTTCACTTGTACAACGAGGGCACAAACACCAAAGGACTGGGACCGCAATACACTTATTTGATGACCGCCCAAATGTTGGCCGGTTACTCTGCAGAGGAAATCGATAAACTCGTTCATTACGTTTTAGACCAAGAACGCATCCATTTTGGCAAAACCAAAACCTGGACCAAGAAAGACCCTGACTTGTTGGGCCCCAACCAAACATCCTACGACATGGGGCTCAAGCATCACCCCGAAATCATTAACTTGATGAAGGGGTTACAAAAAGCAAAAATCACCCCACACATCGTTACGGCCAGTGCCGAGCATTTGGTCGCACCGGTGACGCGTTTTTGGGATTACCCTGTTAAACGTGAAAACATCATTGGCGTCAGGCTCAAAATCGAAAAAGATTGTCTCACAGAAACACCTGACGAAGCACACCCGCAACCCATCGCAGAGGGCAAACCCAAAGCCATTAAAAAATATCTCCAACAAGCGCCTGTCTTCGTGGCTGGAGACTCCTTTAATGATCAACCCATGCTGCTGGGCTTTGAAGAAACTCAGGTTCGCTTGCTCCTGCATCGGCCAGGCGCCGGCTTAGATTTTATGTACCGCTCGGCCATCCAAGATGGACAACCCGCACGAACCTTCCCCGTCACGGTATTGCAAGGGCGTGACAAAAACACCGGTAGCTTCAACAGAAACACCACCTGCTCCTAAGGGAACAAGTGGTGTTAAGCATGACTTCCTGGATGAAGTCCTAGTGGTAAATGTGTGCCCGAGGATCGGATTGTGGGTCCACAGTGGCACAACCCGGCAAGAAACACTCAGGCCCTGCATTGGCACTTTGGAGACCGAAACCAGCGCCGCTCACACTGATGTGAAAGTGGTGATGGTGGAAATGATACCAACCATAACCATTGTCTGTGGTTTCATAGGTGACCTTCGGATCGGTACAAGCCCCTCCTTGAATCCACCCAGCGGAACACATTTGGCTGATCGCAGTGGTGATTTGAACCCCTAACTTACCGTCCACACCGATGACTCTTAACCTTGGATTGTCGTGCATCTTCGCCAAGAAGAGCGCAGTACGCCACAAGTCAAAATTGATGGGGTCAGAAGTACAATGGTATGCGTCCTGCCCGTTTTGGTAGTGCTCACACACAGCACGCAAATGATTGTCATCACCCGTGAGCTGATAATAAGCGATGTCCATATCGTGCCCGTTCACATGGGTGCCTTCCGGGTGGCCTGGCTGGCCTTCGCGAGTGCCAGGGATATCGCCATTGGCCTCGCTCATGTCGCCCAAGCCCAAAAGGTGGCCGTTCCCAAATTCCCAATTTTGAGACATGCAAGCCACTGAAGCGGATGCGTATTTGATCAAGTTCCAAACGTCTTTTCGCACATAACTTCGGTATTGGTCGGTTCGGGTCTCACCGTTAAGGGGGTAGTTCCAATAACCATGCCCAAACTCAGGGTCAAAAGGCATCAACGTGGCGCAATCCATACCGATACAGTCCCACGCAGGGATACAGCAGGTGTTGTCTTCCAAACATTCTTCCGAGCTCAACACCGGACAATCCATCATGGGTGCTGGAGGCAAAATGCTGGGGTCCGCACGACAGTTGCCATCATTCCCACAAACCAAACCTTCTGCGCATGAATCAGGGCTGCAAGGAGGAATGATACATGTCCCACCAATACAGGCGGTCTCCTCGTCAAGGCATTCGGCATCAGCGGTACACATTTGCACACAGCCGTCCGCGCTTGCATTTAAAGTATAACCGTCATCGCAGTAACACCCCTGCCCTGAAGGCGAAGAGTTGGGCGGACATCCCGTGCTGTAAGTGTCTTGCATGTATGCTTCGGGGATCTCCAGTTCACAAACCGACTCCGGAATCAATGTGCAATTATAGTTGTCGAGGTCTGCAGGGTTTTCCCATTCGTATCCTTCTTCACAGGTGGAAGAACCCGCCTCCGTATCGTAGACACAGTTGGCAGAAAGCTCACAGGGATGACCCTCACCTTCGCCGAAAGGCATGGCACAACCGGCCAACAATAAAACCGAAAAAAACAGGGGAGATTGCTTGTTCAAAATAGCCTCCTAATGCGCACCCGAGCACATGACTCGGTTTTTGGGAATGTACAAATAACGACGTGGGTCATAATCCACAGGAACGGCTTCACATCCAGGCAACAAACAGCTCATGCCTTGATTCGGATGGGTCAAGCCGTGGGGTGACGCCACAGTAGAGATATGAAAATGATGGTGGTGAAAATTGTACCAGCCTTGGCCTTGGTTGGTGGTTTCGTAAGCCACGGCCATGCTGTCACAAGCAGAGTTACCGGGCAGCCAACCAGCATCACACATTTGAGTGATGGCTGATTCGATCTGAGGACCTATTTTACCGTCGGCACCAATGACTCGAAGGTAAGGTGAGTCGTGCATCTTGGCGAAGAACAGTGCCGTCCGCCATACATCAAAATTATCTGGTTCACTCACACATCGGTATTGATCTTGTCCGTTTTGAACGTGATCGCAAACGGAACGCAGTTTATTATCGGTGCCAAAAAGCTGGTAATAGGCAATGTCCATATCGAAGCCGTTCACATGGGTGCCTTCGGGGTGACCCGGTTGGTTCTCTCGAGTTCCGGGGATATCGCCATTGGCTTCACTCATGTCGCCAAGCCCCAAAGGCTCGCCATTCCCAACGGTCCAGGCTGCGCCCATGCAGTTCACCGAAGCGGCGGCGTACTTGATGAGCATCATCACTTCTTTACGAATGTAACTGCGGTACTCATCACCCACAGATTCACCATTAAGATTGTAGTCCCAATACCCATCGCCGAGATTGGGTTCAAAAGCCACCACGTCACCACAATCAGTGCCCGTACATTGCCAAGACGGGGCGTTACAGTTTGTGGCCGGTGCCGAAGGCAAAGAGCCCAAATCCACCACGCAAACACCACTGTCGGAACACATCAACCCATCGTCACAAGACCCAGGGGTACAAGGTGGAACCCGACATTGGTTTTCGATACATTCATAACCGTTGTCACAATCTGAGTTGGTGGTGCATTCGGGAACACAGCCCGTTTGGTCTTCGTTGACCACATAGCCTTCATCGCAATAACACCCACTGCCATCGGGTGCGGGGCTGGAGTTAGGTGGGCAACCGCCATTATCACCGGAACTGCCACCCGATTCCCCAGGAACGCAAGCCGTTCCGTCACTGTTCACCACATAGCCTTCATCGCAGTAGCAGCTGTCACCATCTGGGCCCAGTGAAGAGTTGGGTGGACAAGGATCGTCATCATCAGTGCTGCCATCGTTGGGGGTGTCGTTTCCGGGATTGCCGGTGTTGTCAGCAGCGCCATCTGCTTGACCGCCGGAAAGTTCACATCCGGTGCCATCGCTCGTGGCTTGGAAGCCGCTGTCACAAATGCATTGGGTTCCATCGGCGTTGAGGGTGCTGTTGGCGGGGCATTGCCCGCTTTGGTCTGGCGTCGCGGTTTGACCAGCACCCCGGATTTCAACGCAATTATAGTTATTTACGTCATTTGGGTTCTCCCAAGTGTACCCGCTGGCACAGTTTGATTGGGCACGAACTTCATCGTACACGCAGTTGTTCACCAGCTGACACGGGTGTTCGTCCGCAGGGTTCGCGGGGCCCAAACAACCCACCAAACCACTGAAAATAAGGAGAGAAATCAAAGAAAAAAGTTGTTTTTGCAGCATATTCTGACCATCCCGTAAAAAACCCAAAGCGTTTCTATCGAATCAAAAACCACCTCAGCCCCATGTAGGGCAATGAAGGTAAAGGTGTTCCCCTTTATGTACGGGCGACGGTCCAATTTTGGGGTGAAAACCCAACGAATGGCTGATTTTTGTGCGACTCAGGCCTCATGCAGGCTGTGTCTCGGAATTGTTGACCCCATCCCACCTCCGGTTTTAGCATTCCCACCTGCAGCCCCGATGATTCCAAAAGGGATCTAACCCCTGGATTTCGATGGATTTCGAGCCAGATCAAAGGAACCGTTATTTTGCGACACCTCATCTCAACCGCCGACTGGTCCCGCTCAGATCTGCAAGCCATTTTGGATCACGCCAAAGCCCTCAAAGCAGATCCGATCCAGCCTTTGTTGCATCAAAAAAGCGTGGGTCTTTTGTTCTTCAATCCCTCAATGCGAACCCGCTCGTCATTTCAGCTGGGCATTCAACAGATGGGCGGTCACTTTGTGGCCTTGGCCCCTGGGAAAGACGCTTGGCCCATCGAATTCAATGAGCGTGAAATCATGGATGGCGAACCTGAGGAGCATATTGCGGAAGTGGCCAAAGTCCTGTCGCGTTACTGTGATTTGTTGGCAGTCCGGGCTTTTCCCAAGTTTCAAAACTGGGAAGACGACCGACAAGACAAGGTCATACAAGCCTTCGCCAAGTACGCCACCGTCCCCGTGATCAACATGGAAACCATTACCCATCCCTGCCAAGAAATGGCATTGGCGCTGACCCTTCAAGAAAAATGGGGCGAAACCGACAACAAAAACTTTCTCCTCACCTGGACTTACCATCCCAAACCCCTGAACACGGCCGTGGCCAACTCAGGCTTGCTCATCGCCTCCAAAATGGGCATGAACGTCAAACTGCTCATTCCCCACGAGGACTACCGACTCGACGAACGGTACATGAATTTGACCCAACAATTTTGCGAAGAAAATGGCCGAACCTTCGAAGTCACCACGGATATTGAAAGCGCGTATAGCGGGGCCAATATGGTGTATGCTAAAAGCTGGGGTGCCCTCCCTTACTTTGGCAACTGGGAAGCCGAAAAACCGATGCGCGAAAAATCCAAACACTTCATCGTAGACGAAACAAAAATGGCTCTCACGGATAATGGGTTTTTCTCCCATTGCTTGCCTGTTCGTCGCAACGTCAAGGTCACCGATGGGGTTCTCGATAGCGAAGCAGCCATTCACATCGACGAAGCGGAAAACAGAATTCATGTACAAAAAGCCCTCATGGCGGCGCTGGTCTAATTTTTCTAAAGGAGTCTTTCATGTCCAATCAACAAGTGGTCCTCGCATTTTCCGGCGGCCTAGACACCAGCTTTTGTGTCCCCTACCTCATGGACCAAGGCTACGAAGTCATTACCCTCTTCGTGGACACGGGTGGGGTGACGCCAGAAGAACGCCAAGCCATCGCCGACCGCTCCAAAGAATTGGGGGCCAAAGAACACATCACTGAAAACGCTGGCGAGGCCATTTGGGATGAAGTGGTCAAACCCTTGTTGTGGGGTGGTCAACGCTACCAGGGTCAATACCCCCTCTTGTGCTCTGACCGTTACATCATTGTTCGCAAGGCGCTCGAATTGTGCACCGAAAGGGGCATCAAGATTTTCGCCCACGGCTGCACCGGTATGGGCAATGACCAAGTGCGCTTCGATCAAACCGTACGTTCTCTAGGTGATTTTGAAATCAAAGCACCCATTCGAGAAATTCAAAAAGAACACAAACAAGTTCGTGCCTACGAAGAAAGTTACTTGCGCGAACGCGGCTTCACCGTTGATTCCAAAACCACCAAGTACAGCATCAATGCCAACCTCTTGGGCGTCACCACTTCGGGCTCTGAAATCGACACCTTCGATGTTCCCGGGCCCGAAACCTACACCATCTCCAAACCGCGAGAACAGTGGCCCAAAGAATCGCTCCAAGTAAGGCTTTCATTTGAAGGTGGCGTTCCCACCGCGGTGGATGGGGAAACTTTGGATGGCGAAACCATGATTCAAAAACTGAACGCACTCTTTGGTGGCTATGGCGTTGGACGCTTTATTTACACCGGAGACACCACCGTCGGCTTAAAAGGCCGGATCGTTTTTGAATGCCCAGCGATTCACGCCATGATGGTAGCGCATCAAGCGCTCGAAGAATCCATTCTGACCCAAGCCCAAAATGCATTTAAGCCTGTCATTGCTCAACGCTGGGTAGAACTGGTGTTCAAAGGTCATTTTTATGAACCACTTAAATACGATTTGGAAGCCGCCTTGCAAAGCAGCCAATCTCACGTGAACGGGGATGTCATCCTCTACACCGACGGAGGCACCGTCGAAGCAGTGGCCATCGATTCCAAACACATTCTCTAAAAGGCTGGGGCCGTTTACGCCCAAAGTGCAGATTGGAGCATGGAAGAGGTGCAAGGCTTCATTAAACTTTTGGGGCAAAGCACCACGTTATCCACCCAAATCAATCCACAAGGAAAATGAGTTGATTCAAGACGCACTCGAACATTTAAAAGCCCTGGTGGCTTTCGACACACGCAACCCTCCTCGTGAAATCACCACCGAAGGCATCTTTAGCTATATTCGCGAACACCTCACCGATGATTTCGAGGTGGAAACCGTGGACTTGGGCGATGGCTGTATTTACCTGCACGCGCATCGCGGCACGCCAAAACTCCTGATCAATGTACACCTGGACACCGTGCCCGTAGCCGATGGCTGGGAAACCGATCCGCATAAGTTAACCATCAAAGAGAACCGTGCTTACGGACTGGGCGCCGCAGACATTAAGGGCGCCGCCGCTTTGTTGCTTCAGGTCATTCACGAAACCCAAGGGGACATCGGTCTGCTGTTCAGCTCCGATGAAGAAGCAGGACAAAGCACGTGCATTCGACAATTCACCCAACGTAAAAGTGATTTACCTTACGAAAAAGTAATGGTCTGTGAACCCAGTGAATGCAAAGCAACCATCGCCCACCGGGGCATTGCCACCAGCCGTGGTTATTTCTCAGGAACCGCGGGCCACGCCTCAGAGGCCCGTGCGCTCAAAGACAGTGCGGTTCATCAAGCTGCTCTGTGGGCCACCCAAGCATTGAGTTGGGCCGAGCAGCGGCAAAAACCTTCGGTTCAAGAACTCAAAGGGCTGCCCTTCAATATCGGCAAATTCACGGGCGGACAAAAAGCCAACATGATCGCCGATACCTGCGAAGTGCATTTTGGGTTTCGACCTTTACCGGGCCAAGATGCCGATGCACTTTTAGAAGAACTTTGGGCCTGTGCCGCAGACCCCAATCGCGCACGGTTTGAAAAAGGCTTTATGGCCCCACCTTGCCCGGCGCCAGTGATTGGAGACCCTGCTGCCACACAGCAACGATATGACAACAACAAAGCCCTGGCAGAAGCCTTAGATATCCCCGTAGGGCCTGCCGTGAGCTTTTGGACCGAGGCTTCACTCTTCTCGGAAGTGGATTATCCTGTTTTGGTTTTTGGTCCGGGTGCCATCGCCCAGGCCCATACCGCTAATGAGTGGGTCTCTCTTGCGCATCTTGAAGATGCCTACCATACTTTTAAACGGGTGATTCAAAACACGCCCCTAAAGGAAGATTAATGCCGTCGGAAGTCCAACCGGTCATCGTCAAACTGCTACGTAGCTTGGGTTCTCGTAAAGAGGTTGAGCAATACCTCAAGCAATACTCAGAAATCGAAGCCAAAAAATTCGCCATCATCAAAGTGGGAGGCGGAATTATTCAAGACGACTTAGACAGCCTGGTCTCGTCCCTCACTTTCCTACACCGAGTGGGCTTGTTTCCCATCGTGATTCACGGTGCAGGTCCCCAACTCAACGCAGCTTTGAGTGAAGCTGGCATCTCCACCGAGATCGTTGACGGCCAGCGGGTCACCTCTTCCGAAACATTAGAAATCGCACGCAAGGTTTTCCAAAAACAAAACCTTAAACTGGTAGAGGCCCTGGAGCGTTTGGGCACCCGGGCCCGCCCCATTACCAGCGGTATTTTTGAAGCCGATTTGGTTAACGAAGAACAACTTGGCTTAGTGGGACAAGTGACCAACATCCACATCGATCCCATCGCATCGGCCATACGTTCAGGGCACTTGCCCATTTTGGCCTGCTTGGGCGAAACGTCGGGTGGGCAAATCCTCAACATCAATGCGGATATTGCTGCCCGTCAATTGGCCCTTCGCATCGAGCCCTACAAAATTGTTTTTCTCACCCCCACGGGTGGGTTGCTCGATGAACAAAATCGAATCATCGAAACCATTCATCTCGAAGAAGAGTTCGAGCATCTCATGGCCGCAGACTGGGTTTCAGGCGGCATGCAACTGAAGCTCCAAGAGATCAGAGACCTCCTGTATCAGCTGCCCTTATCCTCATCTGTTTCCATCACGTCGCCCGATCACTTGGCCAAAGAGCTGTTCACCTATAAAGGCTCCGGTACCCTTATTCGTCGGGGCGAACGAGTTATGGTGCACCAGTCCATGGACACCGTCGATCAAGCACAACTGTCTTCGGGCATTGCCTCTTGTTTTGGGCGTGAATTGGTGACTGACTATTTTCAAACCAAAAACTTCTTTCGAGTTTACGCCACAGACTCCTACCGCGGTATGGCCGTTCTCACCGAAGAAAACGGTGTCCCCTATATGGATAAGTTTGCGGTCACCAGCCAAGCCCAAGGGGAAGGACTCGGGGGCGCCCTGTGGGCCCGACTACTGGAAGAAAATCCCAAGCTTTTTTGGCGCTCTCGAAACAAAAACCCCATCAACAATTGGTATTTTCAACAAGCCCAAGGCAGCTACCGTGACGACACCTGGACCATTTTCTGGGTGGGACTGGATAACTTCGAAGAGATTAAAACTTGTATCGAGCACGCCAGCCAAATGCCGGCCACGCTCCAAAGCCATGTGATCGCCAATGCCAACTCAAAGGACGCGTCATGAAAAAGAAAGTGATGGTCGTCGGCGGCCGAGGCTACGTGGGGCAAGAATTACTCCCATTGCTTAATCACCATCCAGATTTAGAAATTACGGCGGTGGGTTCGCGCATGCTCGCGGGAGAGCCCATTCAAAAACACATCCATAAATTCACGGGCAATCTCAGTTTTACCTCACTGTCACCGGTACAATTAGCCAATAGCGAAGCCGATATCGCAATTTTAGCTTTGCCAAATCAAGAGAGCGCTAAATTTGTGGCAAAGCTCGATGAAGCCAACAACCCCATGAAACTCATCGACTTGAGTGCCGATTATCGGTTTAATGACACGTGGCAATACGGACTCGTCGAACACCACGAACAAGACATCCGCAATAAAGATCGCATTGCAAACCCGGGCTGCTATGCAACCGGTGCGCAAGTGGGCATCAAGCCTTTCCTGCCTTTTATTAATGGGGTGCCTTCCGTCTTCGGCGTATCCGGTTTCAGTGGTGCGGGCACCACCCCTTCAGAAAAGAACGACCCCGAAGTCCTCTACGAGAACATTCTGCCGTACAAACTCACCGACCACATTCATGAAAAAGAGATCAGCCACCATTTGGGCACATCGGTCCGATTCATGCCTCACGTGGCCTTCTTTTTTCGCGGCATCATGCTCACCATCAACATCCCCGTAAAAGAAAAAATTCCGGCCATCGCTGCTTACCACCTCGTCCGTGACTTTTACGAAAACCAACCGGTCATTCAAGTCCAAGAAAAACCGCCTTGGGTCCGTGACAATGTGAGTCAGCACCAAGTGCATGTGGGTGGTTTCACTTCTAGCGCAGACGGCACCCATCTCACCGTGGTGGTCACTCTCGATAATCTATTGAAAGGGGCTGCGACCCAGGCCCTGCAAAATCTCAATCTGGCATTCGGCTGGGATGCCAACAAAGGAATTAACCTGTGAGCGTACTCTGGCAAAAAAACAGCACCAATATCGATGAACAACTCCAAGATTTCATGGCGGGCGAGGATGTCTTACTGGACCAGGTCCTCCTCCCCTTCGATATTCTGGCATCCATCGCACACGTCAATGGACTAAAAAATATTCAAGTCTTGAGTGAAGTAGAGGCGTCTCAGATCATCACCGAACTCAACGCCCTCGCCCAAGAATTCGATGAAGACGAATTCCTACTAGACAATCGTTTCGAAGATGGACATTCCGCCATCGAGTTTTACCTCACTGAGAAACTGGGCGATGTGGGCAAAAAGGTACACACCGGGCGCAGTCGCAATGATCAAGTCTTGGTGGCATCACGGCTTTACATGCGACATCGGCTTGAAGAAATTTTTGATGTCTGTGGCGAGATCATCCAATCCTTTCTCAATGCCGCCCACGCTGGTGAAAAGGTCGCGATGCCAGGGTACACGCACCTACAAAGAGCGGTGCCTTCGAGTGTGGGCATGTGGGCCGCCAGCTTCGCGGAAAGCTTTTTGGATAATGCACTGGGGCTGATGCAGTGTTTTGATATTATCAACTGCAGCCCTCTGGGCACCGCAGCGGGCTACGGCGTGAATCTACCTCTGGACCGTGAACACGTCGCTGAAGCGTTGGACTTTGATCGCTTACAGGTCAATCCCATGTATGCGCAAAACAGTCGTGGTAAATTTGAGCTGCAAGCCCTCAACGCGCTCAGTTTTTGTTTAATGGACGTTCGACGACTTTCGTGGGACTTATCTCTCTTTACCACCGCCGAATACGACTTTGTCACACTGCCCAACACTTACACCACGGGTTCATCCATTATGCCTAACAAGCGTAATCCTGATGTGGTGGAGTTATTGCGTGCAGCAGTGTCCCCCTTGTTGGGCGCCACCAACGAAATCGCATCGTTGCTCTCTTTACCCAGTGGCTATCAACGCGACCTTCAAGGCACCAAAGGCCCCTTCATTCGCAACATGGAAAGTGGCCTTAAAGCATTGCGCCTCATTCCTGCCCTCGTCGACAACCTGGAGTGGGACAAAGAAAAAATGACCGCTGCCATTTCAGCTGACATGTACGCCACCGATCGCGCGGTGGAGCTCACATCTTCAGGCGTACCCTTTCGGGATGCCTACCGCCAAGTGGGTGATGAACTCGAGCAATTAGAAAAACGCGATCCCCAACAAAGTTTGGCCGATCGCGTTTCCTTGGGTGGCCCAGGTAATTTGGGCCTCGATATTTTACAAAATCGCTACAAAGAGCTTTTTGGTTAAATGTAACGGGCTTTGGCAGTTTGCACCACGTCGTTAAGCATTTCTTCTCGCTTCACGGGGTTGTGCCAAGCTTCTTGGATATCTGGGTTCAGGCTTCGAAGTGGATCGAAGTACGTGAAGAATTCACCCTTTTTTACCGCGGGTGCCGTGTAAACAGAGATGCCCGTTTCACGATCATAATGCTCATAACTGTGAGCGTCACGCTTACCACCACCACCGGGGGCATCCACCACAAACAGTGGGGTGTTGAACCCTGCTGTGGCGCCGCGCACTCTTTTTTCAACCCGAATGGCAGTGGCCACCATGGTTCTCAAATCTTCGGTGCCTTGAACCAAATCGTGAACATAAACATAGTAAGGGTGGACGTTGATATAGCCCAGTCGTCGCACCAACTCCGTCATTTGGTCAGGATCGTCATTAACACCTCGTTGAAACACCGATTGGTTTCGAACCGTAATGCCTCTTTCAAAAAGCAGATTCATCGCGTCCTGAGAAATACCGGTGACCTCATTGGCAGTGTTAAAGTGTGTGTGAATAACAACTTCTTTGTGCATCTTGCGACCGCGATCTGTCACTTCGGTAACCGCATCCACCCAGTCCGTGTCCGTGAGGATTTTCATGGGCTGAATGGCCAAACCTTTGGTGGCAAATCGAAATCTACGAATGTGTGGAATGTCCAAAAGTGCGTGACCAATTTCTCGAATTTGATCTGGCTTGAGTCGGTACATGTCCCCACCACTGATGACGACATCCTCTAACTCTTTTCGTTCACGCATATATTTAAACGCAAGTGCCCAGCGCTCTTCATTCGCTTTGAGTTGCACCTTCTCAACGGTTTCAGTATCGAGGCCTACCGCATAAGAACGCGTACAAAAGCGACAATAAACGGGGCAGGTGTCCAAGGTCAGAAAAAGGGCTTTATCAGGGTAACGATGGGTCAACCCTTTGGTTGGCGAATCCTCTTGCTCGTGCAACGAGTCCAATGTGAGCATGGGGTGATCGGGTTCCAACTGGGAGCCCACGGGCAAAAACTGCCGCCGAATGGGGTCGTTATAAGGATCTTCCCAATCGATAAGGGCCAAAGCATACGGAGAGATACGAACGGCCATGGGCGCGGCCGCAAAACCAGCTTTGACATCTTCGATAAATTCGGGCGAAGCGATGTCTTGAACCGCTTTAATGAGTTTCTTTGGATTGGTAATTGCGTTTCTTTCCTGCCACTTAGAGCTAATGAAAGTCTCGTAATCCACTTCTTTCCAACCAGGAATGTTCTGCCAAAACGCATCTCGGCGCAATTCCCGCCAAGTGATGCTTTCCTCGGCCACCTTTGGTCGTAAGTGCTTAATTGGGTCATCACCACCAATTTTAATGGTGCTGTCATCGATTTGGACTTCATTCATCATCAGGTCCTCCGTAAATATCATGCTAAAAAGAGTGAAAAGGTGCAAAAAAACCGTTCGTACGAATACGATGCGCTTTATAACCACTTGTTTTTTAGGGAATTTGTGGAAATCGCGCGCTAAGCGCGACGAACGTCGGGGGCGTGAAAAATGTTCGTATTAAACCACATAATAAGACTGTAGCGATGCTTCCTCGCACATGCAAGCCCTCTGGAGTGACACATTTGCAACCTTTTCAACGCACTGCACAAGCTAAAGTTATTGGCTTTTTGGCCGATTCAAGTCTTGACTTTATAAAGGAAAGTGGATTTATTCTGCGTTCTACCAATCCGTCTTAGCTCAGTTGGTAGAGCAGCTGACTGTTAATCAGCGGGTCGCTGGTTCGAGCCCAGCAGACGGAGCCATTTGAAACCCCCAGGCGAAAGCCTGGGGGTTTCTCTTTAACAGCCTCCTACGCGCAGCCTCTTTTCACAAAACCTCCGTAAGCCCCGTTTCTACAAGGGATTCCGGGGATCGCTCCGTGATCATCGAGGCGCCGTCCGCACAGGCCAGAGAACATCCGAGGGTGGGTTCGGGGGCGAAAAGCGCTCTACCAGTGATCTTAGGGTCACGCTCTCGGGAGAGAACCGAGAGCGCAGTTAACAGCTTTCGGTTCGGGCGCGGGTTGAGGGGGTGCTGAAGTTAACAGCCGCCGTGCGGTCACTACGGAAGCCGCCCCGCTGGCCCTGAAGGTCCGAGACTCTCCCGTGAGCCGGTCAGCAGTCTGTGGACACCCTCCCTTGAAGGTCGTCTATCGGCTGCGCCATCCTTGGCGCGATGGCACCACCGAAGTGGTCTTTGACCCATTAGATTTTATCGCGCACTTAGCGGCATTAATCCCGCCCCCACGTACCAACCTGGTACGCTATCACGGCGTCTTTGCCCCGGCCGCCCGCTTACGATCGAAGATTGTCGGTCCTCAGAACCAAATTCTTGCCTCGTCCATGGGTCACAAAGCGCCAGGCGTCAAAAAAAGACCGGTACGACGGAATTTGCTATGGGCTGAATTGATGAGCTGAGTCTTCGGCATCAACGTGCTCACCTGTCCTGAGTGTGGCGGTCAATGCCGAGTCATCGCCTGTATCGAAGAACCTGCTGTCATAGGAAAAATACTGAGCCATCTGGGGTTGCCGACTCAAGGCGTACAGCTAAAGGCTGCTCGTGGGCCATCGGACCGACGACTAGAGTTCGTCGACGCCATTTAATTAGAGCCATATCAGACTATTTTCAGCCTACGCCGAACCGCTGTGGGGAGGGGGCCCGTCTGCCTAACTTAGCGGCCCATGTCGCATAAGCAATGTTATGTGAACTCCAACATACTTGATAAGGGGGTTTGAACCTCCTATCCTCACCCAAGGCGATTAGTCAGACCTTTATTTTGTAACAAAAGCGAGATCGGTATCGAAAATGCGGATTTTTTCTCAAACGGTATGCAACTTATAAGTTAATAAACCTCAAATTCACTACAGTCTCCAGTTGGTTATCAGAATTGCAGAAGAAGATGACCACTTATAAAACCACTTATGCCTTATGGCCTTGCCGCAAAAACCAGGAGAATCGATGCGTATATTCACGTGCCTTCACAAACCGCAACACTGGCTTGTACAATCCAACATTGGTCTCTCTATAATGCTTTTTGGTCTGCTGACAGCATGTGATACAGACAAAAGTGCAGAAGAGAACACCATAGACACCGCAACTGAACAGCAAGATACAAATGAGACCGATGATACTGCACAAACGGATGACACCGGAGAAACTGACGATACGGGAGGCATTGGAGAACCATCAGAAGCGTGTGGGGACTTGACTATACAAGACAACGAACAGTGCGATGCCGGTGCCGGAAATGGTTTGGATGGGGTTGGATGTCGAGTGGATTGCACCCTACCCGTTTGTGGAGATGGCCATCGAGCACCCGGTGAATATTGTGATGATGGCAACACAACCAACGGCGACGGTTGTGACGCCACTTGCCTTACAGAACATGCTCTTCCACGCCTGGTCGAGCCAAATGGGTCAACATATGAAATTATCGAACCAAATGCCACAACGCTTTTCGGTGACCCGGTGGTCACCTTATCATCTTCAGAACACTTCGTGATACGGGTCACCTACGATGATGAATCCATTGTCGATCATCAACAACCAGGAGAACCATTATCCGCAGAAAACCTCGACGGGATCTTGTCTCGTTTAGAGGAAATTTGGGATGTGTTTATCGATGATTTTGGCTTTGCACCGCCCTATTATGGTCAGCAAAACCTGTACAAAACCAACGCCCTTATCACCGATTATGGGTATTTATCGGGCGGAACATTCAATGAGGCCGGTTGGCCAGAAGGCCCGCATCCACACCTGCAGATGCATTTTGACGCGACGTCTGGATATCACGGCATGGCCCACGAGTTTACCCACTCATTGCAAAATATGGTAAATGCGGCAGATTGGTTTGAATACGGCGGATGGTTCTCCGAGTCGCATGCTGAGTTCATGGCCTACCAATTCAGTGGAGACGGTGTTGGCTGTTCAGAAGTCCTGGTCAATGCCCCACACCAGCATTACGGAACGACCCGAAATCGATACTGCAATTGGCAGTTCTGGGACTATCTCTCGGAAAAGTTTTCCATCGCCGCCGTCAACGCCCTTTGGAGTGGAAGTATCGGCGGTCCTACGTTCGAGAATCCTTATTCGGAAGAAATCCCAAGCGTTTGTGGACAACTTGATGGTCCTTTTGCAACCTTGCAACGCAATATGAATTGGAACATCGAGCAATTAAACGATTTATTTGGGCAATGGGCAATGGCCAATGTCAACTGGGATTATGCCCAGAAGGGAAGCATTTTCCGCGACTCGTATGGGACATACGCAGAAGAATTGGATATCGGTCAACGCGGCCGCCTTACCCGTTTACAAGCGGTCGAGGATGGTGGATTGCATTATGTCCCGCCAGAGATTCTTGCTCCCCAACGATGGGGATACAACCTCGTACGACTAATTCCAGACGTGGGTAGTGATTCGGTTGTGGTGCGTTTTCGAGGGATCGTACAAACGCAACCCGCACGTTCGCAAGCTTTTGGCTCTTACAACATGGAGCCCACCGAGATACCCGTTCCAGATTCTGGTTGGCGCTGGGGCTTGGTAGCCATCGACGAGACCGGCTCATCCAGATACAGCGCCCTGCAAGCTGGAGCTCGCGCCAGTTTGCGATTTGACATGCAAGACGGAGATCAAGAATTGTATTTGATGGTGCTGGGAGCCCCCACTTCCCTGCACCAGATCTTTTGGGATCAGGTTTCCTACAGTATCTACCGCTATCCGTGGCGCATACAAGTTGACAATGCGGTTCCCCAAGGTTTTGAACCAGTGGTTTTTCCAACCGATATCGCCGGCGAAGCGCACGCAAACGGAGGCGGGTTCGTGGCCGCCACAGCCACCGTCTCGCAAAGTGCTTATGTCGGGCCAGGCGCACAGGTCTTGGGCTGGGCAGAAGTAACGGACGAAGCCAGAATAGAAGGAAGAGCAATCGTCAAAGGAGATGCCCGGGTATTTGACCAAGCCGTTGTCAAAGATCATGCTCTGATCGCTGGACACGCTGAGATTTACGGTCAAGCCTTGGTCCATGGTTCGGCCCAAATAGAGGGCGGTCAAATCTATGATTCAGCTGAGGTAGGTGGAATCACGTGGATAACGGGAAGCACACAAGTTTACGACTCCGCAAGGGTTTTGTCGACCAATATCGAACGACCGCTACGTTCTGATTCTCAAATTTATGGTACCGCTCAATTGCTTGGCGATATCGAGATGAGTGTTCCTGATTTGGCGGCGGGCGTTTGGTATGGGTTTGTTCATGAAGAATTTATGGGCGACCCACTGTGGGGAGCCAATCGCACCGAGCCAGAAGTAGAGGTAACCCAATCAACCCAAACCATCGGTTGGGATACCGATGGAGCGGACTGCAGATATGTCCATGTTGGTTGTGCAGATGACGCCGCATGTGTTCAGGTAGGTGATGTATTTGAATGTGTGGTTGGAGAAACCGCCCCAGACTCATACGAACGTCCACATTGGGATATTATCGCAGAATGCGTCTCACAGAACTAATGCTCTCACACCGCTAAACCACTCGCCAAACAACGTCTATGCAACCACCTTTTGTCACCGGTGAACCATGATGTTGTCCTCTTCTCAGGCAAAGCCATTCGACCAAACTGCTGGGGTTTCACGTCGACTTAAAACCCCGGCTTAGCAGCGGATGTCGCACAACGGCGACCTACAGTTACGCGAGAGAACGCGTTTCGAGTCCGCCGAGATTCTCTTGAGAACGTGTTCGCAAGACCGCTCATTTGGGGAGCCAAAAAGGCCTTCGGGGCAACCCGAGGGTCTTTTTTTTTCGATGCATTTGAGCGCGTGGGAATTGACGCTTGCCAGCGCTTTCGGATTGGCTGAATTTTTCAAAGCAAAATACCAAGAACCCAGTTGGCCTACCTCTGTTGCGCCCCCTTCGAGATTTTTCTTTATTGCACGGAACAAAGACCGCAGCTGTACTCAGAGTCGAACTCTGGGTATAGGTACCCTCAACTTAATCAGAGGGAGTCGACATCATGAAATGCCAACAAATCCTTGTTACTTTACTGTGCACCACCGTGCTTTCAACCTTTGCCGCTTGCACTGGCAATGACGGCGAAGATGGTGCACCGGGTAAGAATGGCGCTGACGGTGCCAATGGTACGAACGGTACCGATGGCACGAACGGTACCAATGGCACAAACGGTACCAATGGCACGAACGGTACCAATGGCACGAACGGTACCAATGGCACGAACGGTACCGATGGCCACGAAGTACTTATTGTGGTCACGGACGTTGCGGCAGATCCAGACGCTGTCGATGGCGTGGATGGTTGTACTTTTGGTGGCAAACTTATCGAAACAGGTTTAGATGACGGCGAAGGAACGGCGAATAACGGCATTCTCGATGCCGATGAGGTAGATGAGAGCATCTACCTTTGTAACGGGAGAGATGGCAGCGCGATGCTGGCCGCCTCTGGCACGATTGAGCCTGGCGCGTACCTGTCCCTTGACCTACCAGAAGATTCAGAAAATCTGAGCTATCACGCACAGGTACTGGCTAACGGGCAAGTCATTGATCATGCGGATTACGGCCAGCGCTTCAGCCCACTTATCTCGCAAATCACCGTTGTCGATTCATTACACATCGCTGGCGATCTGGGCGTAACAGAACTCATCGATGGAAACTTTGCGCTTATTTTTTGCGGAACATCTTTGGACGCCGATCTGGAGAACACCGACTCAGAAGACTACGAACTCTATTTTACCGTTATTGACCCTGCTGGAGCGACCACAGTTGCTCCGAAAGTTCTT
>PBLQ01000011.1 GCA_002721815.1 Myxococcales bacterium
GCGATCACGGCCAACGCGGGTGCTGACCAAACTGCTGCAAATGATCTCATTGGCGAATTGGATGCAGCCATTGCATACATCAGTGAGAACCGTTCTGAGCTGGGTGCTTTCCAAAACCGCTTGGAATACACCATCAACAACTTGAAGCAAACCGCTGAAAACCTCACTGCTTCTGAATCTCGCATCAGAGACGTAGATGTTGCCGCTGAAAGTGCCGAAATGGCGCGGGCAACCGTCTTGCAACAAGCTGCCGTAAGCGTTTTGGCTCAGGCGAATCAGCAGCCACAACTGGCTCTGAAATTACTCGGCTAGAACATAATCTAGTACGAAACCAAAAAGAGGGCTCATGGAGCCCTCTTTTTTTTTGCTGAAATTATAATCGAGACGCGGTTTCTGAGTTGACTGCCATCCCAATTGAAAGCACCCACGTTTGTTTTTCATGCCAAATACCGAAACATTTGATTTTGAAATCCATCCGCCAAAGTACATGAAACGGGGTTCCATCAATATCGTTACCAAAAACCTGATCGCACCACCCTGTTTCACCCATATATATGGGTCGCTCGTACATATATATAGGTGAATCATTTTAAGGGTTTAGCCCGATCCGTTTTTTTGCTCCTCAAATACCTGAAAAATTTGTGACTTCTTTTTTTTTTTAAAAGTTTTTTTAACGAAAAAAAAATCGGTGACGAAAAAAGCTTGTGACAGCAGAGAGCCCCACTCTCTTTGAACCATAAAAATAAGAAAGCACCAGGCTTCATACAGGAGAACCCACCATGGTAATGTCAATTTTAAATAATATTTCTTCATTAAATGCACAACGCTCCCTCTATAACTCCGGTCGCGACCTACAAAATACAATGGGCCAACTCTCATCCGGCACCCGAATCGTACGTGCCAGTGATGATGCCGCAGGCTTAGCAATTAGTGAGAAACTCCGTGCTGAAATCCGCGGCATCAACCAAGCGACACGGAACACTCAAGATGCAGTGAGTATGATTCAAACGGCTGAAGGCGCGATGGAAGAGATTCACGCAATGCTTCAACGTATGCGAGAACTGGCAGTTCAAGCATCAAATGACACCCTGGAACTCAATGATCGCGCTTTTATTAACGATGAGTTAGGTCAGTTAGCGGAGCAAATTAATGACATCGGTGACAGAACAGAATTCAACGGGAAAACCCTTTTGGCAGGGGCATTGTCGTCACAGTTGAGTACAGCTTCTGAAGTTGTGCCCGGCAGCATTATCCATACTTCCGATGGTACAGCAGTAACCAACGTTGACGTTTCCGGGGTTAACAACGCAGCAACAGCACCAATGACTTTAACTTTAACGGGCGATACCACTTCAAATACGCTGACTTTAACGGACGCTGTCAACGGGATTACGCAAAATTTGTCAATCGCAGCCATCAATGCAAACAGCTCATCAACATTGGACTTTTCTGTCTTAGGGGTCAAAATCACGATCGCAAGTAATGTTGGCTCAACTTCGACCGAAATTATTCAAGGATTTACGCAGGCGACCAATAATGAAATCGTTATTGCCGGTGCACAAACTGCTGGAACAGGAACCATGGAGTTCATGACAGGTCCGGACGAAGGGGATACCATGAATGTGTCATTCCGAAACGTCAAAATCGAAACGACCAACAATGGTGGAGCAACCGAAATGGCTGCACTCCATGCCAGATTATCCGAATTCACCAACGCCATTAACGCCAATGCGGGTACCGACCAGCTAGCCGCCGAAAATTTGATTGGCGAACTCGATGACGCGATCGCGTATATCAGTGAACATCGTGCCGAACTGGGGGCGTTTCAGAACCGAATGGAATACACCATCAATAACCTCCAGCAGACTTCGAATAACCTGGTGGCCTCAGAAAGCCGAATCAGAGACGTAGACGTCGCTCAAGCAAGTGCAGATTTAGCCAAATCCACCGTTCTACAGCAGGCTGCCGTAAGTGTTTTGGCCCAGGCCAACCAACAGCCGCAGTTAGCTTTGAAATTGCTTGGCTAATCAGGGACTTAGAAAGTTCTAAAAAGGGGGGCTCGCTGTCCCCCTTTTTTTTGTCAAGCTTTCGCAAGGGCATGCCGATAAAATGGATGAAGATAGCTGAGGAAAGCATTTTATGAGTACATCCAATCACTTAGACATCGTAAAATCCATGGGGGTTGGCTCTAGCTTCGATACGCCCAAATTGATCTCCGGATTGGTCGAGGCAGAACGCTATAAAATTAATGCGGTAGAGACAGCGAAAGAGAATGTCGAAACAAAATTGTCCAGTCTCGGCACCATCATCACCAGTGTTCAAGGTTTAAAAACCGCATTCCAAGCTTATGAAAACATGGGTCCCATCACACTTACCTCTGCTTCAAACCCCACAGGGTTTTCAGTCAGTGCCAAAGAGGGCGCAGTAGAAACCAATTACGATATTCAAGTGAACGCATTGGCAAAAGTAGCAAAAGCGCAGTCACTGAATATTGCAGACACCACCACCACGCCCGGAACCGGAACCCTGGATCTGGCAATCGCAGGACAAACCTACAGTATCAGCATCGCTGCTACCGATAACTACGCGGCGATCGTCAATAAAGTTAATGCCTCCGGCGCCCCAATCACTGCCTCGCTGATTCAGAATGCAGGTGCTGGCGCCAACGAAAACTACATCACGCTCACCACGGCGGATACTGGCTACTCAACTTCGGGAACAGTCAGCGATGCCCTGAGCATTACCACCGACAGCCTCGGGATTTTTAATACGAGCGCCCGCGCGAACTACATCACGCAGGAAGCCACCAATGCACAAATAACTGTCGACGGAAATTTAACCTTTATCAGGAGCTCAAACACCATTACCGACGCCCTGCCCGGCCTGGATCTTAACTTACTCAGTACAACATCCAGCGCAGAAACGCTCAACCTGACGGTCGATACATCCATCACTCAAACAAATGTACAAACCATGATCGATTTCATCAATGATACGATCACCCTCTTGTCAGCAGAAACAGACAACACTCCCGGAACAGACACGCAGAAAACATTTGCTGCAGACTCCACCCTTAGGCGTTTACAAAGGGACTTAGCCAATATCGTTTCCAAACAAGTCAATCCCAGTGCTAGCATTCGAGGTTTAATGGACATGGGGATTTCGAGCGATTCAACCACAGGCTTGATCACCATTGATAGCACGAAGTTTGCAGCAGCCCTTAACAGCAACTCTAGAGAATTAAACGAAGTTTTCACAACGGCCACCAATGGTATCATCGACCACATGATCAGCTTCGAAAGCACCATGAATCACAGTCTCGACGGTATTCTAACCAATAAAAAAGGTGGTCTTGAAGACAAGGTGAAAAAGTATGAAGACAAGATCCTTGATCTTACAGACTACATTGAAAACTATGAAGCAAGACTTCTGAGACAGTTTACTGCAATGGAAGAAAAAGTAAGCGCACAAAACGCAATGAAATCTTACATTGAAATGCAAATGGACCTATTGAAAAAGGATGATTAAATGCGTGCAAACAATCTGTACAAACAACAATCGCTAAAAACAGCATCACAAGAGCAAATAATGATTCTGTTATTTAAAAAAGCATTAGCTAATCTAAAGGTCCTTGAAAAAGGTGACTTAAAAGACACGCCAGACGAGCATTTTAAACTAGGGGAAAACACCATAGACATCGTCGTGGAATTACGTCAAACACTCAATCACGACGTAGCCCCAGAACTCTGCAAACAGTTGGAAGACTTATATAACTACATCATCTCTAGGCTCGCAGTCGGTCTCACCAACTACGAAGCGAAGCCTTTCAAAGAAAGCATCAACGTACTGGAGCCAATCGTTGAGGCATTTACAGCAGCGGTACAAAACGCAAACCAGCAAACCAGCTAATGAAAAAAAGAATCCGACACATATCAACGACCCTTCCGCCAGATATTCGGTCAGCTGCCACAATGTTGGACCGAGACCATAATTCTGGGGATAATGCGAAAGAGTTGTACCTCAGCTTATCAAAATCGATAAGCTCAACAACCAAACTTAAAAAAACACTAAAAAAAAGCCACTTCAAAGCCGTGGTGAAAAACTTTATTTACGGTGCCGCGCTTTATCTCGACAACAAAAAAGACGAGGCCCTGCCATTACTAATCGATTCCCAAAAAAGCGCCGAGAACTGGTTCATAAATTACCTAGCGGGTCTATGCCTTATTGACTTCAACCGTATAGAGGATGCTAAGCCAATAATTGACAAGGGTATAAAGCTTAACGAAAACTCCGCGGACCTTTGGCATCTGGCGGGCGTTTATCATCAAACAAAACAAGATGAGAAAACAGCGTGTAATGCTTACAAGCGTTCCATTGAGATAGAACCAAACAGGTCTCATACGCTTACCAATCTCGCAACTGGACTTGAGAAACTAGGACAATTAACAGAAGCACTCGAACATTCTTCGCGCGCGTTAGAGTTGACTCCAAACGCGCTACCCCTTCTGCACAATCACGCGCACATTTTAACCAGACTCGGCAAATTCAATGAAGCGACCATCCTTTTTGAGCATATTGCTAAACAAACAAACGCCTCGCCTATAAGTATCTCTTCATTTTTCTACAACCAACTTTTCAATGGAGAAAAACTAGATCTCAAGACCATTGAAAAGAACATTGTTTTTGGCAAAAGCTTTCTAAATCG
Organism: Myxococcales bacterium; assembly: GCA_002721815.1. Taxonomy (GTDB): domain Bacteria; phylum Myxococcota; class UBA727; order UBA727. The sequence goes on from PBLQ01000011.1 coordinate 4,706, forward strand.
GTACAACCCCATCGACCTTAAATCGACGCCTTTAAATGGTCGGCGATTACGGGTAGGCTACATTTCAGGTGATTTCAAACGTCATTCCTGTTCATTTTTTATCGAACCGATTCTCAAACACCACACTTCCCAGATTGAAACCTTTTGTTTCTCATTGACGAATTTCGTTGACCAATTCACCCATCATCTTGCCCAACTACCAGATCACTGGTTTGACATGAGCCAGCTTACTGATCAAAAAGTCACAGAATTCATTCGCAGTAAAGAACTGGACATATTAGTGGACCTCTCTGGCCACACGGCACACAACCGACTCAGCCCTCTTTGTGAGCGAGCTGCTCCGATCCAAATGAATTATCTCGGGTTCCCACGAAGCACCTGGCTGCCTACCATCGATTATCGCTTGGTGGACTGGCACACCGACCCTGAAGGTTACGATAGCCACACAACCGAGTCGTTATTACGCTTGCCAGAATCTTTTCTTACGTACCAACCCCTTTTCGGCGCACCACCGATTGAAGAACCTCCATGCCTTCAAAATGAAGAAATCATCTTCGGTTCTTTTAACAATCCTCTTAAACTGAGTGATGAGACGCTACGACTATGGCAACTCATTCTACATGAGGTTCCAAACAGTAAACTCATGCTCAAAGGGATTCTGTTTCGTCACGAATTCTTAAGAAATCAAGTCATCGAACGTTTTGCGAAGCATAAAATATCAGCCGAGCAACTTCTTATTTTGCCACCGACTGAAGGCGATGCTGAGCATCTCTCTTCTTACAACAAAATGGATATTGGGTTAGATCCGTTCCCTTACCATGGCACCACCACAACCTTCGAAGCTCTTCTGATGGGGACGCCAGTCATCTCCCTGTGTGGTGAAGAGCACATGAGCCGAGTGGGAAAAAGCATTCTCAGCAATATTGGCGCACAAGAGCTTATTGCCCAATCAGACGACGAATATATTGAAATTGCGAAATCATTGGCTAAGGATCGAAAGAGAGTTTTGTCCTATAAAAGTTCCTTGCGTGACAGGCTCTTGAAATCAACTTTGTGTAACCACCAAAGGTTCGTATCTTTCTTAGAACGTATTTACTTTCACGTTCATGAGCACCACTGTAACACTTCACGTTCAAACATGAGTGCGTAAGAGGTCAACCCGGCATGGCCATATCGTTTGAAATTTTATTCAATCAGGATTTCAGCAGCAATCATGACTTGGTGTTTTCTTCTAATGCGCCGCATCAAATCAAAGAGGCAAACAGAGCTTGGCAGGAAAAGAAATTCAGCAAAGTCTGTCTTAGTTTGCGTGCATTAAAAGATAATTTCGAAGATGACGCCTACTTTTGGCTAATTTACGGTCGCAGCCTTATTGAATTAAAAAACTACCATGAAGCATTAAATTGCCTCGAGAGAAGCATCGAACTCAATGCTGAAAAGGCAGACACACACCACTTTAAAGGCGTGGTCCATCAACATCTTTCCCAATACCAGGACTCCAAAAAATGTTACCTTTCTGCACTGTCTTTACAGGCCGAACGGCCTCTTACCTTAAGTAATCTCAGTTGTATTGAAGAGGCCCTTGGAGATATTCAAGGTGGAATGGAATATGCGGAACGCGCGATCCACCTCAACACCACCGATACGGCCCTGATTCATAATTATGGAATCATGTTAGCAAAAAACGGCCAGGTAAAAGATGCGATCGGTTGGTTTAAAAAAAATACAGTAAAACAAAGACCTTTTCCTGAATCACTTAGCTCGCTTCTTTATCACCAACTTTTTCTTACAGAGAAGGAAGACGGCAAAGACGCTGCGGACAATACGCGGTTGGTGGCATCAACATTTTCAAAAAACACCTATCGTCAAACAAGTCGCCCTTCTAACACAAAGAAGATTAAAATCGGTTACATTTCGTCTGACTTCAGACGGCACTCCTGTGCTTTCTTTATCGAACCCATACTGAGGCATCATTCGGACGATTTCGAAGTCTACCTTTTCCACAACAGCCCCGTTTCAGACGACTACACCAAACATTTACAAACTTTAGTCCCCCATTGGTTCGATATTTTCTATGAGACGGACAACGAACTTACAGAGTTCATACGTAAGCAAGAATTAGACATTCTCATAGATCTCAATGGCCATACAGGTGGAAACCGTTTGGCCGTGATCGGACAACGTGTTGCGCCGGTTCAAATAAATTATCTTGGGTACCCACAAAAGACTTGGCTTCCGGAAATGGACTATCGCTTGGTGGATGAGCTTACTGATCCAACAGAAACGGAACGGCCAAATGGGGAAACTTTGTTACGAATGCCTTCAACGTTTCTTGCTTATGAGCCCTTAATTGGGAGCCCCACAATACAACCACCACCAGTGCATCAAAATGGCCATATCACCTTTGGTTCTTTCAACAATCCGATGAAAATAGGTCCCGAAACGGTTTCTGTGTGGTCAGAACTCATGCGCGCTGTTCCACAGTCCATCATTAAACTCAAATCGCACTGTCTACGCAGTGAAAACCAGCGCATAAGAATCACCCAGCTCTTTACGAACGAAAATATTGCTCCTGACCGGATTTGTTTTTTAAACCCCGTTGATAATGATACCGAACACTTAGATGCCTATAATTCCATTGATATTGCTCTAGATACTTTTCCGTATAATGGCACCACCACTACTCTCGAAGCGTTATTAATGGGAACCCCCGTACTGACACTCCGCGGTACGAGTCACCGTTCCAGGGTCAGCTACAGCATTCTTGCGAATCTAGGATTAAATGAATTCGCCCCTGAAACAGTTGAGGACTTTGTTAGCCAAGGTATGCTGCTCTCCAAAAATCCTCAATATCTTGGAGCTTTGTCCGCCTCTTTGCGATTTTTGTTGTCCAAGTCGCCGCTCAACCAACATCAGGTTTTCATTGAAAACTATGAAAACCTTTTAAAACAAACATTAATCCCAATCCTTGAATTAGCGCAGAGTCACCAATGAAGAAGCCCGGAATATCTCTGTGTATGATCGTTCGCGACGAAGCGGCACATCTACCGAAATTTTTAGATTGCGCAGCAGGACTCTGGGACGAACTGTGCGTTGTAGATACGGGTTCGAATGACAACACCATTGAGATATTGCGCGAGCAAAATGCCGTTATCAAGCAAGTGGAATGGCAAAATGATTTTGCATTCCACCGCAATCAAAGCCTCGACCTAGCGAAAATGCAATGGGTCGTTTTTCTAGACCCAGATGAGTTGGTCGGCCCAGATACAGTACAAGAAATAAGAAATTTAGCCAGTGACGATAACCTGCAGGCTGGCGCGGCCACGATTATTATCAGAGACCGTTGGCCAAACGGGACGGTCCGCGACAAAAGGCTTCTGCGTGTTTTTCGAAACGAGCCCCAAGTAAGATTTAGAGTGCCTATTCACGAAGAGGTCACAAGCTCTGTAACCACCATGTTACAAGAAAAAAATCTAGGTTTAGCCCATCTACAAGGTATTGTGGAACATGTGGGCTACCTCCGTGAAACAGCGGTAGAGAAAGACAAGAAAAATCGTGATTGTGATATTTTACAAAAAGTCCTGCAAAAGGACCCTGAGGACCTTTACTCATGGTACAGACTACTTGATGTAGCACGCTACTGGAACGACAGTATTTTACTTAAAACGAATGCTAAAAAAGCATTAGAGGTGCTTCACCGCTCTCCCACAACTAATCTTCCCTCATTTATTGGAGATTTATTGGTCCTAATCGCCAATGCGCTTTTTAAAGACAATCCAAATGAGCAGTTACTTCTGTTAGAGCGTTGGAGACATCGAATTCCCCACCACCCAGCGCTTTGTGCGCAGCTGGGGATCGTCAATGAAGCGCTTGGTAATATTGAAAGCGCAAAAGCTTATTATCTGGAATGCTTGGACTCCGAGCAAGTCACTGGCGATGTTGCACTGGTTACGACCACCCCCACATTGGGTTTGGCTCGGTTATCTATGATGCAAAACCACATGGGTCTTGCTCTACAAAATGTAGAGGCCGCCCTCGCTTTCAACTACAAATCTATTGAAGCCATTTACGTAGGCATTGGTATTTGTGGCGCTGCAGCAGCAAATGAAGGTGTCGAAGATTTCTCGCGCGCATATAAAGAAAAATATGGTGAAACCAACGAACTGCATGCCGCCCTCGGTGAGTATTATTTCGGCAAAGGTGATTTTGCTAAAAGCGTGCCTCATTTTCAAATAAGTGCAGGTTCGCCAGCCGCTGGACGTCCGGCGCTCAAACTCTCTCAGGCGCTTTTCGCATTGGGTAAATACAAGGATAGTAAAGCCGTTTTAAATCACATTCAGAATCATTATCCCGAGGCGAAACTTGCTTTATGGATAATCGAGCAAATCAAAGACACCAAAGAAACTTTGCACCAAGAAGAGCTTAGCAACTATGTCAATGAGCTCCTTCAACCTTGGGTTTCAGCGCTTCCAAAAATAAGCGGATCGTAAATTTTTAAGATTCCCTCGATGTGCAGAAACTCTTTTGCGCGCTATTTGCACCAACCACCAATGAAAATTTACGGATAGCGTATCGTTAATGGGGCGAACAAGCAGACGAATCAACAATCGAAGAGTGAAAGGCTGGTATACTGGAAGAACTAACCTGGAAATCCGTATACTTTTGCGAGCACTGTCAATGATGCGCCCGGGCCCTGTGGGGTTACGTTCTCTTGGTTACTATTTTGTGGGCGATCGCAACTGAGAAAGCGCCTCAAGGTTTTATTTGCAGTACAATCCAAATGGTTCGTAGGTGCCACCTCATCTACAAGTCGTTGAATACGTTTGGAACTTCGTGCTTTACTCATGAATAAGAAAGAAAAAACATTCGACAATTTAGATGTACGGGACATGGGGCAATCCTGGGTTTTCAAGGGGGCACCATAAATGTCGTCACATCAGTAGCGCCCATTAAGGCAAAAGCAGCCTTTTTCGGGGCTGCTTTTGCTTAAAAATCAGTACGTTGTGTGGTTTCCGGTCTTCCAAAGGCTTGGGGCAGGCTTTGGAAACCTTTGGGGCGTTCTGCTTGCGCGAAGCTTGTTTGCGAAGAAATTGTTGCCGATGCATACCATATGGGTGCAAGCATCACTTCAGCCTCAAACAAGCCCGGTGCAAACAGACCTTGATGCGTAAAGATTCGTCACGACAGATTTGATTGTTAAGGCGAAGCGCTAAATTATTGGTTCTGGTAGTTTCATCTGCTCTTGAACAGGCTCAGGCGCTTGACACAAAGCGATGACGCTCATTTGTCGTCCCGTGTTACCCTGCTCTTTCCGATGGGAGAAATAGGTTTCTATATCCGAATAGGTGCATCCTGGTATTTGTTCAACCTGAGCGATACCTAAATCATGTAAACGCTTTTGTATAAAAGCCCTCAAATCAAAGAGGCCTCTTTCTTCAGTTTGCTCAACGTAGAATTGTTCGGCGGGTAAGAGCTGGTTCGCTGCGTCCAACACTTCACGGCCCACCTGAAATTGCTCGGCGCCAATGCACGGGCCAATGGCAGCCACCATCTTTGAGGCAGGCACATTTAAGCGTGACGAAATGGCACTTACACTTACGCCCATAATATCAGCCACTGCACCTCGCCAACCAGCGTGGACAGCGGCAACAAAACTGCCATCATGGTCCGTCATTAAAATGGGCGCACAATCTGCAGTCCGAACCGCAATACCAATATTTTCTTTCGTGGTAAAAACAGCGTCCGCCTGCACGTCGTCCATGGGCGTATCGTCGTTCACTTCAACGATTTCACAACCGTGAACCTGCTGTGGTGCAATCAGAGCCTTGGGTGCCAATCCAATTTGAAAACGAATGCGGGCTAAATTTTCGTTGACCCGCGCTGGGGAGTCCATCACCGTAAAACTGGTATTCAATCCCGACCAAGGCTGTGGCGATGTGCCACCCACACGACCGAAAAAGCCATGAGAAACACCCGCAATGGCAGACAAGCACGTGGCGCGTTGACCCAACATTAAAAGTCCATGCCCAAAAGCTGCCCATCCACGGGTAGAATACCGCAAGCATCTGTTTGAATCTGAATGTTTTTGGCAGTGAAACCTCTGGCACTGGCAATGGTCTCTAGCACCGCACGAAAGAGAATGAGTCGTTCAAAAAGAAAGTTAGCGCTGCCCGTTACACCATGAATCAAAAACGTGTGCCCCCCGGGTCGCCCATCTGGGGTGAGAGAACCCACAGAGAATTCCAAATCTTTCAAGACGTCGGCCAAAAAGTCTCCCAGGGACCAAATCAAATCCATGGTCTCTAGAGGGTTCATCCCCACCGGCGGCAAATGGGTGGTTTCTCCCTGAGCATCATTCACCTCAAGCCCAAACAAAAGAGCCCAAGGGGCGTCGGTCGTGGGGGGTGACAGGCGCACCTGAGGCGCCACTTCTGTGCCTTGGGGCCATCCCAGCACCAATGGGCGCCCCAGTTGCGGAAAATCCACCGTAGGGCCTCTGGTGGCGTAAGATGTCGTTTTCTCGCCTTGCGGGCCCCACAAGGTTAAAGGGGCATCAGCGGGCCCCAGGGCGGATTTCAGCTGACCGCCGTCTGTGGGCAAGATCCATTGTATCCAAGATTTTTCCATACCAAACTCCATGATCGGCCCCCTTTGTGCCATTCATTTAAAGGAAAAAAAAGGCATTCCTGTTTTCACAGTGATAAGATAGGAGCCTTCCAGTGATTTGATTATGTCTGATTCTGCCTCAAAACCATTGAACAAACCCCAACCCCTCAGTGAGATTCAGGGTGAGGCGGAACAATGGTTTATCACCGCAGATGGCACCAAATTGTTCTTTCACATTTCCAACCCACCCGATGCCAAGGGGCCCCCTTTTGTGCTCTGTGATGGCCTGGGGTGCGATGGTTACGTCTGGAAGTACCTCCGCCGTAACTTTGGGGCCAATCACCCCATGATTCACATCCATTATCGGGGGCACGGAAAAAGTGATGTGCCCACCGATTTGACCACGATCACCGTAGAAAAAACAGTATCGGACTTTCAGCAAATCCTCGGTGCCATTGGCTTAGAGGAAGCCATTTTCTGCGGGCATTCCATGGGCGTTCAAGTGGCCCTGGAGTACTTTCGCCACCGCCCCAAAAGCGTCAAAGGCCTTGTGCTGTTGTGTGGGTCCTACGAGTTTCCACTACACACATGGCACGGGGGACACGACCCGTCCTTTCCCACCCCTTTTTCCAACCGTGTGATGAAAAAAGTATTTCCTCTCGTATCGGGGTCGATGATTCATTTCTCACGTTTTCTCAACCCCATCTGGAAGAGAATGATGGCCACCGAGCTCAGCTTTCAAATTGGTGCACGCCTAGAACTCAACCCCCACCGGGTCAAAAAAGAGGATTTCATGCCCTACCTCGAGCATTTGTCCCAAATGGACATGCGGGTTTTTGGACACATGGCGCGCAGTCTGGCTGAACACAGCGCTGCCGACATTTTGCCCAGTATCGAAATCCCCACCCTGGTGGTCGCAGGGGGCAAAGATACCTTCACCCCAGCTTGGCTTTCACAACAAATGCACTGGCGCATTCGGGGGAGCGAATACCTGTGCATCTCTGATGGCAGCCATACCACACCCATCGAGCACCCAGACATGCTGAACCTGCGTTTCGCCAAATTCCTAGAAAAGCACTATGAAGGCGGATCTCTTTAGAGATTTTGTTTGCGCATTTGCTCTTCGAGACTTTTACGCACGTCGGGCGGTAAGCTGTTAAAGCCTTGCGCCTGATTGAAGTTCATGGGCGGAGGAGCCACTTTCTTAAACAAATCGACCCCTCGCTCAAAACGAGTTTTCTGAAAAGAACGGACCAGATAGGTACCGCCATCAATGGGGCTTTTCACGTAAGTCTGTGCGTCTCCCTCGGTGAGGTCACGCCCAAAAATGAGGGCGGCTTGTTGACCGTCTGCCTGCTGAACCCTGACCTCCAAGGACGGTTTTTTAAACCCAAAACCAACTTGGTTTTCAAGACCTACAAAAGATGCGGCCTTGGTATTTTTGAGGGAACTCAGCTGGCGCACCACTGTGGCAGGATCAAACTCGAATGCGTCGGGCAACTTTTTGGGCGACGTGATCGCCCACGCCCCCGCGTTTTTCTCGACCACGGTTTTGTTTTGTCCGGAGATGATTTCCAATTTGGTAACCTGCTTATCGTCAAAAGCCACCAAGTCCATGGCGCGCAGCGCATCCAAGCCACCCTTAAATTTTTGCACACTGCTTTTAGTCAACAGATACACTTGTTCCTTGTCGGCCACCTTTACATACACCTGGTTCTTGTCGTTCTCGCTGCCGATGTGCAGCGTTAAAGACTTGCCCTCTTTCTTTTCAACAACCACTTGAGTGTGTGCACCACCAAAGCCCATTTCGTCGTCTTTCTTAGGCTCATCGACAAAAGCAACGGCGCGCAAGCTGGGCAAGGCGTCTACCAACCGCTTGGCCTCAGACACACCAAACCGAAAGCCAGGTGCAGTTTTTACATCTTCAGCCAACTTGATTTGGCTTTGGGGCCCTTCCCCTTCGAGAACCAAAGCAAAACCTGCCTGTTCCACCGGTTTGAGTAACACGCGTGTGATTTCTTCTTTCTTCAGGTTCCAAAGACCACGCCCACGCCAATCAATGGTTTTTTTACTGACCAAAGACGCTAATCGGGTACTCGCTGAAAAGACCTTGTCACTCCCAGATTCTCGCAAATAGTTACCGCCCTTCGCCGTGCGCTTGCCAATCACCAAGGACACCGCCTGACCTTTCTCGCTAGAAAGAATCACTTCCGTTCCTGTTTCGGCGGTCACTTCGTAATCGCCGTGTGCTTCCTTACGTTGGGACACCATAAAAGAGGAGCGTACTTTACCCACCTCTTCTAAAACCTTCTCCACAGCCTGACCATCCGCAGGCACCTGCTTTGCACCGTCCGCCACAGCAATCTGCCATTGACCGTCTTTTTGGGACAATCGGGCCGCGTTCTTTCCTTTGATTTCTACCTGACGTATGGCGCTTCCGTCAAAGTCCTTAAAGCTCAAGGTTTGTACCCCAACGCTTACCTGCTCTTCTTGAGTGGCAAAGAATACGCCTCCCAAGACCACCAATGCCCCCAGGGCGATCACTGCAGAACGGTTCATCATGTCTCCTTTAAAAGATCAAACTTGAATGGTGTGTCGACGTCGTTCTCTGGTACGCCACCGAATGACACCGTAAAGGCAAAACAAGAACGGAACGCCGAGCATGTTGCCATATTTCACGCCGTTACGGGTGGCATCACTCAAATCTTTTTCCAAAGGCGCCGCGGTCATGCCACGGGTCCGCATGGAAAGCAACGCTTCGTCGAGCATTAACCAGTCGATCAAATTCAGCACAAAAGCTTGTCCCAGGCGGCCGCCCACTTGGTCCCACATGAACGAAGAAGTTCCAACAACGACGATACGACCATCTTCTTTGCTCTCTGCCAATGCGCCCTCGGCTCCGCCAACGGCATTCGCGAAATGCGACTTAAACTTACCCTTGGCCACCACAGCTAAATCGTAGGGCCCGGTAAAACTCACCTGCTCTTGGTTCCAATCACGTGTGGGCATCAAATCGGTGGGATAAGTCTCGGTCCAGCTTTTGGCGGAGGATTTTGCCAAAGTGGTGAATTCCACTTGGTCGTTGCTCTCGTAGGACAATGGCGCGGCATAAGGGAAAACAAGGTTGCCCAAACCGTGGGTAATGGCGCTGTTGCCTTCCAGCTGAGCCACTCGGGGCATAAAGGGGTATTGCACAGGGATGTTCACCACCATGAAACCTCGCCGCTGAGCAACGCTCAACTGAGCGCTTTCCACATCGGCCACCAACTCGTCCTTCAGCTCGACTCCATAGGTTTTCAACATGGGCGCGAGACCATGAACAGCGTCTGTGATTTCAAAGGTCCTCATGTCCACATGCAAGCGATCGAGGAAGAAAGCCACCGAACCACCGTTCATGATGAACTGGTCAATGGCCGCTTGACCTCCAGGTACAATCCCCTCTTTGGGGCCTACGACGAGTAAGGCGTCTACGTCATCATCGATCACAGGGTTTTCGGCCGTGAGTTCAACACTGCGCACATCGTAAATCTGGGACAAGACTGTTTGCAGTTGCTGAATTTTACTTTCTTCGTGGTCGTGAATCACACCCAACACTGGCGTTTTAGAGCGCGTCATTTTTCGGATGAGCGTGGTGATGTCGTATTCTAAGGTTGCAATGTTTTGGACCACTGGAATCACTTCAGAGGATTCTTGGTAGCGAATGGCAATGCCCATGTAGGCACGCTTGGTTTGCTGCTGGTCATCTTCAAGCACTCGGATTTCTACCGGTTGCACGCCTAAGGTTGCCAACTCTTGCTCTACACTGGTGGCTTCACGAACGGGGCGCCCAAAGATATCCCGTTTCATTTCTTTCTTCTTCTCTTTGTCTTCGGCAGTTTCCTGTGAAGTGGGGTCTACGAATTCAAAGGCAACCTTACCTTTGGACGCAGCCCGATACTCCTGCAACAAATCGCGAACGTAGCGACTGTAGCTGGAATAGGGAGGCGGTAAATCAGAGGTAAAATACGCACTAATGGTCACCTGGTCTTCCAATGCCTCAGCTGTCTCCTGCGACGCCTCAGACAAAGTGAAGATTTGATTCTCAGTCAAATCCACCCGGGTAAAAGTCCCCACGGAGATCAGATTTAAAAAGATCAGAGACCCTAAAACGGAAATCAATACAACGGATGCACTCTTTGAACTGTTTCTCATCATGCACCTCCTTTATTGACGCGAGGAAGCCAAGGTTCGCGTGGTCAACAGCAAACCGGCCCCCGTTAATGAAAAGTAAAAAATAAGGTCACGGGTATCTAAGACCCCGCGGGCGATGTTTCGAAAGTGGTAATCCACCGAAAGAAATTCAAACACCGAACCCATGGAGGCCGGCAAGAACACGGCTGTTCTATCGATGATGTAAAAAGCGAAACAGAGCAATAAGCCAATAATAAACCCAACGATTTGGTTGCGGCTCAATGATGAGGCCCAAAGACCCAGAGCAATGAACGACGCTGCCATTAACAACAAGCCCAAATAACCGCCAACGGCTGGCCCCCAATCAAAACTGCTGTTATTCGCGGTTAAGTTGGCCACAGACAGGGCGTAAGGCAGGGTGAGCAACAGGCCAATGGCCACGATCACCAATGCTGCAAGGAACTTCCCAAAAACCACGTGAGAGTCTCTGATCGGCATGGTCAGCAGCAGCTCGATGGTGCCCGCTTTGCGTTCTTCCGCCAACAAGCGCATGGTCAATGCCGGTGCGAACACCACAAAAAGCAAAGGTGCCAAGTTGAAGAACTCTCTTAAGGAAGCCTGCCCCACCAGGAACAACGTGTTGAAATAAAAATATCCTGACAACAGCAGGAAAACGCCGAGGGTAATGTACGCCATGGGCGAGTTAAAAAACGAACGGATTTCTCTTTTGGCAATCGCAGTTACTGCAGACATGCTCCATCTCCTGTTAATCGTTGGAGGTCAATTTACGGAAAGTATCTTCTAAGGAAACGTGGTGGCGACGCATTTCGAGCAGCACCATATTTTCTTTCACCACGGATTCAAAAACGGAGCGACGCGGGTCTTCACCACTGTAACGCACCTTGAATCCTAAAGCCCCTTCATCGGTGATTTCGTGGGCATTCACTTGGCTCACTTCAGGCAAACCGGTCAACATACGTTCGACCATATTGTGCTCTAGCGGTGTGCCATTTTTAGGTGCCACCACCACGTAGAGCGTTCCGCCCTCTTCATGGGTTAAGTTTTCCGGGCTGTCATCGGCCACCAACTTACCTTCATTAATGATCAGTACCCGTGATGCCGTGTTCTGAACCTCACTAAGAATGTGGGTACTCATAATGACGGTTTTCTCTTCACCGATTTCACGAATAAGGTTTCGAATCTCAACGATTTGGTTCGGGTCGAGGCCAGAGGTGGGCTCATCCAAAATCAACAGGTCTGGATCGTGCAAGATGGCCTGCGCCAAACCCACACGCTGACGATACCCTTTGGAAAGGTGGCCAATGTCTTTGCCAATCATATTGCCCAAGCCACAACGCTCCACCACTTCTTTGATGCGAACACTTTTTCGGTCGGTGGGAATTTTTCGAATTTCTGCGATGAAATCCAAATACTCCTTCACCATCATCTCTTCGTACAAAGGATTACTCTCAGTGAGATAGCCAATGTTTTGTCGAGCGGCCACGGGGTCTGCTTGAACGTCGATACCGGCCACTGCAGCGCTGCCTGATGTTTGCCCCGCATAACCCGTCAGGATTTTCATGGTGGTGGACTTCCCGGCGCCATTGGGGCCCAAGAAACCAACCACCTGGCCTTTGGGCACTTGAAAGGTGAGTCCCTGCAGCGCAGTAAAACTGCCATAATTTTTCGTTAGGTCGCGTACCTCAATCATTGGTGCGCCAGATGTTGCGCTCATATGATTACCTCCACTGTGAAGTCAAAACACCGCCTTCAGCCGTGACTGGCTGAAAGCCGCAAGTTTATAACCAAGATCCTGATGGGATTCAACCACCTCAAACCGCTATAAGATGCCGTTTGAGGCTAGCCATTGAGTAATTCACGGCCGATGATGACCCGCTGAATTTGACTGGTGCCTTCGTAGATCTGCATGATTTTCGCATCTCGCATTAACTTTTCTACGGGGTACTCTTTGTTAAATCCATTGCCCCCAAATACCTGAACGGCATCTGTGGCCACTCGCATACAGGTATCAGCAGCAAAACGTTTGGCGTAAGCAGCATAGAGCGTGTTGCGTCGGCCTTGGTCAATTTCGTAGGCAGATTTCCATACCAACATGCGCGCAGCTTCAATGTCACTGGCCATATCAGCAATCATGAATGAAACACCTTGAAAATCCCCAATAGATCGTCCGAACGCATTTCGCTCTTTCGCATAGGCGATGGCATGTTCCATGGCTGCACGACCCAAGCCCACGCAAGTGGCTGCCACCAATGGACGGGTGTAGTCGAATGCTTTCATGGCAATTAAAAAGCCCTTGCCTTCCTCTCCCAATCGGTTTTCTTCGGGGATTTCGACATCTTCAAAAGTAATGCCGCGCGTATCGGAAGCGCGTTGACCCATGTTGTTTTCTTTTTTGCCAATGGTGACGCCGGGGGCATCTGCAGGAACGATAAACCCAGTCATCCCTCTGTGTCCGGCATCTGCATCGGTTTTGGCCAACACGAAAAACCAACTGGCATGACCAGCGCCCGTGATCCACATTTTCTGGCCGTTCAAAATGTACTTATCGCCTTTCTTGACTGCGACGGTTTTTGCACCAGCCACGTCAGAGCCGGCTCCCGGCTCGGTCACAGCGTAAGAGCACATGAGTGGCGCTTCCATCATCGGTGCCAACCATTTTTGATGCTGTTCAGGCGTGCCAGCGACGACCACAGGCACCTGAGCTAAAGTGTTTGCGGTAATGGCCGTAGCGATACCGGTACATCCCCAACCAATTTCCTCTTCCATGATGGCCGTGTCTAAAACGGAAAGCTCCATGCCACCGCAAGATGCTGGGATTTTGGTGTTCATCAGTCCCAGTTCCCAAGCTTTTTCCAAAATGGCCAATGGCCACTCACCGCTTTCATCGTGCTGACCTGCCACGGGGCGAATCTCATTCGCAGCAAAATCGCGCGCTAGTTTTTGAAATTGTTGTTGTTCTTCCGAAAGTTCAAAGCCGATCATTTCATCACCTTTTCTTGTCTGTTTAGGTTGAGCTTATTTACCAAATTACGTCGCTAAGCTCCACAATTGACTTCAGTTTTTAAACTTTTTCGTACAAAAAAACCTGGATCATATAGCCAGGCATTTGCACCCGATGAACCCTACGCAAAGCCCATTCCGGCTCCTCCATTTCGTGGGTCCAAACCCATAATTTCGCGCCCTTGGGGACAAATTGCAGCTGTTGTCTGATCTGAGCCCGGGTTTGTGGTGTCCAAGTGGTCCATGCAGCGATATAGAGGTTCCCCGTCGGGATAAGCAACTCTCGGCAATCACCACTTATCAACTCACAGGTTGATTCGGGTAACAGAGGCCTCAATCCAGAGGTGAGATCACTGTGTGCGTCTACGCCCACCACTTTGGCACATCCGTTGAGTAGCCCCGCCACTAAAAAGGCACCGTGCCCTGCCCCCAAATCCACCAAAATCGACGCGTCCGGTAATTTCGCCAGTTTTATAAGATCATGGGCCACCATGAGTGGCGTGCCTAATGTATTCAATTCGTCGCCTTCGAAACGACCTGTAAGTCGTAATCTTCGGGCCTCGAAATCAGATTTTTTGAAACGAAGGCTCCAAAGCAGCCACGGGCCGACCAAGGAAATGTGCTGAGGGCGCCGCATCAAGAATGCACATAAGCGTAAGAAATAAACCGTATGGAAAAATATAAAATGAAAAAACACAACTAAAACAAAAAATGCCCGCGGCAACCACGAGCATTTTCAAGATCCGATTTTATGTGCCGAATGTTATTCGGAATCTTCTACTGCTGCGGCACCTTCGTTGCCCACCAATTCGATCATGGACAAAGGGGCGTTATCACCGCGACGGTTTCCTAGTTTAAAAATCCGAGTGTAGCCACCGGGGCGCTCAGCGTAGCGAGGACCAATATCATCGAAGAGTTTCTTCAAAATGTCTTGGTCACGCACGTGGCGATAGGCCAAACGGCGTGCATGAAGGTCACCGCGTTTTGCCAAGGTAATCAGACGCTCAGCAAATGAACGAATGGTCTTGGCTTTGGCGTCAGTGGTTTCAATGCGCTCATGTCGAAACAATGACACGGCCATATTTCGCAACATGGCTTGTCGGTGCGCATTTGAGCGATTTAATTTTCGACCTTTTTTCAAGTGTCGCATGTTGTACTCCTAAAGTCGGTTAAACACCTATATTGGGCTATTCTTGGGCGCTTCGAATGTTGGGCAAACCGGCTTTGGGTGGCCAGTTGTCCAATTTCATACCCAAGGAAAGACCCATTTCGGCGAGAATTTCTTTAATTTCTTTCAAACTCTTACGACCAAAGTTTTTGGTCTTGAGCATTTCTTGTTCGGTGCGTTGTACCAAATCACCAATATAGCGAATGTTCGCATTGTGCAGGCAGTTTGCGGAACGCACAGACAGTTCCAACTCATCAACAGAGCGCAAGAGGTTCTCGTTGATGGTTTCATCTTCGGTCTCGACTTCAGGCAACTCAGGCTCAATGTCTTCGTCAAAGTTGATAAAGATGGAAACTTGCTCTTTCATGATTTTCGCTGCGACACCGATGGCATCTTCTGGAGAAACAGAACCGTCACTCCAGACTTCCAAAGTCAATTTGTCGTAATCAGTCTGCTGTCCAACACGTGCGTGA
Organism: Myxococcales bacterium; assembly: GCA_002721815.1. Classification (GTDB taxonomy): domain Bacteria; phylum Myxococcota; class UBA727; order UBA727. Next base: position 20,144 of record PBLQ01000011.1, read on the forward strand.
GTCACATTGTAGTTGACCTTGCGAACAGGGCTAAACAAAGCGTCCATGGGGATGGTGCCCACGGGCTGCCCTTCCACACGGAATTGGTTTGCGGGGACATACCCTCTACCGCGCTTCACGGTAATCTCAGCTTTGAATGAACCACCTTCGGCGATTTCGCAAATGAACTGGTCACCATTCAGAACGTCCATTGTGCCATCGGTTTGCAAGTCGGAGGCATTCACGATGCAAGGGCCTTGCTTGTCAATGCGAATGGTTTTTTGCTCGCCTTCGTGGATTTTGAAGTCCACTTGTTTGAGGTTCAAAATAATGTCGGTTACATCCTCTTTGATGTCGGGCAAAGCTTGGAATTCGTGCTGTGCTCCTTCGATCTTAATGGAAGTTGCTGCTGCCCCCTGCAAAGAGGAGAGCAACACGCGTCGCAAAGAATTTCCCAGCGTCAAACCGTACCCACGCTCTAATGGCTCAGCCACGAATTTTCCGTAGGTGGGAGTCAGGGAGTCCCGGTTAACAACCAAGTTCTTAGGACGAATCAAATCGCGCCAGTTGCGGTACATAAGGCTTTTGTCCTTTGCTCTTTCGAGCTGTGACAACCCTCAATAGGGGTCTGTTAATGAAAAAAAAGAAAAGAAATCAGACGCGTCGCTTCTTGGGAGGACGGCAGCCATTGTGAGGGATTGGGGTCACGTCACGAATCAACGTTACCTTCATTCCGCTATTGGCGACAGCCCGCAGAGCTGACTCACGACCAGACCCTGGACCTTTGATACGCACTTCAACGGAACGCATCCCTTGGTCTTGGGCTTTACGACAAGCATCTTCCGCTGCAATCTGAGCAGCAAAAGGAGTGCTCTTCTTGGAACCACGGAACTGTCGCGAACCACAGCTTGACCATGACACTGCATTCCCTTGTGGGTCAGTGATGGTGATCAGCGTGTTGTTGAACGATGAATAAACATGAACAATGCCCGAGGGGATGTTCTTTTTTGTCTTCTTTTTACCTTTGGGTGAAGCCACAATGCTCTCCTAAAAAAAAATCGTTACGACCGTTTGGCCAAAATCTTATTTACGTCGCCCGGCGCCTTTTTTAGGGCCTTTTCGGGTGCGCGCGTTGGTGCTGGTTCTTTGACCGCGTACCGGCAAACCTTTACGATGACGCAAACCGCGGTAACAACCGAGGTCCATCAAACGCTTGATATTCATCGACACTTCACGACGCAAATCACCCTCAACCTTGTAAGAGGATTCGAGAACGTCACGAATACGTGCGACTTCGTCTTCAGTTAATTCTTCGGTGCGCTTGTTAACGTCCACTTTCGCACTATTCAGTACCTGTGCGGCCAAGTGGTCTCCAAGCCCAAAAATATAAGTTAAAGCTGTTCCCAGCTTTTTGTTTCTAGGTAAATCTACCCCAGCAATACGTGCCACAATATCCTCCGACTGCGTGACTCGGAGGCGCATAAGAAGAAGGCGGTTTTTCTTAACCAGCGCTCCACCGAACTTTTGTCCGATCTCTTAACGCCCACCATAAATTAATTTAGCCTTGACGTTGTTTGTGTCTTGGGTTCTCACAGATAACCCGCACAACTCCTTTACGACGAATGACCTTACATTTGTCGCAAATCGCCTTGACTGAAGCTCTAACTTTCACAATATCCTCCAAAAACACTCTGCACTTAACAAGACAAAATCACTTAGGCAATACCCTTTAAAGCCCTAAATTTCAGCTAGTTAAGCACCTCTTTAATCCTATCAAAAACTGCTGTGGGGGATCCCACCCCATCGATGCGAGAAAGCAAGCCCATCTGCTCGTATTTGGCCTTCACAGGGGCCGTTTGGTCATCAAAAGTCCTGAGTCGCTGTTCGATGGCCTCGGGCTTGTCATCGGCTCTCTGATACAAAGCATCCGTCTGGCATGTCAGACAGACTTTTGGTGCACCCTCTTCAAAATCTCGTTCGTGCATCACTGCGCCACATGCTTTACAGCTGTAGCGACCACACAAACGTTCCATCAGCAGAGAGTTAGGCACTTCAATGCTCACCACACGATCGAGGCCTTCACCTTTGCCTTTGAGCATTTGGTCTAAAGACTCAAGCTGGGGCAATGTGCGTGGGAAACCATCAAGGATAAAACCTGATTTGCAGTCATCTTGACTGGTTCGGTCTTCAATCAATCCAACCACCACTTCGTCTGGTACGAGGTTGCCCGCATTCATGTATTCCGCAGCTTTTAGGCCCAAGGCAGTTCCATCTGCTTGGGCTTGCCGTAGCAGGTCGCCGGTGCTGATTTGTAGTGCGCCGAGCTCTGCTTCGATTTTCTTTGCTTGCGTGCCCTTCCCTGCACCGGGAGGCCCGAATAATACCAAACGCATCTTTTGCCTCTATGCCGGAGTGGCAGCCTCGTTGTTACTGGAAGACCCACCGCCAGTGCCTTGACGTGCACGAATGCGTCGTTTTTTAGGCCCAGTGAATCCGTCGTAGTGACGCGCAATCAAGTGGCCCTCAATCTGGTTCGCCGTATCAAGCGCCACACCGACCACGATGAGAAGACCGGTTCCACCGAAATAGAATGGAACTTGGTTTGAAACCAACTTTTGAATAATCACCGGGCAAACACAAACCAAAGCCAAGTACAATGCACCACCAAAAGTAATGCGACTCAACACATAATCAATGTATTCCGCAGTGGCTCGGCCGGGTCTTACCCCAGGAATAAACCCACCAAATTTCTTCATGTTATCTGCCACGTCCACGGGGTTGAACTGAACCGCAGTGTAAAAGTAGGCAAAGAAGATAATCATGGCAGCGAAAAGTGTTTCGTATTGCCAACCACCCGGCTGTAGTGCTGTTTGAAAGCGTTGTAACCACTCCGCTTCAAACATCGATGCGATGGTCGCTGGAAACATCAGAATAGACGAAGCAAAAATGGGTGGAATAACACCAGCGGTATTCACTTTGAGCGGCAGGTGCGTGGACTGCCCACCGTACTGCTTATTACCCACCACTCGTTTGGCGTATTGCACCGGCAATCGACGTTGCGCACGCTCGACAAAAACAATAGCAAAAACCACGCCCACCATGACCAAGACCAGGATAAACATTTCGAATGGTTTGTAGGTGCCTTCTTTCAAGCCCATAATGGTGCTGTAGACGGCTTCGGGCAATCTGGCCACAATACCCGCAAAAATGATCAGAGAGATTCCGTTGCCCACGCCGCGTTCGGTGATTTGTTCTCCCAGCCACATGAGAAAAGATGTTCCAGCGGTCAAGGTAAGAATTGTAATTAAGACAAACCCCATTCCGCTCCAGGCGGCTGACCAATCGGCATTGACGACAGAATGACCATTGTGATTAATGCCCTTGAGGTAGGAAGCAATCATCCCACCCTGAATCACGGAAATTAAAATCGTTCCATAACGGGTATACTGCGTGATTTTCCGGTTTCCTTGATCGCCCTCTTTTTTCAGGCGCTCCAATGCTGGCACCGCCACCGTCATCAACTGCATGATAATGGAAGAGGTAATGTAAGGCATAATCCCTAAAGCAAAAACACTGAGCTGCTCGAGTGCGCCGCCACCAAAAAAGTTAAACAAATTGAGGAAACCACCGCCCTGGGATTGTGCAGCGTCTAAATATTCTTTCATCACGCCCCGGTCCACACCTGGCGTAGTGACAAAAATACCAATTCGGTAAACGGCCAAAAGCGAAAGCGTAAAAATAATACGCTTACGCAGCTCTGGAATACGGAAGATGTTTAAAATGCCACCTGTCACGTCCAACCCCTTGTTAGAATCTCGAAATCAGAAACACCAAAAGTCTTACTTAATGATTTCTACGGTACCACCTGCTTTTTCAACCTTATCTTTGGCTGAAGCCGAGATGGCGTGGACTTTGAGATTCAAAGCGATTTCGATATCACCTTGGCCCAAAATCTTGATTTGATGGCCAGTCCGATTCAACAGACCAGCGGCGGTCAATGCTGCGACATCAATCTCAGCACCGGCTTCGAACCTTGTGGCCAAAGTTCCTACGTTGATGGCGGTGACTTTCTTCCTGAAAAGATGATTGGAGAAACCACGCTTCGGCTGACGCTTGGCCAAAGGCATTTGCCCACCTTCAAAACCGGGACGAATGTGTCCGCTTTTTCGGGCTTTCTGACCTTTGTGACCGCGACCGGAAGTTTTACCTGTTCCGCTAGCTTCTCCACGACCAACCCGCTTGATGCGTTTACGGGCCTTTCGCGGGGCTTCTAAATTATGCAAACCTTGATATTCGTTGTTTTCACTCATTTGAGTCTCCTTCCGCCACTTCAAGTGACTTGGAGTTCAATGGCCGCCATAGCCATTGCCCTATTTTTGATGTTTTCGTCCAAAAAGTTCCGCTTCACCTGCTTCGACTCTCACTTCGAGCAAGTGCTGAACGGAAGTCACCATACCGCGAATGGCGGGGGTGTCCCGAAGAACGACTGTATGGTTAATCCGGCGCAATCCGAGTCCCTTAACGGTTTCTCGTTGGCGCTTACTTTGGCCGATAGTACTTCTTTTTAACGTCACGCGAATCTTTGTCATGACTTTCGTCCTTTATCGTTAAACGTCTTGGTTCACTGAAACGCCGCGCCGAGCAGCGTGCTCTTCAGCGGAACGCAAAGATTTTAACCCAGCAAACGTAGCGCGAACCACGTTATTGGGGTTTTTGCTTCCCAATGACTTTGACAGAATATTGTGTACCCCAGCAGCTTCCAGCACGGCACGAACAGTACCACCAGCGATAACGCCGGTACCGTCGGATGCAGGACGCAAAAGGACACTACCTGAACCAGCCCGGCCCACCACGCGGTGAGGAACAGTGGTTCCCTTCAAAGGCACGGTGATAAGGCTCTTCTTTGCCTTCTCGGTACCCTTTCGGATAGCCTCGGGCACTTCGTTTGCTTTGCCCAAGCCATAACCCACGCGACCGTTGCCATCACCCACCACAACCAAAGCGCTGAAGGAGAATCGACGTCCACCCTTAACCACTTTAGCCACGCGATTGATGTGCACCACGCGTTCTTCTAATTCGTTCAATTCTTCTTGGCCTAACTGAGCCATAGCGACACCTCTTTATCTAGAAAGACAGTCCACCTTCGCGTGCGCCGTCTGCAACAGCTTGTACGCGACCGTGATAACGAAAACCGTTTCGATCAAAAACCACGCTGCCAATGCCATTTTCTTTGCAGCGTTGGGCAACCAATTCGCCCACTTTTTTGGCCATATCTTTTTTGGCCATTTTTTCTCCCGACAGTTGCTTTTCCATGGAGCTCGCTGCCGCCAAAGTCTTGCCACTGGCATCATCGATAACCTGAGCGTAAATATGACGTGCTGAGCGAAAGATTGACAAACGCGGCTGTTCGGCAGAGCCAGTGAGGCGCTTACGAATGGAGATCTTACGTTTCAATCTCGCTGCCAGTTTAGGATTTCTTTTCCAAGTGTTCTTGAGCTCTCGATACATGATCGCTCTCCTTTAAATTCTAAAATTTCGTTTATTTACCAGCCGACTTGCCTTCTTTGCGTCGGATGTATTCACCTTCGTATTTGATACCTTTACCTCGATACGGTTCTGGCGGACGGTAAGAGCGAATTTTCGCTGCCGTTTCTCCAACGAGTTGCTTATCGATTGAGGTAATCGTCAATTTGGTTTTACTTTTGTCCACTTCGACGGTGACACCGGCAGGTGGGTCATATTCAATGGGATGCGAAAAACCCAAGGACAATTTGATGCCCTTACCTTTGGCTTCAGCTCTATAGCCGACCCCGTTGATTTCGAGCACTTTGGTGTAGCCTTGCGATACACCGTGCACCATGTTGGCGATTAAAGTACGAGTTAAGCCATGAAGGCTACGTGCTTGACGACTCTCGTCTGGACGCTCAACAACAACTTTATTGTCGTCCATGGATACTTTCATCATTCCGTGGGCGTCCATTGACAGTTTTCCTTTTGGGCCTTCAACATTGATGGTTTGCCCATTCACTGTTGCTTTCACGCCGCTGGGGAGTTCAACTGGCTGTTTTCCAATGCGAGACATAATTTGCTCCTAAAACCTGTAGTTTGGGTTTACCAAACCTTACAAATAACTTCGCCGCCAACATTGTTACTGCGGGCCGCTTGATCCGTCATAACGCCTTTAGAGGTGGAAATGACTGCGCACCCCATTCCGGCACGCACTTGAGGCAACTCACCGACATTTCGGTAAATGCGTAACCCTGGACGGGAAACGCGTTCGATACCTTCGATCACCGGTAGCTCATCTTGGTCGTACTTAAGTTCCACAAACAAACTTGGTCGGCCGTCTTGGGTACGGATTTGGAAGTCGTGAATATAGCCTTGCTCTTTAAGAATACCCGCGATGGCCTCTTTCATACCCGATGAAGGACAGGAAATGGCTTTATGCCCGGCGTGCAAACCGTTGCGGATGCGAGTCAAAAAATCTGAAATAGGATCTGACATCATGATGACAACCTCTTTAGTTGCGGAACGGCATACCCAGCTTTTTAAGCAGGACCCGTCCCTCCTCATCGGTTTTCGCTGAGGTGACAATGGAAATATTTAAACCCCGAATTTTGTCCACTTTGTCGTAGTCAATTTCAGGAAAGATAATCTGTTCTTTGATGCCCAAGGAGAAGTTGCCTTTACCATCAAACTTCTTTGGAACACCACGAAAGTCGCGAACACGTGGAAGCGCCACGTTCACCAAACGCTCCATGAATTCCCACATACGCTGGCGACGCAGCGTCACCATCACTCCAATAGGCATTCCTTCACGCAACTTAAATGTCGCGATGGACTTCTTGGCTTTGGTCACCACTGGTTTTTGCCCCGTGATTCGGGTGATATCGTCCACTGCGAACTCGATGGCTTTGGGGTTCTGGATGGCCTCGCCCAAGCCCATGTTCACCACGATTTTCTCAACTCGTGGAATCTGCATGACGTTACCGTAAGCAAATTCCTCTTTCATGGAACCTGCCACTTCATCGTGGTAGTATTTTGCCAATGTTGGCACGTTTGTTTCTGACATTTTCTGCTCCTGCTGCTTTGGCTTTTGAGGTCTCGCTCTGAACGTTACTCAAAAGCACAGCTTTGCTTAGTTTAAACTGGGTCTGGCTTGAGGTCTTTTCCTCGTGCCACACGAATTTTGTTGCCATTCTCGTCGAACATCGCACCGGTTCGCACTGGACGGTCCAGAGACTCCGAGAACAACATAACGTTCGATGCCGCGATGGTACCCAAATCTTCAATGATTCCACCTTCAGGGTGCTTGGGGTCACTTTGAGGTTTCACGTGTCGCTTGATGGTGCGTACACCTTCAACGCGAAGACGTTTGCCGCCATCAACTACTTCTAATACCTGACCGGTCTTGCCTTTCCAGCGCTTGTCGCCAGAGATCACTTTAACCATGTCGCCTTTTTTGATTGCCATAATACTATCCCTCGCCTGCCTCGTTAGAGGACCTCCGGTGCCAAGGACACGATTTTCATAAAGCTTTTTGCGCGCAATTCGCGAGCTACGGGCCCGAAGATACGTGTTCCTACCGGTTCTTTGTCTTTATTCACCAGCACTGCGCCATTGTTATCGAAACGGATATAGGAACCGTCAGGTCGACCAATTTCCTTGGCTGTTCTTACAACCACCGCTTTCACGACTGTGCCTTTTTTAATTTTTGAGTTGGGTGCTGCTTCTTTGACACTACACACGACGATATCACCAACTGATGCATATCGACGATGGGAACCACCCAGAACTTTGATGCACATCAATTTCCGAGCGCCACTGTTGTCTGCCACTTCGAGCATGGATTGATTCTGAATCATTTCTAAGCTCCTGGTCGTTAAAAAACGACGAAATTATTAGCCTTGGGCCTTTTCGGAGATTTGTTGCAGTCTCCATCTTTTGGTTCGAGAATAAGGGCTGGCTTCAACGATAATTACCGTATCTCCCATACCGGCAGCATTTGCCTCATCGTGTGCATGATACTTCGCACGACGCTTAATAAACTTATTGTAACGGGGGTGACGCACAGTACGGGTGATTTCGACCGTAATGGTCTTATCGGCCTTGTTGCTCACCACAACCCCTTGGAGTGTTCTTCCGTATCCACGTTCGCTCATTTTATACCTCTTTAAAAACTCGTACGGGCCTAAGCGGATTTCCGCTTTTCGCTGATAACAGTCAGCAATCGTGCCAGACTCTTTTTATTCTTTTTCAGTGCAGAGGTGTCGAGAAGCTGGCGTGTGCCATGCTGAAAGCGAAGCGTGACCCGCTCTTTTCGCAATTTTTTCTCTTCCTCGAGTAGTTCTTCTAATGTTTGTTCACGATAATCAGTCATGACACTATCCTCTTAATGGCCTTAGGCTTAAATTTCCTCGCTGCGGGCTAAAAACTTCGTTGCAAAAGGCAGCTTGGCGGCAGCCAGTTCCATGGCACGACGAGCAATGCCTTCGTCAACGCCGTTCATTTCATATAAAATTCTGCCTGGTTTAATCTGGGCGACCCAAGCATCCGTGGAACCTTTACCTTTACCCATTCGAACCTCAGCAGGCTTCTTGGTAATTGGCTTGTCGGGAAATACACGAATCCAGATCTTGCCACCACGTTTAACGTGGCGAGTCATGGCGATACGCGCAGCCTCGATTTGCCGAGAAGTCATGCGACCTCGACCGGTTGCCATTAATGCAAAGTCGCCGAATGCGAAATCGTTCCCTACCCGGGACAGACCTCTGTTGCGGCCTTTTTGTATTTTGCGATGTTTAACACGTTTTGGTGACAGCATTTGTCAGCTCCTCAAACAACAATAAATGTGGTTACGCCCGTGGGGCTTGGGTTTTCCCAGAAAGGATTTCACCTTTAAACAACCACACCTTACAACCAATAATTCCGTAAGTGGTCAGTGCTTCAGCAAAGCCATAATCAATATCAGCACGAAGGGTGTGCAAAGGCACCCGTCCTTCTCGGTACCATTCGCGACGGGACATTTCTGCCCCACCAAGACGGCCAGAACAAGCGACACGAACACCTTTCACACCAGCTTTTTGAGCTGACTGAATGGCTTTCTTCATAGCGCGACGAAAAGCCACGCGTCGTTCGAGTTGCTGAGCGATACTCTCCGCCACCAACTGAGCGTCTGTTTCGGGCTTTCGTACTTCGTGAATATTCAAAAAGACTTCGCCCTCAGCGAGCTTTTGCAGTTCGCCTTTAAGTTGGTCGATACCGGCGCCTTTTTTGCCGATAACAATACCCGGACGAGCGGTGTAGATGTTGACCTTACATTTGTCTGCAGCTCGTTCAATATCGATACGACTGATGCCGGCGCTCTTCAGCTTTCGACGAACGTACTCACGGAGTTTCATGTCTTCTAAAAGCCAGTTGGCATAACCTGCTTCACGAAACCATTTAGAGTCCCAGCTGCGAATGTATCCGAGACGAAATCCTGTTGGATGAACTTTTTGGCCCATGGGGCACCCTCACTTCAATCAAAGGTTAATAAAATCTATTCCGCTTCAACCAATTCCACAGTGACGTGGCTGGTTTGTTTCTTAAGAGGCGTTGCGCGACCGTGAGCACGGGGCATCCAACGCTTCATGACCGGGCCCTTGTCCACGAGAACGCGAGCGACGATCAGCTTATCTAAATCCATATTTCGGCTTTCAGCATTGGCCACTGCCGAATCAATGAGCTTGCGCAACGGCAAGGCTGCTTTACGCTGCTGAAAGGAAAGAGTGGTCACCGCAGCTTCTACGGTTTTCCCTCTAATCAAATCGGCCATAACGCGTGCCTTACGGGAGCTCATTCGATACCCTCGAAGAACAGCGCGGGCACCACCAGCAGCTCTGGCTTCTTTGCGGGCTAACGCTTTGTTTTTTTCACGACTTGCCATTTTCAAATCTCCTTAAGCGGTCCCTAGGACCTAGCGCTTGGCTTTCTTGTCTGCGGGGTGACCTGGGAAATGACGCGTAGGCGCGAATTCACCAAGTTTGTGACCTACCATGTTTTCTGTCACGAACACCGGAATGAACTTACGACCATTGTGCACAGCCAGGGTGTGCCCGACAAAGTCAGGCAAAATGGTGGAACGTCGAGACCAGGTTTTAATCACGCGACGGTCGCCTGCTTCGTTTTGATTGTTCACCTTATTCCAGAGGTGCTGATCGACAAATGGTCCTTTTTTAATAGAACGTGGCATTTCTTTATCTCCTGAGCGCCGTTATTTCTTCTTGCGGCGGCGAACAATGAATTTGTCCGTACGTTTGTTCTTACGGGTTCGATGGCCTTTAGTGGGTTGTCCCCAAGGCGATACTGGATGACGCCCACCGGAGGTACGGCCTTCGCCACCACCATGTGGATGGTCCACTGGGTTCATGGACACACCGCGTTGATGTGGGCGGCGTCCGAGCCATCGGGTACGACCGGCTTTGCCGATTTTGACCAGCTCATGCCCAGTGTTGCCGACTTGACCAATCGTTGCACAACAGTCCACCAAAACCAGGCGTGATTCGCCGGATGGGAGTCTTACTTGCGCGTAACGGCCTTCACGGGCCATCAGCTGCGCGGACACACCAGCAGCGCGGACCAACTGGCCGCCCTTTCCGGGTCTCAACTCGATATTGTGGATTTGTGTACCAACAGGGATTTTTGACAAAGGCATGTGATTGCCAGGTCGAATATCTGCTTCGGGACCATTGACTACGGTATTGCCCACTTCGAGGCCAACCGGCGCCAAAATATAAGCCTTTTCACCATCATGGTAATGCAAAAGCGCAATTCGAGCGGAACGGTTCGGATCGTATTCTAAAGCCACGACTTTAGCCGGGACGCCGAACTTCAATCGTTTGAAATCCACATCTCGCAGACGTCGCTTATGACCACCACCTCGGAATCGCACCGTGATTCGTCCGGTGTTACCGCGTCCGCTGGTTCTTTTTTTGCCTTTGGTAAGTTTTTTTTCCGGTTTCTTATTGGTGAGGTTTGAAAAGTCCGGAGCACTCATACCTCGCCGACCCGCACTGGTCGGTTTATACGTTTTTGTCGCCATTTATCTCTCCTCGGGCCATAGATTCTTTCTCTCAAATAGAGGAAGCTTTTCGGCCCCAGATCATCTTGTTAGCGCATCCTTAGCGTTAGAAAATGAACCTGTCATCCCCCCTTTGGGGAATATTTAAAACTTTTTAACTCTCAGCTTCCTCTGGGGGAGCTCCATCGAAGGTTGCCACGCCAAAAATGTCCAAATCGACATCTTCAGGGAAGGTTACAACCGCTTTTTTCCAATTTCGGCGTTTGCCCGTTTGCTTGCCTACCCGTTTGATTTTCCCACGGAAAATCATGGTTCGGACGTCAGATACCTTGACTTCAAACAAGCTCTCGATGGCCGATTTGATTTCGTGTTTGTTAGCATCCTTGTGCACTTCAAAAACCACCTTATTGGCAGCTTCTTTTAGAGAAATAGCCTTCTCAGTGAGCAAGGGACGCTTCAAAACTTGATCGATAGATCGCATGATTACACCTATTTACGCTTCTTGACCGGTGAGTCGGCTTTCAATCGCTTTTGCGGCCGATTCGGTCATAATGAGGTTTCTGTGATTCAAAATGTCATAGACATTCAACCCACCAACGTTGAGGTAACGACTTTTCGGCAAGTTACGTGACCCCAGCTGCAGATTTTGGTTCGCTGCGTCCACAATCAAAGCATTAGGAGTACCCAAAGTTTCTAAAACCTTTTGTACGCCACTGGTCTTGTGGTCGGCCAGGTCGAAATCTTTCACAATTTTCAACGAGCCTTCGTGGTTACGAACGCTTAACGCCACTGCGAGTGCAGCTCTACGCTTTGCCTTTGGCAAGGTGTAGTCGTAGCTGCGAGGCTTTGGTGCGAAGGCCACGCCACCACCACGCATGTGGGGGTTTTTGTTGTCGCCTTGTCGCGCTCGCCCGGTGCCTTTTTGCTTAAACGGCTTTTTGGTCGTTCCGTGGACTTCACCCTTGGTTAGCGCGCTTTGTGTACCGGCGCGCTTCTTGGCGCGTTGCCAATGAACAACTTCGCTAAGCAAGTACTTACGTCGAGGAGCGTTAAACACTTCTTCTGAAAGTTCGACAGTGTCGACCTTTTCATTCTTCAAATTAAAAACATCAATTTTGGCCATGGTATTCTCCAGACCAGCACAAGGTGCTGGTTAACTCTTCAGCTCAACATCAACACCAGCGGACAAATCAAGCTTCATCAACGCGTCCAGTGTTTGTTGGGTGGGTTCCAGAATATCCAAGAGTCGCTTGTGTGTACGAACCTCGAACTGCTCCCGGGATTTTTTATCCACAAAGGGGCTTTTCAAGACCGTGTACTTGGTAATCTTGGTTGGCAAAGGAATAGGGCCTGCAACGCGAGCACCTGTTCTCCTGGCCGTTTCAACGATTTCGGTAGCAGAAGCGTCGAGCAACTTGTAGTCATAAGCTTTTAGACGGATTCTGATTTTGTTGGTTGCCATATTTTACCTCTCAACCGCATGTGCAGTCCGGCTCATGCAGTTATCCGGTTTAAAGTATGACCCGACTGCATCATTTGGACACAGCCAGATCGAAGTTCATCTCAATTATTCAACAATTTCTGAAACAACGCCCGCGCCAACGGTACGGCCACCTTCGCGAATCGCGAAACGAAGCTCTTTATCCATGGCGATGGGGGTAATCAGCTCCACAGAAATGGAGATATTGTCACCAGGCATCACCATTTCGGTGCCTTCTGGCAAGGTGATGGAACCCGTTACATCAGTGGTACGGAAGTAGAATTGAGGCCGATAGTTCGCCATGAAAGGCGTGTGGCGACCACCCTCTTCTTTCGTCAAAATGTAAACACCAGCTTTGAACTTCAAGTGGGGGGTGATGGTGCCTGGCTGAGCCAATACTTGGCCGCGCTGCACATCTTCCTTTTTAACACCACGAAGCAAAGCACCAATGTTGTCACCGGCGCGACCTTCGTCGAGCAACTTACGGAACATTTCAACGCCAGTACAAGTGGTCTTGGTGGTCTCTTTAATGCCGACGATTTCAATCTCTTCGCCAACTTTAACGATTCCGCTCTCAACACGACCCGTCACAACGGTACCACGGCCGGAGATGGAGAACACGTCTTCAACTGGCATCAAGAATGGCTTGTCCACGTCGCGCTCTGGCGTTGGGATGTAAGCGTCTACTTCTTCCATCAACTTGATGACTGAGGGCACGCCAATGTCGCTGCCGTCGCCTTCCAACGCTTTCAAAGCTGAACCTTGAACGATGGGGGTGTCATCTCCAGGGAACTCATAGCTTTCCAAGAGTTCGCGGATTTCCATTTCCACCAGCTCGAGAATCTCTTCATCGTCAACTTGGTCTACTTTGTTCATGTAAACAACAATGTAAGGAACGCCTACCTGACGCGCCAACAAAATGTGCTCACGGGTTTGTGGCATCGGGCCGTCAGCTGCGGACACAACCAAAATCGCGCCGTCCATCTGAGCAGCACCGGTGATCATGTTTTTCACATAATCAGCGTGGCCAGGGCAATCTACGTGCGCGTAGTGGCGGTTGTCGGTTTCGTATTCCAAGTGAGCGGTGGAAATCGTGATCCCACGCTCGCGCTCTTCTGGAGCCTTGTCGATTTCGTCGTAATTCATCACTTCAGCGTTGCCGGCTTCGGCCATCACTTTGGTGATCGCGGCTGAAAGAGTGGTCTTGCCATGGTCAACGTGACCAATCGTACCAATGTTTACGTGCGGTTTATTTCTTTCAAATTTTTCCTTGCCCATTTTTTTTCTCCTTCAAAGATTCGCTGTTTATTGGCCGGTGGCCTTAGCAATAATTTCGTCTGCAATATTGTTCGGTACGGCTTCGTAGTGACTAAACTCCATGGTGTAAGTTGCGCGGCCCTGAGTTTTGGAACGCAAATCGTTGGAGTAGCCAAACATTTCAGCCAAAGGCACGTCTGCGCCAACGACTTTCATCCCAGCGCGGTCGGTCATACCCGTGACGCGTCCACGACGGCTGTTCAAATCGCCAATCACGTCGCCCATCCAGTCTTCAGGTGTGATGACTTCTGCTTTCATCATCGGCTCGAGAATATTTGGATTGGCTTTCTTGGAACCTTGTTTGAACGCCATTGACGCTGCGATTTTAAATGCAACCTCACTCGAGTCAACGTCGTGAAAAGAACCATCGTAAAGAGTGGCTTTCATGTCTACTACTGGGTATCCTGCACGGATACCAGAGGTCATGGCTTCTTCGATACCTTTTTGAACTGGATTAATAAATTCACGTGGCACAGCACCACCAACGATTTTATTAATGAATTCAAAACCCGCCCCAGCTTCGTTGGGCTCGAGTTTCAACCAAACGTGGCCGTACTGACCGCGACCACCCGTTTGTTTGACGTATTTGCCTTCTTGTTCCACAGGAACGGTGATGGTTTCGCGGTATGCAACCTGTGGCTTACCAACGTTGGCTTCAACGTTGAACTCACGCTTCAGGCGGTCAACGATAATCTCCAAGTGCAATTCGCCCATACCCGCGATGGTTGTCTGACCTGTTTCCTCGTCGGTACTCAAACGCAGTGATGGATCTTCACCTGAGAGTTTGCCCAGACCAACAGCCATTTTCTCTTGGTCGGCTTTGGTTTTGGGTTCGATAGCTAAGGTAATCACAGCTGGGGGGATATCCATGGATTCCAATACGATCGGAGAGTCCAAATCGCAGAGGGTATCACCCGTGATGGAGTCCAGACCAATGGCCGCGGCGATATCACCGGAGCGTACTTCTTCGAGGTCTTCTCGCTTGTCTGCGAACATCCGTACGATACGTCCGATACGAACTTTTTTGCCGGTCCTCATGTTGCGGATGGAGGTACCTTTTTTCATGGTACCGGAATAAACCCGCAAGAAGGTCAAAGCGCCGTACTTATCATTAATAATCTTAAACGCCAAAGCAGAAAGCGGTGCGTCGTCTTGCGCAGGTCTTTCTTCTTTAGTCTCCCCGTCTTCGAGGGTACCTTCGATTGGTGGGATATCCACTGGTGAAGGCAAAAAGTCGATCACGGAGTCGAGCAGGTATTGAACACCTTTGTTTTTAAACGCGGTACCGCACAGGGTCGGGACCACTTTGCTGGAAATACAGCCCGAACGCAAAGCACGAATGATATCTTCTTCTGTGATGTCCCCACCCTCGAGGTATTTTTCAGCGAATTCATCATCACAATCAGCGCAGTTTTCCAGAAGTTTTTCACGCCATTCCTCTGCTTTTCCTTGGAGGTCCGCAGGGATGTCAGTGATTTCGTATTTCGCGCCTAAGGAATCATCATCCCAAAGGAAAGCCTTCATGCGCATCAAACAAATCAAACCTTTAAAATCTGCTTCAGCACCAATGGGCAATGTGAGCACTGCGGGCACGGCTTGAAGTCGCTCAACGATCATGTCGACACAACGGTAAAAGTCAGCACCAGTACGGTCGAGCTTATTAACGAAACACATACGAGGTACGCCGTAACGGTCTGCCTGTCGCCACACAGTTTCAGATTGAGGCTCTACACCAGCAACACCATCAAATACGGTTACTGCACCATCGAGGACACGCATGGAACGTTCTACTTCAATGGTAAAGTCAACGTGCCCGGGTGTATCAATGATGTTAATTTGATGAAAAGGTGCTTTTGCATCTTCACGATATTTCCACTTGGCGGAAACCGCTGCGGAAGTAATGGTAATCCCACGCTCTCGCTCTTGGGCCATGTAATCGGTAACCGCAGCACCGTCATGGACCTCACCGATTTTGTGACTCATCCCTGTATAATACAGAATGCGTTCGGTTGTGGTGGTTTTTCCAGCATCGATGTGAGCTACGATGCCAATATTTCTCACTCTTTCTAATGGTTCACGTGACATTTTTTCTACCTAAAACTCCCTGATGTGGAGCGATATAAGAAGTTATGTTTTAAAAATTTCTACCAGCGATAATGAGCAAACGCCTTGTTCGCTTCTGCCATGCGATGGGTGTCGTCTTTTTTCTTCACCGCACCACCTCGGTTTTCGAAGGCCTCTCGAATTTCGGCAGCCAAGCGGTCCTGCATGGTACGCTCGTTGCGACCACGAGCAAAATCACGCAGCCAGCGCATGGCCAGAGCGGTACGACGCTCTCCACGAATCTCGACTGGAACTTGATAGTTGGCGCCACCGACACGACGGGATTTCACCTCAACTGCGGGCTTGCAGTTATCCAAGGCTTTTTTGAAAACCTTTAAGGGGTCTTCACCGGTCTTGTCTTGAACTTTTTCCAAAGCCCCGTACACGATGGACTCGGCAACAGTTTTCTTGCCTGCCAACATCACCACGTTGGTGAATTTGGCCAACAGCCGGTCGTTATACAACGGGTCTGGGTTAATCTTTCGTTTAGGTACTTCTCTACGTCTTGGCATGACTTAAACCTTTCCTGCAAACTCAAAGCCGCCCATCAAAGGGCGAAAAGACTATTTGGGGCGCTTGGTTCCGTACTTGGAACGGGACTGTCGTCGGTCATTGACACCAACACAATCCAGAGTACCGCGCACAACGGTGTATCGAACACCGGGCAAATCTTTAACACGACCGCCACGAATCAAGACCACGGAGTGCTCTTGAAGATTATGGCCTTCACCGGGGATGTAAGTGGTTACTTCGAGTCCGTTGGTCAAACGAACACGGGCCACTTTACGGAGTGCCGAGTTGGGCTTTTTGGGTGTGGTAGTGTAAACACGGGTGCATACGCCGCGCTTTTGGGGACACGCCTGCAGATGCGGGGCATCGCTGCGATTCTTGATTTTCTTTCGACCCTTGCGAACAAGTTGATTGATCGTAGGCATTTAAAACCTCTTATTTTTCAAATGGTTGAATCCAAATCCGCCATTAAACCCTTGATTCAAGCCCTCGAACCATTTGATTTGCCATAAAAAAAAACCATCCAACTTTAAAACGCAGGACGGCCCTATTACGTAAAATCAAAACGTCAAAAGAGCCTGGATCGCCGACTCTGTCGACGACCGTGGCTGAAAGTGCATCCGCACTGTCGGCCACATCCAAGAATTTTTCTGCAGACGCAGATCATCAAAGACGAGCGGAGTATAGGGGCTGGGATGGGGCTGTCAACGGGCCTTGAAGCGACTTTTAGCTGAATTTTTTGGTTTTTTACTTCAAGCGCCGAACTTGCTAGGCTGGGCAGGCCATGTCGGATTTTTTACCTGAAAAAGTAGGTCCTTACGATGTTTTGGGCCCATTAGCGACCGGAGGAATGGCCGAGGTCTATCTGGCGCGCACCACTGGCCCGGGCGGTTTTGAAAAGCAGGTGGTCCTGAAACGAATCGCCAAAAAACTGCTTGGAGAAGAAAAAGCCAGGGTGATGTTTTGTGACGAAGCGCGCCTCCAGGCATTGCTAAACCACCAAAATATCGTCCAAATTTATGATTTTGGGGTTCAAGAAGGCGATTTCTTCATCGTAATGGAATATGTGCCAGGGTGTTCTTTGCGTTGGCTCATTGATCGTACCAGGCAAAATGAAGCGTTTTTACCCCTGGGTTTGTCCCTTCGAATCGCTGCCGATATTTTATCGGGCCTGGACCATGCCCACAACCTTCACGATTTGCGTGGGCAGCCGGTGGACATGATCCACCGAGATATCTCCCCCGTGAACATTTTGCTCTCAAAAAGTGGGATCGCCAAACTTATCGATTTCGGCGTGGCCAAGAGCGAACTCCAACGTCAATTGACCCAAGCCGGGGTTCTTAAAGGCAAGTTCCCTTATATGGCTCCTGAACAAATGGCCGGAGGGGTTTTCGACCACCGTGTGGATCTGTTCTCGGTGGGCGTTTGTTTATGGGAAATGCTGACCGGTCGTCGACTTTTCAGGTTTAAAAATAACAACCAAGTGGTCCGAGCCATCCTCATGGGCAACTATCCACCGCCCAGCGCTTACCGATCTGATTTGCCTGCTTCCATCGATCGCCTGCTGCATCGCGCCCTTACCTTAGAGCCAGATAACCGATTTCAGACGGCGTCGGTGTTCCAAATGGAATGTGAGTCTCTCATGCATCGGTTGGGACTCAGTGCCAACAGTGCGACCTTTTCTAATTATTTAAACACCGTGCTCAATGATCCGGATTCAAATAATTGGCCGAAAAGCCTCCGCGCCCAAGCAGCTCGACACGACAATGATGAGCAAACCGACCCTGAGCTCTTTCCGGTTTCAACCCTTATTTCTATGGACAGTTCGGGTGATCACTTTGTTTCGAGTGACTCCGCCCCATCCTTCTCCTCGGAAGAGACAACGGCGGACCCCATCGCCACGGTCAAATACGTTTGGGTGGCGAAAATCCTATCGATGGCGGTCCTTGCCCCAGTGGCACTCTTTGCTGCACCCATTCGACTTGTTTTGATGCTGTTTCCTCGTTGGCAAGAACAAGAAACCTATGAGCTCCCCCGACTCAAAAAGAAGACCTGGACGTCGGGAGATTATTAAAAGCGCCACCTTAGACCACTGCCAAAGACATAACCGTCTTCAGGCCAAAAGCGCCAAGAGAAGAACACATCCACGTCGAAAGACTCTGTTCGGCCGTAGGTCATGGCGATGGCTGTGGCAGCTGATTCTTTGCTGCTGCGATCGATTTGATGCAACCAATACGCTTGGCCGGGCTGGGTAAACCCCACGTACACTTCTCTCACCGGAGTATCCAGCGTTTGGGCGTAACCAGTGGCCCACAAAAGCCCAATGCGCGGCTGAAAATCGTAACGTAATTCTACTTCACCAGCGACTGCACGCTCATCGTCATCGTCCAATTCTGTGAGACGTTCCCTAAAATGTATGGCAGTCAAAAGACCCACGCGACCCATGAACACTTTGCCCCACCCTAAGGTACTTTGAAGATGCCAGCGCCACCCCACCTGAGACTCCTCGGGGTCTTCATCCAGCCGAAAACCCACATCCCAGTGCTCTAAGCCACCAGCCAACCACAAAGTCCCGAAGGCTCCCTTTAAGCGTCCCAGTTGGCCTCGAAGCATGAGCGAAGAGGGAAAAGGCATCAGGGCTGTTCGCAGCTCCAGGCCAGGATAGAGCCCAACGCGAATATCGTTCACAAAGCGCGTAGGACCCGTGCCCACCAAACCGTACCGAACTGCCACTTCCCATTGACCAGGGTCTAAAATGAGCGGTTGGGCAGTAATGGGAAGACTCTGCCCCAATTTTTTACTCGGTGCTTCTTCAGGGGCGGCAACTGCGGCTGGGGACATAAAAAGGCTGCACATCAAGAGCGCAACGACTCCATTTGCTCGGTTGTGGGTGGCATGATGTCTCACAATCAAATCGCTTTCTCCAGTTGGAAACCGCTGTTTTCAAAGCAGATATACCATTTACAGCCCTTTGGGCAAATCCTCATTTATTCAGCGCCTATGCCCCCTTTATCCGCCCGGCATGAACCTGGTTATGTGCCGCATCAGTCAAAAAAGGCATGTAACCACCACTGATCCATCTCAGAGTCATACTCACACAAAACCTGTCGGTGATCTTGCAACCAAACCCGATAATATTGCTCACACGGCGCAAAAAGCAGATGGGGGTGACTTTGAAACAGCCCCAGTGGCTCAAAATCCCAACATGATTCAACCGGTAAGAGGCGACGGTGACGCAGCCACCTCATGGGCCAATGAAACCCGGGAAGTCTTTCAAGCATTTGCTTGCGCTGCTGACTGTTCATGTCTGGCTCGCTAATTTCGAACGATTCCCGAGGTGCGCGACTGTACGTTGGACCGAAAAAGCCAATTTGACCAGCCCCAAATTGCTGCTGCATTTCTTCTAACCACAGGGGGATTTTCAAAGTGGTTCTCTCATCACCCAAAAAATCTTTCTGGTGCCTAAGCAATGGAACGGTCCGCTCTGCCCTCAAAGTCATCTTTTGGATTTCACTTTTTATCGGCACCTCGCCGCAGGCGTTTCCAACCATGCGATATAAAACGTCAGCAGCGCCCACGGGTACGTTAAAATAAAAATTACGCGACCACCAACGGTGACGATCGTTTAAACAAGCCGACACATCCTCTGGAGGCAACAGACGAACCCACGCCTCCAGTTGTAAATGCACCAATGACTTTTGTGCATCATTCAAACGCTGACACAATTGTTCGACCATGGGGCGTAAAACGAACAAAATGGCTGTTTCCTGGGTCAAGGGTGGGTCGAAATGCTTGGACACTTCAATTTTTGAGGGTTGAGATAAATAGCGCCAGGCCGACGTCGGTTCAGGAAAATGATGACACCAAACAGGCAATCGCTTCAGGCAATCTTTACGTTTTTTATTGGAATTAATTGATTGAACATCACCCCATGTTTGGAGCCCTAAATCGCGTAAGAATTGCAGGTCTTTTTCGTCATCCATCAAAAAAGCCAATGGTAATGTCTGATACTGCGCCATCATGCGCTCGGCGGACCACCAAGCCACATAGGTCTGCCCCCAATCTTTGGGTGCTCGTTGACGTGCTGCCATGACGAGGTGCGCACGCGCCATACAGTGCTCTTTGTGTGTGCCACCGATTAAAGCCACAAAAGCGATATGGGGACGCAAAACAGATAATGTGCGCTGTAGCATGGTGGTGGGCGAAGCCCGAAAACCTTGAAAATTGAGATAAATGCCTGCTGGTGGGTTTAATTCAACCAAAGGTGTCACCTCTAAAAGGCGACGCCCCAAAGCAGTCAAATCCGTCGACGGGGTATTCTGACTTTCATCTGTTAATAATTCTATCTGTAATGCTGCCACATAAGGTTTCACGCCCCTCTCCTTCAGGATGTCTCATGAGAGAGAAGAAACATGTTTTGCTCTGATTCAAAATGCCATGTGGCAGGATGCCGCAATTCACCATTCCAAGGCGCCCCACCGCGTGCGTGCTTCAGTAATTGCACATCGATGTTATTGGCTTGAGGCGTCACACGCATTCTCACTTGCGAACTTAAGGGTTTGTGACGATGTGCTTTCATACTGGTCTGCAACCAAACCATCGTATGGCTTTCACGTGCAGCCAACATGAGTCGCCGTGAATGTGTCACCCATGAACCCAATCGCGACTCCGCGGATAAATCGATGAAAACAGCCGCAAATAAACCGCTGCGCACGGCTTGTAAGGCCATTATTGATGTATCCTTCTTTTCGGGGCGGCCCATAATAAGCGTGTCATTATCAAACCCAAGCATGGCCAGTGCGTGCCCATTAAAACACTGACCCGGCGGTTCAATGCCCATGAGCCAATGTTGCTTTTGGTAGGTGTGATCTTGAATTTGCTTTTGTGCCATCATGGCCGTCAGAGCCAATGATGTCCCACCACTCCCCGGCACCGCCTGAATTTCATACACCAAACCCAGATGGGAAACCGCCTGACGCAAGTGTATGGGCCATGAAAGCCACCACGGAGGGCCCGTTTCGACCTGCGCACACGGTGCAGCACGAGCGACATATAAAGCCAACTTTTCTTGAGTCCAGCCCAGTCGACTCATCAATTCGGGGATCGCAGCCATAAAAACTCCACCCCAGCAGTATACTGAACAGATTTTCAGTCATCAAGTGCTTTGGTGCGTTTTCTTATCCCTCTGAGGCAGCGGCCAAAGCCTCTCGGGCATTGTTGATGATGCCGTTTTCAGGGTCCATTCCGTGGGCCAAATCCATGTATTCTTTGGCTTTATCAAAATCATCCAGCGCCAAATAACAAACGCCCACATTACAAACCAGGCCGGCATCACGCGGCTTGAGTTTATAAGCAGCCACGGAATGCAGCAGAGCTTCGCCATGGGCCTCTTTCAACATGTAAATCTGAGCCAGTTCCCGATGGGCATCAAAATGAGAATTTTGAGACTCGAGCGCCTCTAAAAACGCCTTTTCTGCAGCATCCATCTCACCCAATCGTCGGCAAAGTACGCCACGCATCCAACAGAAAAAGCCCTGCTCATCGGCATCCTCTGGAACGAGACCGTCGAGGGCTTCGATGGCCCCTTGACAGGCATCGGCGGACGCCTCTTTGTCCTCGACTACTTTTCTCACGTCGTGAATATTTTGCGACCGTTGCACGAGCGGTTGCAATTCCTCGATATTGTTCTCCAGCTCTTCTTTGGATTGCGCCTGCTCATCATCCCCATCCAGCAGCTCTAGGGCCCGTTCAAAAGCTTCCACCGCACCCACGAATTGACTGAGCCGCCAACGAATATGACCCGCAGCACGCCACACCGCCACACGGTCTTCCCCCAATCCAATGGCCTCATCGAGATTGTCCATGGTGAGGTGCAAATGAGCCAACCGGCGTTTCGAGTCCCAAGATCCAAAATTTGCGTTGTACTCATCCATGAGGCTCAGTCCCATATTGGAGCGCGCCAAAACATGGGCAGGACACCACTTCAGAGCGTCCTGATACAAGGCCACCGCCTGCGATAAGTCGCCATTTTCGGCCTGCACCACACCGTCATGCACCAAGTCGTCGGCTTTTTGCTGACACCATTTGGGGAGAAAAAAACGGAACAGGGCTCGCACGAGATGAAACCTCCTAGACCAGATCATTGACTCCATGCCAAATTTTCGAAAGTCTTCACCCATGATTATCTTCACCCAAAGGAGGCCTTGATGTCCAACGAAACCATGACCTACAAGCATTTAGGCAAATGTGGGACCCAGGTCAGTGCTTTTGGGCTCGGCGGATGGACCACCTATGGTGGCAGCATCAAAGATGAACAGGTAATTCGAGAGATCATCCACCACGCGTTTGACGCGGGTATCAATTATTTTGATATCGCAGATGTATATGCACGCGGCGCATCGGAAGAAGCCATGGGTAAAGTCCTTCAAGACATGCCAAGGCATGAACTGGTCTTGGCCACCAAAGTTTTTTGGCCCATGAGCGATGACATCAATGACCGCGGTTTATCCCGCAAACACATCATGGAATCCATCGACAAAAGCCTTCAACGCATGGGCACCGACTATGTGGACCTCTATTTTTGCCACCGCTTTGACGAGAACACCCCATTAGAAGAAACCGCTCGTGCCATGGATGACCTCGTCCGCCAAGGCAAAGTGCTGTACTGGGGCACCAGTGAGTGGACAGGCGAACAACTTCAACAAGTGGCCGAAATTTGTAACACGCGTCACCTCTACCGTCCTCAGGTGGAGCAACCGCAATACTCCTTGCTGGCACGAAAAAAGCTGGAACAGGATGTCAGGCCCACCACCGAAGAACTTGGTATGGGGCTTGTGGTCTGGAGTCCCCTGGCGTCCGGTGTGCTCACGGGCAAATACGATGACGGTATCCCCGACGGCTCCAGACTCGATCACATCGAATGGCTGCGCGAAGGTCTACTCACCGAGAATAAAATGAACCGCATCAAAAAACTGGGCAGCCTAGCCACCGCTTGGGGGGTCAGTCGCGCCCAGTTGGCCTTGGCTTGGCTTAACCATCAATCTGGCGTTTCCAGCGTCATCCTGGGTGCCACCCGAAAAGAACAATTGGTTGAAAACCTAGGCGCGCTCACGATTCAATTGACCTCAGAACAAATGGAAACATTAAACACCTTGTTTGCCATCAAAGAAGATTAGCTCATTTGACATCTCCAGCCCCCACCAGCTTATCCCCTTTAACGCCCTCCTTTGTCCTTAAAACAGGTGCGGTACTTCTACTTGGACTCTGGGTGGGCAAAGAACTGCTCGCCATTAACGAGATTGTGGGCCAGCTGCTGTTAACCCTCACGATCGCTTTTCAGCTTTATGTGCCGTACGTTCTTTACCAGCGCGCAGGGCTAGATCCAGAACAGGAAGGATTGCATGTCCACGGTCTGATTCTGGGCCCCATCGCCTCTTTACGCCGCATCGTCGTCAATGGTCGTCGACGCAAGAAGCTATGGGCAATGCTATTCATTAAACCCATTCGACAATGGCTTGCTTCCCACGGACGTCATGCACAATTTCGCCCCACACCTTTTTTACGAGATTTCAAACGGGCCTTGTTTTTCATGGGCATCACCTTCCCCCCTTTTGCGGTGGGACATCATTATTTTCAACTGTACATGGCCAAACAAGAAATGGTGTTCGAACTCCAGATGCCACCTGACTTCCTCGCCTTCATTGTTTTTCAAATTCTTTTGGTCGCACTGCCCGAAGAACTTTTTTACCGCGGCTTCATGCTCGGCGCGCTCCTGCGATGGTGGCCCAATGAACGAACAATCTGTGGCATTCCCGTCGGAAAAGCGGTGTTGGTCAGCTCCATTTATTTTGCGCTCGCGCACTTTGTGGGCGAATACAATATCCTAAGACTCGGCCCCTTTTTTCCCGCATTCCTCTTTGCCTATTTGCGCATGCGAGGCGCTTCTATCTTCGGAGCCATCACCTTTCACGCGTGCTCCAACATTTTCAGCCAAATCCTTTTTGTGGGCTATCATGCGCAATGAGTCCTAAGGCTTTGTAAATTATAGTTTTTCCAGTTTTTCATTCTTTGTTTTACTGCACGTGCCCCCTTGTCCTGCAGCGAAAAGGCGCTATGTTCGCCTTTCGTAACCAGGAGCAACCCATGAGTCGCATCACCATTCCAGAAATAATGGCCTTTAAAAATGACGGGCAAAAGATTGCCATGCTCACCTGCTATGATGCCACTTTTGCCCAACTCCTGGACCAAGCTGAAGTGCCCATGCTCTTGGTGGGTGACTCTTTGGGCATGGTCTACAAAGGTGAAGAAAACACATTATCAGTGACCGTTGATGAAGTGGCCTACCACACCAAAGCAGTGGCCCGTGGCTCGCAAAAAGCACACATTGTGGCGGACATGCCGTTCATGAGTTACCACGGCTCCGAAAAAGATGCGGTGATCAACGCAGGTAAACTCCTACAAGCAGGCGCCCAAAGCGTTAAATTAGAAGGTGGCAAAGCCATTGTTCCCATGATTAAAAAAATGGTCGATGCCGGGATTCCGGTCATGGGACATATTGGTTTGATGCCTCAAAAAGTCCACATGATGGGTGGTTTCAAAGTTCAAGGAAAAGACAAAGCGGGACAAGAACAAATCCTTGAGGATGCTCAAGCCCTGGTGAGTGCCGGTGTTTTCGGCATGGTTCTCGAGGGCATTCCCAGTGACGTGGCGCAAGAAGTGACTCAAAGTGTTCCCGTGCCCACCATTGGTATTGGTGCTGGTTCTGCTTGTGATGGGCAGGTTTTGGTTATTTATGATTTGTTGGGCTTCAATCAAAACTTCAGACCCAAATTCGTCAAAACCTATTTTGAGGGTGGTAATGCCATTCAAGAAGCCTGTCAAAATTACGTAAATGATGTGGTGTCGGGGACATTCCCCTCTGAAAAATACAGTTTTAAAAACAGCAACAGAAAATCCTGATCGACCATGGGTAAGGGCAAAAAACAAAAAGCACCTCTTCCTGAGGGTATTGTACCCATCGCTGATAACCGCCGCGCCCGCCATGATTACGAAATCATCGAAACCTTCGAAGCCGGTATTGTATTGGTAGGCACCGAGGTCAAAAGCCTTAGAGACAAACAGGTTAATTTCGCCGATAGCTATGCCCTGTTGAAGGATGGGGAAGTTTTTATCCTCGGCCTCAACATCACCAAATTTAAATATGGCACCCACGCCAATCATGAGCCCGACCGCACACGCAAATTACTGTTGCACGATAAAGAAATCCGAAAGCTTTTCAGAGCCACCAAGGAAAAAGGGTATACCCTCGTTCCCTTAAAAATGTATTTCAAAAAAGGGTGGGCCAAAGTGTTATTGGGCGTGGCCAAGGGTCGAACCAAGGTGGATAAGCGTCATGAACTCAAAAAGAAAGACGCCAATCGGGAAATGGCACGCGCCATGAAAAAACATTAAATGGTTGAGTTTAGCGCCGAGTTTGCCAGACAAAAGGCAAAATCCAGCCACTTCCACCGTTCTCAATCCCCAAAGCCGCAGCATCTTCATTGGCGATTTGAATGACATTGGGGTCATTATCAGTGAATCGAAAAGCCGCATAGCCTGAAACAAACCCCTCGCCCGTGGCTGACTCTTCTCTGGCCACCAGCCCCTCAGCAGATTCGCCGGACACTTCGTGAATGCGCCCCTTATCCACCACTGAAAATTGCACAGAGCGACTCTCATTCACGGGCCAAATCCCATCGGTTTGAGCTTCGAAGTGAGGGCCACCATCAAAGGGGTCTACCCGGTTCACATAGTGAAAACCGATTTTCTCCAGCATTTTCTGTACACCCTTGGTGTTTTTACCTACCTGGCCAATTACTTCTTGGGCGCTTTCGGCGAATAGGCTGGCGTGTATGGGACCCGCCGGGAAAAGCCCTTTAATAAACTCTTTATTATCTTTGGAAATTTTATCGGCCTCTTGATAGGAAAGCCCCGTGAAGCGCCGACCGCAGGCTTCCCACAGCTTCGAGTGGCCATGATCGGTCAAAGGCGGCAGTAACTCGGCCAGCAGGCGCTCCCTAAAAAATTCCCGATGCATCGCAATAAATAAAAACCTGATATAACTCAGCTGCTTACCAAGCTTGCCGGGCCGGCCACGGTAATTGGGATCCAAAACCAGTCCGCCGATCTCCGTGGGGCCATCATAAGAAAATCCGATTTGTAAGACTTTGTGCTTAAACAGTTTGTCGATAGTTTCGGAGTACCGTTCCACTTGGCGAACATCAAAAAAGATATGCGGTGCATCTCTGTGGCCATGCTGGGCAATCACCATGCTGGTGCCCACCAACTGCTGGGTCTGGGGATCCTCCATCACAAAAACATACTCTCGATCCCCAGGGGATTCGATTTTACCGGAAAAGGAATCAGCGGATACTTCAAGCAGATTTTTTAAAATGCCTTCGTCATTGGGTAAATTGACGGTATTAAAGACCGAAGCCAAATGCTTCAAGCCCTTCAAATCATTTGTGGTGGCTTGCCGAATGAGAAACATAAAATCCTCTTTGAAACCCGATGATTGTCCCCCATAAAACTTTTACGTCAAGTGACTTTCGTTCCCAACCTTTTGATATTGACACTCCAGTTTAAAGGGTTAGAAAAGCCACCTCAGAACAGTCCGTTTGGGGGACCCATTTTGCAACGCAAGCCGCTCACAATCGATCCAGCATGGCCCGCTTTAGATGGCGAAGCGTTCGTTAGAGCGGAACAAATCCTCGCATTGCTGCAACGCCGATTGATCCAACCGCTGAGCAGTGGCGGTCCCCGCAGTGAGCCCACCCTGACCCAATACCATGTCCTCTCGTTTTTGGCGACGAGAGGCAATGCAACGGTTTCCGAGCTCACCCACGTGTTGGGTTTTGCGCAAAGCACGACTTCCGCGCTGGTCGATCGATTGGCCAAAATGGGTTGGGTGGAAAAGCGTCGTGACAGTCACGATCAGCGCATCACCAGAGTGCTGCCCCTCCCCAAAGGACTTCGCGTGGTTCAACGTTACCGAAAAAATGCAGAACGCAGCCTCATCCAACTCATGGAAATGGCCGGGCCCACCGCAGTGCGAGACCTCTTTGATGCACTGAGTAACGCGTCATTGGCCTGTTCGATCCTCGATAAAGAAGAATAATTTTAGGCGATGCAAATGGCATCCGTGTTCTCCACAAATCCGGCTTCAGTCATCAGCTGCCTTACAACGGGTCGTCGCCCCCGCACCCCCACCGCACCAATGGCAAACCCATAAGGATGACCTTTTTTCCAGCTCGCCAATTCGCTTTGCGCCAAAATGGGGACGCCATGGCGCTGCTTCCCAATCCGAACTGGTGACACATCAAAAAAGGCACTCACCAAAGCACCATGCCCCATCAATAATTTGGCAATTCGCCCGCCGTATCGGCCACTGCCCAACACGCAAACGGGCTTTTCATTCAACCGAAATTTCTCGAACAAGCCCCGCGCCTTCACCGTTGCAAATGCGTCGTGGCTAAAATGAGAGGACTGCGTGCTCAATGAAGCCTCGTGTCGTCGCCAATAATGTCCTATTTGGGACCTTTTCTTGAAGAGATGGCCGGCCACATTCAAACGGACAAAAAGGTCATAATCTTCAGGGAATGGACCTTCTTGGTACCCACCCACATCGTCCAAAGACTTGTTACGAAAGGTTGCAGCGGGGTTACAGATGGTTTGCTCTATCCAAATTTCTAAGTCGTGTTGCTCAGGCGATAGAATCTGATTTTGCCAATCCATGTAAATGGTCATGCCCTCCTGAACCTCTGAGGAAGGAAAAAGTTCCACTTGGGAACTCACCACACTGACTTCAGGGTGGGACTTGAGCATCTTTAAATCTTCGCCCAAACGCTCTTCGTGCATGCGATCGTCCGCATCCATTCTTGCCAAATAGGGCGTAGCGCACGCGCGTCGGCTTTGTTCCAAAACCGTTACGAACGATGACTCACGCGGAAAATCGAAGATTTGAATACGCGGATCTTGAGCGGCGAATCGAGACAGAATCGCTTGGGTCCCATCCAAACTTCCATGATTGGCGACGATGAGTTCCCAGTCCCGAAATGAAGAAGCCCGAACGCTTTCCAAGGCCTCCACCAGGTGGTTGGCCCCGTCACGTACGGGCATCAGAACGCTCAGTTGGGGGTGGGAGTTCACTCGGGTACAGATTGGGTACAGTCATCAAGCGTGGCTTCGCCGCATGGCTTAGAGCAACACCCGTTCGCGGTAACATCTCCGCCGGCGAAACAACAAAAAGAACCCAAAGGACAGGCGCTGGTTCCGCCATTGGAATCGCGATAGCTGGCACAAACGCAGGCACCTAAATCACCACTGGCTGTCGCGCCGACACACTCGTTCGCAATATTTTGTGGGTTGTTAAAAGTTCCTCCTTCGGCATAACAATCATCGTTTCCGCTGCAGGCGCAAGCACCACTGACGCACGCATTGTCGCCACAAGAGTTACCGCATATCCCACAGTTGTCGCTGTCGCTCAGCAAATCAAAGCAACCATCGCCGCAGCAATCGGGCGCGGCACCATTTGGGTTGCACGCCTCGCCGTTGTTGGCGCAGGCACAGGTGTTCTCGAAAGAACAGTTGTTGGCCACCGAATGCTGGTTGCCCAGTTCATCGATCACCGTTTCAAGACAGTTGTTGTTGTTACCGTCACAGGTACACGCTCCCGAACCCGTTTCGTCGGATGGCAAACAAAGCGGTCCACCGGTCCATACGTTACAAGCGGAACCCACAGACCCGCAGTTATCTGCGCTTTGGACAATACAACGCCCGCCTTCTTCACTGCTCTCCATGATGCACAGGCCAAAAAGCCCCGAAGCTTCGTCCATGCCACACTGCTCCGGACCACTTTGGGTACAACCGCAGCTGCCCTCTCGGATGTTATCTACGGTCACCAAATCGCCACCCTTTTGGCAGGCCCCGCCAGCCAAGTCTTCGTCGTTGAGCGCGTAGGTGCTGCAATCAATGCCGGGAAAACCACCCAGATCTACTGCACAGCCACAGTAGCGGTCGGCTTCTTCGACGCCCCGGCAGGTGCCTTCACAGCAAAATGCGTCATCGCCACAATCTCCATTGCCCAGACATTCCACGCACTGGCCACGGCCCGTTGAGCATTTTTGGGAAGCCGGACATTCGCTGTCTTCGGTACATACCCCAACGTTGCCCTCACAGGCTGAAAGGATGAAGAGGGTCGTAAGAGTCAGAAAAAGTTGGGAAAATAGGCGCATGGGGCTTCCTCGCTTTGAATTGGCTGTAATTTCGGGAGATTGTACATTTTTTCAGGCAAGATGCCAGTTCTAAGACCTTAATTCTGCCCCTTTGGTGGATTATTGAATCCTGGGTGGTCAAATGGCTGACATTTTGTTAATCCACTTCCAACGGGATATATATCCCGAAGCTTTTAAAGGGAGCCATTATGTTTGGTTTGGGTCTTGGTGAGTTAGCTCTGATTTTCGGTATTCTGCTGCTGCTGTTTGGCGGGCGAAAACTGCCAGAAATTGCCGGTGGAATTGGAGGGGCCATTAAAACCTTCCGAAACTCCCTCAAAGACACGGGCTCAGAAGAAACCGCCACCAAAACCCTGCCTGGTGAAAAAGCAGAAGACAACGCCCAGACTTAAGCCAAGTTCCAAGTGGAGCCGGCAGGCGTGTCCCGCACTTCAACCTTCATTTCTGTGAGTTGCTGGCGTAAGGCGTCGGAGCGATCGAAATCTTTGGCTTGTCGCGCCAAAAAGCGCTCTTGCACCAATGCTTCAATGGCCGCAGCATCAAGTCCCAACACCCGACAACGCAAATCACGCTGACGTTGCAGGTAGGTGGCAGCATCGGCCTCACCCACACCCAAAATACAAGTCATTTTCTCGATGGTGCCTTGCCATTCCGTGAGTAGACGTGCCCGGTCTGCTGCCTTAAGCTTGCGACCAATAATTTCTTTTTCTCGAGCCGACACCAAGGCGTTGGCCACTTTGAGCATTTCATAGAATGAGGCCAATGCTCTCGGTGTGGAAAAGTCATCGTCCATGGCCGTTTCAAAATCTATGAGTGGAACGAATTTTTTATCATCAGTGGAAAATATTGTTTCTAGGTCGTCCCCATCTCTGGGCTCGAATTCTTTGACGTATTCAGCCACCTTTTCAAGGGTCTCATACAAGTACTGCACCCGTCGCTCGGCTTCTTCCAAATGCCTCGGGCCAAAAGCCAAAGGTGCGCGGTAATGGGTGGTTAATAAAAACCAGCGCAGCGCTTCAGGTGAAAACCTTTCGAGGACTTCACGAATCGAAAAGAAGTTATCCAAAGACTTGGACATTTTCTGGACACGCACCACATTGCCATCTTCGTCGACGATTTCTTCTACGTGCTCGTCGCCGCCCTCTTCGGTTGCTTCAACATTCACGAAACCGTTATGCATCCAGTAGTTAACATACTTCTCCCCGCCATGGGCACACTCACTCTGCGCGATTTCATTGGTGTGATGAGGAAAAATCAGGTCTTTACCACCACCGTGGATGTCAAAGGTTTTGCCCAAGTGTTTTTTGGACATGACGGAGCATTCGATGTGCCAACCGGGTCGGCCTTGCCCAAAGGGACTCCCCCAAGAAATTTCACCCGGTTTTGCCGCTTTCCATAAGGCGAAATCTAACGGATCTTCTTTGCGATCGTCCACGTCCACGCGGGCCCCACTGCGCATGTCCTCGAGGTTACGCCCAGACAGGTCGGTATAGGTCGGGAACTTGCGAACGCGGAAATACACATCGTCACCTGCCCCCTCAACGCCAGTGTCTGCGGGTACACGGTAAGCAAACTCTTTCTCCACCAACACATTCACGAAGTTCGCAATATCATCAATAACCTCTGAAACCCGAGGTTCTTCGTCGGCCTTCTGTACACCCAATGCGTCCATGTCCTCATGAAACGCATCGACAAACCGACTGGCCAAAGCGATGGGGTCTTCCCCTGTTTCGTTGGCGCGTCTAATGATTTTATCGTCGACGTCGGTAAAGTTACGAACGAAAGTAAGTTCATAGTTGGCCCGCAACCATCTTTGCACCACGTCGAAAGCCACGTAACATCGGGCATGACCCACGTGACAATAATCATAGACCGTCACACCGCAGACGTACATGCTTACCTTGCCCGGCTCTATGGGTTGAAAAGGTTCCTTTTTCTTCGTTAGCGTATTGAAAACTTGTAAACTCATTTATTCCTCGGCAACCATCTCTTCGTGCGATGTATGACGCCTTTGCGCTGTACGCAGCAAAGATAGAATACTAAACATAATTAAGACCAAACAAAAGGCGACACCAATGGGGTAACGCCACATCTCCCCCGGCCTCTCGTCGACGATTAAAACCTTTGCGTTGGGTGGAAACTTCATTTTGAGACGTTCCTTGAAGTAATAATAGGCAGGGGCCAACTCTGAGTCGGGGCCAAAGTCTTGCAAACGCCCTTGCACATCTATCTGGGTGAACATTTGGTAGCGATCCAAAAAGGTATCCTGATCAAACTCCACAAAAATCGAAGCCCCTAATAATCGTCGCACCTGTACCGGGCCCATACGAAGAGAGCCTGGCCTCAGACCACTCACCGTGGCGGCCTTATTGCTCAAAATACCTTGCAGTCGAACGTAGGCATTGGGTTCCTTGGGCAAACGCTCCATCACCCCCACCGCGTCCCCCAAATCAATGGGTTCTTTGTTCGAAAAATGAAATGCCAATTCATCCTGCCAGGGCCAAGCCAGCCAAGCCAGTGCAGCGATCACCATAAGGGTCACCAGCAGCCGCTGACGTGATATGCCTGTCTTGGGTGCCAACTTTGCCTCATAAGCGCTGATGTGCTCATCGAGTTGCTCATCAGTGAGTTGGGTCTCAGATGAAGACATGTTGCTTCTCCCAATTTAAAAAGATCCGCCAACGCAGATCTTTAGGGCATTTGAGGTTTATCTAAACCTTAAAAATGGATTTGAACTTCTTTTCCACTTCTTCTTCGGTGATGCCTTTGGCAATACTGATTTCGGTGATCAACAAGCCGTGGGCCGTGTCCAGAAGCTTTCTTTCACCAAAAGAGAGCTCTTTTTCTCCCTTGATCAGGTATAAATCGCGAAGCACCTTGGCCACCTCAATGACCGAGCCGGTTTTGATCTTTTCCATGTATTCGCGATAACGCCGGTTCCAAGTGGTTGATTCGACGATTTTTTCTCGTTTTTTCAGCACTTTGAAGACTTCATTGGCCTCATTCTCAGTGATGATGGGACGGACGCCCACCAAATTGATGTTGGATGTGGGAATCATCACCGTGGTGTCATTCTCTAACACCTTCAAAATATAAAAGTTTTGACGCTGACCGCCGATGTCTTTTTCTTCGATTCCAACCACTTCAGCCACGCCATGAGCTGGGTAAACGGCCTTATCTCCGACTTTAAAAGTGTGCATAACCTACCTTTTCCTACCTATAAGCCTACAAAATCGCATTTTTACCATAAAAATCCCGTTGATGCGAGACCCATTTGCCGCCATAGTCTCTCCGAAAACAAAAAAGTTCCTCTTTTGAGCCTAATTCCATGCACCCATCCTTCCTCAATCTCCGCTCTCCTCTGAAAACGCCCCTGCTGTTTGGGATTTGCGCCCTGTTGGGACTGGGTTCACAGTTGGCCTTAGGCCAAAATCAAGTCAACAAACCCATCATTTTGGCGCCCAGCGACACGAGTGAAGAAATCAGCCTCCAAAAGGCCATTGAGCTGGCTCTCAAACGAAACTGGGCAGGCCAAATTGCCGATGCGGAACTCACCGAGCAGGAAACGGTGGTCCCAAGAGCTTGGTCCGCGTTTTTGCCCCAAATTCAAGCCTCGGCCAATTACACCAAAAACTATCCAGAACAGACCGTCACCTTTCAAAACAAAGAGCAGTTGGAAGCCTCGGCCACCCTTTACGAGTCCATTGGCGATTTGATGTTCACAGCCGCGGAGCTGGAAAGTGACGCCGAAGCCAGGGCCGAAGGGGAAGAAAGTGCCCAAGAGCTCGTCGATTATGCAGCATCATTAAGGGAAACAGCCTTAGAACCGGTCGTGGTGCAACCCTCCCAGTTCTGGAGTGCACAGGTGAATGCGGTGATGCCCATTTTTGATGCCAGAGCTTTTCCCTTGTTAAAAAATGCGTACGCCTCCTCTCAAGTGGCGCGCTTAATGGTCGAAGACAGCAAAAACCAAATCCTGTTTAGCGTGGTAGTGGCATACTGGAATGCTGTCCTGGCCAAAGAACAAAAAGAGCTGGCACACGAAAATGCCCGCCGTAATGAATCACTTTGGGAAATGGCCAAACGCAGAGTCGACCTGGGCGTGGCGCCGCAACTGGAGGCCGAACGTGCTTATCTGCAAGTCCTTGCGGCGAAAAACAACCTCACCAAAGCCAACTTCGATTATGACAGTGGCATTGGAACCCTGGGCTTTCTGCTCGGCGCCCCAAAAGCATTTGCGATAGCCAAACCCCAACCAGCCCCCAGCGTGAATGAGGACGTGAACGGATATCTCGAACGGGCACAGACAGAACGCGTTCAGTTACAAATTCAAGAGCAAAGCATTGTCATGGCAAAAAGGGAAAAACAGGCGGCCACTTATGCTTTCTTGCCCCGGTTTCAAGCCATCGCTCGAGGGAACTACACGGACAACACCCGCGGTTTCACCACCGAGCCCTATAGCGCTAGCGTCATTCTACAGGCGACCGTCCCAATCTTTGAAGGTGGGGTTCGATTCGCGGATCTAAAAGCCAAACGCGCCAGAGTCGTGGCGGCCACCATTCAAAAGCAGCAACTCAAAGCCGAAATCGATGGTGAGATTCGAACGGGTCACTTAGCGCTGCAACGAGACAAAGAAGCGCTCAAAATTCAAAACAAAGCTGCAGAGGTGGCTCAAAAAGCATTCGAACAAGCCCAAACACTCTATGAGCTGGGCAAGATTTCTCAAATGGACCTCATCGGTGCCACCGAAGATTTGCAAGAAGCCCAGCTCGCTGAAAAACTGAGTCGGATTCGGCTGGAAGTCTCTCACTATAATTTCTTCCTCGCCACGGGAATGCTCAAAGAAGTTTTGCAAGAAATGAGTATTTTACCCACGAAACCTTAGGGTAAATCCAAGAGCCACTGCTCGTCCCCCTCCGCTTCAGACAATGGGGCTGATTGCAGGGTAATTTGAGTGACACCTGAAGCGATCATGCATGTTGCAATGGGACCTTTTCCCGAGATATGGGTCAGAGAATTATTTTTTGCCTTGCCAATGAAGATGAGCTGTGACGGTTTAACAAAAGTGGGGTCTCGTATCCCTTGCTCCTCGACACACCTATCGAACATTCGTGGTATTTCCTCGCGTAAAGCCGGCGATACGTCCGACAGGACAATATTTCTGGAGACTGTTTGTGTAGACGTTGGTTTTTCGTTCGGTATCTTTGGAAACGTCGTTTTTATTTTAGGGGGAGCCGGTTCATCATCTCCATACGTATCCAAAAATGCACACGTTCCCAACACCACCCCCAGCCCCACATAAAGAAAAGCCCCAATCACCAACACCCTGAGTGCACCGAACCAAAATTTATTTTTCATTTGCCGCGACAACTTAAACCGCCGATGACTGCACCACTTCAAGCGTCACAGCGTTCCTTTGTATCTTCTTTAACCGCTGCTGTAGAATCTCTACCAGAAGACGGCATTGGTCTTGAATATGAGAAACCTTCTCAGAAGGCACTGCTTTTGAACCATTGTCGACATACAGTGCACCCACTACTTTTTGATGTAGTCGTATCGGCAAAACATAGGCCGTCGGTGCCGTGTTTTCAAAAAACATTTTTACAGGGTCGTCCTTGGGCAATGCGCCCCAAAAAGGCTTCCCCTCTTGCAAAACCGCAGACCAAATATCAGTGGTTCGAATGTCGAACACAAGTCCGCGAAAATCTTGCGCCATTGCATCCCCTTCATTCATGGACCATCCTCGTAACACGCCTCGTTGCCAGGAAAGAAACGCCGCACGTTGACAACCCTTCTTCGCTTCCTCGAGCACCGCTTGAATGTCATTCGGTTTTCCTGAAAGGCCTTCTTGTTCCGTTTTGCCTTTCAACCACTGACGTGCTGAACCACCAAGGGGCAAACCGAATAGCGCATGAAGTCCGTAATCCAAATGCAGGGAAGTGGTCACCTTGGGATAAACAAACACGCCTAAATCCAGAGACAATTGGTCCAGCAGTTCCACCGAAGGCTCCTCATCCACAGCCACCGCACAACGCTTGTTCTCGAACAAAACGGGCAACAAGCGATTCTCTATCGCGACTTTTTGGGGAAACCTGTCTTTCATGTCAGGTTCTATTTTCTGAATGTCACTCAAATTCACCTTGGGCATGCGAAATTTATCCGCCAATAAATCGAGCAAAGGCAACTCTGGAATTTTACCCTTGAGTAACAAATAGCGAGCCAAATCTTTATTTTCTTGGCGTTGGAAATCTTGCCAAACGGTCTCAGCATCGCAGGCAGACAAATAACCTTCGTCTATCGCTTTTTGTATCAGCGACGGAAACATGAATGCTACGCCCCTTCAAGATTGGGGATCACCGGAACGGTCCTGGCAAAGAAATGGCCGGGCCCACGAAACCGGGGGTTGAGCCAAAGCGCAAAGAAGGGGCCACTCATCAGACAAAGCAACCCCACCCCGCTGCATAAGGCCAACAAACCGGTCTGCGTTGGGTCGGGTTTAATGGCTTCTTCGTTCGTCAACACGAATATCTTGAACAGATTGCCCCCGACGGTGGCTCCGGTCCAATAGATGCTGGCAAAGGTCAGTAAGACGTGGAAAATAAATGCAGAGCCCCAAAAGGCAAACACCACACTCCATGGGACAGCAGCCATTAAACTTTCGCCATCACCAGCCATAAGGGTGTCATTGCCGGCCGCGGAGATAATGGTGACGGGCGCCACACACATCAGCACCAAAAGCGTGTCCACCAAACCCGCCGCCATCACCTGCCAACTGTGAGGCTCGCGCCACACTGCAGGTTCACCACTGGATTCGGGCGCAATGAAAGGTACCGCCTGACCCGAGTCATCATAAAAGGTTTGGCTGGGTTTTTGGGTGGTCGAGGCCTCGTTGATGGTTTGTGCCAAAGAGCGGGACCTGCCCCCCTCATTGGGCTCATGCACAACCCTAGATATGATGGGGCCATCATCTTCAGTGGCGGTGCCATCAAAAGTTAGGGCCGGCGCGCTCGAGACCTCTGGCGCTTCATCAACCTCTTCAACCTCAGCGACCTCTTCAGGGGGTGCGAAAGAGAGTGGCTGTAATGCATCGGGAGGCAGCTCTAGTTCCTCGCTCTCAGCCGCCGCAATGGATTCTTCCAGTTCTAACTGGGTGTCCACAGCTTCTTGAATGGCACGCAAATCAATTTCGGGATCAGTCTCGACCGTTTCTTCTTTAAAGAAGGCATCGTGGAGTTCCTGCATGGCAGGATCCGGATGTGGGGTGGGATTTGCCTTTTGGGCTTCGAAATCGGATTCCTCTTCGATGTCGTGAACGGCCCCCTCTTCTACCTCGACAAATGCTTGTGCATCTTCTTGCTCCACGACGGCGTCTTTAGGCTCCGGCATTTGTTCTTCAGCGATGAGGTATTCCACCGGGGGCAATGGGATATCTGAGTGCATGCTTTCAATGACTGGATCGGTGAACTCTTCCTGCGAGTCGAAATCGTCGGCAAAAGCATTGGCTTGGCCAGGCAGATTAGAAATGTGCTCTTGCGCTCGCTTGACCATGTTGAGTTCTGGAGAATCACCATCTTTACCTCGCAGTCGACGCGCAACCCCCTCTGGCATGGGCGGCAATACCCCCAGTTGGGAGGTTTTCCACTTTTCGTGAGGCAACAACAAACCACATCCACAGGCCGGACACCCTTGGCTTTTGTCCTCGGTTTCAAAGCCGCATCGAACACAGTTAAATGTGGATTTTGATTCTTCCATAGCTAGAGACAGTGTCCTTTCACCCGACTAGGTCTACCTTAGAGTCGCCCACGATGCCATTGCAAGGCGCACAAAAAGGGAAATGCGGCGGTTTCGGTTCGTAAAACATGGGGCGAAAGACGAACCCCTGTCGCACCCAACCCTTCAAAA
Organism: Myxococcales bacterium; assembly: GCA_002721815.1. Lineage (GTDB taxonomy): Bacteria > Myxococcota > UBA727 > UBA727. The sequence continues at coordinate 57,768 of PBLQ01000011.1, forward strand.
AAGCCGATTTCCTGCGGGGTCAAGCCGCCCTCTGGCCCCACCACCAAACCAAATTCAGCAGTGTCAGAGGTCTTAATGCTTTGAAAACATTGGCTAATCCACTTTTCAGCCTCAAGGTCACCCACAAACAGCGTCTTTTGGGGCCCCACCAAATGCCCTTCTAATTCAGAAACCGTGTAGGGGCCATGAATGACCGGGGCAAACCGGCGACCAGACTGTCGGGCTGCGTCTAAGGCGATCTTTTCAAGCCGAGCACGCTTTTTTGCGAATTGGGCAGCATTCGTTTTGATTTCCGATCGCTCTGCCTGCCACAAAATCAATTCGGTCAGACCCATCTCTGTTGCTTTTTGGACCAATGGCTCGAGCTTCGCCGGGCGTATCATCGCCTGAACCAAAAGCATCGGCGCATTTTGGAGCGGGGCCGCTTCGACGCGGGCATCCTGCAGACCCCATCCATCGGAACCCTCAAACAACTTCCCCACCACCAAACGGCCACTGCCATCCAGGAGTTCCACCGCTTCCCCAGCAGGAAGACGAAGGACTTTCAAGAAACGGTGCATGGCGTCTTGCGGCAAACGCCCGACTTGACCCGATTGGAAATCGTCCATGTCTTCGCTGTTAATCACCGCACGATGTTTTGGTTTCACACAAGGGCCCTGAGTATCTTTAGCGGGAGTTCGACCGTTTGGATTCGTCCGAGCGACGTAACCGACGAGAAATTTCACGCGCAATATTCATCACAAGAAGCGTATAGCACTTCATGTCCGTCACATACATCTCTCGAAGTAAAGTATAGGGCCAAACCCAGATTTCAGTATCCTGGGTGGCTTTCACGGTGGCGGAGCGTGGCATCATGTCTACGAAGCTCATTTCGCCAAAAAAATCACCCGCTTTGAGCATGGCTAATTTTCGGGTGTACTCAGGTCTGATTTTGAGGGCCTGTAACTCACCACTCTTGATCACGAACAGCTCTCGACTGGGATCTCCCTCTTCGTAGAGGAGTTCGCCCTCTTTGAGCACGCGAAAGGAAGCGGTTTCAGTGAACCGCTTGAGTCCCAACTCGGGAACCCCACCAAAAAGGGGCAGCTCGGATAGAATTTCTGGGCTTGGCTGAGTCATGGCATGCATTTAGCTAAGGGTCACCATAACTGTTTATCGCCTAACCCGAAAGACTCAACCCCTATCTGGAAAAGCCGCAGACGGCGGGTTCTTGACACAAAGCCTTGGAAGTGAGAGCGAATTTATCCCGTGGAAGCGCTCGCCTTAATCATACCGGCCCGGATGGGAGCCACACGGTTACCGCACAAGCCATTAGCGGAAATCGGAGACCTGCCTTTAGTGGTTCGTACGGCCCAGTTAGGGCTGAAATTCCTCAATTCCTTACCTCAAAATAAGTACAAAACTGTGCTGGCGGTGGCCACGGATCATCAGGATATTTTTGACGTTTGCCAACAACACGGGATCACCGCCGTGATGACAGATCCCGATTTGCCCTCCGGGAGCGACCGGGTCCTTGCCGCAGCGGATATATTGCAACAAGACCAAGGTTTTGAGGCTGATCTTCTGTTGAATTTGCAGGGAGATGAACCCTTTTTGCCCTTGGACTGTCTCAACGCGATTTTGGCGCTGGTGGCACAACAACCCCAAGGTGACCTTTACACCGCAGCCACCCAGTACGATGCCGCGAAGCACACAAGCCTTTTTGAGGACCCCAATGCCGTCAAAGTCGTCTGTGACCAGCGGCAAGCTGCCCTTTATTTTTCCCGCTCGCCCATTCCTCACCCGAGAGATGGGCAAACTGCTTTCACATTTTTGAAGCACCTGGGCGTCTATTTGTGGCGAAAAGATGCGCTTCGGCAATTTGTAGCCAACCCGCCGACCCCATTAGAGCAAATTGAAAAACTTGAGCAGTTACGAGCCATTCATTTCGGCCTGAAAATTATGGTGGCCCAGGGGAACTGGCACAGCATCGACATCAATACCCGAAGTGATTTGCAACAGGCTGAAAATCACTTAAATCGAATTCAGGACCACCAGGAGTAAGAACCATGGGCGTTAGAAATACAAAATATATTTTCGTGACAGGGGGCGTGATCAGCTCCTTGGGAAAAGGCATTGCCGCGGCCTCAATCGGCGCCCTCATGGAAAACCGGGGCATCAAACTGAGCATCATGAAGCTCGACCCCTATCTCAATGTCGACCCGGGGACCATGAGTCCGTTTCAACACGGTGAAGTCTTTGTCACTGATGATGGCGCAGAAACCGACTTAGATTTGGGTCATTATGAACGGTACACACACGTGACGCTCGGCAAACACAACAGTAAAACCGCCGGCCAAATTTACCAGTGTGTTCTAGAAAAAGAACGACGGGGAGACTATCTGGGAAAGACTGTACAGGTCATCCCACACGTCACCAATGAGATCAAAGCCTCCATTCGAAAGGTGGCAGAAAAACATGATTTGATCATCTGCGAAGTGGGCGGAACCGTGGGCGATATTGAGTCCCTGCCCTTCTTGGAAGCGATTCGACAAATGCGACTGGAAGAGGGCCCCAGCAATGTCCTATCCATCCACGTTTCCTACGTTCCCTATATTGCCGCGGCAGGTGAGGTGAAAACCAAACCTACCCAACACTCGGTCAAAGAACTTCGCGGAATCGGGATCCAACCCGAAGTCTTACTTTTGAGATCCGATCACGCCATTGATGACGAAGTTAAGAAGAAAATATCCTTATTCTGTAATGTACCCACCGAAGCCGTCATCAATTGCATTGACGTACCAACCACCTATGAAGTTCCCCTTGCGCTCTGGAAAGAAGGTTTGGATGACATCATTTCAGAACGACTGAACATTTGGAGCCGTGGTGCCCAGCTCACACAATGGGAAAAAATTGTTGCGGGTTTCAAAGACTGTGAACAAAAAATCGAAATCGGCATCGTGGGCAAATACGTTGACTTGGTGGAGAGCTACAAAAGCATCAACGAAGCATTAATCCACGCAGGTATTGAGCACAGAAAACGTGTCAAATTGGTTCACGTAGATTCTGAAGCTCTCGAGGAGAAAGGGCCAGAAGAGCTTTTGGCCCCCTTGGATGCGGTGCTGGTTCCAGGTGGTTTTGGTGAACGTGGAACTGAAGGAAAAATCGCTGCCGTTACCTACGCGCGAAACAACAACATCCCCTACTTCGGTATTTGTTTGGGGCTCCAAATTGCTGTCATTGAATTCGCACGAAACGCAGCCAATATTACCAATGCAACCTCGGAAGAGTTTGACCCTCAGAGCGATGCACAGGTCATCCATATTATGGAACACCAAAAATCGGTAACCCACAAAGGTGGGTCTATGCGCCTGGGTGGGTACCCATGCACCATCGTTCGTGACACATTGGCTCATCAGGTCTACGGGCATACCGAAATCAGGGAGCGACATCGTCACCGGTTCGAAGTCAACAATTCTTTTCGTGAACCGCTCCAAGAGGCCGGCATGGTTTTTTCCGGTTTATCTCCAGATGGTGAACTGGTAGAAATTATCGAAATTCCGCAACACCCTTTCTTTTTGGCCTGTCAATTTCACCCCGAATTTTTATCGCGCCCCTGGGAGGCGCACCCCATATTCTCCGCTTTTCTAAAAGCAGCCATCGAACGTAACCAAGGCAAGCATGAATAAAGGTCGAAGCGCTTCAATTTTTTGCAACATCTTTCTGATGCTGTCGTCGGTAGCTATCTCAAGCAACACGGCATTCGCGCAGAGCGAACTCCAACACCAAAACAAGCCCCAGCTCAAGCTGTCCCCTGCCGTGTCCACACTTGCCATCAATGGCATGGGCACGGGCCTATTGGTGGCCTCAGCTTTTCAAAACAATCGCACCGGACTGCTTTACCATCCCGATGGTAGCTCTTCGAATATTCACGGCACCACACAGTGGCCCGTACTGCTCGGCGGTCTCACGGGTGGTGCAATCGGCTTGGGGCTTGGTGTTGTCGGTGCATCTTTGTCTCCGCCGGTGACACAAGGCGCCCAGATGGCCCAGGCTTTTGCGCACCTTGCCATCCCGCTCGGTACGGCCGGAACCATGATTGTTCTGCAACCCAATCAAACCGTAACCGGGTTACTGGCACTTTCGGGGACGGTGGCCACTGTGCCCATTTCATACCTTCTATCCAAACAGAACATTCAAACTTCCCAACTACACGCCGGAAATTTGATGGCAGTGAATTGGGCGCTGACGGCGGGAAGTCTGGGCGCCATGCTCGCCCCTCAGGGCGCTTTGGTGGGGCTGCCATCCCTGGCTGACCGGCCCATCGATATGACCATCGGTGCCATGGTTCTGGCTGGGACCACGGGAATGGTGGTTGGGCCCCTTTCCCAAGTCTATCTGCCAGAAAAATGGCAGAAAAAAATGACTCAAATGTTTTGGGGTGGGATGTTAGGCTCGGCCACCGGCTGGGCCGTAGGTTTAGCCAGCCGTTCGTTATGGGGTGAAAATGACTTTGCCGGGGCAGCCTCGGTGGGATTGGTCGGACAACTGACCGGCTTGTTGGCCGGCAGCTTTGTGGAGCGAGAAGAATGACAAAAAATCAATGTAAAATGGGAGATGTCACCATTGGCCAAGGGCAACCTCTGGCCTTCATTTGCGGTCCCTGCGTGGCTGAAGATGAAAATATGGCTCAGGACTATGCCGCTCGACTTAAAGCGCTCTCCGAAAAGCACCAAATTCCCATGGTTTTTAAGGCCAGTTTTGACAAGGCGAACCGGACCTCTATCACCAGCTACAGGGGACCCGGTGCTCAGAAGGGCCTCCCCTTTCTCAAAGAAGCAGCAGAGACCAATGGGCTGCCACTGTTGGTGGATGTACACCAGCCCGAACAGGCTGCATTGGCCGCCGAATTCGCAGATGTGCTCCAGATTCCAGCCTTCTTGTGCCGACAAACAGACCTTTTGGTGGCGTGCGCCGAAACTGGCAAACCTGTGAACGTGAAAAAGGGCCAATTCTTGGCACCTCAAGACATGGCCCACGTGGTGAAAAAACTTGAAGCCAGCGGTGCGGGCAACATTAGCGTCACCGAACGCGGAACCGCCTTCGGTTACCACAACTTGGTTGTAGACATGCGATCCCTCATGATTATGGGTGATTTGGGGGTCCCGGTGGTGTTTGATGCGACCCATTCCGTCCAACTGCCTGGGGCTGGGGATGGCAAAAGTGGGGGCCAGCGTGAATTTGTGATGCCTCTGGCTCGGGCGGCTGTGGCCGTTGGCTGTGACGCCATTTATGCTGAAGTCCACCACAATCCGGAAATTGCTAAAAGCGATGGTCCCAACGCCCTTACCTTCGAAATGTTAGACGATCTGATGGGCGCCCTTTTACGCATTCGAAATGCGGCCGAAAATCCATAATTTTTGAGCCAAAACCCTTGAGAGCCGTTGCAATGAAGCCCAGAACGGTGTTGAATATGGGCTTTAGCTGAAATGCAATAAGATCAAGGGGATGAAACCATGCCGGGCCTTTTGCGACCCTTCCATTTAATAGCTCTCACAGGGGTTCTGCTCTGCACCACATTCACGGTTGGCTGCGTGACCGATGATGCCCCCAAGCGCACACGCGTGGCCCCATCTCCCATGTTCAACCAACCCAGGGATTACAAGCCTGCCCAGTTGGGCCCGGTGGACCCGGTGGCCATCTCATTCGCCCTGGCAGAAGCGGAAGATGCCATCGCACGTGGCGTACAAAAAAACCTGCAGGCTCAAAAACAAACAGATATGGCCACCTCCAGCAAATCATTGTTTGCTTTCTACTGGGCCGAAGCTGACGAATACGAACGATGGAAATATTTTAACAAGTTTAAGAACGACCACCGCGCGCAAATCTTTGGTCCTCTTGGCATCTGCTTGATTTACACCGAGTGGCGTGTGACCGAACACGCCGAGAAGCCTTGTGCCCAGGTTCGAAAAAAGTTTGGTGACTTATCAGTCATGGAAGTCGCCCAAGGTCGCTACTGGGAAGGTAAAGGCAACACCGTTGAAGCCCTCAAGCACTACAACAACGCTGTGGAAATTAACAGTGAGGACGTGTCTGCCCACCTGGCCATCGGCAACTTGAAGGCAGCCAACGGCGATGGCTCTAGTGCGCTTAAAGCATGGGACCGCTCCATTCGAGCCTGGCCAAAATGTTTTAGATGTTATCGGGCCAAAGCCCAATTTGTGGAGGCCAAATTCGGACTGTCAGACGCATTGCCCATCTGGGAAGAAGTTCTCAAGATTGCGCCCGAGGACACCGAAAGTCTGACCCGTTACGCTAAAGCCCAAGTGGGTCGCGATGATAACAAAGCTCTTTTTGCTTATGAAACCGCACTCAAAGGTGGCAAAAAAGACTTCATGACGTACATGGCTGCAGCGCAAATCGCCATCCGCTTGGCACAACTCGAAAAGTCCATTGGCTACCTCGAAGAGGCGGTGGCCCTGGATAAAACCAATCGGGATGCATGGTGGACCCTCACACTTCAATACGAGAAGGCTGCACTCGAAGATAAATACCTTGAAGCATTAAATAAAATGCTCGAGTTCGAACCCAAAAACGACGACATTCATCTGCGCTTGGCGCGCCTGTATCACAAAAAAGAGAGCATGGTCGACTGCCTGAAACATTATCGTATTTTGAAAGAACTGGTGAAAGAAGGACAAAGTCTTCTTTTGAGCAAAGCAGTGCACGCTGAAGCCGAAAAAGAACGGTTGAAACTTCTGGATCAATTAAAAATAGCCAAAGGCTTTCACGGCAGTGCTGGTCAGGTGGTGGGTACGGTTCAATACCGCGCCAATAAAATGTTTCAACAACGCTTAAAGACCACCGAAGACTTGGGTGGTTCTATCCGTCTTCTGGTCACCACCAATGCAAAAAGCCGCGTGGAAAACGTTGAGATTACAGACGACCAAATCAACGACCTTTGGATGGCGGCCAACGTGATTGGCAATCTTCGACGTGCCATCATCTGGGGCGGCGCCAAACGTTACAACATCGAGTTGGTATTCGAAAAATAAGGCAATAAGAACATGACAGATCAAAAAGAATTGCTGGCAAAAACCATGCATGCGGCAAACCAAGCCGTTTTAAAACCCAAACTGACCAAACCAACGAACGTTGCAATCATTGGTGCCACCGGAGTGGTCGGGAGAGAGACCTTGTCCATCCTGGAGGAGCGAAACTTCCCCGTGGGACAGCTTCGTCTGTTGGCATCCGAGCGCTCCGCAGGCGAAAAAATTGAATTTAACGGTGAAGACCACACCGTTGACATTCTAGATGAACAAGCGTTCCAAAATGTGGAAGTGGCGTTCTTTTGTGCGGGCGGCGGTATTTCTAAACAATTCGCACCCATTGCAGCCAAAGCGGGTGCCGTCTGTATCGACAAAAGTTCTTTTTTTAGAATGGATGAAGATGTCCCACTGGTGGTGCCAGAGGTAAACCCCCAAGACATCGCCGGATACACCCAAAAAGGTATCATCGCTTCTCCCAATTGTTCCACCATCCCACTCATGCAAGTGGTCAAACCGCTTCATGACGTTGTGGGCGTTAATCATGTGGTGGCAGCCACGTATCAGGCCGTTTCCGGGGCAGGTAAAAGCGGCATTGAAGAACTTGAAAAACAGGTCCGCGACCTTTTTAACATGCGTGAACTGGACACTTCAGTCTTTCAACAGCGCATTGCCTTTAATGCACTGCCCATGATTCCTGCCACCGATGGGATGGAAGAAAACGGCAACACCAACGAAGAAAATAAAATGATTTCCGAGAGCCGGAAGATTCTTGGTCTGCCAGGGCTCAAGCTTTCCATAACGTGCGTCCGCATTCCTGTGTTCAACGGGCACAGCGAAGCCGTCCATTTGGGGCTCAATGAGTCCATCAGTGTTGATCGGGTTCGAGAACTTCTTTCTGCCGCTCCTGGCGTGGTGGTCATCGATAACCCAACAGAAGGTGGTTACCCTACCCCTGCCGATGCAGCAGGAGAGGACATGACCTTAGTGGGCCGTATTCGTTTAGACACCGGCTTCGATAATGGCATCGCATTGTGGTTCTCCAGTGACAATCTGCGTACGGGAGCAGCCTTGAATGCAGTGCGCATCGCTGAACTTCTTTGTTCGGAGCACCTTCACAAATGAAATTGATGACGTTTTTTATCCCAATGGCCTTGGTATGGGGTTTCTCCCAAACGGCCCAAGCTGAGTCCATCATCTCTCGTGACCTCTCACAGTCATCCTTGAATCGGTCCAATTGCGAGGAGCCGGGCACCATCGTTGCCAACTGGTCCATCGCCACTTCCACCGCTTCTCTGTCCTACAACATCCGTCTCGAAGCCAGGGACCACGCTAACGCAACCAACCCGTGTCCCATCGGCGCCGGCAGCTCAAACGTGGAGAACATTGACTCCGTGGACGTGACCAATCTGTCATCTCAGGTCGATGTAACGTTCTCGATTTCCACCAATGATATTTTTGAAAGCGATGCCTGCGGTGACGTTGGTGCACGTGAAGCGCGGACCTTTTGTCTTTACGTCAGGGACCAAACCAATATTGATGTGGCCTCCGACGGGTTCAGCATTTCTTACGACACCGTTTTGCCCGAGGCACTCGAGGTAGGTGACATTCAGCCTGGTGACGAAAAAATACAGTTCCAAGTGAGTGGCGGTGACCCCAACGGCAACAAGACACTTACCTATATCGTGGCCTACCGCTCCTGCGATAGCGAAGCGTCGGACGATACGGCCTCTACCCTCACCGATGCAGGTTTCACTTCAAGCGATGCGGGAATGATGCTCCTATCCGATGGCGGCCAAATTGCCATCGGTGGCGTTTTTTCGCCCGATGCGGGAGGTACTTTTGCGAACGCTGACGCGGGTGCCGTTAACTTTACGCCAGATGCAGGGAGCCACACCAGCGCAGGGTCTGATGCCGGTGCGACCGCCTCTGCAGGTTTCCCCATGACCGATGCGCGCGACGGCGGTACCGACCAGACAGCCAGCCTATGTGGTGCCGAGGGCGATTTCCTAACCATGTCCACCTTAAGCAGCACCATCACCATCTCCGACCTGAACAATGATGAACAGTACGAGTTCAAGGTCTACGCCGAAGATGACTTTGATAATGTGGGCCCCTACTCCGACCTCTACACCAGTACCCCACTCAACGAAGTCTCGGTCATGGATATGTACGATGGTACGCCCAATCCGTGGGGATTCAATTGTCAACAAAGCCAACATTTGCCCCTTCCGTTGTTGGCCTTAGCGGCGTTTTTATCTCTTTTGAGGGTCAGAAAAAACAACCGTCTCCCCAAGGTACCTCTGTTGATTGTTTTAAGTATCTTTGTGGCCTTGCCCGTACAGGCTGATGTGGGGCAAACCAGTTTCTCTATGAGTGGGGGCCCCTACCTTCCAGCCATTGACAGTGAGACGGTAGACGGTGAAAGCATCTTTCCAATCTACGATTGTTTCTTCGACAACGAAACCCTCGGACTCATGCAACTGGACTTTGGTTACCGCGTCTTAGATGGATTTGGAAACATTCAACTGGGTCTCGGTCTGGGCTACGCTCAAGCGCGGGGCACCGCTCAAACAGCCGATATTCTCACCACCGGCCAATGTGGAGAAAAGTCATCGGGCTCTGTGGCACTCCATTTGGTAGAGCTAAGGCCTTACGCCGCTTACTATTTGGACGCCATTTTACTGGAATGGGGCATCCCCATCGTCCCTTACGCCAAGCTAGGCGTTGCGTCCTTTTTGTACGGGTGGACCCACGACGGCGAACAAGACCGTTCGGGAGAGGCAGATGACAATTACGCCACTGGCGTCCGTCCAGCCATCGACTCTTCCGCTGGTTTTCTGTTGGCCCTTGATTGGCTTGAGCCCTCCGTGACTCGGCGTGCCCGTGCCAGTGGGACTTACGAGAATGCGTATGCCCTTTTGGAAGTGGCCTATGTGTCCACCACCGAACCAGGCGTGCCTGGTCTCGTACTTTCTGCCACCGACCTGTATTTCGATACCCAACAGCCTTTAATGGTTCGGTTTGGGATTATGGTGGAGTATCCATGACCGCTGTTCTCTTCTTTTCCATCCGCCACACAGAAGAGTAGCACCAGACAACCAGCACACCATTTCGGAGGAACCGCCCAAAATGCACACCCATGATACGGTACAGCCGACACCGGTGGTGCAACCCTCCAAGGGCTTGAGCCTTGCGTTGCTCTCGCTATTGATCGCGCTGGGCATTTACGCCGTGTTGGCCCAAACGATGGAACGCAACGATGTTCCCCAACAATCTTCTTATGTGGCGGCCAAAAGTAAAATACTCGAAATGGACTATACCCATGGACGAGATGCATTGGTGTTTTTGCCCGCTTGGACATTACGCCCTTTACAATCCATGGGCGACCTTGAACCCATTGGGAGTGACATGGTCACCCTACTGCCGCCGCTCCCTTACAAACGACTGTTTGTTGTGGAGGAGCCTGATGCGTCATCAGAAATGAAAAACCTGGAGACCATCTACGGACCACCCTCTCAAACGTGGTCCATTGATAATCTCAATCTTCACCTTTGGGACCTAGACCCACAAGGTAGCTTCGGGACCTTAGGGGCACACCTGGATGCTGCCCTCGTACAAATTAAAAGTCGTGCTGAAACGGTAGAGTGCCCATGGACCATCGACAAACATCAATGTGATGGTGAACCGAACTGGCAGCACGTCCAACGAAAGTGGATGCGCACCACCCGCAACAGCACAGAAATGGTTTGGGCCCATCCTCCCGCTAAAAAAAGCGCTCTGCACATCCAGTTTCCACAACAACAAAAACGTGCCTTCCTGATCATTTATGGTGGCCACACCCGTTATGCGCTCAAACACCGTGCCGCGTCCGTCAAAATGGAAGTGAGGTTCAATAATAAAAAAATCGCAGCTCTCACTTTTGGCAATGACTTTCCAATGGCCCTGCACAGCGTCGCCATCCCCGCTGAGTTGGCCCAGCAAGGCGACCTGACATTCAAAATTTCCAGCAAAAGTAACCGAAAGAACAATTTTGGATTTGACGCATTTTGGTCAGACCAAAATATGAGGGGCCTGCCATGACCGCCCCCGCTTCCACTTCGATCCTTCATCGCCCGTGGTTCTGCGCATTGTTACTTTTTTTGGGCACGGCCATCTTGGTCGGAATGACCAGTGGCGACATTGGCTTCACCCGCGATGAAGGCTACTATTTCAAGGCGGGCCGGGACTACTTTGGTTGGTTTGCTGAACTTTGGCAGAACCTTCTCAACGGCAAATTCACACAATCATTCTCCAAGAGCGCTATCGATCGTCATTGGTCCTATAACCACGAACATCCCGTTCTGGTGAAAACCATGTTTGCTTTGTCCTATGGAGTTTTAAAAGAATGGCTCGGAATTTTTAGCACCGACAGCGAAGCCATGCGTTTTGTGGGTTGGATCTTTGGCGGTCTCACGGTGTCGATGACGTATCTGCTCGCACGAACCCTGGTGTCCAACGGGCTGGCCATTTTGGCCGCACTTTTGTGGTTATTTATGCCTCGAACATTTTGGCACATGCATTTGGCCTGTTTTGACATTCCAATTATTTTTGGGCACGTCTGGCTCATCTACGCCTATTTGCAAAGCCAACGGTCGCTCAAGCATGCCATTTGGGCGGGCGTGGTTTTTGGACTGGCCGCTGCAATCAAGCACAACGTCCTCTTCGTTCCATTCATCTTGGTGTTGCACTGGATGTTGGTCCAAGCCCGGTGGCCCAAATTTGAACAAGCCGGTCTTAAGTTGCCATCAATTCCGTTGGCGTTTTTCACCATCGCCGTATTGGGCCCCATCGTCTTCGTTTTGCATTGGCCCTATTTGTGGCCAGACGTGATTAGCCGCATTGGCTGGTACTTCAACTTCCACCTGGACCACGAGCATTACCCCATCCTCTATTTTGGAGAACTCCTGAGTGCACCACCTTTCCCGCGGCACTTCCCCTTTGTTATGTCAGCCGTGACCATTCCTTTGGTCACTTTGGGGCTGATTCTCCTATCGTTAGGAGCTGCAATCTATGCCCTCGTACGGCACTTTCCTCGTTTGCGACGAAACAATGACGTGCCGCTCCAACATCCACACGCCGTTTTATTGTTGTTATTTCTGAATGCAGTCATGCCATTTTGGGTCATTGCCAATCCCGGCACGCCCATCTTCGGTGGCACCAAACATTGGATGAACGGCGTTCCATTTTTGTGCATCCTGGCCGTTTGGGTGCTGCAGGTCCTTTTCCATCAAATTCGAAATTCGAATCATTATAAAAAACTGCAAACCGGGGTCATAGGTGCCTTGTTGGTTCCCGCTGCACTCTTAACTTTTCATTCCCATCCTTACGGTCTTTCTTCGTATAATGAGGTGATTGGCTTTGCCCGTGGCGCGGCCAACGCTGGATTCCAAAGAACTTTTTGGGGATATGAACCCCAAGAAAGCTGGGACATGATCAACCAGCGAACGCCCAAAAACAGCAAACTTCATCTGGGGGATACCAATCAAGCATCGTACCGAACCTATAAGAAAGATAAAATCATCCGTAAGGATCTGCGCTACTCTGGTCGCGTGCAGAACTCTCATGCTGCTTCGGTACAACCACAGGGCGAGTTTAAAAAACAATGGGTGGATGTTTGGAACATGTGGAAGACCAGAAAACCTGCTGGCGTCGTCCATATTGATGGCGTGCCCTTATCAACCGTAAGCTTTAAACCATGAGCATCGATGAAAGAATAAAGAAGCTTAACCTTTTATCCAGCGGTGGGCATCCCTTGGAAAACCTTTTAAGCCAGGGTGATTACGCCTCGGTAGCGCAAACCTTACTCGAAGCCAACCACGTGGAATTAGCGGGCGATCTGTTTTTACACCTTTTTGATTTCGATAAAGCATATTCGGCTTATCTCGAAGCCAAGGCGTGGCAAAAACTAGCCAAGGTCACTCACCAATCCAAGAGTCAAGAACTCAAAAGTGCATTCTTACGATTTGTATCCCTCAACCATCACAGCGATGCAGCACTCAAATGGATTCCCTCAGGCGCCATGGATCTCAAAGCAGCATTGCTCGAGAACACAGGTCGTTTTGCTGATGCTGCTGCTTGTTATGAAGAAATGTACGAACCGTTAAAAGCCTGACCCTGTTACGAGCGCTCCAACGCGTACCATCAAGCAGGACAAATTTACGAGCGCGCACTTAAAGACAACCCTGGGGAGACTGATCTCACTTTCAGACTGACTCGAATTTTAATGGAACTGGGCCAGTTTGCGCCAGCCATCGACAAGCTACAGCCGTTACTCAATCAGGCCGATGATGAATCCCAAGACAAAGCTTTTCCTCTCATCTGTACGTGCTTTTTAGCACAGGGATACCAAGCGGCGGCTGAGACAACCTTGTTGCGTTGGCGCGAACAATCCACTCAGCCAGAAATCCCCGATTCCATTGACGCATTCATTCGTAGCCCTATAGCAAAATATTACCTCGACCAAGAAAACCGAATCCGGGATGCTGGCTCCGGCTTACTTTTGGCAGGACGCTATCTCCTGAGCGCCCCCATTGAGTCCAACCCGTTTGGCGAGATTTGGAGTGGTTTTGACCGACTCACTGCCAAACATGTTCACATTCAAATCTTTGACGAAACCGTCCTTCAATCCGACAGCTTTGAAAAACTCATTCAAGAGGTCCAAGCCGTCCAAATGCAAAGTCCCATTGGGGCCATGCAAATTCACGATTTGAAGGCTAGTAATGGTTTCCTCGTCCTTCTCCCACCCAAGGGGCTCCCTCTGAAAAAAATCGTTCTTCAATTCACCATGCGGGAATTGCGGCGTTACTTTTATCGGCTGCTCGATGTGATTGAACGGTTTCACGAGGGGGGTTGGCATCACACACAACTCTATCCCGGAAATATTTTTTTGGGTTCACGACAGGTCGAAGTGCTGGGTTGGGGGTATCGACACCTAAAAAGCCAATTGCGTACCATGACCACGGGCCCGGACAGTCCATGGCGGTTCTGCGCGCCAGAGGTACTCAAGGCACGACCAGCAGATGCCCGAGCTGATATTTATACTTTGGCCGCACTGCTGCAATGGATCTTTGAAATGCACCAACTGACGGAGACTCAAATGGCCGCAGATTGGAATGCTTTCTTCGAATCCGAGCTCGCCGCCCATCCCGAAGATCGCAGTCCCAATATTGAAGCGTTTCGTCAATCGATGCCACTTTGGCCTTTGTACTCGGCCCCCGAAGTGCAAGATAAAAAAAGCCCTTCCACGCAAAGCATCAAAAATATTCCAGCCGGTGTGGTGAGAAGCCTAGAATCCAACGCTGAATACAAACTATTCTCCGTCCCTCACGCTGAGCTGAGCAGAGAGGAGTGGGTCGTTGAAACCACGCGTTCCGATATTCTGGAACGGCTTCTGCCATGGTCAACCATTCGCAGAGGGGCCCAAGAAGTATTCCGTTGGCAGACAGATGCGAATCAAGTTTACATTTCACCCAGCACTGACGCGCATTTAGACCTCTCATCTTTACGCCATTTTCCCTACAGCCTCACCCGAGACTTGGCAGCGGTGGCAGATGCACTGCAAACCCTACACAGTGCAGGCTTGGGCATGGGATTTTTCGGCGTGGAGCGCGGCTTAGGAAACTATGGTCCCCAATTGCAACTGGTACCTGGGTCCCTACCCAGCAATATCACCCCCACCTTGCGCGCTGAGGACTTGGAGGCTTTTGTACAACTCGTTCAGTTTTGTTTTGACCTGAATACAGAAAGTCCAAACAACATCTGGGAGGAACTCTTACATCACCTGCGTCAGGATAAAGCACTGAGTCAGCAACAAACGGACACCTATCTACAACTGGCCCCTCATCAGCTTACCGAATGGCGTGACGCCCTCGATCAACTCTCTCATGGGCTGAAGCAAAAAAGGCCTCAACACGTGCTGGCACAGATCGCAGCCGATTTAAAAGCGGGGAATGCGTCGCCATGAAAGAACAAGACGTTCTCGAACTCATTCACACCTCATTCACAGGCCTACTCCACGAAGGCGCCAAAGGCTTTTCAAATGACGGCGCTTTAGTACTGCCCAACTCGGGACAAAGATTGGCTGTTTCCACAGACGCCTTTGCTTCCGATGTGGATTTTCGGCCATTTTGGGGCACCGCCGCTCAAGCCGGCGGTCGGGCCATCAAACAAAACCTGTCCGATTTAGCTGCCATGGGCGCGCAACCCTTAGGGTTTACCTGGTCTTTGAGTATTTCCCATGATTGGCTCAACAACTCTGAGGGCTTCCAGTCATTTGTGCACGGTGCCGCTCAAGTCTGTCGGGAACACCAACTGCTTTTGCTGGGCGGCGATTTGGGATGGCAAAAAGAAGGTTTTTCATGCCACATTACAATTATAGGCGAGACCCATGGCGCTGGCCTGGGGCACCAATCGGCTCAACCAGAGGAATCACTTTGGCTTTCTGGGCCGTTGGGGGAAAGCCATTTGGGACTGTCTTTAATTCAGCAAGCACACCATGCACAACCGTTTTTGAGTGACCCTCAATTCCAAACTTGGGTTCAAAACCGCTCCAAGCAAGAACGCAAATGGGTGGAACGTCATCTCAATGGCCACCACGAGCTGGGTTTGGGGCATCATTTAAATGGTTTGGCCAGCGCTTGCATTGATATCAGCGATGGCCTTTCCTCCGACCTCCACAAAATATGTCGGGCGTCAGGCGTCGGCGCCTCCCTTGAATTAGCGCCCCTTGTCCAACATCTGCCTCAAACTACGCCCAAACAGTCCCAACAGGTTGAGCACGCGGTTTTACACGGAGGTGAAGACTTTGTGCTGCTCTTCTCAGTCCCAAAGGCCAAAGAAAACGAACTCAATTCGCTCATAGAAGCCGGGTTTTGCCTCCAAAAGATTGGTCAGACCAACACTGAAAAGAGCCAAATTACGCTCCACAGCGCAGGGTGTACCAAAATGTTACACCCTTTGGGCTGGGACGCGATAAATCTGTACTAAACTGTTTTTTCTAGCTTTTCTTCTCTTGGGGCCAAGCATTCTTGTAACTGGCCCGCGTGCGGAGACGTTTGCGCCAATCCCGAACCCTTGGATAAGCATCCATATCGAGATTGTCCACGCGATCCAGCATGTCCAGCAACGGGGTCGCCAGGGTGTCTGCCACAGAGTAGTCACCCGCCAAAAACGCGCGGCGGGCCAAATGTTTGTCAAAAACATCTAATTGTCGTTCCAATTCGGCCCGAGACCGCTGAAGGCCAGACCCGCTTTTTTGGTCGTCTTCATAAACGCTTTCTTCCAACACGGTGGCCCAAAGGACCTCGCTAAATGAATTGGCGATAAAGCTCAACCACGACGTAGCCTCTGCTTTCGAGCCCAAATCGTCGAAAGCCAACGAGGATTCTGGAAAGCGATCGGCCAAAAACAATAAAATCGCAGTGGATTCGAAAATGGCCAGCTCACCACCAGGGCGATGCTCCACCAGGGCCGGCAAACGCCCAAAGGGGGAGCGCTTCAGAAAAGCTGCGGTTCTGGGTTTATTGAGATCTACTTCCCGAGCCGTGAAGAGAACTTCACACTCCTCCAACGCCAAGCGAACGGCCACACAAAATGGCGACGGGCGGTATTCGTATAAAGTGAATGGAGGCGGTTTTGTTTGCGCCATAAAATTTCCTTCCTCGGGACAAGACCTTGTTTCAGGGCCAAATCTTAACATATACTATGGGCACTTGGTCAACCGCTCATTTCCAGTAGCCGCAGGTATTTCTTATGAATGTCGTCCCGTTTAAACTTCAAAAGACACCCAAGACCCAGCACATCAACCCCGAGGAAACCGCCAGTGAGCTGGAAGCTCATTTCGACCAAATGGCGCTCACACACGACCAATGGCGCCAAAAAAATGCGCTTTACTACAAAGAACAAACCCAACTGCTCAAACACCTGATTCCTCCTGGACTCAAAGTCCTTGAACTGGGCTGCGCCACAGGCGATACGCTGGCGGCGCTCAACCCGTCCGTAGGGGTTGGCGTGGACTTTTCGGGCCAAATGCTCGAAAAAGCCCGTTTAAAGTACCCTCACCTACGTTTTGAAAAGATGAATGCCGAAACGCTCGATTTGGGGGAAGAGACCTTTGATGTTGTGGTTCTGGCCGATTTAGTGGGTGAACTCAGGGACTTATGGGCAGCCTTTAGAGCATTGCGCAAAATTTGTCACCCAGAGACTCGAATCGTCATAAGTTACTATAATTTCTTCTGGCAACCGGCCTTAGAGCTTGCTCAATCAATTGGCTTTAAACGACCGCAATATATACAAAATTGGTTCACCATTGGGGATATTACCAATTTACTCCGCCTCAATGGTTTTACCAAGGTATCTCATGGGGACAAATTGCTTTGCCCACTGGCCGTCCCGATGATTGGCAACTTGCTCAACCGGTATGCAGCGGGATTACCGGGCATCCACCATTTAAACCTTTTACAATATGTGGTGGCCCGGCCAGGGCCTGATTTCCACGTGCAGCCCGAGCCTTTGTCGACGACAGTTTTAATCCCTGCCAAAAATGAACGGGGCAATATCCGGCCCGCCATTCGTCGCACCCCGAAAATGGGACCAAAAACGGAAATTATTTTTGTGGAGGGGGGAAGCGAAGACGGTACCCGAGAAGAAATCTTGAGGGCCATGGAAGAAGAGGACTCCCCCTGCGATATCCGTTTCGTTCCCCAAACGGGCAAAGGCAAAGGCGATGCGGTGATGAGTGGCTTCGCCCAAGCCACAGGTGATGTTCTGATGATTCTCGACGCAGACCTCACGGTGATGCCCGAAGATCTGCCCAGGTTCTATATGGCCTTGGCAGAAGGCCGTGGTGAATTCATCAACGGTTGTCGGCTCGTATACCCCATGGAAGACGAAGCCATGCGTCACCTTAATCTCATCGCAAACAAACTTTTTGGCATCGCTTTTTCTTACGTACTGTCCCAACCACTCAAGGATACGCTGTGTGGTACCAAGGTCTTAAGACGCTCGGATTATAACAAAATACATCGTCAAAGAGATATGTTTGGCGCCAAAGATCCATTCGGAGATTTTGATTTGCTCTTTGGAGCGTCACAACTGGGTCTTCAGATTGCAGAGATGCCAGTGCGGTATAAAGCCCGGCGATATGGCTCCACCCAGATTCATCGATTTCGGCATGGACTGATGCTGGGTAAAATGCTCTGGCGCGGATACAAACACTTCAAAATCGATATCTAGGCCTAACAAAGGGTTGCCGGCCATTATGGGCTTGACAGAAGATCATCCCTTTAACTAAGTTGCGGCCGAATCATCCGGGGGAAAACTGACAATAAATGTCACCCCAAAAGAACGATTTGGCGTTATTTTGTCACCCTCCAACGGGGGCCTCAGACTGGCAGCCAAGTAATGTTCTTTTTTTACAGGCATTTACAGAAAAAATGTTTGTAAGCCCCGGTCAAAAATTTTTGGCACGGCATGTGCTTATGTTAAGGGTGAACTCGATATCACTTTTTGGGACAACCGCGGAGGGCGGGAGTTCTTATACAAAGGAAGGAAAACTAACATGTTAAAAAAACTAGGCGCTAGCTTTGGTAAGGGCTTCACGTTGATCGAACTGATGATCGTTATTGCGATTATTGGTATTCTCGCTGCGATTGCGATTCCGAACTTCGTGAAATTTCAATGTCGTTCAAAACAGTCAGAGGCTCGTTCTTCTTTGAAGGCCATCTACACTGCAGAAGAAGCATATCGTGCAGAGTACGATACTTACACGCACTTCTCTGGTGGTTGCGACCGCGATTGCAAAACCCAGCGTGAGCAATCTGACTTGAACACCATGCACTTCAACATTAAGGGCAACAAGTTCCGTTACAACTACACTGTTCCTTACGACGGTGACGACGAAATGATCTACAAGTTCCTCGGAACCGCAGTAGGTGGTGTCAAAACCGATATGCAAGGTGATACATGGACCATCAACCAAAACAACGCGTTGAAGTCTATGCCTGGTTCAAATGTTTGTGATTAGATTCACCGTCTGAACGCAACAAAAAAGCCTCCCCTCGGGAGGCTTTTTTTTTTCCAATTTCGTTTGTCTTTTGTCACACCCATCCATTGATGCTCCATTTTGATTTCCACTTGTAGGCTTGTGGCTTTTTTTTCAAGGCACACAATGCTACGAAACCGGTGATGCCTAGCTCCAGAGATAGAAACATAAGTTATACCTTAGGAATAGCCCTGGTCGGTTCTGTGGTGGGCTGGCTCGGTTTTGCGCCCCCTAACCCTCCCACTCAACAGCACATCACAGAGCTTCAACCTCCCCCGCCCACAGAAATGCTGCACGTGGCTTCATTGGGGCGTCCTCAGGCGGCGGCCGACATTTTGTGGCTACAAGTGGTTTCTTTTGTCGGTTCTGGCTACAGCGAAGCCACGGGCTACCTGGGCATCGAACATTATCTCGACCGCATCACAGATTTGGCTCCTAATTTCTCTTTACCCTATTGGATAGGTGGTATTTTGTTGGCCACCAGCCCTGAACGCACGACGGCTGCGGATAAAATTTTAGCGAAGGGAGAACAAAAGTTTCCCGATGATTGGGAGTTTTCTCAATGGCGTGGTTTTGTGGCCTACTTCGGTGAAATGAATATTCCAAAGGCGCTGGTCCATTACAAAAATGCAGTGAAAAAACCCGGCCATGCCCCCTATCTCAAATCGTTCATCCAACGCCTAGAAAGGGCCTCCACTGACTGCACCATGATGAGCGAGAACATGAGTCAATTGCTCTCAGCGGGCGGACCCACCAGCACTCAGGAGTTCCTTCAAGGACGCGCAGGTAAGATTATTAAGAACTGCGTGAAAATGAACCTCAAGCAAGCCGCAGCCAGTTTCCGTCTTCGACACGGAAGGATTGCAATGCGCGTTCAAGACCTCTTGGACTATGGTATTATCGACAAGATGCCACCCACCCCACCGGGATACTGCTGGTCCATTATCAAAAAAACCGACCTGCATCCCTGCGAGGAGGTTGAGGCTGAAATCAAAGAGGTACAGCAAAAAATGGAGGCGGAATGACACACGTTATCGAAGCCCAAAACCTTCAAAAAGATTTGAAGGTTGGATTTTGGGGGCATAAGAAAGCCATCCTTCACGATGTTACCTTTAAGGTCCCACAAGGAGCCATCGTGGGTTTTGTGGGCCCCAATGGCGCGGGCAAAAGCACCACCATCAAATTGCTGCTGGGCGCGATGAAACCCACCCAAGGCCAAATCAGTGTTCTGGGACAACCTCCCTCCTCCACCCAAACCAAAGCCAAGGTGGGCTATTTGCCCGAAATTCAAAACCTGCCTCGAACCCTCAAACCCGTTGAACTCATTCAGCTCCATCTCCATTTGAGCAACAGCTCCCATGTCAATAATACCAGCCACATCGATGGGCTACTGGAAAAAGTGGGGATGCGCTCTCTAAAAGACCAACTTCTTAAAGGATTCTCGAAGGGCCAACAGCAACGGGTCGGTTTGGCATTGGCCCTGTGCCACACCCCCGACTTGCTCATTCTAGACGAGCCCATGAGCGGGCTCGACCCCATCGGGCGTAAAGTGGTGCGCGATATCATCACCGAGCAAAAAGCGCAGGGAAAAACCATTTTCTTTTCATCCCATGTTTTACCCGATGTTGAAGCCCTGTGTGATGAAATTATTCTTCTCAATGAAGGACGAACCTTATCTCAAGGCCCCATCAATCAAATCTTCGGCTCGCATCATTCAGGGTACGAACTCACTTTGGGCCAAGCAGATAAAATACTCGAAACCATGGCCTTACCCTCGGGGACCACTGTCCAACGCCAAGGCCCCCATATTGTTGTCCAAGTAGACAGCCAAAAGGAATGTTTGCGACTCCTCCAACAACTCGAACCCACATCCGCAATCATTCATAAAGTGGAAGCGATGAAACCAACCTTGGAAGAAGAGGTTATCGCTCTCATCGAACAAACTCAGCCACGGGAGGTCTCATGATTCGACGCATCATCGCATTGGGACTCACCGGTTTTCGACAGCTGCTCAGAAGCCGGATTTACATCAACCTCTTGGCCGCCAACATTTTCATGGTCATTGCTGCATTCGTCCTGGATCGACTTTCTTCGGGAGAAGGTGCGCGCATGCTGGTCGATTTGGGCATGGCTTTCGGGTCTATCGTTACCGCAGCCATGGCGGCCACCGTGGCCATCGTGAACCTCACCGCAGAAATTGAAAACAAGCAAATCCATTTACTCTTGTCCCGCCCCATCAGTCGATTTGAAATCATTATGGGGAAATTCTTCACCGTGGTTTTACTGGTGGTCATCAGTAATTTGGTGATCGGACTGGTTTTATGGGGCATGGGCGTGGGTATCCTGGCCAAAGAGCCCGAACGTATTTTTTGGGCACTCATGTTTTTGTCCTTAGAGGGTTTCACCATTGGGGCCGTTGCCATCATGTTTGGCGTCGGCTCTTCAAGCACCATGAGTGCCACCTTCACCGCCCTCATATTTATTCTTGGCCGCCTGTCATTGATGCTCAAATGGCTTATCGACAGTGGTAAATTCGCCGACCTCTCAGCACTGCTCAACTTGGCCTACTATCTCGTCCCACACTTATACCTTTTCGATCTCACCGACTGGGCCCAAGGAGGAGAACTCCCGGAATGGTCCTACCTTTTTCAAGGCACCCTGACCGGTCTGTGTTACATCGCTGCCATGTTGGTCATCGCCACCATTCGTCTGGAAAAAAGAGACATTCCTTGAGTGACCGGGTTTCAAAAATCCCGGCATTTGGTGATGACAGGGCCGTGGTGCAAAGGTGGTTGGTCCCCCACCCACACGATGGCTCCAGGGCCGATACTTATCTCAGTGAAAAAATCGGACGTATCTCTCGAGAAAAATGTAGGCTGCTCATCGCACGAGGCGATTTTCGAAGAAACAACCTGGCCATCAAACCTTCGACACGGTTGTACAGTGGCGATGCTGTCTCTTTTTGGCGCATTCCCCCGGACAAAAAGCCTGAAACCAACTGGCCCATTCGCATTCTTCATGAAGACGCCAATCGGCTGGTAATCAACAAACCCCCCTATTTAGCGGTCCACCCCACTGCCCTCCATTATTACCGAACCATCACTTATTGGCTGCAAACGCGATTCCCCGAAAAACCGCCGCACATCTGTCACCGGCTGGACAAAGAAACCAGTGGCACCCTGGTTTGTTCCAAAACGGCTCAGGCCGAATCCGACATCAAAAAATCTTTTGAAAAAAATCGCCATCGCAAGTTGTATTTGGCCATCGTAAAGGGGAAGCCCACGACGACAAACTTCCCGGTGGATACCCCATTGGCCTTACAAGGCGACCGCGGACTGGTGCGCATCAAAATGATCGCCGACCCAAACGGGCTCATCAGTCATACTGACTTTGAACTTCTTCATCATGATGCGGAACGCAACCGCTCGTTACTCTTATGTAAACCGCTCACCGGTCGGCAACACCAAATCAGGGCACATGCGGCATTGGCGGGACATCCCATTGTTGGAGACAAACTCTACGATATGGGCGAAATTTATTTTGATGCCTTAACCACCCAAAATGAAAATACGTCTGATGACCATCTTGAACATCCGCGGCACGCGCTACATGCCTTTGCCATTCAACTCCACGGCGTTCAAGAAGAGACGGTCATCGCCCCCTTGCCATACGATCTTGTCACCTTGATGCCTTCTCTGTCTCAAAACGAGCACTATTCTGGGATTATCGAAAAACTGGAAGCCCGGTTAGGCCACGCTTTGACTAGCCCTTGGATCGACCAAACCCCGGAAACACGAACTTGATTTGATAGGCCGAAATATTTCCGCAGTGGATGCAAACAAAATGGTGAATGTCCACGCCTCCCAAACGCAAAAAAGGGTCGATATCACCCCAATGCCGCGCTCCCGTTCGCTCCTGAATGGCGGTTTTACGCTGCATGAACCCCTCACATCGCGGGCACACACTGGTGGGTCTGATACGTTTTTTTTGACTCAATTGGCTACTCCAGGCCTTTGAAACCCAAAAACATGACTTTTCGGGCAAAAAAAAGCTCTTTTTCCGGTTTTATATGAAAACCGGAAGCCCGAAAAGCCCGATAATGCTATGAGCTAGAAATACCTGTTTGAGGAGCCCCATGTCACAATTTCGTATCAATACCGGTAGCTTGAAACAAAGCTTGGTCCAACAAGCCAAACAAGAGGCCAAACAAGAAGCCAAAAAGAAAGAAAATGCGCAAACCAGCCAGGCGGCTGAGAATGCGGCCGAGAACGCCGAAGTGCCTGGGGATGCAGACGGGCCAGACGCGGCCATTCTCAAAAAAATGCGCAAGCAAAGACGCGCCAAAAAAGCCTCGGCCGAAGGCGCCAGTGAACTGGATGACTCCTTAAAGGATGGTGATTTAGACTCAGAAACCCTCACCGCCAATGCCGTTTCTCGAAAAGGCGGCGGTGGCAGTGACTTGCTGGGCGGCGACTCATTTGGTGAAGGCAATCGTCGCGAAATGATCGAGCAATATTTGTTGGGCCACATCAAAGAAGACAGCGACCATTTTTCAAAGCTTCGCGCAGAAGGTCAAAACGATTTTTTCGACCCCGAGCTGGACGCCAAAGCCATCGAAGATTTAGGCCTTAAAGCCCCGGGCCATATGGTTCGACTGTTCGATTACTGGCGCCACCAAGGCTTGGACCGTTTTGAAACCATAGAGAAATCCGCATCGCTTCTGAATGGCTTTAGAAATGCTGGCAAAGTACGGCAACTTTTTAACGAACTCGAAACATCTCCCATTCGGGACATTTACCCCTTGGAAGTCATGATTTCTTTGCTGGAGCAGAACAATAACAAATTGCCAGGGGTCAATTTTGGGAATGTTTTACAAAACCTCGACCAACTTGCCAAAGAGCAAACGGCGGTCACGGGACATCCCACCCTCTTAGAGCTACCCAAAGACTATCGCATCAAAGGCTTTGCCATCTTAGGGGGGCGTCGCCCTGGATATGCTTTTACCCCGTCGCCTAAAGAAGGATACTATCAACTCAATGTTGAGACCGAAGGCCAGTGGGACTTTGCATTGTTGGCGGTTCCCACCAAGCAGGTGGGGCGGATCACGCGCGAGCTCCCAAGTGAAAGTATCCTCGAGAAATTCTCATTGAATGTCATCGAAGCGAGCGAAGCCCCTACCCTCGAAGAGAAAGCATGAGCGCCCGTACCTCCAAAAGATTACGGTGGATTTTGCTGATCAGTGTGGCCATTACGGTCACGCTTTACCATACCCCCCCTTGGGGCCCCCGTTTGGCTTACCCGCTGATGCTCCTTTCCACACTGGCGCACGAGATGGGGCATGGACTCATGGGTATTTTGGTGGGCGGCGATTTTGAGAGTTTTAAAATGTGGTCCGATGGCTCCGGCGTGGCACGTGTGACCGGTTACAATGGTCGCATCGCTGCCGCTTTGGTTTCCGCCGGTGGGCTTTGCGGTCCTGCTGTAGTGGCCGCCCTGTTTTTCGCACTGTGCAACAAAGACAAATGGGCGAAAGCATCACTGGCGGCAGTGGGCATCGCCCTGTTGGTGGCCGATTTACTGTTGGTCCGCTCCTTTTTTGGCATTTTCTTCGTGGGCGCATTGGGTGCACTTTTTTTATGGGTCCCCCTCAAAGGGCCTCAGTGGGCTTCCCAGTTCACCCTGGTCTTTGTGGCCGTACAGCTCGCCCTGAGCGTTTTTTCTCGAGCCGACTACCTGTTCACCCCGGTTGCCGAAACCGCGGGGGGCAGCATGCCCTCAGATGTCGCTCAAATGTCCAATGCACTGTTTTTGCCCTATTGGTTTTGGGGCGCTCTGTGCGGGGCATTCTCCATCGCCGTCTTGTTCTGGGGACTGCGTTTCTTCTTTAAATCCAGCAACAAAGCCGCTTAGAGACCCGATTGACCAGCTGGCCCGAAACCCTTACAAACGGCCCATGGTATTCGCAATTGGACCCTACCAGCTGAAGAACCCCTTTATTCTCGCCCCCATGGCAGGGGTGAGTGAAATGACGTTTAGGGTCATCGCCCTTCAAATGGGAGCCGCCTTGGCGCCCACTGAGCTTATTTCCTCCAAAGGCATCTTCTTCAAAAACAGAAGAACCCTCCAATATCTCACCTACGATAAAGACATTGAGATCCCTTATTCGGTGCAGCTGTTTGGTGGTGATGTCGAAGTCATGGCCCATGCAGCTCACGCCGCTTGGCAACACGGTGCGCACATGGTGGACATCAACATGGGTTGCCCGGTGAAAAAAGTGACCAAAACCGGCTCTGGCTCCGCCTTGATGATGGACCCCAAACGGGCGGCTGAAATGATTCGTGCCATGCGTGAAGCCACCGAGGACAAGGTGCCCATCACCGCAAAGATCAGAAGTGGCTGGGACCACGACAATGTCAATTTCGTAGACATGGCGCAACATATGGAGCGGGCTGGGGTTGCAGCAGTGGCCATGCATGCCCGAACCAGGGCACAAGCCTACCGTGGTCAAGCGGATTGGTCACTCATCAAAGAGCTCAAGCAAGCTGTTGACATCCCAGTTATTGGGAACGGTGATGTCTTAACCCCTGGCGATGCCTATGCCATGCTTGAACAAACGGGATGTGATGGCGTGATGATAGGACGTGGTGCCTTGGGCAACCCCTGGATATTCAGGGCCCTCCACGAAGGCGCTAAAAATGTCGAAGTCACACCTCAAGAACGAATGCAGCTCATCCGGCACCACTTCAATGCTCACCTACGCTTCCATTTAGAACTGGATGCTCAAGTGGCCCAAGCAGGTCAATCCGCCACCAACCGAAAACGTCATGGGAAAACCATCACGCCAGAATTGCATGCCATTCGCACCTTTCGCCAGCACCTAATATGGTATTCTCGAGGTTTTCGCGGGGGCTCAGCCTTCCGCCAACAGGTACTTCAAATGGAAACCCACGCAGAAGTACTCGATGCCATCCAGTTGTTTTTTGCCGATGCTGCACCATCGCATTTGGTTCAAAACGAAGATGTGGAAGGCGTGAATTACAAGCAGGCTTTCGGTTAATTCAACCCCTCAAAAATCTGGGGTAAAATCTCGTCGGCAGGACCGCGAATCGAGATATCACACAAATGACTCAACCCAGACGTATTTGGATTGACCTCTATCAACCTAGCGCCTGCCGCAGCAGCCTGTTCGGGAATCATGGCCGCAGGGTAAACCACACCGGACGTCCCCACCAACACGCACACCTCGCAGGCCTGAGCCGCTGCGAAACTTTCTTGCAAAGGTTCGGGTGGCAACGCTTCACCAAACCAGACCACCCCAGGTCGCAAGGGACCATGACAAGCCTCACAAACAGGCAAGGTCCCTAAATCCAATGTCAAATCATTAAAAGCCAAGCCACAATCATGACAACGTACCTGGGCGAGTGCGCCGTGCACATGCCAAACAGGGCATGTCACCTGCATGTTTTGCTGTGCCCGCTCGAGCAAGTCGTCAACATTTTGCGTTGCCACCACCACATCGTGGGTTTTGGCAGCGGCAGCCAACGCCCGATGTCCTTCGTTCGGAGAAACATTCAACAACTGTTGTCGACGATGTTGATACCAAGACAACATAATCTCTCGTTGATGAAAAAAACTGTCCACGTGCGCCAATTCTTCAACGCGACGGTCTTGATACAGCCCATCTTCGTCTCGAAACGTTTTTATACCAGACGCTTTAGATAAACCGGCTCCCACGAAAAAAAGCAATTTGCGACTGTTTGCGATCCAGGCGCGCGCCTGAGCGATGGGACTTGGTTTTTGGGGGTTATCCGGTGACATAACTCCCGTCCTGGGATAACACTTCATCGTTAATGGCCTGCTGTACAAGCTGGGCCGCAGAAGATCGGGCATTGGCCGGCACAAACACCAAAAAGCGCATGCCTGCCGCCCCGGGAAAAACCGTGTTGGTGGTTTCCCGAACCATTCCCTCAACATTTTCATCCGCTAGGATGGCTACAATTCGGCGTGCTTCTAACTCGTTGGTGGCCGCATAAAAGGCAACGAAAGATTCTTCGTCCAGAGGGTGCGCTGGTTTATCATTGGACAGTTTGGCATTGTCTTCCGCACAATTCGTTGTCGCATCCTGATACTCCGTTTCACAAACAGGGCAATACTTCACCATCGCAAACCTCCCTTTTTCAGCAGTTTCACTTTAGCATGTACGATTATTTCCCTCGATCTCTTTTGGTATAAACCTGTTTCATCTAAGCTAACTGTTATGGAACCCATTAAATTCGGCCGCTATATCCTTCTAGAACGACTCGCAATTGGCGGAATGGCAGAGGTTTTTTTAGCTTTTGATAAAAAAGGTAAACCGGGTCATGAGTTGGTCGCACTCAAACGTATCCTGCCCGTGATCGCCGAAGAGCATAATTTTATCGCCATGTTCATTGATGAAGGCCGCCTCCTGGGACAGTTGCAGCACAAAAATATTCTGAAAATCTTCGATATGGGGAACAAAGGGAGCATCTATTTTCAAAGCCTCGAATTTGTCTTTGGGGTCAGTTTACGTAACCTCTGGGAAATAACATGGCACACCCAGAAATTCCCCTTGGATCTCGCCACCCTCATTATGCAACGCATTGCAACGGCCCTAGATGTGGCTCACAAAAAAAGAGACCAAGCCGGCAAAAGCTTAAAAATCATCCACCGAGACGTGAGCCCCCAAAACATCTTGGTCTCCTTTGATGGCGATCTCAAAATTATCGATTTCGGAATTGCAAAAGCAGAAGATCGAATTGCGAGCACCCGACAAGGCGTCATCAAAGGCAAAGTTACCTACATGGCTCCCGAACAAGCCAAGGGGCAACCTTTTGACCATCGAATTGATATTTACGCACTGGGTCTCATCTTCTATGAATTGGTGACAGGCAAACGGGCATTTAAAGCCGATAATGATTTTGATCTGCTCCAAAAAGTGCGAGAGGGCAACCTGAACGAAAGAGAAAAAGAACTCCAAGAATTCCCTTCTGGTTTAAGCGAAATTATTTTAAAGGCGACCAATCCTGACCCAGATCGACGGTACAAATGGGCCAGCGAACTCAGCGCGGACCTTTCACGGCTCATGACAACGTCGAACTGGCTGCCCGACAAAGACGACTTGGCGAATTTAACTCGAAAAATTTTCCGCACCCATTATCGCGCTCAGAAAAAAAGACTCAAAGAATACATTGAGCTGGGACAAACCGGCTTTACCCCTGAGCAAACAAACACCACAGCGCAAGCCCTCGTTCCAGCTCAAGACCAATTCACCGAGATATCTTTAGATCCCGAGCCGTCTGACTCTCAAACAGAGTTAGTCCCGATAGGTGATGGACTGAATACCCATACCGATCCCTTTTCCCCTGCACCGCTTGACCTCACACAACCCGAAGCCCAGTTTGGCCAACCTGGGCAATCCAGCGCCCTCCCCGACCCCTCCATGGCGTGGCCAATCAAGAAACCTGCCGTCGCCACTGCCCCTCAGTCACAACATCCAACGACAATATCACCGCCACAAAGATCGCATTTGCCTCGTTGGTTTTTTCTACTGCTGCTTGTCTTGGGCCTTGGGTTTTATGTTGGTACCCTCTTCAATTTAAAACCGCCTCAGATGGCTGTAACCAGCTCTCCCAAGGGCGCCGCTGTTTTTTGTGAGAACAAACCTGTTTGTGCAAAAACGCCGTGCGTATTTCAGGCGAACTGCCCCTCCCAAAAATATATTATTCAGAAAAAAGGCTATCACTTTGAAGTGATTCATCCAGACCTCGAAGAAGAAGTGAGTCTTTACCATTTGGACTTACGACCACAGCTTAATATTAAACCTTAAAGAACTGTCGCAACCGATCAGGGATTAATTTGCCGACCTTTTTGCGTTGAGGTCCCAACACTTCTACCCGATACACGTGACGCCAATGCTTGGCCTGATGTTCAGTTTCGTTGCGGGTAATGTCTATCGTGACATCAACAAAGCCCTCTTGCGCAGGCACAAAGCCCAATGAGGCGCAGCGCTTCGATTCACTGTCAGGCTCTAAGAACACCTCTCCCTCGTATTGCTCAAGAATTTCACCCGACTGATGCACCGCAGAGACACGCCAAGCCAGATGAACAGGTATTTTTTCATCGTTCACCCCATAAAGCATGCCTGGATACATTTCTCCGACGTTTATTTTCTCTTCGCCCGGCAACAAGAATATGTTTGCCGGCATAAGGCTATTTGACAGGGTCTTGAATGTATCTTTCGGAACACCGGTGGCATCGACGACGCTCCAGGTGACACCTAAAATCGTCTCGTTCAACAAAAAATGTGTAAAACCACCAGCGGGACTATACTTATAAAAACGGAGTCTATCGATGATATAACGAGACACCCGAAGTTGACATCGCTGGGTCACCTCCACGAGGTCCTCCAGAGTTTGGCATGCGTCCAAGTCGACCCAATGCTTCATGTTGGGTATTTGAGCCATTTTACTGGCCGCCACTTTTTTCCATGCGGCATCCGTGAGGTCCTCCGGCAGAAAAGCCCTTGCAGATTCAATATTAGGCAATGATTGGGCGCCAAACTCGGACACAAAGCGAATATTTTTCGGCATTTTCTCTGCAAACCAATCAAAGCGCTCTACAGGACCGAAAGCCGGGTACCAGCCTGCGTATAAATGCGTATCACCGCCTTCAGCCAAAGGTGTGTCCAACTCACCGGACGATTGTAAATAGATCCGAGTGGTGTCTTTTTTCTTCAAATCGCGCCACACGCTTTTGGCGATCACGTCACGCATGTGACTCGGACCAAAGAAATTCCACAACGTCAAAATCGTCTGTTTCACTTTAACTTTACCGGTATCTTCCATGTAGATTGGCTCATTAGCGCAACAAAATAAAATGACCGACGGATGGTTATAGATGTACTTCGACAACCGTCGTCCTTGCCTGCGAATCTCAGGAAGGGTTTTCGGGTGGTACAACCACTGCAAGGGCATGTCCTGCCAAACCAGCATGCCTCGCCTGTCCGCCTCTCGGTAAAAGTGTTGGGGCAACACGTGACAATGCACCCTGAGCAAATTAACATTGAACGCTTCAGCATGGTCCAAAGCCGAGTCCAGTTTGTCGGATGTCATATGAGACAAATAGGGTGCCACGGGCGCAAGATTGGTTCCCCTCAAAAATAGTTTCTCGCCATTAATACGAAATTGGTAATCCGACATTTCTACCGTTCGGAAACCCACCACATCTGCGAGGGTTTCTGTCTGCCCCTTGTCGGGCGTGACAGTGACCTCAATCCGATAAAGATTGGGGTCCCCCATACCTTTGGGCCACCATCGTCGCGGCTCTTCGAGCGATAAAGAAAACAAACGCGTATTTTTCCCAACTTTTAGCTGGTATGGGAGTTCGATTTGCGCCACCGGGGCATCGAATCCCAAAGGCCACACCCCGACTTTTAGCCACACAGAGGAAGCTGTATGCGCAAACAAATCCACTTCACCCACCACATGGGCTTCTTGTTCAGTGAGCTGCTCCGCGAAACAACGAATTTGCGTCGGTAAGACGGGACCATGAACCCATATTTCAGGAATGTCATGAATTCCTCCTGGATTGAGATCCGCAGGCAACATGTCCCAATGAGAAAAAATCCCCAAAATCTGTTTTTTCTGGGTGAGGTCTTTCTCGCGCTCGCAGGTCACTTCAATATTGATGACATTCGATCCATCCTCCGCGTTGGGAAGGTGAATCCAACGGGTTTGAAAATAGCCCGCCTCCGGTTTACCAACCCAACGGTCATTGCAAAGGACTCGCGTTTGATAGCATGCACGACTCAATTTCAGGGTGGCGTATTGCCCTTTTGGAATTTTGAGGTCCACCTCGTTTTGGTACACCACCATACCAAAATGGTTCTCCAACCCGGAGACCATTTGCCACGGACCTGGCAACGTGGCCGGTAACATACTGGTGCCAGATGCGGCCTGCATTCGCCAATTTGCCCGGCTTTTTGCGGGCAAGAGCCGCCAATTGTCTGCCAATTTGATTCGAGTCGCCAACTGCTGCCTCCGAGCCCCCATTTTGCCTCAAACCACCTAAAAAATCAGATTTTTAGCCGCACAAACCTTGTCAGACCCGGCTGAAAGCATTTTGATAAAGCAATGCATTGGCGTTTTCATACTTTGGGGCTCTTCATCGGCACCTTGGCTTTTCTCAGCTGCGATTCAGGTGTGGGTGTGGATGCACCCAATCGAATTCCCACTGCAGCTACGGATTGTACGACCGAACAGCCCCAGCTGAACTACATCAACGCAGTTTTGGAGACCAAAACCCTCAACCCATTGGCCCCCATGGTCGATGCCGTTCTTTTTGATGGGGGCGCATTTCGACCCATCGGACAACTTCTGATTGCGCTGGCCCGACAAGTCGACCCCAACAACCTTCCCATGCTGGTGAAAAATTATGAACAAGGAGAAGGCTTGGCCCGTTTGAGCGAGCCGGGATTTGCCCTGCTACAATATTCGGATGCGGACAACCAACAAACGCCTGCCGATAACCATGGCCTTTGGCATTTTGCCGGTACCTTAATTCAAACATGTCCTGCCCATGACATGATTGGCATGGCGCGTTCGGCCTTACAGCTTCCGTACGAAGCCGAAGGGACCACCGAAACCAAATGGTTTGAGGTTCTTTTGGATAAGCTGGGTGTCCTGTTAAGCGATCCGGAACTTTCCACCTTACTGGCCAGATTCGAGTTAGATGAAAACACGCTAGACACCGAAAGTACGACCGAGACGGAAGAGGGACAAATTCTTTTAGGGCGGGACGCCTTTGTGGTGCTCTTGAATCTCATCGCGGGCAACCTCACCAGTCCCGACCTAGATACCGCCTATTTTCGGACCACCATCGACGAGCTTCTGCTGCCTCAACTAGAAGACACGCCAGACCTGCGCGACAAAATTGCTGATTTGATGGATGTGGGGTTTTACGGGCTCGAATCAGATGATGCTTTTTTGTCCTACCTCCAATCCACCGTCACCTGCCTTTTAAACGAAGACAATAATAATATTTTCGCACACTTTGTGTACGACTTGATTACTTTTTCCTTTATCGATTTTGGCGAGACTGTTGATTCTGCCGATACCATTACCGAAGATCTTGCTGGACCAGCCTTGCTCGACACGCTTGAAGTGACATTGGATATCCTTTTTGCAGACGACTACTTAGCGCGAGACCTATTGGCGAGTGTCTCTGGTTTTCTGTCGCCCACACACACCCCGCTTTGGGTCCCCACCCTGATTCAACTTCAGGGCGATGGCATCATGGCCGACTTTTCAGGTATCGTTGCTTTCTTCTTTAATTCTTGCACCCCTGGAGCCCAATAAATGCGTACCGCAGCTTTATTCTCATGCCTGTGTTGCTTCATATTTCACGCGTCTGCGCAAGCCTGGAGTGTGACCGAAAATTGGGGCGCAGGTCCCACCAATTCGGGACGTGCCCAAATCCCCAACGGCCTGAGCAACAATCTGGACGACACCTATTTGCAGCCCGCACAACTCGCCACACTCGAAAACATTCAGGTGAACATGGGCCTGCTCTTGGAAACCCCGATGGTGGATTTCACCAGTCCCGACGGCGTGGATAAGAGTGATCAGTGGAATCCCCCTGACACTGAAGGAGGGATGGTTATGGGCATGGCCATCCCGCTGGGTGGGGTTTTGAAAAAAAGAGTGGTGTTTGGCATGCATCTCTATTTTCCCGCCCAGCAATTGCTATCCATCACCGGCTTTGACCCCTCTGAGGCTTTTATGTATCGCTATGAGAAAAGTCACCGGATTCATAATGCATCAATGCTCGGCATCCAACTAACGGACTGGCTTTCGGTAGGTGCTGGTTTTCGTTTTGCCACCCATGCGTTCACAGATATGGTCCTTTTGGTAGACCCTTTCGATGCCACCATTAATCAACAGAGAATTACCATTGAGGTCCAGCCGGTCTTCGCACCCATGGCCGGCGTTCATTTGGGCGCCTTTAATTTGGGTGTGGGTGATGTATCTTTTTCAGCTTTTTTCCATGAGAAAATGCAAGACAATATCGATGTTTTAAGCCGGAATAATATTGATAATCTTGACGTCACCATCGATGTCTTGATGGATGTTCTGAGTAACTTTGGCCCAAGGCGAGCAGGAGGCGTGCTCTCCTTTAAATCCACCAATGCATTTGTTTTCACCGCCAGCGCTGATTGGGAACAATGGTCAGCGGCCATCGACCCAAGCATGATCATTGCGATGGATTTCTCTGGTGCCGATTTAGAGCAATTAGGTTTGGATGAAGGTTTGGATATGCCCGGTGCTGGCCTCACCCGAAATGGACCTGTGGGGTTCGTTGACACCTACAACTGGGGGTTCGGGTTCGAAACCCCGGTCTGGAACAAGCTTTGGAAAGTGCGTGGTGGATGGAAATACCGTCCAACGCCCATCCCCGATCAAACCAACCTCACCAACATGGTAGACAACAACACGCATATTGGTGCCATGGGCATTACCTGGCATCTCAACGACCCCATGTCATGGTCTGAACACCCCATGGATGTTCACCTCACGTGGCAAGGTCACTTTTTTGAGGACCGCACCACCACGAAAAAATACAGTGACGATGATATGGGCGACTGGAAATCAAAAGGCGCTATTCATGCCACGCGATTAGACGTCACTTATCGATTTTAATTGTTGCTCAAACCTTTGGCCGCGTTCAATAAAGGAAGCAAGCGCCTTTCCTCCCCTTTGGCATCAAGGTACAAAAATATCTTTTTTGCGTTCTTCACCACACGGTAAGCGCGTGCTGGAAGGTCGTTTCTTAACAACAGTTGACCGTAATCCACCATCACCCGTGCCATCTGAAAGCGTTCCTCAGTTTGGCGGTACCACAAAATCGCCAACAAAAATGCACGGCGCGATCGGGCGAAATTACCCTTCAACATGTAAGACCAACCTTTTCCCTTGTAGAGACGTGCCTGGAGATGCCCATGCTCTCTGCCGTTTTTTAATATGGTTGTGGCTTTTTTAAGCAGGCTATCGCTCTTCTTGAGGAGGTTTTGTGACATGGCTGCATCAGCTTTAATCAAGAAACTTAGGGCTACAGCGGGGTCTTCTGACTTGTCTCCAAAAGCTTTAATCCCTGCATCAATTTGTTCGTAAGCCTTGTCGTATTCGCCCAATGAAACGAGACATTCGCCAAGGAAGCAAAACATTTCCAGCTTTTCAATCCTCAATGATAACTCCGATGCAAGCGATAAAGCCTCATGGAGCCTGGCGATGGCATCAGAATAGGCCCCAGACACATACAACTCACGTGCCAGCTGAAACAAGACTTTGACCTCAAGCAAACGCGCGCCCCAACGATCGGCCTGGTCTAGGCTTTTCTTAAACAAGTCACGTGCCTGTAACCGCTGCCCCGTAGCAGCCAAAGCGGACGCCAAAACAATTTGAGCATCGGCACTGTGAAAACGTGAATTGAATTTTTCAGCGACGGTCAAACGCCTTTTGGCGTATACCACAGCTTGCCTAAAGCGACGGGCCCGAATGGCTGCATGGGTTAGTAATTCCCAACCGACCAGTTGATAATCTCGATCACTCATGGCCCGCTCATTGGCCACGAGTCGTCGGGTCTCCCGCAAAACTTGTACGGGCCTTGAAATAAGGCCCAAATTTTGCTGAGCCAACAAAATCAATCGCTCCGCCACTGGGCCTCCCTCTTGACCCATTTCTTCAAGTTGCTGCCGAAAGGGTTCCACATCACTCACCGATAAACCCAACGTTGCAAACAGTTTGGAGCGAAAAAGTTGAATGCGTGCCGCCATGAGGTGGTCACCTTCTTCATCGGCCACCCAGTAAATGGATTGCAACAACGCAGAACATTCTTGCAACTCGCCAGCAACGAACAACACCTTGGCCAAGCGGTATTGCGCGCCGAGGCTTTCTTTGACGGCAACAGCATTAGGGTTTTCTCTGAGTAAACGGCTGGCTTGTCTCGCGTGAATCAACGCGCGCGGGACATCGCACATGGCCATGCTGCTGTCCGTGGCCAAGGACAAATAATGAACCGCTTTTCCGGTGTCGGCTGCTTTTTCAAAATGATAGGCCAAGGTTTCTGCAATTTTATCCGATTTTTCTTTCGCCCTTTCCTCTAGAACATTACCGCAGCGAAGGTGTAAACCAGGTAACGTACCCGCGGCTTCTTCTTGTCCAAGCAGCGCGTCTTTAAAACTAGGGTGTCGAAAAGCAAATCGTGGCGTGTCGCCCTGCAAACTGACCACCGTGAGAATGCCATGCGCTTCGGACCTGGTTAATGAGGTTTTGACCGCCGACCGATTCATGCCAGTGATGGCCGATAACATTTTTTCACTGGCCGGTTGGTTGAACACACCCAAAGCGGACAAAACCGTCTTCTCAAGATTTGTCAAATGTCGCAATCGCTCTTGAACCACTTCATCACTTGAAAACACAGGCAAGTCGCGGTTCAAGACGCCCTCAAAGTTCCAGCCCTGTTCCCCACGATAAATTTCGCCTTTATCGAGCAGTGCAGCCAGATAATCTTCTACTTTCAGCGGAATGCCTTTGCTGTAGGCCCACAGCGTATCAAACAGCTGACCCGGTACGTTTTCAACCCCCAGCAATGCCTTCACCATCCCCTGCATTTCTTCTTTTTGTAGAGGAGTTAAACGAACGTGAAATTTGTCAGCGTCTCGGACATCTTGTAAGGCCGAGGGGAGTTGGGCATTTGGCTCTTTGGTGACGATGATCATCAAGTGGCGTGCTGTTTCTTTGGTCAAGATCTTCTGAAAGACCCTTAAACTTTGGGCATCGCAGGCTTCAATATCCTCCACAAATAGGACGCACAGCTGGACCCGGGCCATATCATGGAAGAAGGTTGCAATGTCATCCTGTAAAGTCTCTTCTTCATGCACCGGCCTCAAAATGGCCATGGAAGCTTCGGTGCTTCCCAAATCTGGGTAAAAATACTCCATCACATTGCGGTAACCATCGTAGAGTTCTTCTTTGTTGTTTCCGGGCGCGAGCGTTCGCACCATTTCAGAGATTGGTCGGTACGCCCAATTCACATCGGTACCACATTGTCCGACGGCAGCTCGCCCACCATCTAACTGAACTTGCGCCTTCATCTCTTGAACCAAGCGCGACTTCCCCATACCGGGTTCGCCCTCAACCACGATCAATCTCGGTGCTGGCCTGCCTGCATTCACGTCTTTGATGGTGCCCCCAATCAAATCTTTTTCCGCCTGCCTGCCCACCAGGCGTGCTCGGCCCAGAGCCAAAGGCATGGCCAGTGCATACTTGGGCGCCACCGCAGACAAAGCCGCTCCCACTTCGGCTGCGGACTCGGGTCGTTCCTTAGCGTCTTCTTTGAGCAACCGTCCCACGAGTGCAGCGAAATTCTGAGAACACCGGTGAGATAGATCGGGTGCGGGTTCTTTTTTGCGTGCGGAAAGCAATTCTTGAGGGGTGCCGCGTCCGTGCGGTAACTTTCTGGTAATGGATTGATAGAGGGTCACACCTACGGCGTACAAATCGGCCGATACTGAATGCCCGTAGCCTCGTAAAACCTCAGATGCCAAATACAGCGGTGTGCCCGCCCAACGCGCCCCTTTTTTCGGCGTGTTGTCCAACTCCCGCCACAACCCGAAATCTAAAACACGAACTCTTTCGCCCATGGGGTTGTTCATGTTCACCATGATATTGGCTGGTTTTAAGTCGCGATGCAGCACGCCGTGCGCATGAATGAATTCAAGTGCGCGACAGATTTCAATGAACAAGCCCACCACTTGATCCACCCGCATTCCCGCGACGGCATCCAACAATGGTTTGCCCACCACTAATTCTTGGGTGAAATAATAAGTGTCATCTTCAGGCGCAGGACCAAAGTCATAAACGCGAACCAGATTGGGGTGGTTGAGACCCGACAAGACTTCGAATTCACGCCGAAAAAAGTTTTCCCAACGGGCGTCTTTGGCGTGCAGCAACTTGAGCGCCACAATGGGTTTCCCCTGCCCCAAATCTTCCGCTCGATAAACCTTACCCGCCGCTCCCTCTCCGAGGAGTTCCAGTAACCGGTATCGTCCATCTACAATATCACCAATATCCACGACTTAGCTGCCTTCGCCCCGGACCCTTTCGTGGATCCTGAACCTTTATTTAAGCGCAGGTTCAGCAAAAAAACAACAAAACCAGGGTCTTAAAGGCTAGAAGCGGTAGTCCACCATGGTGAGCCCCAAAACCCAGTCTGCGCCCCAAATTAAGGCTGAAATACACAGAAAAGCCAGGCCAGCCCAGAGATAGTGCCATGGAAAACGGTCTCGCCAGCCTCTGGGCAGTGCAATTTCCTCTTCATCATCAACCAACAAGCGCATTTCCTGCTTCCACAGCAGATGGCTCCGGATTTCAAGTCGGAGCCACAACAAGATGAACAGGCTCAACAATAAAGCGCTGGCCCGATAAGGTTTGCGCCACTTTTCCAACGCCACAGCTTTTACGGCTTCAAAAGCGGCCGTTTGTTTCTTTGGGAGGGCGGCCACCAAAGGTGCCTGATGAAATGGAGGAGCGATTCGGCTGTTCAGTGCTTTTAAAATCTTTGCCCGCATGGGATGCCCCGTCTGTGAGGCCGCCCATTGCCGTAAGGGGTCATCTAAAAAGGAATGATTGGTGATGGCATCTATCCACGCCATATGTTCGTTCAACGTCGTTTTGGAGGATGGATGCACCACCCGTGCCACGTGGGCATTGCCCTGCGCTTTGATCCATGGGGAAGCGGTCACCGAAACCCATAAAGCATCTTCGGCGTTGGCCTGTGAGGGGACCTTAACACTCCATGAGGTCATCTCCGAAGACAGTTCCACCTTCTCCATTTTTAAACAGTTTTCATTCAACCAACCGTGGACATAATACATTTTCGTATCCGCCGCCCGAAGCTGAAAGGTGACCTTCTCACCGGGGCGAACTTGGGCTGGACCTGTCACCCCATAGCCACTCCGATTCAAAACAAACTTTTTCCCCTCTGGATCAAATACCTCGGCTGGATGTGCCGCAATCGTTACCGCTTCAATAACCTGGTCGCCAAAATACAAACCTGGGTTGCTTAATGACGATGATACCACTCCCCAAAGCGGATAAAAACGCTTGGCAGCCTTGGGTGGCTCGCTGGCGTAATCGGAGTCAATCTCTCGCCACTGAAAACCGTCAAAAGCACTTCGATGGCGAGATGTCTGTTGGCGGTCGATGAGTAAAGGAAGCAATAAATCCTCTTCTTCGCCTGCCATGCTGACCGCGACCGATAGACGCTGACTCGCTTGAAGCTTGTCTTTAGGAATGACGCCATTTTCAGAATCAAAGGAAGCCAGTCTTTGATTTTTCTCGTTCAAAACATGGACCCGTTCGATGGTCAACTTTCGTTTGCGAACGGAATCCACTGCCATCAACCGGATATAAAAATCGTTGGGGTCTTCAAAGGGGTCGTTTCCAAATGCCAGTAAGGCTGGGGGCGCTCCCATGGAGCCTGCAGCATAAGCCTTAGCCCATAAAAGAAAGGACGCGATCAGCAGTAGGCCAAAACCCACCCGCAGCATCAAGATGCTTTTGTTTTGCTTCTTGGATTCTTCGTCCTCTAAGGTTTCAACCATCGCGTCTTTTCCAACCAACTATCGAACTCTCCAGATAAGATATGAGCGTGCATCAGGATTTGCCTTGCTTGCATGACGTCCCCTGAGTGTAACAACAGTCCTGCCGCGAGCAAAACCACTTCTCGATCTTCTGGTGTTGCTTCGAGCGCCTTTAGTGCCCAAGCTTTAGCTTCGGTTTGGTCTTGTAACGTAATCAAGGCATGTTTGGCGCGTAAAAAATCATAGCCCTTTGGGGGCTCTGATGGATGCTTTTCAATTTGTGTGAACAGCTGTTGCAAGGCGGCCTCTTCGCCCAGGGCAAAAGCCAACTGCGCCGCCCCCATGGCCAATGAACCGTCTGTGAGGTTTTGCTGGGCAGCATTTCGCTGCTCTCTCAATGCACGACTTTCGAGAAATTGTAGTCCTGCCCATATCCCTTGTAATTGTTTTTGAGATGTGACCGTTCCATAGCGCCACCGGGAAGAAACCAGGGAGCAACGGTACAAACCGAATACCCAAACCCGCAAATCCCCTTCGTAGCCCCCCTGGGTACCCACGAATGAAAAGGGGATGCGTACACCTTCGCGAAGGCCCTCAGACTTGGGCACAAAATTTGGCTGACCTATTTCAAACTTCACGTCACTCACATCGCCGAAGGTTTGCGGCCATAGCAATTGACCTGAAAGAAAATCGGCCACCACTGCATCCACTTCTTGCGGCTTACTCTCCTCTTCACAGAAAGCCCAAAAAACAGCGTCGGTACCATTACTCGCCTCAAGACGCTCTCCCTCTCGCGAAAAGGACCAAAAAGATGGCAAACTGAGATGTAGCCCTGTTTGGTTAAAGGTGATCTCGCGTTCTTTAAGCGCTTGTTCACGAAGGGGCTCAACACAAAGAACCATCATCACCGCCAAGGCGGCGGACGCAACGTTGAGCCCGGAGAGCCAGCGCTGCGTGTGAAGGTTGAACATTTGATGCCCCGCCACAAACCCTAAGGCCAAAGCGATCACATGGGGACGATGAGCCACCGAGGACAGGTGAGCCCCTATCCATAACGTGGCACACAAATATACCATCAATGCCAACAAAAATGGCCACTGTTTGAGGAGGGTTTTATTTTTGAATCCAAATCCAAAAGCTGCGCCCGCCCATCCATAAACGATAACACTGCCGCCCACCATAATGCCTTCAGTCAAAAAAACAGCATCCCCCATAGGAACGATGGCAGACAAAAACGTCAGCGTCAAAAAAGAGATGCGATTCACCTGAGGCTCTAAAAAGAAGCCAATAATGAGCAAGCCCGCGACATTGCTCCAAAGAT
This sequence comes from Myxococcales bacterium, assembly GCA_002721815.1. Classification (GTDB taxonomy): domain Bacteria; phylum Myxococcota; class UBA727; order UBA727. Next base: position 97,856 of record PBLQ01000011.1, read on the forward strand.
GAAAAACCGAATGATGCAACAGCGTGGAGGAAAGCAAGCGCCAAACCTCGCCATTTTCTAGGATGGGTGCGCGAGCGTGCGCCCCTAACGCCATGAGCATTTGCCGTTTATCTTCTAAACCAAGTCCATCCAGCAAATAATAGTAGATGGATATCCAAGCGAAAATAAGCAAGGCAGTTAGCAGTGGCAAAGGTCTTTTCAAATTAGCCGCCTGTCACATGCAGTTGTTTCGCCCGTCGCCAAAAAGTGGTTTTAGGTACCCCGAGCGCTTTGGCCGCAGCAGCCGCGTTTTTGTGAATCTTTAGGGCCCCCGCATAAGTCTGACGCTCGATCTCCTCCATGGTCATTCCTGGAAGGTAGCCCCCCATAGCCTCAGGTTTGTTTTGCAATGTAGATGGCACAAATACAATATGATCGGTCTCAATCATGGGACCGTCAGCGAGCATTATGGCCCGCTGGATTACATTACGGAGTTCTCTCACATTCCCAGAGTAGGCATGCTCCGTGAGCAATGCTTCTGCCTTTTCGGATAACTCGTATTTTAATTCGGAAGGCGATAACTGCGTCAAAAAATGACGGGCCAAGAAATTAATATCTTTAAGCCGGTCGCGTAACGGTGGCAGTTCGAGCGGCAAGACATATAGGCGATGCAGTAAATCTTCGCGGAAATGTCCTTGTGCCACCGCCTGTGGCAAGTCGCGATGCGTTGCCACGACCAATCGAAAATTAAGGTTAATTTCCTTTTGGCCACCCAGACGCCGTACACGACCCGTCTCGAGGACGCGTAATAATTTGGCTTGCACAGCCAATGGTAACTCGCCAATTTCGTCGAGGAAAAGGGTTCCATTTTGTGCCTGCTCAAAAGCGCCGATATGAACTTTGTCAGCACCGGTAAAGGCCCCTTTTTCATGTCCGAACAGTTGGCTTTCAATTAGGTTCGCTGGGATGGCCGCACAGTTCATGGGAACCCAAGTTTTATTCTTACGAGGGCTCGAGTGATGAATGGCTTCTGCCACTAATTCTTTACCCGTCCCACTTTCGCCAAAAATACAAACGGTGGCATCAAAAGCAGCGATCTTTTCAATCATGCGAAACGTTTTGGCAAACGCAGCATCCTGTGTCACCAAACGGCCGAGCCGCCACGGACCTTCCCCTTGCACTTCATTGGATTCTGTTTTTTCGGGGGTATCGCGAACCTCAAAAACCGTTTCACCCACCGTGACCTGAAAACCAGCCGCCAGTTCTGTCTCTTGGACTGCGACCCCGTTGACCCGAGTTCCGTTGGTGGAATCCAAATCTTTAAGTCGCAAAAGGCCTCTTTGCCAAAAGATCATACAATGATGACCACTGGCAAAAGGATCCTCGACCACGATATCGTTATCCGCGCGCGCGCCTATTCTGACGCCATCAGGCCCAATGGCCCGTTCGTTTAGCTCCGGTTGTGATACTGAAACCAAGTTGTAGCCTTGTGTGCCGAGGATTTGGTTGGGACCAATTTTGAGCGTCCCGGTTCGCCGGGCCACGGTGGCCTCTGGCTCCGGACTCGCCCAATCCGATGGATCTAAAGGCGCACGATGGTAAACTGCTTTAATTTCACCGAATTCTAACTCTTCGCCCCCATCTAACCGAATCTGTTTGACGGATCTACCATTCATGACCAAACCGGTCTCGATGAGGCTTTTTACCCGGTAATCTAGGAGCCCGACCGGTTCAAATTCACACAGACTGGCGGGCAGTTTGGCGTCTGGAAGGGAGAAATCCATGGCTGGAGAGGACCCCAGACGGATCGGGCGACCCAATAAAGGCAGACGGGCGATTTGTCTATCCCCCCGATAAAAAAGAACAAAAGACATTTTTTACCTCAAATTTTCTGCCGTCCACCAGACGACCCGAATCTTCGGTTAGAGCAATGCATATGTTGCGTTTTTTCACAAGCGGTGTGCCCAACCCATGCGATAACTGTTGAAATTCCAGGCCAAAAAGCCTAGTCTTCGCCCATGATTTTGATGCCGATGACAATCAAGACCCAGCGGCGGTCTCTCAAGGCGAAGCCTGAAACAGAAGGCTTTGGCAAAGGCATTTTACGATTTTTTTCTCAACTGTACGCAAGAGCGATCGATTCGAGGCGTTTGAAAACGCATTTACGCTCTGACGGGACAACAAATTCACAGCCAACACCCATCTGGTTCGATGCCTTCGCATCAAGGTGCAGTGTGGCGCTTTTGAAAAACCCAAACATTGCTTGGGCCCAATCGTTCCTATTCAGAGCCTCATGTTTCGGCTGCAACAGCAGCATTGCGTACCCCAAACTGTGGGCACATTTTTATGACCAAAATTATGATAGTGAACGCCAAAATGGCGGAAGAAGTACGCGTAGCGATTCTCAAAGAGAATCGTTTGTTAGACTTGGATATCGAAACCCAAAGTCGAACTAAGCAAAAAGGCAACATTTACAAAGGTGTTGTTGCCAATATTGAAGACAGTCTCGAAGCAGCATTCATTGAGTATGGCGAAGGCCGACAAGGTTTCCTCCCCCTCTCCGAACTGCGACCCTCGTTGTACCCCGGTGGTAAAAAACCTCGTGGACGAGGGAAAGACCGGCCCAAAATTTCTGATATTTTAGAGCGCGGTCAAGAAATCGTCATTCAAATCACCAAAGACGAAATCGGAAATAAGGGCGCTGCAGTGACCACTTATCTTTCGGTACCGGGTCGTTATTTGGTCTTAATGCATTCTGATGACACGGGAGGCGGAATCTCTCGGAAGATTGATGACCACCGTGCACGAAAACGGGCCCGCGCGCTTTTGTCCGCCTTGGACGTCGCGCCTGGAATGGCAGTCATCATTCGTACAGCTGGAATGAATCGTTCTCGTGAGGATTTGTTCCGCGACTTCAAGGCGTTGGCCAAAACCTGGGACCGAATCGACAATGGTGCACAGTTGGGCCGAGCCCCCACCCTGTTGTACCGCGAGCCCGAGTTGGTGGTTCGAACCATCCGCGATTATTTGGCGCCGGATATCGAAAAGATCGTGATCGATAATGAGGACGAGTTTGAAGATACCAAAGCGTACTTTGACGAGCGCATGCCCGACTTGGCCAAAATGCTCAACTTGTATCAAGGGGAGCAACCGGTATTCGAAAACTTTGGTATCGAAGCGGCCATCGATGAGTTGTACGACCGAAACGTTAAGTTGCCTTCTGGCGGTGAATTGGTCATCGACCAGGCCGAGGCACTGGTGGCAGTGGATGTGAACTCCAGTAAATCCACCAAGGAAGACGATCATGAATCCACAGTTTACAAGACCAACTTGGAAGCAGCCGATGAAATTGCGCGACAATTAAGGTTACGTGACTTGGGCGGTATTGTGGTCATCGACTTCATCGACATGGCCAGTCGCAAGCACATTCGGGATGTGGAGCGCCGGCTCAAAGAAGCCATGCGCACCGATAAAGCGCGTGTAAAGATCGGTCGCATTAGCGAAAATGGCACCTTAGAGCTGACCCGACAAAGGTTGAGGCAAGCACACCGCCTGATTTCCCACGTGGAATGTTCCCACTGCCAAGGCACAGGACTGGTGAGAGACGCCGAAGGGCGCGCCATCTCAGCCCTGCGCAAAATTTACAATGTTTTGGCAAAATCCAGAAAGAAACTTGCTGGGCTGCACGTCACCCTACCGCTGGATGTGGCCAACATGCTGAACAATCGAAAACGCCAAGAGTTAATGGATATCTACGTAGACCAAGGCGTTATGGTTTACGTGGAAGGCTCCGTTGCCCTTCAAGGCGAAGACGTTCAATTCGAAAAAGAAGGCCGAGGACAGGCAGGTCTCAAAGCCGCACGAACGCAAAAGACTTCGGACAACAGCCGCAAGCGCAAGGCACGTAATTCAAAATCGCAATCCATCACCCAAACCATTGGACCACCGGCCTCCATCGGTGCAGCACCTGCATTCATCGAAGGTGAAGAAGGTGAACAAGCATGGCTCAACGAGCCCGATGAGCCCGAAGTGCTCGAAGAAGAAAAACAAAGCCAAGAGGCCAAACATTACGACGATCCTCTCATGGAAGCGCTATTTGGTTCGGCACCCGATATTCAAATTTCGGAAGCCCTTACCCGACCCGATCCCGCCAAACCTGAGCCCAAAGATGGCGATGAGAATGGTGATATACCGGCCAAGGGCGAATCAAAAGGACGTCAACGCAAAAAACGCAACCGTCGGAACAACGATCGTCGGCGTCGAAAACGTTCTTCTGATGAAGTGAAAGCCAATGAGGATGCCGCACAAGAGCAAAGTGAAGAGGCCCCCAGCGAAGGACGCGAGCAAGACGACACGTCCGGCGAAAACGCGCCCGTTGCATCCGAGGGCAAACCTGACAATAAACCCGAGATGGACCTCAAGCCATTACAAAATGAAGAGGCTGCTCCGCCGGCCCCGCAAGAGGCCCCCTCTGCGTCCTAACTTTTTTTCTTTTTGAACACCGACAACGAAGCGAGGATAATTATGGATCCCATCACCGTTTTACTCACCATCACCACCGTAGGATTTGGACTTTTTGCAGCTAACGAAGCCAAAAAGAAAAAAGAGGCTCGTGCCAGCAAACAATCCATGTACGCCGAAGTGGATGCACTCAAAGGCAAACTTGAGAAAAGCAGACAAGAGCTTGGTAAGACCAAAGAATCTCTCTCTCAAAAGACCAAAAACTTAGACGAGATGAGAAATCAAGCCCGCAAGAAAGAGCGCCGTGAGTCCAAAGCCCAACAGCGGCAGGAAAAAGAAGCCAAGCGCCAAAACAGCGGTGGCGATCACAGCCTCATGCAAGAAGAGATTAAAAACCTTAAGGGCTCGCTTTCAGCCATGGAACATCAAGTCTTGACCATGCAAAAAGAACTCGATGAAGCACGCAGTTCGGCCAACGAAGAAGCACAAGATAAATGGGGCGCCGAAGTCAGCGACCTCAAAGAAAGATTACAAGCCGCTGAAACTCAAACCCAAACCGCTACCGAGGCCTTAGAAAAATTTAAGCAAAAGGTACAAGCCGATAAAGAGCACAAAGCCAAATATCCAACGCCGCTCGACCTCGATAACCTGGACAAAGAGGTCGTTAACGAGTTGGCACGGTATTACCGCAAGTCCGAACATTACCAGCGTTTGTACAACGTGGCCGAGGGCAACGTCCGTATGGCACAAGATCGAGCCGCTGACCTGCAAAGACGCTATCGAGAAGTGTGTCGTGAGTTGGCTTTGGTGGCTGGCGCGCAAAGCCAAGCAGGGGATGCAGTCGCCACTGCAGAAGCCATCGTCTCCGCCGTGGCAACTGATGCCAAACACGATGCCAGATTTGGTAGCAATACTTCGGAAAAGCCTAATGGTGTGGAAGTGAGTAACGAAAAGGAAACGCCAGAAGGCTTGCCTACGAACGCGTAGTCACAGACAAGGCCACGCTCATTCTGGGCACAGCCGCATAATGGTTTTCTCTAAATGGAGCCATGGATCTCCCCGCGTCGACTTGAGGGACTGATCTAACTCTGCCAAAAGGGTGAGTCGACGGTTATGGTGTCGAAGTGGCATCCGTTGGGCCGCTCGCATGACCGGCTGCAACCGATATCCAAAAAGCCTTAAACGTTTTCCGATTTCACCTGAGTGGCATCCTGTGTCCAACAAGGCCCTGGCTTGCGACACCTGTCGCAGTTGCCAAGCCAGCATACCAAGCAGCCTTAAAGGGACTTCCTTGTTCTCTTTGAGGCGGAACAAACTGCTCAAGGCCGGATGGCGCTCGCCATTGAGTACCGCCCTGCCCAAGGCAAAAGCATCCTCAATTCGTGTACTGGCCACATAGATAGAAACATCTGCCACCGTTACCACCCCGGACTCACAAGCGAGGTGTAGCTTCTCAATGGCACGCCTCATCATGAGCGTATCCGCTCCCACAGAAAGCGTGAGCGCATCCACGGCCTCGTCTTGAACCTTCAACTCAAATTCTTCTGCCAATGCAAAGATGACTTCCGGCATATCGCCTTCTTTGGGGCTTTTGAATTGTCCCAACAAGACGACTTTGCCTAAGGCCTTAAGCCACTTGCGACGCATGTCCATTTTATTAAATATAAGCAAGATGACCGCGTCTTGAGGTGGGGTTTTACAAAACTCTAGAAAGTCATCCAATGCTTTGGCTTCTGTTCCGGTATCTTTACCGCCCCATTGCTCTGCATCACTGACTTCGATGAGGCGTTGTGGTGCCATCATGGGCAAAGTTTGAGCAATGGTGAGGACATCATGTGGCCCTTTTTCTTTGGCCGAGAGGCGATCGTGGTTTAAATCCCCCATTGGGCCCGTCACAACCTGATCTCTGATCATGGCCTTCAACTGTTCCACTTGACCCGCATCGTCCCCGCCAATTGCGATAACACCTTGAAAACCTTTAGAAAGTTCTTTTTTCATCTGGAAAAAGGACAGAGCCATCGCTATAACTCCTTATAAAATCGCTGATCGCCCTTATTGTCTAACAGGACCGCCTGTGCTTTGGAATCCTTATGTTAATCGACACCCACTGCCATCTAGACCATCCTCGCTTCGATAACGACCGTGCAGACGTCATCGCACGCGCTCGTGGCGCTGGCCTTCATCACATGATCACCATAGGCTGCGACCTTAAAAGCTCCCGACGCGCTTTGGATTTGGCGAAAACCCACACGGCCCTCTATGCCACAGTGGGGATTCACCCCCATGACGCTCAAGAAGCAATGCCGGACCATGATGAAGCACTCAAAGCCCTGTCCGCTCATCCAAAATGTGTGGCCATTGGCGAATGCGGTCTCGACTTCTATTACGACAACTCCCCACGAACAGAACAAGAAGATGTGTTCAGAAGACAAATTCGTCTGGCTCATGATGTCGCACTGCCTTTGGTCATCCACGTGAGAGATGCATGGGAACGGTTCTTTGCCATCTTAGATGAAGAAGGTGTGCCTGAGCGTGGGGGTGTGGTTCATTGTTTCACCGGTACCCAAGATAACGCCGACGAAAGCCTAAAACGCGGTCTTCATTTGTCCATACCTGGCGTGCTCACATTTAAAAACCCGGGTGACCTTCCAGAAGTGGTCAAAACCATGCCCGCAGACCGGTTTTTCGTAGAAACGGATTCGCCTTTTCTTGCACCCATTCCCCATCGAGGCAAAAGAAACGAGCCCTCGTTCGTGGTAGCGGTGGCCCAAAAAGTTGCCGAACTCAGAGACACCACGTACGACGCTGTTGCTGCGCAAACCACTGCGAACGCCAACGCATTTTTCCGGTTGTAGACAATCGTGGTTTATTCGCCGTCAGACGCACTTTCGATGGCCACGCAAGTGGATTTCTGACCGGGGATACTGCATCCGGGCCCCGTCCATTCGGTGTAAGTGCAATCATAACCAGGCTCTTGTTGTTGACTGGAAGAGCATCCGTCACCATCGATCACATTGCCATCGTCACAAGACTCATAGCCTGCGGTGATGTAATCGGTGCCACTGGCCACGGAACAAATCTGAGCCCCGCCTGGATTTAACACATCGTTTTCACAACGCCAGCCACACTCGATAACGCATTCAGAGTTACAGCCGTCACCATTGTCGTCGTTCCCATCGTCACAGTCTTCACCATCTGCAACTTTACCATCGCCACAGTAGGGGCAATAAACATAGCCGTATTCTTTTACCGACTCGGAGCCTAAAGCTGTGCTGGCGGCAGCTTCAATGGCGAAGTAAGTTCGCCCCTCATCACCTTCTTGGCAATCCAAAACGAAGTTATGAACAATATTCCTGGCACCAATATCTGTGGTGTATTCACACCAAGGTCGATGTCGGTTACGCCAGTGCCCGATTGAGCCGTAAAATCCGCAATAGTTGTCATCTAACGTGGTGGTTTCAGTCCCCGTTAGTTCGCCATTAATGGTGATGGGCCCCTCAGTGGTGACGGTCAGTGCGGAACTAAAACCGGGACTAAAACAGTTACCGTTAAAATCTTGAAGGTTAAAGGACAGTTGGAACTCACTCCCGTTGTCCAATCCTTCTTCTGACTCAGGAATGGTACAATCGTCCGCAATACCGTCGTAAAAAAGGTCTGTACGCTGATAAAGAGGCTCTGTTTCTCGGCAATAACTTTCGCGATCGTCTCCCAATGCACAATTCACCATTTTGCCAACATTGGACGCACCACAAGGCTCTCCGATGATGATTTCATATCCTGAGGTAAGCTCCAGCAGGTAGGTTTGCATAAAAATTTCTTTGTCACGGTCATATTGGCCGTTACCTTGCGAGCGAATGGTTTCGGACTCGTCAAAACTATAGCCGTAATCACCAGAGCCATCTTCGTCGAGAAATTGGTCACTGTGTCGAACCAAATCGTAAGGCGCCATTCGCTCAGCAGTTTGGAAACCACCGCTTTGTCCACTGAAAACATCGAAGCCACAGTTGTTATTTTTATCCAAGAAAGGCTCGGGCATATCAATGAAGGGTTCGTGGTCATCTTCATACTGGTCGTGCTTTTGGTTGTCATTTTCATCCACGAAGTCGAAAAGGCCGTTACCGTTAAGGTCAACAAAAGCCTCTTCGCCGCGAAAACTTGCCAACAGGGTGATCAAACCATCTTGGGGGCACGGAGTGGCTGCTGTAAAATCGAAACAACCGTAGGCCAGATTGCATTCATCACCATCGATAAAATCGATATCCTGTAAACCCGTCAAACACGCAATGGGCGCACCGCACGTCCGATAGACTTCAAGGTAACTGTCCACCGCTTGTTTCACGATGTTATGACGTCCACACAATGGATTGTAGTAGGCCTCGCCAGAAATGTATTTGCCCGGGCAGTAGGGGTCTTGCTGTGGGGCGATGGTATTGATGGTAGGGTCATCCGACGCCAAAATAAGCGCTGATAAAGCCCCATGCGCGAATAAGGTTTCACCCCCCTGAATGTGGTCCCATGTTTCGAGCAAAAGTTCCCAACACCCCTGTGAAGGGTCGACCACGTCGGGAGCGAGGGGGCAATAGTACTGATTCTGGTCGGTGGCACACAAACTAATGAGGTCGCACGGGGTGTAAGATGAGCCGTCAAAGCAATATTCAAAAAAGTTAAGAGCCTGACCGTTCTCACCCCCTGTGAGGGTGCCATTGTCGTATAATCTTGGGGTGGCGTCTTCTACTACTTCTCGAGAAGGAATGAGCGCCCCGTAACTCCAAGAATCCCCCTCGAAGGAATAAATACTGGCCACCGATGGGCCTGGTTCGCCAGTGGTAAAGGCGGCTGAAGCGGAGGACGTACCCGTGGCAGCCGGGGTGATGTTACCGCCCTCTGCACGGAACTGGACCAGGTTTGTGCCCGTTGAAATATCCGTGAAGCGGTCAGCCAAAGTGACCGTACAAGCTACGCTGTGGGAGCCCTCGTAGATTGAAGAGGCCGCATCGCAGAGAAAGTAAGAGTTGGCGAAGTTCGGAATGCCACCCGTGATGGCAATGGGCGCCGACTCCACTGTCACCGGACCGCCGTACAAGCCGTCTGGATCTGCCGTGGCCACCACCGTGACGGGGCCTGATTGCGTTCCGGCAGAAAGAACCGCATTCACGATACCGCCAGAGTCAGAGAGAGAACGACTGGTCACAGACACGCCTGCGCCTGCGGTATCATTCACCCGAAAGTCCACTGGAACATCCGCCATGGAAGCCGAGAGGTCATCAAGGAGCATAAACGAGACCACGGAGGAAGTCGGCCGCGATGAACCGCTGATCCCTAAGTTGGTGGGACTGGCAGATTGAAAAACGATGGACTGTAGAAAAGGTGCCCGTTGCACATCGATACGGATGGTTTCTTTCAATTCTTGACCATCTAGAGTGGTTTCAACATACACCGTGGTCAGGGCTCGAATATCTGTGGCAGCCGCTGAAATGTTCACTGATGCCACCCCGTTTTCATTGGTATAAATCAGGGTCTCGGCGGCTTCAGCATCGGGACTGTTGGGTGTTCCAAAAAAGATTTTGCTTTGGTCTGAAATAGGAATGGAAAAATTCACCGGATGACTCACCTGTGGAGAGGATCCAATGGAGACCTCCGCGGCGAGCACCACACTGGTTTGCTCATCGGCCTGAATGACATCAGGAGTGGTGGTCACGTTCATGATCAACGAGCCAGGGGGACTAATGGTGACCGAGATGGTTTGCTGCAAAACCTCAAACCCTTGGCCTGGATCAAAAGAAGCCGCCAAGATCACTTCTTCACTTATCACCTCACCCGCCTCCATGATTCCACCGGTGAGAATTAGCACCGCTTCTCCATTGTCATCTAAAATAAGTCGTTTGGAGTCCGTCTCACCCGTCAAAGATGCCGCGGAGTCTTCCCGCACCACGAGCGTAAAATCACTGGTACTGCTGGTGATGGTGAGGTTGATGGTCGCAAGTTCGGCGGCCTCACCATATAGGTCTCTGGCGCTAAAGTTGATGGAGGCGTTGGATTCACCGTCGCCAATAATGTGCGTGCGCGTGGTGTCCACATCTAGAGACGACTTCGGTGTAAAAGGTTTGATCATGACGTCCAGGTCTGCTCTTAAGCTTGCGCCGTACGCGTCCGTGCCACTCACCTGAATGGTTACTGTTTGCTCCAAACCTAACTGCGGGGAAAAGATAAAAAACTCAGCACGCCCCTCTTCACTCGTCACCGTTAAATCCAACGCTTCGGCCAACTCGGACCCATCTGCGGTGGCAGCGAGCACGGATGGGTCATCGCCCGTGATTACGCTTCCCAAAGCCACTTCGCGAACGGTCGAGGTGGCATTCAAAGCGATGCTGCTTTGGCTAAAACGGAGTTGTTCTTCGGTAAAGTCACCATTTTCGAGAGAGAAGCCGAGTTCGTTCAGTGCCGCTTCGTCCAGATCATAAAACAAATCAACGGTGACCAAACACGATGAAATGCCATCGGCCACCAAATCAGACTCACAAGCGCTTTTATCAAAAACGACCTTGCTCGAACCCGCCGGCTGAACACAAGTCACTGGAAAAATAGCGGTGGCCCCGTTTTTATTTTCAATTTGAATCATGACCTCTTCGGCCGAGCCGATTTTACATTGGAAATTAACCTTCATTTCCCCTGCCTGAGGCACGCCTACCAAAGTGGTAAATGTTTCGTCAGGTTGGGTGTTTTCATTGCCGGTGAGTTTTCCTTCGTTGATGCGGACAGTCACCGCACCAGAATCGTTCGACGTGGTACCGCTGGCTGGGTCTAAAATTTTACCCTTAATCACCAAAGTGGCAGTGCTCAAACCGTTGGATGGGATCTGAGTCAAAGACCCTTCATCGAGCGTGACTTCGATGGAATATTGTAACGGTTGTTCTACTTCGGGTTCTTCACATTGGGCACCTAAAAGCATGCAAATCAGAACGCTGTAGATGGCCAGTGCCAAGGATTTTTTCTTCATACCAACTCCCAGGGGCATCACACCCCTCCCCTCAATCACTATCTGTTGGCCCTAAGGGCCCGTATATAAGATATGCCACAGATCCATCGGACCTGGCGGTGAAAGCGTTAAATAGAGAACTTTTCGGGGTTATAATATTTGCAACCCCCTGATTTCTCAACTTTTTGGCCATCTCTCTCCCGATGCCTCCGCCGGTTGACGGCCGACTTTGCCGCCCCCGAGCAGGGTCTGTTTTCTTCTTTAGGTTCATCGAACGACAAACAGAGAAACTAAAGGCCTCTTTTGCAGGTTGATTTTCTTAAATTATGCCCATTTTTTAGTGAGATGGGCGCTTTTGACCCCACTTGCATCACCGAAAAAGACTGCACATAGTTCCCCATCACTGTGAGGGATAGGTGAAACAAATGGGTCAAGTTCAACCAAAGAAAGTGGCGGATGCCTTTACCGAGGAGTATCGGGAACTCACATTCGCAGCCGTGTTTTTGGGTATCCTCCAAGGGATCGTACTCAATCTGGCTTTTGTCTATGCGGCACTCAAACTCGGATTTTCCATCGGGGGCTCCACCGTGGCCTCCATCATGGGATACGCCCTGCTCAAAGGTGTTCTGAAAAAAGGCACCAGCATTGAGAACAATATCAATCAAACCATCGCATCAGGGATAAATACGGCCGGAACAGGCATTGTGTTCACCCTGCCCGCTTTATTCATGCTCGATGCCAAATGGCGTGCGGAAGGTTTGCCCGGAATTGAATTCTCACCTTGGCCTTTGCTTGTTGGGGGTTTAGCCGGCGCCATTTTGGGGGTCGTCTTGATCATTCCCTTACGCAAACAAATGATCGACTTAGATCGTTTGCGTTTTCCCTCAGGCGTGGCAGTGACAACGATTATTCGTTCGGGTTCATCCGGAATTGGTAAAGCAAAGTTGTTGGGCATTGGCTTTTTGATCAGTGCCATTTGGAAGCTCATCATGGTCTCGGGCGTTTTAGATAGGCCGGGCCTGTTAGAACACGAAGAACTCAATATTAGTTTCGGTATCATTCCCGATTATTTGTCTCCCGTACTCTACCTGTCATTGATGAACTTGGCAGCGGGACTTTTAGCAGGACGAGGCGGACTGCCCTTTTTTGCGGGTGGCGTCATTGCTTGGTGGGTGATTTCCCCCACTGCCGTCATGTCTGGCTGGATTCCCACAGATGTAGACACCGCTTCCATGTCGCAGTTCATCTACGGCAAAATGTTACGGCCATTAGGAATCGGCGCCCTGATTGGGGGTGCGCTCATGGGCGTGGTGGTGAGTTTTCCCGCTATCAAAAGTGCGATTCGCTCTCTCGCGAATGCAGCCAAAACGGCCCAAGCGGGTGGCTCAAAAGTGGGCAGCGATGAAATGCCCTTATGGGTCCTGATTGCGGGAAGTGTCGCAGCCGTGGTTCTCTTTTTCGTGGCTTCATTGCTCACCCCAGGCGTGAGTGTGTTCCAAGCCGGTCTGTCGGCAGTGGTGGGCACCATTTGGCTGGGTTTGGCCGGGCTCATCGTTGCCCAAGCAACCGGTATGACAGACATTTCCCCCATGTCGGGCATGGCCCTCATCTCCGTTACCCTAATGATGTTTCTGTTGAACGGGAATATTGCCGGCGCCATGGTGGTGGGTATCGCCGTGTGTGTGGCCATTGGCCAGGGCGCAGACATGATGCAAGATTTGAAAACAGGCTTTATGCTCGGTGGTCGCCCCGTGAAACAACAGCTGGTCCAGTTTTGTGTCACTTGGATTGGCGCCGTTTTGGCCATGGTGGCCATCTACGTCCTTTGGAAAAACGGTCCTGGCGGACAAGGTGGCTTTGGTGAAGGATCTGCGCTGCCCGCACCTCAAGCAGGGGCGCTCATGGGCATTATCGATGCCGTCAAAAGTGGGAACGTCCCCATCGATAAATATGTGATGGGTGGTGCAGTGGGCGCGGTTTTGGGTGCTGCACCTATGGCTGGCCTGGGTGTCCTCATTGGACTGGCCATGTATCTGCCCTTCTCCATCACATTGGGTTACGGGATTGGTTGTCTCACCCAAATGGGCCTACAAAAAAAATATGGCCATGCCTTTTGTGAACACAAACTGGTGCCGCTCGCTGCGGGGTTGATCGTGGGCGAAGCCCTCACGGGTATGGGTCATGCCGCTTTCGAAATTTTTCTATCTATGGGAGGCTAACTCGATGAATGTTTTAGGTCCTTTATTCTTTTTCGTCGGTGTTCTCATTGCCATCAGTGGCAGCGCCAAAATGCCAGCTGAGGGTGCCACCTACCCGGACACCACCGGCATCTTCATCGCCGGTATGATTTTAGCCATCATCGGCACTGTTTTATGGCGCAAGACTGTGGCCATCAAAGCAAGCGCGGATTTGGACACCAGCAATGAAACGGATGCCTTACAACTGCTCCGCGATCTCATCGCTCCCGCTCAGCATTTGAGGGCGGGCATTGGAGAACTGACACCAGAGGCCATCTGCGAGCAAGTCGATCATTTGTTGGAAACTTACGTGTTACCTTTCGCTGATAACCGCCAACAGGTATTAAACCGAATGGGCATGAATGCCGGTGCAGAACTATTGGTCACTATGGCTTACGCCGAACGGATGCTCAATCGCACATGGTCCGCAGCTTCCGATGGCTATCCGCACGAAGCATTGGCGGTCTATCCTGATGCAGTCGATGCTTTTCAAGAAGCTGCAACCATGCTTCGTAAACACGACGGAGCTTCAATTTGAGTTTCGACTTTTCACAACTGCCAGACTTCTTAATGTGTCGTCCCAAAATGGTAGAAAAAGTTTGGGGCGGGCAAGCGCTCTTCGAACTCTATCAAAAAGGAGATGCTCACCAAAAATGGGGTGAATCGTGGGAAGTGGCTGACCTGCCTGAAGGCCAAAGCGAATTGGGCAGAGACCAACATTTCGCGCCCTTGCATGAATGGATTGAACATTTCGGTAAGGACTTGCTCGGCAATCAGCACCCTGGTTTCCCCCTTTTGCTCAAAATTATTCATGCCGCTGACGACCTAAGTATCCAAGTCCATCCCGGCCCTGATGATATTTCAGAAATTGAAAACGCCCACAGCAAAGATGAGTGCTGGTACATTTTACATGCCCATGACGATGCTTTCATATGGCACGGCCTCAAAGAAGCAGGTACCTCGCGTGATGTCCTTCAAAACGCCATTTCAGATGGTAGCATTACCGACTATTTACGTCGCGTACCGGTATCTACAGGAGATGTGATTTCCATTCCGCCTGGAACCCCACACGCCATCTGTAAAAACATCGTTCTGCTAGAGGTTCAAGAGCCCTCAGACACCACCTTTCGGTTATGGGATTACAACCGACCGGGCTTAGATGGTAAACCCAGAGAACTCCACCAAGGTGCGGGCATTCAGGTAATGCAATGCCAAGCGCAACCGCCCACTATCGTCCAACCCGTGCAGCTCTCAGGCAAGAACCACAGCTTATTGTTACAGCGGCCCAGTTTCCGTCTAGAGAAAGTGGTATTTTCGGATTTGGCTCAAAAAGAAGTGCTTCACTTTCCAGCCAACCAATTCGTTCTCCTCACCTGTGCCTGCGGTGAGACTGAAGTCACGGCCGACAATACCGTAGAACCCCTCCGAGCCGGACAAACACTGCTCGTTCCAGCCGCCACCTCCTCCCTTTCGCTTCAAGCGAAAGAGCGCACAGAACTTATTTTGAGCGGCTTAGGCCCAACCGAACTGGTTAAGCTGGGATAAATCAACCTCATGACCGTCCCTTGGCTCTTCGACAACCAACCGCTCCCCCCGCCCAATACTGCAAACGAAGATGGGATTGTGGCTGTTGGCGGTGCACTCTCAGTGCCCCGACTTCGAGAAGCGTATGGCCAAGGGATTTTTCCTTGGCCACATGAAGATCTGCCCATGCTGTGGTTTTCCCCCGACCCGCGTTTTGTCATTCATTTAGACAGCCCAACGGCCCCAAAATCGCTACTCAAAAAACTAAAATCCACGACCCTGCACATTACCATGGACACCCAATTTGAGCGGGTGGTGAGACACTGTGCCAACGTTCCCCGGCCCGACCAGAACGGGACTTGGATTACCCAGGATATTTTGGATGCCTATTTGGAACTTCACCAGGAGGGTATTGCCCACAGCGTAGAGGCCTGGGATGGCAACACGTTGGTAGGCGGTTTGTACGGTGTATCCTTAGGCGGGTGCTTTTTTGGAGAATCCATGTTTGCACTTCAGCCCGAAGCCTCCAAGATTGCCTTTGCCACCTTTATCTCTCAGTTGGGGGATTGGCAGTTTGATCTCATTGACTGCCAAATCCATACCGATCATTTAGCGAGGTTTGGTGGCGTGTTTATGCCCCGCTCCGATTATTGTGGCGCCATCAAAGAATCACAAATTCACAACAGTACCCGAAAGGGCAAATGGGAAATGACCCTCACGCCCTTGGATGCTCACCGTTTCTTTAAAACACGATAAAGGATGATTTAAGTTTCGGACGAAGTATCTTGTGTACACTGAAAATGAAGAGATTCCTCGCCGTCTTCACCTTTGGTGACCGACACAATGACGTCGCCACCATCAGACAAACCGCCAAAAAGAAGTTCGTTGGTTAACGGTTTTTTCAACTCGTCTTCCATCAAACGCGCCAGCGGGCGCGCACCCATTTCTGGGCTGTAGCCTTTGTCTGCCAGATAAGATTTTGCGTCGAGATTGAGCGTGATTTGTACATCCCTCTCACCCAGTTGAGACTCAATGTCCTTCATGAACTTTTCAACGATGCATTCCATGGCTTCGGGTTGCAGGGGCTGAAAAGGGATACGTGCATCGAGCCGGTTACGAAACTCCGGAGAAAAATGCTTTTTATAGGCCGTTTCGTCTGCGCCCACGTTCGTTGCGTCGCCAAATCCGATTTTCCTTGCAGCCAAATCTCGGGCGCCCACATTACTGGTCATGATCAACACGGCATTCCTAAAATCTGCCACCCGGCCGTTGTTATCCGTCAGTCGTCCATAATCCATCACCTGTAAAAGGGTGTTGAACACATCGGGGTGTGCCTTTTCAATCTCGTCGAGGAGAATCACAGCGTGGGGCGTCTTGGTCACCGCATCGGTCAGCAGACCGCCTTGGTCGTACCCCACATAGCCTGGAGGCGCCCCGATCAAGCGAGCCACGGAGTGCCGTTCCATATACTCACTCATATCGAACCGTTTAAATTCAATTCCCAAGGTTTTTGCAAGCTGCTTTGCCACCTCGGTTTTACCCACACCGGTGGGACCCGTGAACAAGAAACTACCAATGGGTTTTTCGCTATCTCGCAGCCCTGCCCGCGCCATGCGAATGGCTTCAGTAAGGCGTTGTACCGCTGGCTCTTGCCCGAAAACAACTTTCATCAAATCAGCGTCGAGATTCTTCAATGCCGTTTTATCGTCCACCGAGACCTGCTTGGGCGGGATTTGGGCCATTCGAGAAACAGTCTCTTCGATGTGTGTCTCATTCACTTCTTTGACCTCATCGTCGTTGGCCGGCGTCAACTTTACACCAGCCGCAGCCTCGTCGATCAAATCGATGGCCTTATCAGGAAGCTTTCGGTCGTGCAGATGTTTCGCACTCAACTTTACTGCGGCCACGATGGCCTCCTCAGTAAACCGCACCTCGTGAAAATCTTCATATTCAGTTTTAAGCCCTTGCAATATCTCCATGCACTCATCTTCAGAGGGCTCCACTATGTCTACTTTTTGAAAACGACGAACCAAAGCGCGGTCTTTTTCGAAATGGTTTCTAAATTCTTTATATGTGGTCGAACCAATACATCGCAGTTTTCCACTGCCCAATGCGGGCTTCAATAAGTTAGAAGCGTCCATGGCCCCGCCGGAGGTGGCACCCGCCCCAATGAGCGTATGTATCTCATCGATGACCAAGACAGCTTTACCATGTTCCTTCAATGCTTTGATTACTGCCTTGAGCCGGTTCTCGAAGTCACCACGATACCGCGTTCCTGCCAACAGAGAACCCATATCTAAGGAAAAAAGGTCCGTATCCAGTAACGGTTTAGGCACGTCACCGGCCACAATTTTTTGTGCCAGCCCTTCGGCCATTGCCGTTTTCCCCACGCCGGCCTCTCCCACATACAACGGGTTGTTCTTACGTCGACGACACAATATGTGAATGGTGCGTTGGATTTCCTTCTCACGCCCGACCAGTTTGTCGAGGTCTCCCTCTCGTGCCCTTTGGGTCAAATTTTCGGTAAATGCATCTAGGGGGTTGCCACCAGCCTCAAGGTCTTCCTCCTCGTCGTCATCCCCTACTGGAACGATGGACTGACGTTGGCCTTCGCCCAGTTTGGAAACGCCGTGTGACACAAAGCTCACCACGTCCAGGCGTTCTACGCCTTCGTTTTTTAGGAGATAAGCGGCAAAAGAGTCAGATTCGCCGAAGATGGAGACCAACACATTGTAACCCTTGACCTCTTGCTTGCCCGCACTCATCACGTGCATGGCCGCGCGCTGAATCACCCGTTGAAACCCCACGGAAGGTCGTGTTTCGAGTTCTTCCTCTTCCAGCTCTTCTAACTCGTCTTCAAAGAAATCGTGAAAGTGAGACTTCAGGCTGTCCAGATTCGCCCCACAGTGCCGCAAGACCTCCACCGTGTCATCATCGTGCAAAAGCGCGAACAATAAATGCTCTACCGTGGCAAACTCATGCCCTCTTTCATGGGCATCACTTAAAGCCAATCGAACGGCCAGTTCAACTTCTTTACTCAGCATCGCGCTCTTTGCCTCCTGGCTTTAGTTTGAACCAATCCTGTAGATCTTTCCAGTTTATGGCTCCGGTTCTGCCGTAATCATAAGCGGCATGCCGTTTTCACGGGCGTATCCTGTGACCACCTCCACCTTGGATTCGGCCACATCCCGAGTGTAAGCACCCACAATGGCCTGACCAGAGGTATGTACCTTGAGCATGAGGTGGGCCGCTTCAGTGGGATCTTTTCGGAAATACTTTTGCAGGATATGCACCACGAACTCCTGTGTGGTGTAATCGTCGTTGTGCATAATTACCTGAAATTTACGCGGTTTTTTAGTGGAGATCCGCTCTAACGTCTCGATTCCGGTTTCGTGGCGGGGCGCTTTTTTTGGGGGTTTCTTGCTCACCGAACTACCTCTCAACGGTTCGAGTTTATTATACAAACTACCCCCGGGTCGGTGCAAATCTATAGGTGTTCTCTGGATCCAGTTCGGTCCTTTTCTAAGGATTGATGAGCAAACCCAGCGATTCCCCAAAACAGACAAAAAAAAAGCAGGCCACCAGCCTGCTCTTTTGTCCAAGTTCGGAACGTTTAGTGATGCGGTTTGGCGAAATTAAGTTTTTCTTTCACCGGCGCCTCAAGCTTCGGTCGAAGCTGCAAACTCACATCATCGTTTGCACCTGGATTGTCGATACTGTGCTGAATCACGGCTTCGTCTCGCGGCAAAAAGTTACGCCGTTGGACGTCCACCATTGTTCGCCCTTCCATGTCGAACCACGGAAAGATGAAGAATAATCCTAAAAAGAGGAAAGACGACATGATGATCACAAAGTTCAACTTGTTGTCCCATGCAATGTGCATGAAGATAAACAGCACGATGAAGGCTTTAATCGACGCAATCAACAGGGCCAGAGGAAGGTTAAACACGCCAATATCAATCTGGGCGGCAGCCCATGTCACGAAGGTCAAAAACATCAGAACACTAATCGTTCCGATATAGACCGACATGGGCAAGACGTGCGGCGCGTCGCCTTTCACGTATGTGACGGGTACGAGTCCCTTACTTTCGTTATGGTCAGACATGGTCGCTGCTCCTTAACCTACGAGATAGAGAAGAGGAAATAAGAAAATCCAAATGACATCGACCAAGTGCCAATAAAGGCCGCCGATTTCCAATGGGACGTAATACTCAGAACAGAAATGGCCCTTAATATTCTTTATCAACAACCAGAATAGAACTGCCATACCAATCAGAACGTGAACACCGTGCAAGCCCGTCATCAGGAAGTAGATTCCAAAGAAGATGTGAGCTTGGTCGGGGTTGGGCACCGTGGCGTTCGTGAAGTAAACACCTGGCAGAAGGCCTGCGTGAAACTTGTGAGAGTACTCAAAGTATTTCACCACCATAAACGTGGCCGCACAGACCAACGTAATGATGAGATGAATGGTCACTTGCCCCGGATTATCCGTCTGCGCGGCTCTAATAGCCAAAGCAACCGTGAGGGATGAGACCAGGAGTACCACCGTGTTCACAGTCCCCATGGTCACGTCCAGGTGGCCGTGCGCATCGATATAGGCTTGGGGATGCAGATAACGGTAAATACCGTAGGCAACAAAAAGCCCGCCGAAGAGGAGGACTTCAGTGACCAGAAATCCCCACATGCCCATTTTCCCAGCATCGATCTGCTGCGCGGGCGTGGAGAAGTGACCCGCTAAGGGGAATCTTCCTGGTTCGAGATTGGTATTCGCTGACATAGTTCTTCGCCTCGCTAAAGTGAAAATTTAATCACTGTAACCTTCTTCAATACCGAAGTCGTATGGACCGGTGGTTACGTGTGGGGTTTCGTGGAAGTTGTGCTCAATAGGTGGCGTGGTGCAAACAGTCCATTCCAGGGTACTCGCGTTCCATGGATTCTGTGGGGCTTTTTCACCGTTGCGCAAAGAATCGATCAAACTCCATAATGCAACGAACAAACCGAGAGCAAGAATATAAGAACCAATGGTTGAAATCTGATGATAGAATTCAAACTGCTCGAGGTAGTTGTAATAGCGTCGCGGCATCCCCTGGGAGCCCATAAAGAACTGCGTGAAGAATGTCACATTAAAGCCGATGAACACCAGAATAGCACCGGTTGCTCCTAAAGATTCTTTGTACATCTTGCCGGTCATCTTTGGCCACCAGTAATAAATGCCACCGATAAAAGCCATGATTGTAGAACCCATCATTACGTAATGAAAGTGAGCGACAACAAAATAGGTATCGTGCAAGTGAATGTCCACAGACAAAACGCCCAAGAACAATCCTGTAAGTCCACCGATGGTGAACAAGAAAATGAACATCAAAGCGTACAACATTGGCGTCGCGAGGTTAATGGCGCCTTTGTACAAGGTTGCGACCCAGTTAAAGATCTTCACACCTGAAGGAATCGCCACGAGCATGGTGAGAAAGGAGAAGATTGCACCGGCCAAGGCACTCTGCCCTGATACGAAAAGATGGTGCCCCCAAACCAAGAAGCTGATGAGTGCGATGGACAATGATGAGAACGCTACAAAGGAATACCCAAAAACGCGTTTTTGGGAAAATGCAGCAATCAAATCAGACATGATGGCCATGCCGGGCAAAATCATGATGTACACAGCAGGGTGAGAATAGAACCAAAAGAAGTGCTGAAAGAGCACCGGGTCACCGCCCAAAGTTGGATCAAAGATGCCAACCCCGAGAGTGCGCTCCACGATGATCAACAGAAGGGTGATGGCCAAAACGGGCGTTGCCAAAATTTGGATCAGCGCTGTGGCATAGATTCCCCAGATGAAGAGCGGCATGTTAAACCAGGTCATCCCAGGGGCTCGCATTTTATGCACCGTGGTCATAAAGTTCATACCGGTCAGAATTGATGAGAAACCCAGAATGAAGGCAGCGAGCGTCATACTGACGACGGCCTGCGAACTTTGTGAGGAGTAAGGCGTATAAAATGTCCAACCGGTATCGACCGCTCCTGAGACCATCGAATAGACGGCGAACAGAGACCCGGTAACATAAATGTAGTAAGACAGGAGATTCAGCTTAGGGAAAGCCACGTCTTTTGCCCCGAGCTGAAGTGGCAACACAAAATTCCCTAATGCCGCAGGGATGGAAGGGATGATCACCAGAAACACCATGATAACACCGTGCATGGTGAATGCTTGGTTGTATTGCTGAGCGCTCATGATGGTTTCGGTGTGCGTGAAAAGCTCAGTACGCACCAAAATGGCGAAAATGCCACCGATCAGGAAGAAAAAGAGCACCGATGCCAAGTACATTAGTCCCAGGCGTTTGTGGTCAATGGTCAACAGCCAGGATTTAATCCCAGTGCTGGCGCGAAGATAATCTACGTCGTGATTGTCAGACATTTCTGCCTCCTAAAAACTTTGCGCTTATTTCAGCGTCTTGATGTATTCGATCAAACCCACAATTTCGCGTTCTTTAAGCTTGCCTTGATAAGGCGTCATCAGATTTTGATAACTCTCAACGATCTTGGCAGCTGGATTCAAAATCGATTCACGCATGTATGCATCATCGACTTTGACGGTGGACCCGTCAGCGAGTTTTTCGTCTCTCCCGTAAAGTCCCTTGAAACTTGGCCCGACCAATCTAGACCCATCAATGGAGTGACAAGCATTACAGCCTTTTGAACCGTATAGTTTTTCTCCAAGCGCTACGGGTGGCAAGCTGTTACTGGCCGCCTGTGTCTTTTCTATCCAAGCACGGAATTCTTCCTGTTTGACCACCCGAACTTTCGCCAACATGTTGGAGTGGTCTTTACCACAGTATTCTGTACACAGAACCGGATAGAGGCCTTCTTTGTTGGCATTAAACCAAAGTGTCGTGTATCGACCGGGAACCGCATCCATCTTCACGCGAAAGTTCGGAATGAAGAAGGAGTGCAAAACATCTTCAGCAATAATGATGAGTTTGATGTTGGTATCCACAGGCACCACAAACTCTACACCCTGCCCACTTACAGCCACATCATCCTCTGGGTAGGAAATTTCCCAGAACCATTTTTGGCCTGTGATGCGCATTTCCATGGCGTCAGGTGGTGCAATATACAAATTCAAGAAGCCGCGAAGGCCCCAAACGAAAAGAACCACCAAGTAGAAGAACGGCAGAACGGACCATAAGGTCTCAATCAGGACACCGTGGTCGCGTTGAGAGTAGGCCTTCCGTGAGAAATTTTTGACCCTGTATTTGACCAAAAACCACAGCATCGGGGCCACGACAAGTATGCCCAGAAAAATGCAAGACCAATAAATGAAGTAGAACAGACCGTCCACATCAGCCGCTTGGGTTGAAGCAACTGCAGGTGTCCAAACACTGTCCACCAAGACTTCCATGGATTGTAATGCTTTAATATCCATCGGCTTTTAAGCCTCCAAGTAATTGCAATACAACACTAGGTTGCATTAGCAGGTTTTCTCTCGTTTTTCTTCATCACGAAAAATGTCAACATCAATAATAGCACCGTTAAAATGGCAGCCAACCGCATCAGCCCCCACACATAGACCGTGTAGGTACCAACTTCAGCATTATACTGAAAACAACTCAAAACGATACGGTCGAGCAATTGCCCGATCTTACCTTTGCCCGCTTCGAGCAGGGCGAACCGTAAGTCTTTTGCCTCGTACATTAGTCCGAAGAGCACATTGTTCAAAATGCCGTCAGGCGTGGCAATATAAATACCAGCTGCGTGTGCATACTCCCCCGATTCCGCGTCTTTATTGAACCCGAAACCCAATGATTTCGTTACTGTATCAATAGATTCCTGCGTCCCGGTGTGGAATGCCCAGCCTTGGCTCTTCTCCGTATATCCTAAGGACCGAAGATAACTACCACGTTTTTTCGCCGCCAATTCAGTCCCCTCTTCGGGACTGATGGACATGGTGACGATTTGAAAATCTTTGCCAAGATCCAGTCCGACACCCTTCAGGCCATCAACCAGAGCATTAAGCACCAAATCGCACAGCATCGGGCATTTGTAATACCCTAAGGTGACAATGGTGGGGATTTCATTCTTGAAGTAATCGCCCAGCGTCACCTGTTTCCCGGTGTGGTCTGTCCATTCCGTACCCAACGGTAGTTTCTTACCCAGTTCGGGTTGAATCTCGGCGTCCTTGAGCATTTTGGGCTCATGGGTAGCTGGCAAAATATTGTCCGAAGCTTGATTGCTACCGAGTATTCCAAGACCTTTGACCACTGCAGAATCAGCAAGCGAGGACTTGCCGTCGGCTGCGATGGCGGCCGTACTTGCAAAGGCTAAACAGACTACAAAAGTCTTATGGAATAACGAACGAATCATTTACTTTTATATTTATCAACAATCAGCTTTTTGGCAGCATCGATCGACTTACCTTTTTCACCTTTTAACAAAGGCGCCGCGGCCTCTTCATGCTCAGCATATTCGGTCAGAGGGTAAGTACGCTGATTCACCTCTTTGATGCGATCCACTTCCCAAAGGAAATAGGCATAAAGAACTACAAAGTTTGCGATGACGAAAATAACGAACAGGAAGAGAAACACTACTAAGGTAGCTTGCCCTTTTGTTCCCAAATCCGGTTCTGCGTCTAGTTGTGCGTCAGAGTTCGAGTGTCCCATCGGTCACATCTCCTTCTTAATAATTCTCGTGGCCCAGGCTTTCTTCGAAGCGCGGGTCACCGGAAGCAGCCAAAAGATTCTTGTTCAATAAGAAACCAAAAACCGTCAAAAATACGCCAAAAACACCAATCAGTGCGGCAAAGTCGCCCATGTTGACGTGCATGTGAGGTGCATGCTCACCGAACTTGAGGCCGTGGGCCGCAAAGTTAGGCAACACCAACCAGTAGATATCGACAATGTGCATGACGATGATCCATACGGCCCCTACGGCCAGCCCAAGTCGATTACGTTTCACGTGGCGGGACAGCAGGAATAGAAATGGAACGAAAAAGTGCGTGATCGGCATGGCCCAAGAAATGAATTCCCAACCATGCGCCAATCGATGGTAGTAGAACTCCACTTCTTCAGGGATGTTCGCGTACCAAATCAGCATGAACTGACTAAAGCCGATATAAGCCCAGAAAACAGTGAAGCCGAACATGAACTTTCCGATGTCGTGGTAGTGCTCGGTGGTCACCACATTGGTAAGCGCCCCGGCTCTTTGCAAGCCCATCAATACCAGCGCCATAAAGGAAAAGGTAAAAAGCATGCTACCGGCGAAAAAATAAACGCCAAAAATGGTGGAATACCAATGCGGCTGTAAAGACATCAACCAATCGAATGCGGCGAAGGATTGAGACAAAGCGTAAATGGCAATACCGGCCGGAGATAAAACCACCAGCAATTTGGTCAGTTCTTTCTTGTCCCCGGCATCTTGGGCCACCGAACGTCGATAATAGACGGCGGCCAGCAAGGACCACAGCACAAAATAGGCAATAGCTCTGACGTAGAAGAAACCCTCATTTAGGTAGGGAGCCTTTGCTTTCAAAAATTTATCGTGGGACTCAACATGCGTCCAATGAAAGAGGTCGTGGGCCCCTAAGACCACCGGGATGAACAACAGTGCAAAAACCGGCAAGGTCATCATCCCATTTTCAGCAATACGACGTATGCCCATGGACCAGCCTGCGCGGACCAAATACTGAATGAGTACGAATGCCATGCAGCCCAGTGCCAGGGATAACGTGGTAATGAAGCCGAAGTGGTAGGAGTAGTAGCCTCGGGCCGGGTCGTCCCCGAATCCGGCGTACCAAGCCCCTAGACCGATGACGGCTAAAGCCAACCCGATAAGGTGAAGTTTGCCCCAAATGCTTCCTTCTGGAACAACGAGCTCTGATTTATCTACAGTTTTTGCTTCCACGTTAGTCCTCTTTTGCTGGCGCTTCTGGTTCTGCGGTTGCTTCTGATTCTTCTGTTGCTTGTGGCTCTGCCGCTGCTTTCGCAAAAGCGTTGGGGTTCTGGCTCAGCTGTAAGGCCCGAACATAAGACACAATGGCCCACCGATCAGCCTCGGTGATTTGGTGCGAGTAGGCTGGCATCGAACGAATCCCGTTCGTGATCACATCGTAGAAATGTCCCAGCTTTTGACCGTAAAGGTAGTCGCTATGAAAAGAAGGTGCTTGCACAGGAAGTCTTTTGGAAACCAAACCCTTCCCATCCCCAGCCTTGCCATGGCATGGGGTACAGTAAATCTCGTACCTGTTTTCACCACGGTTCACCAAAGATTCGGTCATGGGGAGCGCTGCAGGGAAAGCATCAACCAGTTCACCGTTGGCTTTGCCACGATAGAAGTGATCGTCTTCCTTTAGTTTACCTTGGGCCACGGTGCCCTCAGGCGGTGTTCTCATGGCCCGGCCATCTGCGAAAAACTCGCTGTTGCGATAAGGCTTAAGCTTGGCTTGCGTATCCATGTTTTGATTGAGGTGGACGGGAGGTTCGGCACTTTCCCAGCCACGACAGCCACTAAACAGAACCAACGCACCGAGCGCTGAAATGCATATTTGAGTTGCTAAAGGTTTCATAGTTCGCCTTCTACCTCTTCCACGTGAGCCGCGCCGGAACCTTCCAACAGTGCTCTTGTGCTCGCTAAATCAAAGTTATCGTCTGCGGCCTCAATGATGATGAAGAACTTGTCATCGGTCACCTTTTTAAACCGCTCGCTCTCGAAGAGTGGGTGGTTCAGTGTTGGGAGACGGCAGATGGCGAACATCCCAAAGGCTGCGGTGAGGCATGAAAACAATACCGTCACCTCGAAAGTGATGGGAATGTAGGCCGGAACAGACCAGAGTGGTTTGCCACCAATATTGAGTGGATAGTCTGCAACAGAAGTCCACAACATGAAGCAAAGCGCTGAAACGCCACCGGTAATTCCCATGCCCAAAACGAGCCAAGGCAAAAAGCTGGGCTTCACCCCCATGGCCTTGTCGAGATTGTGTACACAGAACGGCGTGCAAGAGTCCCATTTTTTGAAACCTGCATCACGCACTTTTTCGCAAGCCGTATAGATCGCCGAAGCGGAATCGTACTCAGCTAACAAACCGTATAACTTTTTATTATCACTCATCGTCATCACCTCAGTGCGCGTGGGGATCCGCTTGGGGCATCACAGACTTGACTTCAGCCATGGCGATTGCCGGTAAAAAGCGAATAAAGAGTAAGAACAGCGTAAAGAATAGTCCGAATGAACCAATAAACATGAAAATGTCATGGCCGGTGGGAACGAAGTAGTCCCAGCTTGAGGGCAAGAAATCACGATGCAAAGAAGTCACTGCAATCACAAAGCGCTCAAACCACATTCCGATATTTACGAAAATCGAGATAATGAAAGTCACCGTAATGTTGGTCCGCATTTTTCGAATCCAGAAAATCTGCGGAATAATCACGTTACAACTAATCATGGACCAATACGCCCACCAATACGGGCCAAAAGCGCGATTAATAAACGCGAACCCTTCGTATTCGTTCCCACTGTACCAAGCGATAAAGAATTCCATCCCATAAGCGTAACCCACCAAGGAGCCCGTTAAGAGAATGATTTTATTCATATTCTCGATGTGCTTCATGGTTACGATGTCTTTGAGGCCTAAAATTTTCCGAGCAGGTAAAATCAGAGTCTGCACCATGGCAAAGCCCGAGAAGATGGCCCCCGCGACAAAGTAAGGTGGAAAAATCGTGGTGTGCCAACCAGGTAACTGTGCCACTGCGAAGTCAAAACTCACCACACTGTGTACGGAAAGCACCAGAGGTGCGGAGAAGCATGCCAATATCTGGTAAGCTTTTTCATAATGTACCCAGTGACGGGTGGAGCCGCGCCAACCCAAAGACAAAATACCGTAAATGATTTTGGCAGTTTTGCTCTTCACACGATCGCGCAGGGTTGCGATGTCGGGCACGAGACCCGTGAACCAAAAGATGGAAGACACTGTAAAATAGGTGCCCACCGCGAAAACGTCCCACAACAAAGGAGACCGAAAGTTGGGCCACATGCCCATCTGATTTGGCAAGGGAAACAACCAGTAAACCGCCCAGATACGACCAACGTGAATACCGGGAAAGACCAACGCGCAGATAACCGCAAAAATGGTCATCGCTTCGGCGTATCGGTTGATGGAGGTTCTCCACTTTTGTCTGAACAAGTAAAGAATCGCGGAAATCAAAGTCCCTGCGTGCCCAATACCTACCCAGAAAACGAAGTTAACAATGGGCCAACCCCAGCCTGCTGGGTTGTTGTTCCCCCAAATCCCAACCCCTTCCCAAAAGAGGTAAAAGATGTCGGCAACAAAGCAGCCCAACAACGTGGCCGAGACAGCCCAAGCAGCCAGGAGCATCTTGTTCGTCTCTTTAAGAGGTGATTCAGGAACTTTACAGACGACCTCAGTAATAAATGCGAAATCGTGCGAACCCCGAACCAGGGGTTCACGGCCTTCCAAGGGGTCGGCCAAAACCGCATCACCACGAATGACACCGTCAATATAATCTTCCATATGTTCTTGTGTTACCGTGCTCATGAGGCCAGCTCCGGGTTCAGGTTACGTACCTTGGCCAAATAACTGGTCCGAGGTCGAATGTTGAGTTCTTTTAAGAGCTCGTAGTTTCGATCAACTTTTTTCATCTTGGCTACTTGGCTCTTTTTGTTGTTAATGTTTCCGAAAGACACCGCACCGGTCGCACAGGTTTGTGCGCACGCAGGCGTCACAGCACCATCGGGAAGATTACGTGGGTCTTCTCCCTTGCGCTTGGCCACCATTTTGGCTTCCTGAATCCGTTGCGTACAATAGGTACACTTTTCCATCACACCACGGTAGCGCACTGTAACGTCAGGATTGTGCTGCATGCTCTTTATGATGAGTCGGTTCGACTTGTCTTCAGGGACATAAACGTTGCCAGTGTCACTGTAGTCAAAATAGTTGAATCGACGGGTTTTAACCGGGCAGTTGTTGGCGCAGTAGCGCGTTCCAATGCAACGGTTGTAAACCATGGTGTTCAAGCCCTCGGTGCCGTGAACCGTCGCAGCGACGGGACATACCGGTTCGCAAGGCGCATTTTCGCAATGCAAGCAGGACACCGGCATCGTACCTGTGGTCGGGTCATTGACATCGCCGGAGAAGTAACGATCACTTCGATTCCAATGCAGCTCGCGCCCCATAAGAACCTGCTCACGACCAACCACCGGGATGTTATTCTCAGCTTGGCAGGCCACGATGCAAGCACCGCACCCCAAGCAAGAATTCAAATCAATGGTCATACCCCACTGCTGGCCTTGGTTGTAATCAAACGGGTCATCCACCATTTGAATGGGCTTTTCTGACAACTTGTTGTTGATGACCTGCAGCAGACTGACACCCAAATCGTGCTTTCCGGATTTTTTTGGGTTTGCCTTGTAGTCCGAAGCGGTTTGGGAACGCATTTGATTGCGATCTTTCTTCGGGTTGATGGCATTGTCGGAGTTGAAATGGGTAATTTCCTGATAAGGATTATTATCCATGGAGAAGTGGTCTTGAGTAGACGCCAAAATTAAGGTTTTGCCGGTGCGACTCAGTTTCGCTCCCGTAAGTACTTCATAGGCCTTCCCTGACAGAAGGGGCGCCACCGAAACACCAACACCGTCTCCAATGTCTCCTGCCCGCTGACGACCATACCCCGTGTGGACGACCACGGTGTTCTCGGCCAAGCCTGGCAGCACAAAACTTGGAATGCTGATAGAATTTCCGTTCACTTCTATTTTCAGCTCTTCGGCGTTGTATGCATTTTTTGCGACCTTATTCGTCAGGCCCATCTGTTTCGCCAAAGCGGGGCTAACCAAAACAGCATTGTCCCAAGTTAACTTGGTAATTGGATCGGGAAGCTCCTGAAGCCAACCCAAGTTCGAATGACGACCATCCAGAACTTTGAGATCAGGAGTAATGACGAGTTCAATGGCGGTGCTACTTACCTCGGGGGCAGACAATTTCGCTGCGACCCCTTGAACAGCACTCAAATTAGCACGGGCCGTTTTGAGTTCCTCACGGTTCGTGTTGGATAAGAGTCCGTCATGCAGGGCTGCGCGCCAGTCTTTAGAGCCCAAAGACCAAGTGGCTTTCACCAGCTCGTGTCCTTTGGTCAGTTTGCCCCCGACCCATTGGCTTAAAAGCTCGATGTCCGAACGGGCACCGTGCAGAGGTTCGATCAAAGGCTGAATCACGGAAGCTTGACCATCATACGCACGAGCATCACCCCAAGCTTCTAAGAAGTGGGTTAATGGCGCGTGCCAGGATGAAAGGGCAGCGGTTTCGTCTGCGTAAAGCCCGTAATGGATGACGGAAGACGCCTTGGCCATTGCTTCAGCGAATCCGGCACCAGCCGTGACGGCTGGATTCCCACCGAGCACCACCAGTGTTTTCACACTGCCCTTGCCCAATGCATCTTTCAGATTGTTAAGTTGCTGAGATGCGCTGACCGCGGCCGCAGCAAATGCTGGTTGCGCAGGAGCATCTTCTCCTTCAGCCGCTTCCACCGCCGGCTTTGCGGACTTTGGAACGCTAACGCTAAAAGTTTCACCAAAGCCTTCAAGAGCGATGTTGAGAACGGCAGCCAATGCATGAACCCCCGCGGGCTGATGCTCACCGACAGCGATGACGCTGGCTCCCCCGTGGGATGCAAGGTCTTTGGCTAAGGCTGTCAAAAACTTATTAGCTTTGTCATCCAACTTGCCAGCTTTGAACGACCCTAGGAAAGCGGCTTTTGCCGACTCGTCACCCAGTGATGCGGGCCAAGCCAATTTTTGATTGTTGAACAGGTCAAGAGCCAATGCCTGTAGAAAGCCCCCAATGTGTGAGGAGGGAAGTCTCAGGCGATGGTCTGCGTTGGTACCGGTCAGAGAGTAGAGTCCCTCAACGCTGTACAGGCGGTTCATCTCACCGACATCTTCACCGCTATCGAGGCGACGTCCGGACGCATAATCAGCTGCGTTTTTCAATGACTCAGGGCTCAGCGCAAACAGATCTGCTTCCAGGGTTAAAATGCGCTTTGCGTTTGCGAGGTCATAGTGAACACGCGCCCCGCCACCGAAAACGGTTTCGGCGCCAGCTTGGGTGTTATTTAGAGAGAGCGAATCCCATCTGTACATCTTCGCTTGAGGCAGTTTTGCTTGAACCTCTTTGAGCAGTCGGTCACGAGTTGGCTGTTCTGAGCCATCAACCAGAAAGGCCAGTCCCTTCCCTTGGTTTTTGCTGGATGCAGAAACGAGTTCTGCGATGGCTTTGTCATATGACGCCCAATCAGACGCTTTCAGAGCACCACCTTCGCGCTTTTGCGGGCCGGTAGAACGATTGGGGTCGTAGAGTTCAAGTACGGAAGCTTGAGCGTGGGTGGAAGAGGCGCCACCACTCGCATAATGACTGGGGTTACCCTCGATCTTCGTTGGGCGGCCCTCGTGGCTTTCTACCAAGAGGCCTTCTGCGCCCATCGCCCCTGGGATTACCGTCGCATAATAGTCAGGAACGCCGGGTACCAATTCAGGCTGCTTTGCATAGGGCAGAATGTGCTCTTCAGGACGACGCACACACGCTGTACTAACGCCAGCGAGCGCGAATGAAGCGCCCATGAGTTTCAGCATGTCTCTTCGCTGCACACCTGTGGACTCTTTAAGCTCGGTTAGGAATTCTCGATGAGCGCTGTCTTGGTAATCAGACCCAAAGCTCAAGTGATCGAGCGACTTCCAGTATTTTGGCGCTTTGTTCGCTGTTGATTCAGGAACAACTTCGATTAGTTCTCTTTTGGTCATCGGTGACACCCCGCACAGTTAACGACTGGTGGCTGCAATTTCGAAGCTTTCTCTTGGGCTTCTTTGGTCCACTCAGGAGAAGCGACCCAGTCCATGTCTGTGATTTTATCCAAAGGTCTTAATGCGGGTGCTGGGTTGCGGTGACAATCCAAGCACCATTCCATATTCAGAGGCTCTTGCTGTCTCACCACAACCATCTGATCGATCCGGCCGTGGCAGCTGACGCAACCGACCCCGCGCGTGAGATGAGCACTGTGGTCAAAGTAAGCATAGTCTGCGATCTTATGAATACGAACCCATGGCACTGGGTCACCCGAGGCCCAACTGTCCCGAACAGGCTTGAGCAGCTTCGAATCTTTTTTCACATTCGCGTGGCAGTTCATACACGTCTGTGTCGGAGGAACGCCTGCATATGCCGAAATTTCTACGTTGTTGTGGCAGTACCGACAATCCATTCCCAGCTGACCAGCGTGGAGCTTATGGCTGTAGGGAACCGGTTGATGAGGTGCATAGCCGACATCGGTGTGTCGTGGAGAAAACCAATACCAAACAGAAAAAACCACACAAACAAGCACGAGTCCCACAATAGGGGGTGCCAGCATTGGGATCTGATTGGTCCAACGGGGAAAAATCTGAGCCATAGGCTCTACCCTCCAAACGGCGTTAAATAGCCGTTAAACGCGTTTTCGCTCCCTTTCCCACCCAAAAAAGGTGGAATAAAAGCGGAATTTCCTAATTTGCCGCACTTTTCATAACTGGCCCACCGATTCATTCAAGTACTAATTATCAAAAAGTCCATGATTTAGGAGATAATGTGGCATTATTGTATTTACGCATCTTCAGTACTACCATTTTTGCCGCACCAGAACCTGAGAACTAGCCCTCAGGTCCCTTTTCCAGCAAGAAAAGTCCCGCTCGAACGAGACCGGCCAGGTGAGCGGACGCTCCATCCACGTGGATTCTCAGATCCCCATTTTGGTCTAGTAAGAAGATTTTTCCAGCTTTCGCCATCCGATGAAGACGACTTTGGTCATCAAGTTTTTGAGTGGTTGGCTGACCCACGAGCCTGGGCTCAAGCTGGAACGCATCTATGAGGGTTTTGGTTTGCTCAGGCAAGGTGCCATGTAGTTGTAGCCACGTGATACCTTCCTTCTCGGCAAATATTTCTACTGGTTTGGCCGTTTCTGGATCGAACTGCTCTCCAACTGCAAAACTTATGAAGACAACTTCTTTCCGTTCCTTTTTGAAACGGGTCATGACCTCAATAAAATCCTGAGCATTCTTTTCGCACGTAACGCCGCAGCCCTTGAAATGTAGATGAGAGATGACCAATTTACCTTCAAGAGACTGTCCGCTTGTGACCTGCCCTCTCGAATCAGGGAGCTGCCAATCCGCAACTTTCACCAATGGAGGCGGCGCATCTCGACGAGCCATAGCGGCCATTCTTAGAACAGGCAAAATAATTATGCCCGCCACTGCGCCCCAGAAATAGGGGTTTCGAAATAAGGATTTTTTTTCCTTACCCACGGCAACCTTTTTTTCTTAATGAGAGTTAACCTGGCAGCATGGCATGCAGACCCACGTCCAAAGCCAAGACCAAAAAGATCACAGTCTGGTGAACCAAAGTGCCTAGGAAAACCCTGCGCGCCCATTGGTTCAATGTTTTGTGCTCCTTCACACCAGTCACCACTGCCATGTACCAAATCCCACATAACAGATTTACCAATGCGAAAATAACGCCACCAAAACCAACCCCCCAAATGAGACCGGTGCCCAGGATGTATGCAAATGACGTCCCGGTGATAGCCCAAACCATCGTCTCGCTACTCGCCTGAGATGATAAAATCGCATAGCCGGCATTCTCGTATTCTTTTTGACGGTAAACCCAAATGGCCAAGGTGTGGGGGATCTGCCAGGACCATAAAACAAAAAACAAAACCCATGCGGGACCATCCAATGTCCCAGTCACCGCGCTGTAGCCAAGCAAACCAGGCATTGCGCCGGGAATGGCACCCACAGGGAGTGACCACCAGGAAGCGGTCTTCATGGGCGTGTAGACCAGCACATAAAAGAAAGCCGCCAAGACTCCCAAAAAGAGGGTGATAGGATTCCCGAAGGTAAACAGGAGCTGCAAGCCCGTCAGCAGGCAGGCCATACCCACCAAAAGCGCCCAGGTTGGGTGCACCCGGCCAGATGGGAGCGGCCGGTCTTGTGTACGAGCCATCAGCCCGTCGATATCGCGCTCAAGGTACATATTTAAAGAGCTGGCCCCGCTGACCAGAAGAATGATGCCGGTCAGAGTTGCCGCAGCGTACATGAAAGAGATTGAACCGGGCGCCAGTGCGAGCGACCCCAAGCTGACCACCAGTGTCATCACACCAATTTTGGGCTTGGTGAGCGCGACCAGGTCTTTAAATGCTGGCAGCCCTTTCGCCAAAAGGTCGTTTTGATCAGAGGTATGAGAAATGAGGTGCTTCATGATAAGGGGCGTAACAATTGGAATGAGCCTGGTCAACGGCTTCCGGCAAGCTCATGAACGAACGAGATCTTCGGCGCGATATTCATGGCCGTGCCAAGATACCTTTTTGAAAACAAAGGCAATAAACGCCACTCTCAAAACTGCCATTCCAAACACGCACGCTGCCACGGGCATGAGGATCAAGGTCCAGAAAGGATATCTGACCAGCCCACGCACCCGTATCAAGCCCAATGCCGCGATCAGGCCCCAAAATATCAATACCAATAAGTTTAGGGAGATCCACAACTGACTGGCCATCCCGGAGATGAGCAATCCCAGCGCCAAGGCGCATGTCAGTGGTACCGAAAAGAGGGCCAGACCGATAAGAAAGGTGAGGAATGCGTTTTGCCCGCAACCCGCCCAGACCTCACTGCCTGAAAAGTTCACGAGATCGGATTTAGAGCCAACAAAATGCCTTTTCACTTGCCCGACCGCGCGTAAAATCATTCCACGGCCGCTTTCCTGACGCATCAAGCGTCCCAAGGCCATTTCATCGTTTAAAGAGCCGCGAATCTGAGCATGGGTGCCTCTTAAACGGTAAGCCTCAGCACCCACCAGGTTGAATGCCCCCACGCCCACGCCACTGGTGCTGTCGGTATCCAAAGCATTGGGTGAAATAAATCGAAAATGGGTCAGCAAAACAAGAATGGGCAAAAGCATCGCCTCTAATAATCGTTTCGCAGCGATTCGAGGACACAGCGTCAAATGAACCAAGCGCTCTCGTTCCATGGTGGCCACAGCATTAAACACAGCCCGCGGCCCCACGCTTAATGCGCCATCTGTAAAAAGAAGCCAATCACCGGTGGCCAACCCCTGCCCCATTTCAAACGCATAACAACGAGAGGCCCAACCTGGCGGGATTCGTTTTTGCTGTATCACACTCAACCTTGAATCGGTCTTCGCCAGTTCTTCTAAATGTTCAAAAGTGCCATCCGTAGAATCATCATCGACAGCGATGACCTGCATATCTGCGCCATTCTGATTAAGCAGTGCTGAAATGATGCCTTCGACTGTCTCTTTTTCGTTTCTGACCTGAAGTATTGCGGAAACTTTATATTTCATTTGTAGGTCGGATGCCGGTGCCGCAAAAGACAGGCGCTTAAGGTCGCGCATTAATGCGTGGGTTCTGTAAACCACTGCAGACCACACCAGCGCTAATAATGTATTCGTTACCCATAAAAAAATGGCCAGCACTCAAGGACCTCTACTTTCTCGACGCTTATGTCTCGTCGAGATAATTCAAAATAAACGCCCCCACTCTTTCCACACCATCAGAACCTTCCGCGTAAATAATCCCCAACAGCGGTTCAGAGTCTCCGTACACATAAACCTCACCACCAGAGTCCTCATCTATCCGCAGCGCACCAACTCCGAAAGCACCCTCCACCTCTGCCTTTGAGGAACCCAAACGCAAACCCGTATTCGCATCTGTTCCCATAAATGGCGAGGAGATCACGATAGCGGTCACCTTCTCTGAACAGATAAATGGATCGCCAAATAACGGATAAGCTGGGTTTTCCCCGCATCCCTCCACAAACCGAAGGCCCAATGATGCATAGGTGACAATGTTGAGCATGAAATCATCACCCTCAATGCTTCCTTTGACGTCATAGGCATCTCCCAATATTTGGGTAACTAAGGTGAAATCGCTGCCCCCCGTTAAACCCGAACTTGTGGTGATCGTCTGGCCATTGAGCGTCATGGACGGGGCCGTCAAGTTCATGGAAGCCCCCCAGTTATCGTTCTCCTGGGGCTTAAAAAACGTCAAGCTGATCAATGTCCCGTCCATCACAATATCTGCTGTATCCGTGGTCGTGTCGGTGAGGGAAATAAGGTAAGAAAAACCATGGCTCGGATAGACCACCATTTGAATGGTGTCAGGAATCGTGTGCAGGACGTAAGAAGTGGGGTCCAATGAATTGGTCAAGCCCGCGATGCCATCTTGTAATGCTTGAGGGGTCAGCGCATGAATCTCGCTCCCCAAAAAGGTTAGTGAGCTGCTCGCATCCACGACGATTCTTGAAAGTATATCTGAATTATCGGGTTCGCCATCTAGTTCACCCGATGCATTGGGGACGTCAACAAAATCAAAAGACAACCCATGGTCATCGCAAATCCAGCGATAAGTTAAAGTATCGCCAGCTCGAGGGACAGTCTCAAAAAACGCACCCACCTCCTGGCGCGTGGCGGTACCGATTCGTTGAACAGACATCCCGCCAACATTGCTCGGCTCGAAGCCGGGTAATTGCGCACCATCCGCAGACACCAGGTTGAAGCTGTTGCCGTTCACTGCCCCACAGTTGGCTTCTTCAAGCGGGACCTCTGACACCCCTGCGTCTGGGCTTGAAGCGGGGGGGTTGGCAGGCCTGCGTCGGGTTCTATGACCGTTTGAGACGTGTGGCCTGCATCACTCATCGAGACGTTTTGGTCCAAAGATGCCCCAGCATCATTGCCCGCCAAAGGCACTGGCGTTTGAGAGCCTGGGCAGCCCCAAAGCAATAATAAGCTTAAGTAAAAAGTTCTATGCATTTTTGCTCCTTGAGCGCTTACATTCAGAGTTTTGCCGTTTCTGCGCCACCTGTCTATCATTTCGTATAATATTTCGGCACCAGTACCTTGACCGACGAAATGGCCATACCACCGGTGGTTTTCGCAATAAAAAAAGGAGCCCATGGGCTCCTTTTTTGCTCTTCCTAGGTTCTCGCCCCATCAACCGGGCTGGAAAACAAAGGAGTTCTGAATGGTCACTTCGCCATCATCAGGTTTCGGGAAGCGAATCCGCTTCATGGCTGAAACAACGCATTTACCGACGCCGCCTCCGACTGAGTCTTTGACTGCGGATGCGTCGCTAACTTTGCCTCGGCTATTAATGGTAAACTCAATGACGATTTTACCCTTCAGCTTGGAGTTGGATTTCAAAGCCGTCTCGTAGCATTGTTGGAACATTTTTCCACGACGTTGCAGGATACGCTTCACTGCCTTGGAATCAATTTCGCCGTCCAGCGGCTCAACATCAGCGGCACTCACACGACCGCTCACCTTGGTTCGCTTCTTAGCTTTGGTTTTGACTTTACCACCGCCACTGGTCCCCAAAGAGCCAATGTCTGCAGCACTACCGCCGCCGCTACCGCCGCCTTTTCGAGCGATCCCGCTACCGGAAGCCGCGATGCCCACACCAGCGGTACCCGCTAAGGCGTCGCTTAGATCGCCACCGATGGCAGCACCATCGCTGAACACATTGGCCAAAGCGCCGTCGCCTTCACCAACAGCACCAATCATGGCCAGCAGGCCCTTGCTGGCGATTTGGTTTCGAACGTCTTGCCGCTTTGCTTCCGCTGCCTTGGCTTGCTTGGCCGCATCTTTCAAATTTTTGGGAGGCTCTTTCTCTGCAGGCTTTTCCGCAGGCTTTTCCTCAGGGGCAGGTTTGTCTGCTGGCTTGTCAGAGTCTTTGTCCTCGTCTTTTTTCTCTTCTTCAGGCTCGGGCTCATCCTCCTCTTCCACAGGAGGTGGCGCGGCCACCTTTGCGATCCACTGCTTCAGCTCCTCTTGAGAGGGCGGCGGCGGTGGGTCGACGCTGACTACCGTGATACCTGCACCGGTATGAAAAATGAACGAACCTATAAAACTCAGCATCAATATTGGTTCAAATCGTTTCATCCAACCATCCTTTATGTCGTCGGGCAGCTCTTTTTGAGCCACCTTCGACGGCTTATCCACAAAGTGGAACAAAATCGTCGTATCTTTCGAAAGCTGCACTTGGCCTTTAGATGAATCGTCTAAAGGGTAGTGAGAGCGGTCGTTCTCTGCTTTCGATAGATTTTGAGCTTTTAACGCTGCAAAATCTAAGTTCTGATTTTTTACGGATACGTGACCGTTCATATCCGCATTGTAAATTAAGTTGTACTGGGAGCCAGCCAACTCAAAAACAGTCCAGGTTGCGGGTGCGCCATGGTCACGAACTTGAAAAGTATTCTTTTCATCAGTCCCCACAGTGATCGTTTCGCGCGCCATCATGACACGTTCTTCAACGATCTTGCTCTGGTGGGTTACCGTTATTCGTAGGACCTTCTTCATCATTCCCTCAACCTTCACGCCATCGCGTGAATCAGCTGTCCATCCTTACGATTGCAAACTTGTATTCACCAAACCCAGCCTCACCACAGGTGATGAGAAGTTGGGTTAACAAACTGTAGGGCGTGGCCTTATCGGCGATAATCACCACCTTACCGTTAAAGCCGCCTTCTTCCGTAATTGATGCCGTTAGCTCTTGCGCTTCCTTTACTTCCTTGAGCTTGGTACGCAGCTTTTTGATCACAAACTTTCGTTCCAGCTCAGCCTCAGGAATCGCGAAGGCGCTGGGGTTTTTGGTCGTTGGCCCCATACTCAGAACTGGCATATCATCCACAACAATCTGTGGGGTATTTGCCGACTGCGTTTTTTGTCCATTTACGAACCCTTTGCGAATGGGACCCGTCACCAAGACGACCGCTGCCTCTTCTGTTTTCTCTTTAGAAGTGGACATGGGCAAATCTGTCGCAGGGTCGGACACATCAATGGGGCTCGTCGCGAAACTTTTGATGAGATACACCAAAATAATGGTCACAATGTCCATGAGCGAGTTCAGCGCTGGTGGTTCATTCTTTTCCCCGTCGCCCTTTTTCGCACGTCGTTTTCGACCTTGATCTGGCTGGCGAAGAAGCTCTTCGGGCCAACCCTCGTAGGGGCTGCTGCCGTCTCCAATGCTTACGTTTTCTGATGCCATAATAGACTATCCAATGTTTGATGGGTTAACTTTAACCGACAATCCCGGCCGAGAAGGCCACCGCGGGAAACAACTCTTTTCCATCTGCCGATTCGCGAGCCGAGTCCATGGTGTGCACCACGCGCTCATAAATGACTTCAGGGTCAGCAGTCATGATGACGTTGTCTTCCAATGGGAAATTTTTCTTAATCTCAAGCAACTTTTTGTTCAGTGCTTCGTAATCGTAATCCATTTCCCCTTTGTCATTTGGTTTCATGGGGATGAGGGCTTGCCCTGGGCGGGGTGGATTTGCATTGTCCCCAGTGAGCGTGGCTCCGGAAGCTGCGAGATTGTAACCTTTACGGGTAATAAAAATCGTCAGGTTCAGCTTGGGCTTCTTCTCCTCTTCTGGTTTTGACGCAGAAGAACCACCGCCTCCGCCCAATTGCGGTGCTTGAACAGAAATCAAGCCCAGTGGGACGTTTACGGTCATTGAGAGCAAGCAAGCGATAAGAGCAAAGTTCAGGTTCATCATCGGAACCAAATCCGGTTCTTCGACGCCTGCATCCTCTCCTCTTGGTTTTCTTCGGTTTGCCATGTTTTATCTCCAAAAAGTGTTAGAAAATCTCGTTTTCCTTAAAGCAGGCTGCGCTCCGCCACTACGGCGAAGCGCATCCAGAAGGAATACGGATGAGATCAGCTTTACTCGCCTTTACCGCGGGCATACAGCAAGTTTTCTAAACGCACGCTGTAGTAGTCGATCTCGTTGGTGATCTTCTTGGTGATCCCAGTCAAGGTCATGAAAATTAGAATCGTTGGAATCGCAACCATCAGACCGAAAGCAGTGGTGTTCATGGCGACACCAATAGCAGCAGACAGCAGCGCTGATTTTTGATCGGCAGGTGCTTTCGCCACAACGGTAAACGCTTCGATGAGGCCCATAACCGTACCGAGCAAACCCAGCAACGTTGCCAAAGAACCCATGCCACCCAAAGCGCCGGTACGCTTTTGCAACAAAGGCATCACTTGAAGATTGGCTTCTTCGATGGCGCTTTGAATCTCGGCCTCGCCTTTGTTGGCGCGAGTTAGACCGGCTTTAACGACGACGGCCAACGCAGCATTTGGCGCAGCGTTACAGAGCTTTACCGCACGATCGATGTTATTGGCATTCACCAATTTTTCGACCTGCGCCATAAAGTTGTTACCGTCAATATTGTATTTAAAGAAAAGAAAGATAACGCGCTCGATCGCGATGGCAGCCACCATAAAGGAGACGCATCCCACCGGGATCATCCACACACCACCTTCAACAAAAAACTGTGCAATTTTGGCCATTAGCCTGCTCCTTAATTTCGGCGAGAATTCGCCAGTCAGTTAGGGTGTAGGGCCCATTCCTGGCCCCCACAACAAATATGACATTTGTGTCGAACCAACCGAAATCAAGATCGATCTCAGGCCAATCCGTATTTCCCAGGTTCTTTTTGCACTAAAACCGATGTAAAAGAAAAGATTAAAACGGTTTTTTTTTCACAGATTCAATAATCCGCTCTTTTAGGTTTTCCCGCCGCTGCAATTCATCGAAATTCAATGCAGCCCTGGGTAGAATGAAGAAGGCTTCGGGCTTTTGGATATTCCCCTCAATCACCAACTCCTCAAGCGTGATTCGCTTGCCTTTGGCCTGGGCAGGCCCAGCAACGCCCAGCAGGCCGAAGAACGATAAGGTACTGAATATTAGAAATATTTTCTTGAATCTTTGATTTGCTAGAGTCATTTACTTGTCCTCATCTTCATCTTCATCTTCGAAACTTTCGTCTTCCGATCCGGGCCCCGCCTCTTCTTCTTGCGGCTCTTCCGTCCCCGGTTCTACCCCGGGCTCACCTTCTTCATCGGCTCCGGGCTCGCCTTCTTCATCGGCTCCGGGCTCGCCTTCTTCATCGGTTCCGGGCTCGCCTTCTTCATCGGCTCCGGGCTCGCCTTCTTCATCGGCTCCGGGCTCGCCTTCTTCATCGGTTGCGGGCTCGCCTTCGCCCTCAGAGGCCTCAGCAGCCTCTTCTGCGGCTTTTCGCTCTTCTTCTTCAAGACGCTCGGCCTCTTCAATTAAACGCCGTCTTTCGGCCCTCTCACGCTTTTTTGTCTCCTTACGGATCCGTTTTTTGACGGTTTTCTGAAACTCGGGGAGCCTCTCATTATATTTGTTCACGGGTCGTTCAGCATCTGCATACAGATCGAAGCGTTCTTGGGCTTTGGTGAGCCTCTCTAAATAATCCATTCCAGGAATTTCATTGTCCATGTACATCAAGCCGAGGTTGTAGTGCACATCCAGGAGCCCGGTATCGAGCTCCAAGGCTTTCATGTAGTAGTCTTCGGCTTCTTCGTACCGTTTACTTGCGCGATACGCATTGGCCAAATGTAGCGCAGTCTCGGCTTTTTGAGGTGTGAGTGCCACCGCAGCCTCCAAATGCCGAACGGCCGCCTGGAAACGGTCTGCACGTAGTAATAACAAACCGTAGTTTTCCTGAGCTTCGTCCAAGTCAGGTCGCAGTCTCGACGCCTTTTCGTAGGCGAGCTCTGCCTGGGTGTAATCATCGAACTGCAAAAAGGTGTGGCCCAGCCAAAGTTGCAGCAAAGCGTTTCCCGGCTCCAACACCAGCGCATTCTCCAATGCGAATTTGGCAGTTTCGTATTTCTCCTGGGCGAAGAACATTCGTGCCATCAGGTACATGGCCGGAATATTTCTCTCATCATACGCGATCGCTTGTTTGCATTCGCGTTCTAATCTTTTGAAATCTTGGTCAATGAACGCTTTGGTTGCTGCTGCTACGTGAGGACCTGCTCGATCGCCTTGCTTGTCCAGCGCCTCTTCCAGGATGAGCGCCGATTGGTCGGGACGCCCTTGTCTGTGATACATGTACACCAAGTTGATCAAACAAGGGCCGTAATCGGGTCGTTCTCCCAGGCATTGTAAGTAGATTTGCTCGGCACGTTCATCATTTTTTGCGCGCTCAGCGGACACTGCGGCGTTGTAATAGGCGGCGTAGAAGTAGGTGGTCTCACCAGCCGCAGCCAAGAAAGCCTCGATGGCCTGCTCAGGGTTTTCCACCGCGATTTTGACTGCTTCATCAAATTTGTCACGCGCGGGTCCAGGCTGTGGAAGCGGATTTTCATCATCGATACCATCCGCTGAGCGTTTGGCGACCTCTCCCTCGGGACCAGGAGGCGCTTCGGGCGCCGCAGCTGCTTCTTCCTCGACTGTTTTCTCTTCCTCGGCCTTCGCCTCTTCCTCTACAGTCTCCTCCTCGGGCTTTTCTTCTTCGACGACTGGCTCATCGGCCACATTCGGGGTCTCTATTGGCGCGGATTCGGTCTTCTGTTGATGCGCACAACCCGACGCCAACCCTAAGACCAGGGTCTGTGCCACGATAAAATATAAAATCTGAGTATCGCGTGCGCGCAACATTACTTATCCTCGTCCTCATCGTCAAAAGGGTCTTCCAGCTCACCTGGCGCCGATTCATCCACGGGTTCTGGTTCGCTGTCCACAGGCGTTTCTGGCTCAGCTGCGACTTCTGCTTCTTCTCCGGCCTCTTCAGTAGGCGCTTCGGTTTCAGAGGTTTCTTCATTGCCATCGCCTAGCCCTTCTTCGCCAGGACCGTCCTCTTCACCATCGCCTGGCCCCTCCGCACCTTCGCTGGCCTCCTCTTCCATGTCCTCTTCTTCGGTTTCAGCCACGCTCATCACTTCGCGCAAGTATGGTGCCCCACCATCCATGCGAATGAAATCTTGTGCGTACACATTGCCTGAGGTGGGTCGAGACAGCGGGGTATTATCGATTGGAAAGTCGTCTGGGCGCAGGCGGTTGAGCGCCTCCAGCGTTTTCTGTTGCCATTCGTTTTTCAAGCTCAACTCTTGGGCTTTGTCATTGGCCGTTCGGTAGGCTTCCACGGCTTTGTCTTCAATCGTATACGCCCGGTCTTCCAACATCAGCGCATATTCTTCACAAGCAATCTCATCAATTCTGGCGATGTCTTTCGGACAGGGCGCATCAAAAATCGAATTTTGCAAATTGTCGTAAAGAGAGCCAATTCTGAATAACGACGCCAAAGACCAATCCGCCTGCCGATAGGTAGAAATGATGTTTTCGTACACCTTTTGGACTTCGAGTAACTTTTCGGTCTTCTCTTTAAGTTGGCCACCTTGTTTTTTAGCGGAGGTACCCGTCATTCCCGTTTTGGCATACTCGGCATAAATAAATTCAGAGAGATAGAAATCCGCTTTGGCAGCGTAATAAGTTGCCGCTGGCGAGTTCGGTGCCTGTTCGTGAAACTCTTTGGCCTTATTGAGTGCCGCCTCGACGTCCTTGCGCGCCGCTTTTAATTTTTTGGCCCGTTTTTTCACCTTTTTAGCGGTCTTGATTTTATCGTATCGCTCCAAATGAATATCAGCAATACGCACGTACGCCTCAACAACCTTTGGAATCTGCTCTTCTTTGCTTTTGTAGCGTTTAATGAATTCCTGCAGGGTTTTGATTTGAGCACGCGTATCTTTTCGCTTGGCATGGATGAGCGCCGAACGGAAGAACACATCTGGCGCCTCTTGCTTATCGGGGAACATATCTGCATACCGCTCGAACTCTTTCGCCGCTTTTTTGTATTTCTGTTGGCCTTCTAAAGCTAAAGCGGCATTGAGCTGTGCATCTGCTCTTTTGTCTGATTCGGGATATTTGCCCACCAGCGCCAAGTAGGTGCGAACGGCCTTTTCAAAGTTAAAGGCTTGCTCAGACTTACTCGCCACCCGGAACATAGATTCTGGTGCAAACGTAGATTTCGGATATTCCTTATAGAGTCTCTCATACAGGTCGGCTGCGCGAAGCGGTCTTCTTGCCTTTTCTAAGGACAAAGCCGCATTGTACATCATGGCATCTGCGAACTCGCGATCGGGGTCTTCTGCTAGCAGTTCGAGGTACCGGTTCGCGCCTTCTTCAAGAAGATTGATACCTTCGGTAATCCGCCC
Source organism: Myxococcales bacterium (assembly GCA_002721815.1). Taxonomy (GTDB): domain Bacteria; phylum Myxococcota; class UBA727; order UBA727. The sequence goes on from PBLQ01000011.1 coordinate 141,097, forward strand.
ATCCGCCAAAGCGATGTCGCCTTTTTCGAGAATTCCTTTGGCAATTTGGAACTTAGCCCCACCTTCGATCTTTGCGAATTCTTCCATCTCGCCACCGACCATTTGCTCTTTAAACCGCGATGCATAAGCCGCTGCTTTGGTCCAGTCTTGTTTGGCCAACAAATAATCAAGGATGAGATTCGCCGCGAATTTTGCCGCTTCATGCTGCTGGTAAAGGTCGATGATACGTTCGAACCGTTTTACAGCGTCATCGAAATACCCATAGGCAAATTTCATCGAAGCCGCTTTGTAGGAGAACGCAGGCGCCATTTCGTGCTCTTCAGCCTTGAGTAGAAACTTATCCACCGAATCGATGAAAATGGTTTGTGCCTTTGGAATCGTTTCAGGTTCAGCATTCACATCAGGTCGCTCGGTGCTAAACACATCTTTAATGACGAGTTCACCCGCTTCGACCATCCGTTCCATAATTTTCTCTTGCGCGTAAATGGCATTGAGTGCGGCCTCACCCCTGTACTTGGTTCCTTGGGTGGAATCTCGGGTTTTCATATAGGCGACGACGGCTTTGTCAAAGTTCATCGAATAATAATAGGCCTCTGCCAAATAGAACGTTAGTTCATAGGCATCTTTGTCGTGAGGATACCGGTCGAGATAAGCCTCGTAGGCCTGGGCCGCCAAGGTGTAGGACTGGACTCCCCGTTCCATATCACCCCCATCAACAAATTTGATGGCCTGCTGGTGGTAGAAGATCGCAGCCTTGTACAAAGACGCTCTTGCCAATTTACCAGCTTCCCGCAACGCCTTGATGTTCATGCGATTGGCTTCTGCCCACGGGGTTCTTTCGGAATACAAGGCCACCAGTTTATCACGCTCTCTTGAAGCATCGTCGAACATGCGCTCTCGTTCATAGGCGCTGATGATTAAATCTTGTAACTTCGGCGCGTCTTTGTGCATGGGCTCCATGTCGATCGCATAACGGAGGGCTTCGATGGCCCCTTTGCTTTTTGAGCCTTTGAACAAAATATCACCGAGTCGTGCAAACACTTCACGCTCGTAAGGTTTCTCGCCAAGTTTCGACATGTACTCCTTGGCAAATCTAACGTACCCCAGACCCGTTCCGATATCCTCGTCGTCCATTTCCTCCTCTTCGGTGGGCATGTCATTGTAGCCAGGACGGTTCCAGTTGTCATCTTGGAAGGAAATCGCAATGTACTGTAGAGCTTCTTCTTCCATCACAGAGCCACCACCGCCGCCGGCCTTGGCTTTTTGTGCGTAAGAATAATCTAATAACTCAACGAAGTTTTCGACGGCTTCGTCGAACCGGTTCACGAGGTAATAGGTCCAAGCCAAGTTATAGAGGGCCTTGTCATAGAAACGACTTTCTTTTTTCGGAGCCACCAAAAGAAATGCAGCGATGGCTTTATCCCATATTTCCTCTTGGAAGTAATTATCGCCGACCCGGAATGCCACCTCATCGAAGAACCGTGAATCCGGATAACGCTCGGTGATCACCTCCCAAGACTTTATCCCTTCTTGACCTTCACCTTGTGCTTGCAGAGCGTAGCCTAACAGGTAGTAAGCACCGTCGATAAAACGGTATTCGGGAAAATCTTTCACCAACCAGCGGTACAGTTCGATGGTTCTGTCAAACCGTTGCTCAGGCTCTTCAGGCTCTTCGGGCAACCGACCTTCGGAGAACTCGTTATAGGCAATGCGATAATCCTTAAGCTTTTCCTGATAAACTTCGTCAGCGCGCTCAAATTGCAGCTCAGCGAGACGGAAAATAGCGTCAGGGGTAAAATCTTTGCTATCTGGGTGGCGTTGCAGAAAGCGCTCAAACGCAGTGATAGCGTCCATACGCGCTTGTCGCTCTTGCACCAGCAATGGGTTGATGGACCCATCGTATTTTCCTTCAATCTTCTTTTTGCGTTCTTTATAGCGACGCTCGGCTAACTGCCGAATTTCCTCGCGCACTGAGCCCGCCTCAGCCTCAAAATGTTTTACGGTTTTTTCTAAGGTTTCGTAGACCGCTTGTGCGGCCCCCACCTGGACCCCGCTTAGCCGGTTTTTAATCACTTGTTTCGGCTTGTTGGCGGCAGGCTTTTCTTCTTCGGAGACGTCCGAAGTGTTATCTACTTCTTCGGAAGACTCGGGCTCGGCTCCCGGCTCGGCAACCTCTTCATCGCCATCTTCACCATCGTCAGCGACTTCGCCGTCTTCGGCGACTTCTTCTTCAACATCTTCGACCGTTTCTTCCTCTAGAGATTCCTCGTCGTCCATGTCGTCCATGTCGTCTTCGAAATAATCTTCGTCGAAATCGTCCCCAAAGGCCTCTTCCTCTTCCGAGTTGGTGTCGACTTCAGGCTCTATGTCTTGGGCGTGAACGGACGATCCCGCCACCAAAAAGGCGAATGCCAAGGCGCGCAACAAACAGATTGAAGACAGGAGGCGTATCATTGTACTTCGTCCCCCTGCAGATCCATGTATATCTGATTTAGATTCGACAACTCTTCGGATTTTGCTTGTTGCAGTTTGCCAATCTCGCGGGTGTGCACCTGCTTTTTCTGAAAAGAGGTGTCGGCCAAACCAATATCGGCTCTGACGATAACATCATCAAAATCATCAATCACGTGCCCCAAGGCCATCTGCACGGCCGCTTGCGCGGTATCACTGGCTTGATCACTGATGGTGGCCACTTCCTTGCGATATTTGGCCATTTTGCGTTTCTCTTTGTTGACGATAGACCGCATGGTTTTTATCTGCTTGGAAACAGCGGAACTCAGGCGTTTTTGAAGTTTCCGATTTCGCTTCTTCAGCTTGCGGACTTTTTCTCGCATGCGCCTTACCGCCCGGTAACCCGTTGTTTCACTACCCGATTTCTCGAGTTTCGCCAGCAGTTTGGTTTCTTTCGCCACAGCCCGCTCGTATGCTTTTTTGATCGTTTCTTTGCTGGCGCTGCCAACTGAGGACATGACGAGTTCTTCTCTGGCTTCATCGAGCTGGTCACGATAGGCAATGATTTGACCATCGTATTGCTCCACCATTTGACGAAGGGAAGACAACCGCTTTCTTAGAATCTTCAGATCCTCCTGCGTTCTCTTGCGGATAAAGCTCGAATCCGTGAGCAGTTGGTCAAGTGCCCTCAACTGGGCTTTGGCATCCTTGATGGCCAAGGAGACCTCATGCAGCGAGTTATCAAGACGAGAAATATATTTTTCGGTCTGCGCTTTATTCTTTTTGATGCCCGAGCCGAGGTTATCTATGAGCGCAAGCTTGTTTTCCAACGCCTCGCGTTCTTGACGCAGTTTTTCCAGCTTTTTTAGGTCTTTGTTGGAGATGTTAAGCGCCACACCCTGCGAGTAGTTCCCGTCAAAGCGAATCCCCGGTCTTTTCTCAAATGAAGTGGTGAAATCTCCACGTTTGAAAGCCTCGATCACCACTTTTGACTCCTGTCCCCCATTGGAAACAAAGGCCAGTTGGTCTTTCATGGAAAAGCGATAACTGTTGACGTAATCGAAGAGGCCACCTGAACCCTCAAAATGGAGCGCAACGCTGAGACGATGGGAGCCCACCGAAAGTGGTCCGGATATGAGCAAAGTCCCTTCCTCACCCTTACCCAAGTCTTCGAGAGGCGTCTCGATCTCGATGGCTTTACCATCCAATAAGAACTCCGCTTTGGTGAGATGATAGGCTTCACCCAAGCCGTTCTTATACGAAAGCACCACTTTGCCGCCTGTCCCCATCCCGCCGGTGAAGGTTTCGGTCATCAGGGATAACTTGGCTTTTTCGAGCGCTAAGAGTCTTTGCTCTATTTCTCGAGCGCGCAAAACGCCATCGCGAAGCGTGACAAAAAACTCTTCAGGGTTGTCTCGGGTTAAAATACGCTCTAACTTCTCGACCAACTCCGCGCTGGACTTCATTTGTTCCTGGCTGATTTTGATATCCCGAAAAGTAGACAAAACGTGCGACACCTCGTCTTGCTCTGAGGTCCAGTTCGCCGCCAATGGGGGCAGCATGCTTCCTGTGGCCAATCCCCCCTGCTGCACCGCGATAATATCGTCGAGTAACCGTTTTGGATCTACGGCCTCTTTTGAAAGCTTTTGCAACGCTTCGTAGGTTGGCTCGTAGATCTCAATGACCTTACGAAACATTTCTTCCGCTTGGTCGAATTCGCCTGTCTGCATTCTGAGATTACCCATCAGCACATACGCATCGGGCGTGCGTCGGCTGTCCGACTCCAAATCCACCAGCATGCGCAGATTTTCTAACGCCTTTTTGTACTGGGCATTGATGAGTCGTTCTCGTTCTTTCATGGGCATTTCAGCTACTTTTTCATCAATTTCCATGAGCTGACCGCGACGAACGTAGACCCAGGTCACCTCGTAGAGCATCTCTGTAAAGAAATCGGAATCGAAACTGATGAACTGGTACGCGTTGATGGCTTCATCCAAATCATCTTGGTCGAAATACAAACGTCCGAGCGCCAGATGGGCCAACTCGATCACTTGTTGGTCAGTTTTGTTCACGGCCTTTGCGTCGGCGATTTCTCTAAAAAGATTCAAAGAACGATCCGCATTCTCGGCACGAACCGCGGCCGCACCTCTGATGTATTTGCTACGCAGATAAAAATCCGATGACCGAGGGATTTTATTGAGTTCCTCAACCCCTTCGTCATCTCTTTGGGCCACAAACAGCGTACGACCACGCTCATATCTCACTTGATCAGGTATTCGACCGCCAATCTTCTTTTCGTAAATGCGATAGAATTTGTTGATGGTTTTGGGTTTATTGACCTTGACCCCAATGGCGATCGCCCGTGATGCAGCGTGGTGAAGATAGGTGGTATCATCTTCCTTGAGCATCTTTTTGAAGTAATGAAGTGCCGTCGTGTAGTTATTCAGCTGGTAAAGAGACTCAGCCAACAGATAGAGCGCGAATGCACGCTTGCCACTCTTCCGCAGCTTCTTAGAGCCAATGATGCTGTAAATGGCCAAACTGCATTTTTCAAAGTCTTTGATCTGAAAAGCTTCTTTTGCCAGGCGAAGGTATTGACGTACTTTGGCAGGCCGGGTTGCATCGGGGATTTCTTGATATTCCTCTTCAAGCCGGTGCATCGCCCCTTCCAGAAAAGTCACTTCTTCCGTTAGGTTATTAAGGATTTCGGCGGATCGCGCGTGTGCAGAGGTAGGAACGCCCATCAACAAGGCGCAAGTCACCACCAATGTCGTGCCCAACACAGATAAAAAGGATGGCCTTTTTATGTCGTGCGTTGTCCGCATCAATGAAACTCCTTAGGGGACCACAATGCCCTGGTCGAGGTCATCTTCAACCCGGTCATCAAGCACTTCAGTGTCCATGCGTATGGCGGGTCTTTCCAGGAAGTTGGTGGTGAAATCACCTTGCTCAAAACCAACCACTTTGTTGGTGGTGATTTTGCCTTGCTCTGTGGTGAAAGTGAATGAATCCTTGAGCTGGAAGTTGTAGCCCTCCAGATATGAGAAGAGGCCAGAACCCGAACCGCGGTATACCAAACTGACGGTTAAAGTGTGGGTGCCCTCTACGATGGGGCCGTCGAAAATGATGATTTCGCCTTCGTTTTGGAATCGTTCCCCAGACTCGTCGGTATCTTGATGTAAGGGCATGCCATCCAAAAAGAAGTGGCGTTGTACCAACCTGAAACCAGAGCCCATCTGATTCTCATGCACCAAAAGTAGTTTGGCACTGGTGCTTAAGCCGCCCGTCACTTGTTCGGTGAGCATCATCAACTTGGCTTTGGAGCGAAAGATACTTTCTTTCAGTTCGTTCACTTTTTCTTCGAGACCACGAATTTTTGCCCGGTAACTGGCGTCTGCTTCTTTCATCTCGCGCATGGCTTTTTCGGCATCTTCCGGAGACTGCTCTTGGGGCGCTGCCCCTTCTTGTGTCGCTGCGGGCGCCGTGTCGGGCGTGGCCGCTGCCTCCCCTTCCGCAGGCGCTGCCTCCGTGGATTCTGCAGGTGCACCTTCTTGGGCCGCAGGGGCCTCATCCGTTGCCTTGGCAGGCTCTTGCCCTTCGGCTGCAGGCACTTCTTCAGCTGGCTTTTCTGCTTCGACCGCCGGTGTTTCGGTTTCAGCCGCGGTGTCTTGAGCGTAACTCCAAGAACCGGCTGTCAAACAGGCGCCAAGCACCAAGCAGCACAGTACCGGGTTTGGGTATCGGTTTTTCTTTGGCATCGTCATATTACTTCGCCCCTTTTCGCAGTTCCTGTAGAATCTGTTTCGCTACGCATTTGAGCGTGGGAAAAACCCCTTCTCCATTGGTAGCCGTGGCAGAAAACTCAGGTGCGCCTGAAGTATTGAGCATTTTGCTCAGTTGCTCAACAGGTAAAACATCGGGCAGGTCCCTTTTGTTGTACTGGAGAACGAAGGGCAAACGCCCCAAGCTGTACCCCTGCTCTTCTAAGTTTTCTACAAGATTTTTCATGGATTCCTGATTTGCTTCTGCTCGATCTTTTTGAGAATCGGCCACAAAAATTACACCGTCAACGCCCTTCAATATCAGTTTTCGTGACGCATCGTAAAAAACCTGCCCAGGAACGGTGTAAAGGTGAAATCTCGCCTTGAAGCCACGAATTTCGCCCAGCGACAAAGGCAAGAAATCAAAGAACAACGTCCGGTCAGTTTCGGTGGCCAATGAAATCATTTTGCCTTTGATACCCGGACTGGTCTTCTGATAAATATGGTTTAAATTCGAGGTCTTACCGCACAGGCCCGGCCCGTAGTACACGATTTTGCAGTTAATCTCTTTGGATGAATAGTTAATGAAAGACATGGGAAAGTTCAGACTTTCTTAGGAGTGCGAGAACAACGATTCAATATCGTCATCGGTGATTTCAGCGAATGGCATGGCGTTTTCTTGGTTTTCATGCGCTTTATCTTTCGCCGTTTGGAGCAAATTGACGATTTCCTGAGCAGATTTGCGAACCCGCAATCGAACCAAACCAAGGGAGGAACGCTCGTCGAAAATCACCAACAGAATGGCTTCGGCCGGTAACACCGAGATGTGCAGGTTGGCCTTTTCACCCTCGTGAAAAATCTGAGTAAACTCCTTTTCATTCATTAACTTCGCCATGCCGCTGGTGGCCGCAATATTCCCCGCCGTCAAAGACGCCAAACTGGTGGTGTCCAGGTCGGATGCGTCACCTGCAGTGGCTAAAACTTGTCCATTGGTATCCACTAGGAACACCACCATGGCGTTGGCATCTTCTACCAATCGCTCGCAGGCGTCTTTAATCATTTTGCTTTCTGCTTGGTACAGAATGAAATGCGAATGCATGGTCTTCCCAAAAGCGCTCGACCCATAATTACAATGGGTGAGGGACTAGGGATCATCGATACCACAAGTTGGACCGAAGTCAAAGATCGCGAGACCCAATAAAGACCTTTATTTTTAGCGGTTTAATGTGCTTCAAGGCCGCGGTTTATACAGGACGAAAACCACCGATTTCGCGCCGCTCAGCCAAAGCGCGAGCCAGGGTGACCTTATCGGTGTACTGAAGCTGACCACCCACTGGAATTCCCGAAGCAATTCTGGATAAACGCACCCCCGATTGGTCCAAATTGCGCGCCAAAAACAGGGCCGTGGCCTCACCATCGACCGTGGGGGGCGTGGCCAAAACCACCTCACTCACACCCGCATCTTCGCCCATGAGTCGAGACATCAAAGCCTTCACCCGAAGCTGTTCAGGGCCCACGCCCGACAAGGGTGCTAAGGTGCCGTGGAGGACATGATACAAACCACTGTATTCATTGCTTTTTTCTATCGCATTCACATCTTCAGGGCGCGCGACCACACACAAAAGCTCGGTATTGCGCTTGGGATTAGCGCAAATTCGACAGACCCCTTCTTGAGCGGTCAAATTACAGCACCTGGGGCATTCGTGCGCTTTCTCGGCCGTCGATTCCAAAGCCTTGGCCAACGACTTCATTAAGTCTCTGTTTTCATTAAGAAGATAATGAGCCAAGCGTTGGGCTGTACGCTCTCCAATACCCGGTAAACGACTCAACTGTTTGACCAAAACGGCAATGGGGTCGGTTCCCGCCATTAAGACTGCCCGCCGAAGATGTTCAACTTGTTCATCATACCTTGGGCTTGGGCCACCACATCCTGCTGCAGCTGTTTCGTGGCAGCGTTCACGGCCGCTTTAACCAGGTTCTCCGTGAAGCTTTTGTCTTGTTTTTCAATAAGTTCCTGAGCGATTTCCACGGATGTGGCCTCAAACTTCCCGTTGAGAGTCACTTTGACCATGCCGGCCCCCGCTTCACCCACCGCGGTTTTGTTTCGCAGTGTTTCATCAAACTGCCCTTGCATTTCTTGGGCTTGCTTTAAAGCTTCAGCAATTTTGGTTGGGTCGAACATGGTGTCTCCTTCAAAGCCACGTGGGCCTCATGCGAGATATGTTATAATCATCCCAAACCGAATGCCACAACCCTAAGCGCACCATGAAATACGATCCCGAAGAATTCAGAAACCATTGGCTGAAGGAAAAGCTTCCTGGCTACCCATCCAGCCCCGGCTGTTATCTCATGCGCGACGCCCATCAAAAGGTGTTTTACGTTGGAAAGGCCAAAGACCTAAGGAATCGGTTGCGCTCTTATTTCACCGGGGGTGACCCACGATTCTTTGTGGGTTGTTTGGTTGCCCTTCTGGATAATATCGAAGTCATTCAAGTTCGAAGCGAAAAAGAAGCTTTGTTGTTGGAGAAAAAACTGGTGCGTGATTTGCAGCCCCAGTTCAATATTCTTTTAAAAGACGACAAAGACTTTATCCGGCTGCGAATCAAGAAGCCTAAAGCGTCTGACCGTTTGCGGCAACAATACCCACGATTAGAAGTTGTTCGCAAAGTTGAAAAAGACGACAGCTTGTATTTTGGCCCGTTTGTGTCAGCGGGTGCCGCTCGAAGCACATTAAGGACCATTAACAAATATTTCCAGCTCCGCACCTGCAAGGATCAAGTTTTAGAAAACCGAAGCCGCCCATGCTTGCAATACCAAATTGGAAGATGCCCTGCCCCTTGCGTACAACCCATCAAGGATTACCCAAAGTATATTAAACAGGTTGAATTGTTCCTCAAAGGGAGGCTCCCCGAACTACTCGAAGAGCTGAATCAAAACATGTGGAATGCATCTCAGCGAGAAGATTATGAAGCCGCAGCCAGAATTCGTGATCAAATCAAAGCCATCGAAACCAACCTAGAGGAACAACTTGTTGCCGACGAAAACAATCAAGAAGATATGGATGTCATTGGCACGGCCCGTGGCGGCGCTCAACTTGAAATCGTACGCATGGCCTACAGAAAAGGCTGGCTCTCCGGACAATCCCACTATTCTTTCTCTCGCCAGGCGTTCCCAACCGAGGAATTATTGGCCAGCGTTTTAGCACAAGTTTACGAAGCCACAGACCACCAAGAACGGGCTTTGACGGTCATCACAGATTGCAACCTGGGTGATGACCAATGGATTTTAGAAAACGCGCTTGCAGCAAATACTGACGCAAAAAAAACAAAGATACTTCACGTCCACAGAGGAAACAAAAAGAAACTCGTGGAAATTGCAAACCAAAATGCCAAAACACGATTAGAACGTCACTTGCGTTCAAAAGAAACGCACGAACAAGCCTTGGTGCGACTTCAAAAACGGCTACACCTCAAGCAACTTCCTGTGCACATCGAATGCTTTGATGTGTCACTTTTTCAGGGTAGCACCCCGGTGGTATCGCAAGTTGTTTTTAAGAACGGCAAGCCGGACAAATCATGCTACCGGCAATACAACATTAAAAGCGTCGAAGGAACTGATGACTACGCCATGCTCGCAGAAGCCATTGGCCGCCGGCTTAAACGTGGCGTTGCCAATGATAATCTACCAGATTTAATCTTGGTCGACGGCGGCAAAGGCCAACTTCACGCAGCCATTAAAGAGCTCAAAAAAACTGAAGCACTCAACCATGTCCCGCACCCCCCAATGATGGCCGCCATTGCCAAAGCACGAGATCTTGGCGAGGAGCGACGTGGCTACGCGGGCCAAAAAAACAAACACAGTGAGAGCAGAAGTCCCGAACGTATTTTCTTACCCAATGCCAAAGACCCCATCGCACTCCGCCCTCACACCTCTGAACGTTTTTTGGTTGAGCGCATCCGTGACGAAGCCCACCGCTTTGCCATTCAGGCACACCGTAGGCGAAGGAAGAAAAAAACACTCGCCTCGGCGTTGGACGGCATTCCCGGTGTGGGGCCCAAAACGAAACAAAACATGTTGTTACATTTTGGCAGCGCCAAAAACATCAAAAAGGCGTCTGCTGCAGAGCTTCAACAGGTGAAGGGCGTTGGGAAAGAGCTGGCCTCGACGATCTACGCGCACTTTCACGCGTCAACAAATGCGACGGCATGACTTGGTGAAATAAACTATTCTAATAAGTTCCGAATGGCAGCCTCACCTTGCTGCGAAACGGCCAACCGGTCTTTGTTATCTTGGTAGTTGGTAGCAGCTGTGGAGATGGGTTCTCCAAAAGATAAGGTCACTGGCCCTGGAACGATATTTAAAACGCTGGGTCCCATGACATCGAACGCGCCTTGCACCGCCATAGGCACGCAGTCCACTTGGGCCTGCATGGCAGTGACAAAAGCACCTTTTTTGAAAGGTCGAAGTTTGCCATCTTTTGAACGGGTACCCTCTGGATACACAATGATGTTTTTACCATTGCGCACCTGCTCAGCGGCTTGACTCATGCTTTCTACCGCCTTGGTAGGCGAGGAGCGGTCGACAAAAATCATCCCTCCAACCTGCATGGCCCACCCAACAAAGGGTAACCATTTAAGTTCTTTTTTGGCGACGAAGTAGATATCCGATGGGACGACAGTAAAGGCCACCAAAATATCGATGGTACTTTGGTGGTTCATAAAAAAGACGTTGGGTTTGTCAAAATTAACCTTGTCATTGTGTTTCACCGTCAACCGAACACCGAGGATTCGCAATAGAACCGGCCCCCAGATGTGCCGGCCCACCCACGATACAAATCGGGGGCGAAACAACAGCGCCGCGCCCGCCACTGATAAGACGCCACAAAAGATGGTCATCAACCAACATGCTATTAACCGAATCAGTGAAATGAATGTTCGCATGGAGGGAAACCTAAAGAATATACTTCGAAAGGTCTTCTTGCTCTAAGACCGACTGTAAACGTTCCTCTACCAAGTCACGGTTGATATCGATAGCGCTCCCACTTTGATCCGGCGCGGTAAAGGATATTTCTTCGAGTAAATGCTCCATCACTGTGTAGAGCCTGCGCGCACCAATGTTTTCCTGCATTTCGTTGGCTTGGGCTGCCATTTCGGCGATGGCCGTGATTCCTTCTGAAAGGAATTTGAGTTCCACGTTCTCGGTGCCCAACAACGCGTGGTATTGTTTAGTAAGTGCATTTTCGGGTTCGGTTAGAATCCTTTCAAAATCTTCTTGGTTTAAAGAATCCAGCTCGACACGAATCGGAAAGCGCCCTTGAAGCTCTGGGATTAAGTCTGAAGGCTTGCTCATGTGAAAAGCGCCCGCGGCAATAAACAGAATGTGGTCTGTCTTTACATGACCATGTTTCGTAGCCACCGTGGAACCTTCGACGATGGGAAGGATATCTCTCTGTACGCCTTCGCGACTCACGTCGGGGCCTTTACCACCGTCCCTGGCGGCAATTTTATCAATTTCATCGATAAAAACGATGCCCGCTTGCTCCGCGCGCTCGATGGCGTCTTGATGCACCACGTCCATGTCGATTAATTTTTGGGCTTCTTCTTGGGCTAGGATTTCTAATGCTTCTGGTACCTTGAGTTTTCGGCGTTTGCTTTTATTGCCACCCATGGCTGCGGACAAGGCGTCTTGAATAGAGGAGGCCATGTCTTCCATACCAGTTTGACCGAACATTTGTACCATGGGCATACCGGGATTCGCAGTCACATTGACCTCGACCTCCCGATTGTCGAGTAAGCCTTCGTCCAGCATTTCTTTCAGCTTGGTAATGGTCTCTTCACGTTCTGGGTCCCCCTCAGCGTTTTTGGTGGCCGTATCTTGTTCGAAGTGAATGTTGAAAGGCATGGCGCCCATTTGTGGCGCTTCTCTTTGGGGTTGGGGTAAGAGCAACTGTAAAAGTCGTTCCCTGGCAGCCTCTTCAGCTTTGCCTTTCACCATTTCCATTGCTTCTTCGGTGACCATTTTAACTGACATGGACACCAGATCTCGAATCATGGACTCGACATCTCGGCCCACATAACCCACCTCGGTGAACTTGGTGGCTTCCACTTTTACAAACGGGGCCTGCGCCAAACGGGCCAAACGTCGGGCAATCTCTGTTTTGCCACACCCGGTGGGTCCCATGAGGATGATGTTTTTGGGTGCAATCTCGTCTCGTAACTCAGGCGCCACCTGCTGGCGTCGCCACCGATTGCGAAGCGCAATAGACACAGCTCGCTTGGCTTTATTTTGCCCAATGATGTATCGGTCTAGCTCAGATACAGTTTCACGAGGTGTAAACGAACGAATACTTTTCGACATGATGGATTCACCCTTTATTAAAGCGTTTCAAAAACCAGTTGGTGGTTGGTGTAAATACAAATATCTGCTGCGATGTTCAGACTTTTTTCTGCAATCTCTTTTGCGCTGAGTTCAGAGGTATCGAGCAAGGCCCGCGCCGCAGCCAAAGCATAAGAGCCACCAGAACCAATGGCGTGAACATCAAAATCCGGTTCGAGGACATCTCCACTGCCTGAAATGAGCAGAATGCGTTCTTTATCTGCCGTAAGGAGTTGCGCTTCTAAGCGACGCAAAATTTTGTCGGAGCGCCAATCTTTAGCCAGCTCAACCGCAGCTCGAACCAGTTGACCACCATGTGCCTTGAGCTTCTTTTCAAACAAGTCGAAAAGCAAAAACGCGTCAGCCGTGCTGCCCGCAAAGCCTGCCAATACTTTGCCATCATTCAATCTTCTGAGTTTATTGGTGTTCGCTTTTACGATGGTGTGTTGAATGGAAACCTGCCCGTCCGCAGCAATAACGGTTTCCCCGCCCTGCCTGACTGCCAAAATGGTTGTTGCATGCATGAATATCGTCCCAATCACATATATAAGGTGTGCGACCACAAACTAACCGCCAACCCAGTACCGTCAACCACACCAACGCCTTTTAAATAATTGAGTGGATTTTGTGAGCTGCAACACAGTCTGGGCGCTATGTGGCGCAAACGATTCTTCGCCCTTGCCGTAAGGATCTGTTTTTATTGGGCTTTTAAGGATTCGAAGCTCGCGAGACAAATTTTTGGGATTTCTCCTACCTTGTCGTACATTTGGTGACACGAAGCGCCGTTCGGGCCGAAAAGGGCCCGAAAGGTACAGCAACGCAACACACCGGGTAACCGGTCACCAAGGAGAGAAAACCGTGAAAGGTGAAAAAAGAAAACAAAGTCTCTATTTTCCAGTGAGCATGCTTGAAGAAATGCAAAATGAAGCCCATCGCCAAGAGCGACCACTTTCATGGATCATGCAGCAAGCTTGGAAATTAAGTCGTATGAAAATTTCTTCGTTCCCTGGAGTCGAAGATCTTTAAAGTGTGCCCCTCATAGGGCCTCTGTAACAGTTATTGGTTACAGAGGTCGCTGGGTACATTGGACAGGTAGGTATTTGGTGCTTCTGTAAAGGCCCAAGTCCCCTCTTCCGGCGTTCCCACACGCACCAAATAGGCCGACGCCCACGCCGCGCCCTGGCTATCGAGCAGGATGGGACCGGCCTCGTATTGCAGGTCACCCTTCACATAGACCTTGATTTGGGCCCAAGTGGGCTCCCCAATTCGGTCTGTGCAATAATGGGTGATGACTTGATAGGTTCCTGGTTGAGGGTTGTTAAGGGTAACCACTTCGGGCCCCTCTCCCCTGATGTCATCCACGTCGAGCCGGGGGTCGTCCACACGTCCTGCGACGCCCCATTCAGGGTAACGGTTGGCGTAAGAACAATCCGAACCTTCTTGCCGGCAACTGTCTGCATTTGCATCGGTGGTTTCCGCACATAGATCGACCAAAACCGGATTGCCATCCTCGTTGGTTTCTTGTCGAATACAGCCCGATGGGCACTGTCCGTAATCCCCTAAGGTTCCCGAAGGCCTCACCAAGTGCAAATCCAAGTCACTTTGGCCACAGCAAGTGGTCCGTCGGTCTTGTGAAGACATGGCGGCGCATTCCTGCTCTGAATAACTTTGACATGGGGCATTGGGATCGGTGTACCACGTCAACACAATCACCAGATCGTGGGTGTAAATTTCCATGTCGGCCTCTGTCCATGCCCCACTGGCGTCTGTGGCCCGAAGCGTGACCACATAGTTCCCACCCAAATCGGGGATTAACGAGGTCTGCGATTGTGCCAAGCTTGCCTCCGGCAGATCCACCTCGGACTCTTCGGGCTTGCGACTCAAGCTCCAAGCAAAGGTAAACGGGTCACCTTCTGGCTCCCATGTGTCCGAACCATCCACTTCGACTTCGCGGCCCAAATCAATTTTGACCCATGCGTTCCGCGAGAGCATTTCCACGGCCACCGCTTGAGGCGCCAAATTCACCTGCCCCACGATGGGGACCTCCAGTCTTGGGGAATTATCCGCATCGCTGTCGACCACCAAAGTCTCAGTCAATGCCGAGCCCAGCCCGCCTGCAGCCAACACTGCCTCATAGGTGGGGTCCAGACGAACGCTAACCACTTTGGATTCCTGCGCAGGTAACTGCGTTTGCGACAGGTCTTCTGAAACGATGGAGAATGGGTTGCTGGTGTTATCAATGCTGCCTGCGTCAGCCCCCAAAGCACCAAAGCCGGCCAAATAAATGGCCTCAATATTTAAAACATCATAACCGGTGTTCGTGATCTTGATGGTGCGCTCCATCCCGGGGCCTTCATTCACCAAACCAAATTCGAGTGATGCTGGGTCGGCTTCAATCATGGGCGGCCCCCCAGACCCAACCAGAGGGACTTCCACCACTCGCCGCTCGGGGTCGTTACTGGTGATTTTGAGAACCACCCCATAATCGGATCGGTCCGGTGGCGTGAATTGGACAGTCACCGGCTCTGAGTCACTGGCCCCCACCCGGTCGGGTGGTTCAATCAGCTGAAAGGGTGTGTCGGCCGGTACCAGCTCCCAGGACTCAATCAACAAGGGTGCCGACCCCAGGTTTCCAACAAAAAAGGCTTTTTCAATGACATTATCTCGAGCCACAATCTGTGGTCCAAGATCCACCGACGCGGGTGAAATAACAATTTCAGCCACCAGCTGACTCAAGTCTTCATCGCAGTCACATCTCACTGAAATTAAGGCGAAAAATATCACCGTCCACAACAACGGTGAGCGGGTGGCACCCTTTTGGTGTCTGTGTTTTTCAGTTTCGCCATGCCTCATGTTTTGACGCCTTTCTTGAGGGGGAAGCTTTGACTTTATGTGCTACTCTAACTTAGTCTATCCTACATTCGGCCACATTGGTACGAGATCACTGTAGCGAACAGAAAAGAGGAATCCAAGATGCCAGGTCCAGACAAGCGCAAACAGTCGCTTTATTTTCCAGAAGACATGCTCAAAGAAATCCAAAATGAAGCCAATCGTCAAGATCGAAGCCTTTCCTGGGTGGTTCAACAGGCTTGGCGCATCGCCAGCAAAGAAATCCGCAAATTCCCTTCTGTTAATGATGTCTTAGAACCGCACGAAACCGGCGAAGCCTAAACACGGCTCAATTACGCCAAATTAAGTACGCATAAGCCTCTAGTCCCGGTCGCGGCAACAACCCCGGCATGCGATCGGTATCTGGTCTCGGTACTGGATCCTGAATTTCCTCTTGGAGCAGGTTCCGAGCTAACAGTCGAATATTTACCCCCTCAAAGATTTCGGGGCTGTGATAGGCCCAGTTCACCAGGGTGTAGGAAGCAATTTCGTAGTTTCGCAATTGCTCCAACTGAGACCGCCAGTTATTTTTTCTGGGTGACCCGCTGTGTCCCGAAAACGCCACTGCGCCCCATGCCTCTAAGTTGAAATACGCCCCCCAGTTGGCGCGAAGTTGCGGTACATCCGTGATGAGTGTGCAGTCCTCAACCAGCGTATCCTCCCAGGGGTAAAGCCGACAGCTCAGTTGGTCGTCTACCTCTTGATGCCCCCAAAAAGCACGATGCCAGGAACCATTGAGAAAGAGCACGTGGCCGGCAGGAAAAGTCAAACGCGCCTCACCCTCAAGTCCAACAATGTCATACCCTTTTTGATTCGTGAGTTCTGTGAGGCCCCCGGTTACATCAATGTGCTCAATAACCTGATCAACATTGGATGCGAATGCATTGGCGAAAAAAGCGTAACGTGTATTTCGAATGTCCATGGAATAACCAGTCCCCAGCTCTAAAGTGGTGACTTCCTCCGGGCTGAGCGTTTGATTGCCCACAAAAACACCCGCGCTCTGATCTGAAAACGCCAAAGGTGTTTGATCGTATTTCTCCTCGAAGGTGGGCGCTCTGAACGACGACGCCGCCATGGTTTTGATGATCCAGTTGGGCAACGGTTCCCACACCAAAGCCATCCGAGGGGTAATCCCCAATGCAGATTGCAGATCGGAACCTTCTTCAAAATCCAGATCTGAAAAAGAGGTAAATCGAAAACCCAATGTGCCGGAAAAATCATTCGTGGGTCGCCATTCCTCTTGAACAAAAGCGGCCAAAGTCATTCGACAAGCCCCCAACCCCGCAGGCCCCTCAGCGCCATAAACGTCACAGATGTTATTTTGAGGCATTTCCAACCCATCCACCGCACCCAAGGGTTGCACCGCGCCTTGTAAGTCACGGTTAAACAACAATTGAAAATTGTCTTCAGGTAATGCTGCCAAATCCCATTCCGCACCGGCCACTATGGTATGTTGTTCGTTGGGCTTCAAAGTAAAGTGACCTTCTGTACCCCAATTGAAGGTTTGATACGACAACTGAGCAAGGACACCTTCGTCGAACAATTCGTCGTCGCCATCCCCGTCGCGATCAGGGGTTGAAAATCCTGGAGGCGCCAACTGTAACAAACGGTTCACACTGTGTTGCCCCCCATAAACCCGCCAGTTAAAAAAAGTATTCTCAGCCAGTTTTTGCTCAAGACCCAGCCGGGCGGACCACAGCATCCAATTCAACTGAGATCCTGGGCCTACTGTGTCGAAGTATCCGATGTATGGACCGCGACTTTCGCCAAAAATCTGCAAGTTACCACTGATCCGAGTTTGCTCTGCTTCGCCCAGCTTCGCCTGGTAAGATGCCGTCAAGCCCCCGTGGTACCCCGTTGCATGGGTCATCATGTCATCGATGGGCCTTTCAACATTGGCCTCACTCAATGCATCTTTTTCAATGGGCAGCTTTGGCCCCGTGCTGTATTGAAAGTGGGTATTCACCGCGCCTTGCTGACTTTCGTTTGCAAATCCAGTTGATATATTGGCATTTACCGTTTCAAATGAACCCCCTTGCAGTTGTACTTCGAGGCCCTTGGTCTTTCGGGTGGTCACCTGCACCACCGCAGAAAAGGCCCCTGCACCGTGCAATGCAGACCCGGGCCCGCGAATCACCTCAACCCGCTCGATGTGACTGGCCGGAATGTTCCAATAGTTACGTCCATCGTACGGATTGGCCAAAGGCTGTCCGTCGACCAAGAGCAAAATACGTGCATCATTTTGTAAGCCGCGTACGCTAACGAGATCGAAGCCGGTGATATGTAAAGACGTTTCTAAACCTTGGATGCTCTTAAGAATATCAATGAGGGACCGCGCCCCCATCCCCTCAATTCGGTCTCGACCCACGACGGAAACCATTGAAGGCGCTTTGTATACGTCTTGTTCATAACGGGAGGCTAAAAAGGAAACTTGTTCTGAGGCAAAAAGTGAACTTTCTGCTCTAAGTTGTTGCGACAAACCCGTTCGCCCCTCAACGATGGCCCCCGTTTGAGACATGACCTTTCGCTGACCACCGCCCCGATGATAAATGGCCTGAGCCTTCGACGGTGATGTGGGTGACAACTTTTGCGGTGTATCAGGCGCTGATGCCTCGGGAAACGCATTGGCAGGCACTGCGGGCTTAACGTTGCTGGGGGTTGGCGTCTTCGTACTTGGCAAGGGAGAACGGGAAGCTTGCGTCACTCGTAAACGGTGAGGGCTCTGGGGAGAGGCAAAAATAAGATGGGATTTTCCTTTTTTGTCCTCGAGCACAATAAAGTATTCTAAAAAGGGAGGCTTGACCGCACCGGCGGGCAATAAAATCTCCCAGAGGACCTTGTCTTTTCTTTGAGCGTGCACTTTCTCGTAGCGTTGCTCTCCCGGCCTGCGAAAACGCAGACGCATAGAGGCCGTGGCTCTCGGCTTCCGCGATTTGACCAACAACCTCACGGGCGTTTCTGACTGTGCTTGCTCGGGGGCGTCATGGCTTGCCCAACCGTCATCCGCTAATGCTGGTTCGGCCAACAAAAAAACGCCGACCGCCCCCAAGATGAGCGCATAAGGAATAAATCGCGTACTGGTGGTTTGCCTACCGAGCAAACTCAATCGCTCCGTCGAAATTAAATTCTCGTTGCACACCCTTGATGTTCCAAAAACCCTTCACCGAATATTCCAAATGATGTCGTTTCAAAATAGAGCGGACATTCGGACCCAGGTTTTCTCTGGTCAAGGGTACTTCATCATCGAGTTGTAAATCTGAATTCGGTGGCACCTGCTCTGGGCCGCCCTGCCCCAACGCGCGCAACTCTTTACCGACCAGCGTTAAGCCCCAGTCAAAGTTATCAACCGTCATCTCAAAATTATTCTGGTTCTTCACCAGAACTTGAAAGAATGCCACACCAGACTTGCCCCCGTCCACTGTTGCGACCTGGGGGTTCAGCAGCGTGATCTCTGGAAAAACAGGCAAACCCAATTCTCGCTCTCCACCGAAAGTAAATGTCTTACCACTGATTTTCACGTCACCTTTTACCGATAATAAAACACGCTCCCAACCGATGACGTGCTCCAACGCCTTCGGGTCATCGGGCAACTTCAATGTGACCGGAAACCGTAACAACGTTTTTTCTTGGGGAGGAATCGCTGTGGCGCTGGCCAAATCGCCCTGAAATTTGGAACCGGAAAACTGTGCATCCAAATCCGCTTCATCTAAATGGGTACCCTCATCATCCACCACAGCGCGTCCCTCTGCGACCACCTCGATGACACCGTTGGCAGCCTGAAATGCAGCCGTGGAGGTATTGAGAACCTCTACCACCACTTCGGTTTCAAGGTTATCAAAAGAGGCTTGAATCACTTCAAAGCGACGGAGTTTCACCTCGAGGTTGTCCTGATTGGGCATGACCATGCCACCCGCGCATCCCAACGAAGTCATCAATAAAGTCATCATCCCGATCTGTCGCACATTTTTTTTCATATCCATCCCCTTCGTCACTCTGAACATTCCACTTGGGCTAACTTAATGCCATTGGAATCGGTCCATCCGATGAAACCTTCATCCCCAACAAAAACCAATGTGTGACTCCACACGTCATCTCCCTGTGTCCGAGTCCACTGAATATCGTGGCCGTCTTTGAGACCTTCTAAAGTATTAATCGGTTTTTCCTCGCTGGCAAAAAACACGTGGGTTTCGGTCACTTCTTCTGTCAAGACACCAGACAGTTGCTCGATGGTGGCCTCCACCTCAAATCGGTCCCGGTCATAAACCGGATTGCTCAACATTTTCAGAGGCGAATTCGGCGTCATGCATGCATTTTTGCAATCCATCCAAGAGGACAAAAACAGGCCCTCCTCGGTAACGTCTAAGCTTAATGTCCTGTCTTGAACCACGAAGCCATTGTTTTCGGCCTGAACCTGGTACTGCCAGACGGTGTCAGTCTCGGTGTATTTGGTGACCGTCCATGCCTCATCGGCACCATCGCTGCGAGAAAAGCACTTTCTGTCGCCGTCGGCCAATCCAAAATAGTCCGCCGCAAGTTGTAATGGTGGAACCTCTTCCTCTTGCCCGCAGGCAAAGAGAAGGCTCAAACAACAAAAACTGAGGATTGTTTTGACCAACGCAAACCCTAAAAACCAAAGACGCTCCGCAATCTCTTTTTAAAGACCTCGGAGCGTGCTTGCGAATTTTTCACCGCGGAAGTTTAGAAGCCTAGTTCGGTCTTGCGATCCTCGGCGGTGGGCAATGGATCGATTTTCTGTGTGAGCAGTGGCAATTCTGCACACTTGTCTTCATTAATTTGAATCCATTTTTCCATTTCATCTGGCACTTCGGTGTCTTCATAAATGGCACTCACGGGGCATTCTGGCTCACAAGCCCCACAATCGATGCATTCGTCCGGATTGATGTAGAGCATGTCATCATCCTGGTGAAAGCAATCAACCGGACAAACCGCTACGCAATCGCTGAAACGACACCCCTGACAATTTTCGGTAACGACATAAGGCATTTACGTACTCCTCACTGACTCATAAAAACGACAGTTCAAACCTATATCAACTGTAATGAACATGCCAATAAAAAGGGGCATCATCAAGATACCCCTTTGAAAATTTTAGTAATTTGGGTTTTTGGGTCCCCAAACGGAGATTTAATGCGTACTACCAGCCAGCTGAATCTCCGCGGAGAGGGTCAAATCCTCCAATTTATGGGCTGTAACCCCCCGGTCGCTAATGGCATAGATGTAGTCCCCCATGAAAATGGATCGTCTCACATCCCGGTAGCGCCACCAACTTTGGTTGTCATTATTGAAGAAATCGGAATGGTCAATGCTGCCATATTTGGTGAGTTCTTGACCCGATTCAGCATTGATGAGGGCAAGCTGGCTCACATACTCGTAATAGTAGCTGCTCCAGGAATCCTCCGCCGTATCAGATTCGTCAGAAGATGTGGTTTCCCCTTCTTCAGAACCGGCAGCGTCTTCACCTTCTTCGGGCTCCGCGCCATCATCACCCACCGGCTCTTCCGTTTCACCCTCAGATTCGCCGTCAGATCCACCATCAGAAGAGCCATCAGCGCCTCCATTCTCAGCGGCTTCTTCCCAGACATATCGGTAGGTACTCAAAGGAACCGCCAACATGCTCATGGGTCCCCAGTATTGAAACGCTTTGTGTTCATAGGTGGCTTCACTCCAAGCCCAATTCCACTCATTTTCGTTTTCCACTTCGGGCGCCAAAGAAAGGGATGACGCCAAAGAAGGGTTAGACATGTCAGAGACATCAAAAATATTGACTTGGGTGCGCCAATCCAACCCGTTTTCATCGCCACCAAAACCAATGGTCAACAAGTTCTTGTCATCCATGGGATGAATGTAAGTGGAAACACCTTCGATTTTGAGTTCACCGATAATTTCTGGGTTGAAGGGGTCGGACAAATCAACCGTGTAAAGCGGATCGATTTGGCGAAAGGTAACCACATAAGCCTTATCGCCTACGAAACGTGAAGACCAAATGCGTTCACCGATGCCCATGCCAGAAACGTGTCCTTTTTCGTACAAAGCATCTTTTCCGCCAAGTACATAAACGTGATTTTCCATTTCTGGTGGGTTTTCTTGCCACCAACGCAACCATGAATTGGTGGTAGTGGCGACACGTACATCACCGTTGTATTCCGACAGCGCGAACTGACCATAGACATAGCCTGGCACTGCCCCCGAACCGGTGTATTCCGTCTGCCCTGGGGTGGAGATATCGAACCGGTGAATGTTTGTTTGTTCTTCAAAAGTATCTTGAGACCAATACCACCACCAATCGTACTCTGGCTCAGCGATGAGCATGGTATCCTGTGACGCATACACCACTGGCCAGTTGGCCATCACGTGATCAGCATCAAAACCGAAATCTTCATCAAGTAAATCTAGGGATAAAATCGATGTCACACCACGGGTGGCCATATTGGCGCTGGCAGCAAAGTTTTGGCAGGCCTCATCGGAGAACATGTGCGTGGTGTACGAATCGCCGTTTTGCTCGTAAATACGTGGCAGCAATTCGTCCAATTCGATACCGTTAATAATTTCGATATTCGATGCAATGGTGTCTTGAACTGCGGCATCGAAGAGTTCATCTCGTCGTGGGTCATCATAATCCAGTTCCCAATACTCTTGGGGTAAGACGGGCCAGTAACGGATATCGTAATTAAAGTTACGCCATGCATAGCCTACCATCCAAATACTTTGGTCCACACGGCGGGCCGTTTTATAAGAACTCTCCATGAACAGCTCTTGAGCAACAGAAGGCGCGGTGCGATCAGAGATATCGATAACAGTGGCTTTGGTGAGTTGGTAATAACGATAATAGTAATACCCTTCATTCGTTTCGATGGCTTCGTCTACCACCAAATCTCGCAGTTCATCGTCAACATCCTCGCCATATACATTCACCCTAGAAAAGACCACGATGCGATCGTCGCCCAATAGCATTTGGATGGGTTGTCCTTCAATTTCAGTGGTGGAGGCGTGGTTCAATTCACCGAATTCTGGAACACCCAAAATTTCTAAACGGTTCCCGTTAAGGACGTAGATGTGATAGCCATCTGTCTTAACAAAGTCGGCTTCGTCCACACCCTCTTCTTGGTTGTTGGTGCCAGAAAAGTCTTCTCCTTCTGTTCGAGGTTCCCCGGCAGAGCCGGTCCCGCCAGCATCGGCTTCCGCCGCTGGTGCGTCGTCTCCACCGTCCATGCCACCGCTGCCTTCTTCTAATCCCACGTCATCATAGTAATAGTTGTCGGCATTAAGCAGACGCGCAGTCATTTCGGCTTCGATGGACGCTCGCATATCGGTGAGCAAATCATCGCAAGTTTCGTAGTAGACCAGGGCCGAACTGGCAGAGTTGGGGGGCTGAATGTCAATATCGGTGGTGCCGTTATTGGGGTCTGACTTGCCGTTCAACAAATCGCACCCAGCCGTTAAGACGAGGCAAAGGGGTAAAATACTTCTAAAATGATTCACAGGACGCTCCTTTTTTTGGATTCGCATCAGATGAGCAAGTCACGTGCCAACCGTACCAAAGTTCGAAGACAATCCCCAGCCAGTTAATTTTTCTTTTATTTTTAATGGCATACATGCATTTCACTTCCACCGAGCCGGCCTCAAGGGCCCTTGACCTTTGTGGGCTGAGACTCCAATTTGCGAACGAAAAGCCGCAATTGCGAGCTAGAGACAGCAATGACCCGAGGTATCTCCGTGACACTAACCAACAAACAAAAGTCTTTTTTGAGCGGCAAAGCACACCATCTCAAACCGGTGGTAATGGTGGGCCATAAAGGCCTGACCGAATCCCTCACCAAAGAAATTGATGCCAACCTCACCGCTCACGAATTGATAAAAATCAAATTCAATGAATCCGTGGCCGATGATCGCCACTCCATCAGTGAGACCATTGCCGCTGAAGCTGGTGCCGAAATTATCGCACTGCGCGGCCACATTCTTTCCCTGTTTCGCGCCCATCCCGAAAAACCGAAATACCAACTCCCCAAATCATGAGCTCCGCCCCATCTTGGACAACCGTGAATCGAATTTGCGCGGTACTGGCTTTAATCTTCACCGCGTTGGCCGTGGTTTATCCGAAGGCATCTGTCTTTACCTTTGTTTTCTTGCTCATCACATCATTCGCCCTGCCACGCTTGTTCTCCGTCGAAAAAAAGATGTGGGCGATTTTATTTACCTGTGCATTTGTCAGTCACGTTTTTAGTTTTATTCAGTTTGTCCGTACCGAAGCTATTTTCGGCATGATCGAGCAGCACAATAAAAATGCATCCCGTTCAGCCCGATCCACTTTGCGCCATATTATTTTCGCGCAAGACATCATGCGTGAGCAAGGTTTTATTGACCCTGATAATGATGGTATTGGCTCCGCAGGGTTACTTCCAGAACTCGTCGGCATCTCTCCGCTGCCGAATGGTCAAACCATCAGCGCCCCTTTGCTACACAATAAATACAAAAACGCCCAGCCTTCCAATGAGGGGCTTGTCATCGAAGCCGAAGGCTATCTTTTTAAAGTCTGCCTGCCCACCCAACAAAACAAGTTCGTCAGTCAAAGAACCCAAGATATCGATTACGAAAAATCAGAACGTCGCTTCGTCGCCTACGCATGGCCCTCAGAAGACCGTCCCGGGGTACACAAAGCTTTTTACCTTGATGAAAGAGAACGTATCTATATCTTTGAAAATGAGTCACCCCGAGCTTATGTGGGCACGCAAAAGCAACCATCATGCGACGCCACATTAACCGGCGAAGGCGTTGATGCAATCCCACCCACAGACGGCAGTGCCTCCAACGATGGACTCGTTTGGGAGTGGTGGCGCAACAAACAGCCTCGAACCACCCTCGTTGGAGATAAATCATGACCGCCCATTCCAGAATTTTATCAGACAACCTGCGAACCCTGTACCCGTCCGTTGAACCATTCAACACCTTTCGTTTTAAAGTGGATGACCTTCATGAGTTGTCCGTTCAACAAGTCGGCAACCCCAATGGGGAGCCCGTTATTTTTCTGCACGGCGGACCTGGGGGCGGTATCGATCCTGAATACAGTCGGTTCTTTCATCCAGAAAAATGGCACATTATTCTTTTCGACCAACGTGGCGCTGGTGAAAGCACCCCCCACGCTTGCCTTGAAAATAACACCACCTGGGATTTGGTCAGCGATATTGAAAAAATTCGTGAGCACTTGGGCATTCAAAAATGGCATGTGTTCGGCGGTTCGTGGGGCAGCACCCTCGCCTTGGCTTACGCCTCTAAACATCCCGAATCCATTTCCAGTTTGATTTTGCGGGGCATCTTTTTATTGCGTGAGCGCGAAATTAAATGGTTCTACCAGTTTGGTTGCAGTGAGATGTATCCCGATGCCTGGGAAAAATATTTGGCACCAATCCCTGTCGAGGAACGTGACGACCTAATGGCCGCCTACCACAAACGACTCACCTGTGGGGATGAGGCCACCGAACTCGAAGCCGCTAAAGCCTGGAGCATTTGGGAAGGCAGCAGTTCCAAACTTTTGGTGGATCAAGACTTGGTGGAGAAAACCGCTGACCCCCACTTTGCCCGCGCCTTTTCTCGCATCGAAAATCATTACTTTATGAACAAAGGCTTTTTAGATTACGACGGCTGGCTGCTGGACCAAGTGGATGTTTTTAGAAACATCCCGGGCTTTATCGTACAAGGCCGTTACGATGTGGTTTGTCCACCACGCTCAGCCTGGGATTTACATCGGGCTTGGCCTGAAGCGAAACTCATCATATGTCCCGACAGCGGACACTCGGTGACCGAGCCGGGCATTACTGATGCCTTGATACGCATCACCGATTCCTTGGTGGACTAAATTACGCCGAGAATATTTTGTTGTCGACGGTCACACCGATGGGGCAATGATCAGAGCCCATCACGTCGGGCAGAATGGTAGCATCTTTCACATAGGGCATCGCCCCCGGGGACGCCATGACATAGTCGATGCGCCACCCCACATTGCGTTCACGCACTCCCGGACGATTGCTCCACCACGTATAATGGCCCGTTTCATCGGGATGAAAATGGCGAAAAGTGTCCACCCAACCCGCCTTCAACCAACGGGTCACCTCCGCGCGTTCTTCGGGGCAGAAACCGCTGGTGCCGTGATTGCCTTTGGGACGTGCTAAATCGATTTCTTCATGAGCGGTATTGAAATCACCCAACACCAAAATGGGTTTTCCCGCTTTGAAATCTTTATTCAACATGCGGAACACCTTCTTATAAAAATCTAACTTGTATGGAATGCGGCTGTTATCCCTATTTTTGCCACTGCCATTGGGAAAGTAACCGTTCACGATCAACAGCTCACCAAAATGCATGAACTGAAGCCGGCCCTCACAATCGAATTCTTTCTTCCCGGTGGCCGTTTCAATGATGTCCCACTTTTTGCGGCTGTACAGGCCGACCCCGCTGTATCCGGGCCGCTCCGCCGCTACAAAATGGGTGTTCCAACGTTTGGGGTTTTTAACCTTTTCCTCTAGCTGCTCTTCTCTTGCCCGAACCTCCTGCAGGCAAACGATCTCTGCAGGCTTGTTTTCTAGCCAATCCATAAAGCCCTTACGGACACATGCTCTTAAGCCGTTGATATTCCAGGATATTATTCTCGTTTTGGCCATCTTTTTTTCTCCGGAGCTGCTTGGGTTTGGGGCCCAGAGCTTGCTATATTAGGAAGCCGGGCCAAAGACGCAACCCGTTTGGACAAAAACCGATACTTGGTGTGGTTAAGAGAGAGGTTCCCCTATGACAATCAATAATGTTACCAATCGCGCCAGTATTAATTCGGCCAATCCCCCAAGCACCGAAAATACAACGGAAAATACCACCACCAGCCCCGAAACAAATACCGCGGCTGGCCTGCTCAATGCCGACGGCATCGAAAACAAGCCCAGCCACCTCAAACTGGACGCCCAAAAGCCTGAGGTGAAGCTGTCCCCCGCTGGACAGAAAAAGGCCGAGGCGGCCATCAATAAATTCAACAATACATTAGAGTCGGTGATGAACCGGGGGCACAAAAACCGGGCCATGGCTCTGGCTGATGCCGCTCGTGGTGGCAAACAGCCCTATGGCCCAGGTGACAAATTGGACCCAGCCGATGTTGAAACCCTCAAAACGGCGGCCAAAGACCTGGCCATGGACATGCCCATCGGCGCTTTAAGCCCCGGCGCACAAAAGAAAATCGAAGGCGCTTTGCAAGGGACATCATTCGAACTGAAAGACGTTCAAAACAAAAGTCTGAACGAACTCAAAAGCGAGTTAGGCGATCGCGCCGAAAAGGTGGGTAAAGAAATCGCCGACGGTTTAAAGGCCAACAAACCAGGTTTGTATTACGGCTTGGGTGCAGCCGGTGCGGCGGCAGCCGGTGTTTACGCCTATAAAGAGGGCAGCGGTGCCCTCGAAAAACTGGGCATCACGCCCGAATTCAAGAGCAGTTTTTTCGGCGACAAAGTGAATGCCAAAGCCAAGGGCAGCTGGGAAGCAGAAATGAAAAACCCCAATCTCGCCTTGGACCTGAACACCAAACTCAAAACCAGCGAACACGGACGTTTGGCCTTTGGCGCCAAAGCCAATATCGGTGGCAGTGACCTAGCAAACATTGGGTTTAAGGGCGGATCGGGTAATCTGGGCTACACCCATACCCTCGGCCAAGGAAATAGCCTTGCAGCTAATGTTAGCGCGAACTTCAACGCATCAGGTGAAGTCACGTCTGGTCGTTCCGAGTTGAAATACAACAGTGATGCCTTCAAGTTAGGGCTCGGTGCCAAACACGGTGAAAAAATGGACGTGTTAGGCTACGACCTCAAAGGCAA
Organism: Myxococcales bacterium; assembly: GCA_002721815.1. Classification (GTDB taxonomy): domain Bacteria; phylum Myxococcota; class UBA727; order UBA727. The sequence goes on from PBLQ01000011.1 coordinate 168,437, forward strand.
CTTCAAGCTGAGTGACAATACCTCGGCCAGTACCAACCTCAATTTCGACCGCAAATTTAAGTTCGAGAAAGGCACTGCCAATCTGTCGCACAACTTCGAAGCGAACCATTCCTTAAACATCAACAGCAACTTTGACAGCAAGGGCTTCAACGATATCAGTGCTAAATATATCTACCGTAAAAACAATTGGGATGTGGGCGCTGGGGTCAAACATAACTTTCTTACCGATCGCACCTCTGCCAACATTAGTGCAGGATACAACGTGCGAGACAACTTTTCGGTAGGCATCCTCGGTTCTACTGATGGCGGCTCTAATCACAGTCTCGGATTGGGGCTGAGCTACAGCTTCTAATGATAAATCCTTACAGATCCGACAAAAAAGGGGCCCTTCGGGCTCTTTTTTTTGTTTTTTGTGACATGGCGCATGGTTTTTACCCGCATTTGTGACGCAGCTCATGTTTGCGCAAGCCATGAAAAAACTGCAGCCGGCGCGAAGGCGATAATCCCTCTGAAACATTTTTTTAGAAAGGATTATTCAAATGACTACCCCCGTTTCAACCTCGAGCACCCCAACCACACAATCTAACCCAACCCCAACCCCAACCAATCCCACCCAACAGACACAATCGACTTCGGCGGCGAAGCCAGTCAAACCCATTGATACCGATTCTTTGGATTTGGATGGCCCATCCAAAGAAAATGCTTGTGCCAAAGCGACTGGTAATGACTGCAAGGCGCCCCAAGAAAAAGTAACTGTAAAGCCAATCTTGGAAGCCGAAGTCAAGGAGAAGCAGCTCCAGGCCAATATTGGAGCACGCGCCAGCAAAGGAAACACCTATGTTGAAGGCAAGCAAGGTGTCTCTGTTGACGAAAAGTTAAACGTCGAAAAAGGCAAAACCAGTGTCACCATTGGTAACGATGACCGCGAAAACGGTGGTCACGATGTTGCCGTCACCGCCGAAAAAGGTAAAGGCCAAGACAAAGCCGTTCGCGCCAAGTTTGGACATGGAACCGAAGACAGCCCCGTCCAAGTTGATGCTGAAGTCATGGCCGGTAAAACTGAAAAAGGCAATGACAAAGCTGGTGGTGAGATTACCATGCAAGCCAACGGTGAAAATGGCTACGTCAAAGGCAAAGTCAAAATTGAGGCCGGCGATAACAAAGCTGAAATCGAAGCCAGTGGCGAAGCCGGTAACGACGAACAAGCCGTGAAGGTCTCCTACAACAAAGAAGACACTGCAGAAGGTGAAGATGTCAAAGTAAAGGTGGAATACCTGCGCAAAGCCAAAAAAGGCAAACCAGAATCCTCCATCTACTTGCAAACATCTAATGACGGCACCGAAGTGGGTGGCAAGTTCAAGATTCCCGTCGCTAAAATCCCCCAAAGCCAAAGCAATATTAACTTGGTTTTAGAGGGTGGCGTGAATCTGAATACCGGAAACACCCAAGGTAATGTTGGCGTAGAAGTGAAGTTCTAAAGTCATCCAACCCTGAAGGGCCCTGTCGAGGGGCCCTTCTCTTTTTCTTTCGCAACAAAAAACCGGAAAAAAACATGAAACCTATACTTTTTTTTCTTACTCTATTTTTGAGCCAAAACACGTTGGCCGCCAGGGCTCCCGCATTGGACAACAGTCTTGAATGGGTCACCCAAAGCGCTTCAAAAAAGAAAAGCAAACGCAGCCGTAAAGCGCGTGCCCGCTTAACCAAACGCTTTCGCGTGAACAGCAGTTCACTGAAATCATCACTGCGAATTAATGTTAACCGAAACAATCGACTGGCGCCCGTGGTTCGAGACCAACTGATCACCAAGCCAAACTCTGAATCTTACACTTGGCTGGGACACTTTGAAGATGAACCAGACACTTTGGTGGGGATGGTGGTGAATGGTCCCGTCGTTGTTGGCCAAATTACATCGCCGGCTGGCAATTTTAGATTCAAGCCCCATCAAGATGGTTCCTATTCCTTGGTGGACAGTGAAACGCCGAACATGGGCTCTGATTGTGCGGCGGAAAGCCATGCAGATTCTCATGACATCGGCCCGTCCTTAGGTACTGCTTCGCCCAGCCTGATCAGAGACAATGTGATCAGCGTTATGGTGCTTTATACGGAAGAAGCCAAACGAGGTGCTGCCCCCTGGTGGAATAACAACAATCCAGCGTACATTGAAGGTGAAATCGATTTACAAATGAACCTGCTGCAACAAGCGCTCACCTATTCTTGGACCTCAGCACAAACCCAACTGGTCCATACGCAAGAAATCCCCTTAGCAGAAGATGAAGACGCTTTTGAAGACATCTACGCTTATCGGAGTTGGGTCCAAAATCAAATGACCAGTTCGGGCACCCCAATTAACCAATTACGAGAAGCGCACGAAGCAGACTTGGTCAGTCTGTGGGTCCAAGATGGCCTTAACGCATGTGGCGTGGGATACATTGGCAGTCGCTCTGCGCATGACCACGCCGATTACGGGGTCACGGTTGTTGACCGCCGTTGCCATTATAAATTTACCTTTACCCACGAGCTCGGCCACAACCTCGGGCTGCGACACGACTGGTACATGGATGACACCACCGTCCCCTACACCTACGGTCATGGTTGGGTCAGTTATTACGCTGAGCAACGCAGTATGATGGCCTATGATGATGCCTGTGAGTCTGCAGGGTTCCCTTGCCCCCGAATCAACCGGTTCTCCAATCCTGATTTGACCTATGGCGGTTACCCATTCGGTCACCATTATATTGCCGATAATGCCAGGGTGCTGGATGAACGTTGGCAAAGAGTCGCCAATTATCGAAATTCCAGATTGCGAGCGCTATTGCTCACGAGTGCTAGCTTGAGTGAATAAAAAGCATAAAAAAAGGGCCCAATCGAGGGCCCTTTGCATTGTGGAAATCAGTATGGATTAAGCCATGGCAGGCTCACCACCTACATTTGTTTTTGGGGTGTCATCTTCTTCCATCTCACCGCCAATGCCATAAAAGGCGCGAATTTTATTTTCGATGGCATTCGCAGTCTCGGCATGCTCCAAGAAGTATTGACGTACGTTTTCACGTCCCTGGCCCAGACGTTCGCCATTATAAGAAAACCAAGCCCCACTCTTATCGATGAGCCCGGCCTGAACACCCAAATCAATCAGCTCTCCTTGTTTGTTCACCCCTTCACCGTAGAGAATATCGAACTCCACTTCGCGAAAAGGCGCAGCCAGCTTGTTTTTCACCATTTTAATGCGAGTGCGGTTGCCCACCACTTGATCACCCTTTTTAATGGCACCGATGCGGCGAATATCCATACGTACCGAAGAGTAAAACTTCAGCGCATTACCACCCGTGGTGGTTTCAGGGTTACCGAACATTACACCAATCTTTAATCGAATTTGGTTAATGAAAATCACGCAAGTGCCGCTGCGAGAAATGGAGCCCGTCAGCTTACGCAACGCTTGGCTCATCAAGCGGGCCTGTAGACCCATATGAGAATCGCCCATCTCACCTTCGATTTCATTTTTGGGAACCAATGCGGCCACAGAGTCCACCACCACAATATCAATGGCGCCAGAGCGAACCAGCATATCCGCAATTTCGAGGGCTTGTTCACCGGTATCGGGCTGGGAAATCAGCAAATCATCGGTACGAACCCCTAGCTTACGAGCATAGTTCACATCCAAAGCGTGTTCGGCATCGATAAAAGCTGCCACGCCACCACTTTTCTGGGCTTCGGCAATGGCATGCAAGGTCATGGTAGTTTTGCCACTGGATTCTGGACCGTAAATCTCAACCACGCGACCTCTGGGAATCCCACCGATGCCCGAAGCGATATCGAGTCCTAAAGATCCGGACGGAATGGCTTCTACATCCGAAATCATTTTCTCGTCATTGCCCAGGCGCATAATGGAACCTTTGCCAAATTGCTTTTCAATCGTGGCAACTGCGAGCTCCAATGAACGCTCTTTATCTGACTGTAAACCTTTATTTTTGTTGGACTTTGACATTTAAGACACCCCTTTAGTTCTGGAGAGAGACCCACACGATCCCTTCGATTCAAAGGATATATGACACACACTGAACAAGTGTTCAAGCTTTTTTCTTCGATTTATTGCGGCAGTGGGGCCACAGGATCGCCGTGTTTGGAAAAAACAGTGAGAGATCGCCTTTGCGCGTACTCATCGTCTTCTCGAGCCACCACCGTTATCCGGTTCACACCGGGCTGTAAATTGATACGGGTCTGAATATCCAAATCCACAGCTTTTTTTCCTGCCAGCGTTTCGTAGTGCACCTTTTGCTCATTCACGTAGACGAAGACATCTTGCACTGGACCATCGTCGGAAATTTTAGCCACCAAATTGTAGGTTTTATCGGCTTCCTGCGGTTTGGTTTCATGGCCCGCGAACTGAATCATGGGCGGCACCCGGGTTCGTTCCCACTCGATTCCAGAGCGTAAAGCACTTACAGAGGCCGACGTTTTGGCCCCCACTGCCCGGCGCATGGCTTCTTTGGGTGCAAAAGCTTTGAGCCCTCCGCCTAAATCTAAACGGTATTGCCCTGCCAACTCATAATCCACAGGCACCGCAGCGTCCGAGAGAATGGTGGCCACAGGTGAGGTGGTCGTATCGGTTGACGCATAAGCTGGAAAAGAGCCGTTGGCTGGCATGAAAGTCCCCGTCATTTTTCGGCCGCGTACGCCTGACTTGGCCTGAATGGGTAAGGTCACCTGATCGGTCCAGTAATCCCCCATCACTGCATCAAAAACCTGAATTTTCATTTTGGTTTGATCGGCACCCCCGCGTATTTTGAATGACAAACGCGCCGTCCCCATTTGATTGCGTTCGATCTTTTCGAGCTGCACGCGACCTTTCTCGATAAAGAGTTCTGCCCCGCCCTCATTGCGAACCAAGATGGTCGGCTCAGGTGCTAGGCCCATACCTGTGTTTTCAAGGACGACCACCAAATCCACAGCTTCGCCCACTTGGAGCAGACCGTCTCCATTGCCGGACTCCCAGTCGTCAATGAAGTAGGAAAAACTCAATCGAGGATGGGCAAGACCATGGATAACGATGGGAACGTCCAATGCACCTGCCGCTTTGTCCTGCCCGTGAAAAAACTGAACCCGCATTAGGTCTCGCCGAGAATCGACGTCTTTTGATAAAGGAATCTTTACCGACCAAGTTTTGGCTTCACCAGGAGCGAGATACCCAAACAAGAATTCGCGGTCGGCGAAAAGTGGCGTTCGGCTCTCACTGTTGCCATACACTCTAAAAATGGGCTCGCTGCCCACATTTTTTACTTCCAAATTGAAAACTAACTCTTTGCCGGCTTCTCCAAAAACCTTTTCAACAACCTTGGTTTCCAGCTTGGCTTCGCCCATGGATTTGCCATCTCGCCAATCGACGCCGAAGTCTTTCAATGCCTCTTTGGTTCGGGTCATTTGCTTGCGTTTTTGGGCTGCCAGGATTTGATTGGCTGCCCTCAGCAGCGCGTCTCGATCGCGCCCTTGCACGATAGCCAAAAGCTGTTGGGCCAAGTCTGTTTCAAATCCCGCGACAAAAGAAGAACTCACACGCTGAGCTTCCATTTCATCTTCGGTAATTTTCTTTTGCACGAAAGACAGCGTCATTTCTGGTTTTTGTGACCGGGTGCGATGGTCATCAAGATGGGATTGTAGATCTTTTTCGCGGGTGTGCGTATCTGGAAATAGATTTAGCGCATCCCGAGATTCTACCGTCATGGGCAACAGCGCAATGTCGGGGGTAATGCCCACAGACTGGATACTAATGTCACCGGGCGTCAGATAATGCGCGATGGTGAGCTTTAAAGAGGAAGTGTCTGGGAAATCGTATAGCATTTGGACTGAGCCCTTCCCGAAGGTCTGCTCACCGACGACCAACGCACGATCTTGGTTCTTCAGTGCCCCCGCCACAATTTCTGAGGCAGAGGCCGATCCGCCATTCACCAAAACCACCACTGGGTATTTGAGTTTATCTTTACCTGGGCGGGCGTGCTCCTCTTTTCGATCGTGAGCCCTGGCGCCTTGGGTCGCGACCACCACACCACCGTCTAAGAAAACATTTGAAACAGCGACAGCCTGGTCTAAGAGCCCACCGGGGTTATTGCGCAAATCCAAGATAACCCCCTTGAACTTGCCTTTGGCTTCCTTTTCCATGGTTCGAAGCGCATTTTTAACGTCCTGTGCCGTCTTTCCTTGAAAGGCTTTTATCTTTATGTATCCAGTGTTGTCGTTAAGGAGCTGGTGGGAGACGGAGTCTACCTTAATAATGGCCCGAATAATGTCTATCTCCCGTTGCTTTTTTTCACCCTTTCGCTGGATGGTAATGGTGACCTTGGTACCTGGTTTGCCACGCAAACGGTCCACCGCTTCATCCAAGGCCATGTTGATGGTGGATTCCTCGCCGATTTTTACAATCCGATCCTGAGCACGAACCCCCGCCGCTGCAGCAGGCGTCCCGTCAATGGGTGAGATCACGGTGAGAAAACCGTCGCGGATGGAAATGACAATCCCCAAACCTCCAAATTCACCGCGCGTGGACAACTTCATTTCACGTGAGACTCTGGGCTCGAGAAGTACCGAGTGAGGGTCGAGTTTTGACAGCATGCCGTTGACGGCAGCATATTCTATTTGGCGTTTATCGAAGTCTGGAGACACCTTGTTTTCAAGGAAACGAAAAACTTCACGCAGCCGAAAGGACAGTTCCCACAAAGATGACATGTCTTCAATCAGGAAGACCCGCAGTTCTTTACCCACTTGGATACGTAACCGATCGCCCGTGGGCTCATCCACCAACACCTCAGGGACTCGTTTTTCCACGGCCTCTAATGCCGAGAGCAACATGTCTCGTGGTCGAATCCGCTCAGGTTCGACATAATGCTCTTTAACCAATAGAACCACGCGGTTAAGCACCCTGAGAGACGACAGGGAGTAATCTTTAGGCGTTTTAGAGGGCTTCGCTTCAACCAGAAAGCTGAACAGCAAGGCAGTGATGAGGCCACCAATCAATGGCAAGCCTAGAAATGTTTTCGAACGATTATAGGTTTTCTTCAAAGAATGCTCCCTTGTCGGTTCCAAAGGGCCGACAAATTGCCATCATAGACCCAAACTACGGTTCACGCTCATTTTTTCCCCTAAAGAGCGTGCTGTCATTTGTTTAACCATTTCACGGCGATTTTTCTTCCCCACCTTTTGGGTCTCCGGGGTCGATAGAGGATTCTGAGGGGGGCGTCGCATGATCAGCACTCACCTCATCAGCTGAGCTGGTCTGGGCGGCCTGATCTTCTTCTGTTTTTCCTCCAGGCTGGGAAGCATCGACATAAAGAGGGGTGCCTTCTTCAGTGGTTTGACTGCCCCCCGCCTCGGTGGGCTCATCAGTGTTCACATCACCGGATGGGTCCCCTAAGGCTGGCTGCTCGTCTAACGGAGGCAAGTCCCCGGGTTCAAAGTCAGCGGTGGCACTGGTGCTGGTGGAATCGTCGAAGGGCGGTTCGGTTTCACCAGGATAAGTTGGCGGATTTTGGTAGAAGGCAGGCTGCGGATTTCGTCCCCGAACCCCCGCTTTTTCTCTTTTCGCTTCGATGACCGATTCCCAATCCCCAAAGTCAACGGGCTGAAGGTCACCATCCTCAATAATTTTTCGAAACAGCTCAAACCGTTGTTCACTGGTTAGATTTTCGTCCCAGTAATGGTGCGCCAAGGCATTGAGCAGACCCACGTATTTGTCACCGACGGCATCCAAAGAAGCCAAAGCGGAATCAGGCAGTTCAGAGATTTCAGAGTTTAGGTTTTTGGCCTCACGCATTTTTTCGCACAAACGCATGTGGAGGAGCTTACTCCATCGGGACAGCGCCTCCCCACTCATTCTCGTCGTGAAAACATTTTGGCAGCTTTTGGTGGTGTGCTCGATCACCCGCGGAAAACGCAATAGATCTTGCATGACCCAGCTCGGTTGCCAAAAGGCCTCCCAATCCATGCCACTGGGTGCAGTTCCATTCGGTGAACTTTGTTCAGGCTGTTGGAACAACAGATGCTTCATGGTTTTTAGATGAATGTCGTTGTCTTCGTCGATACCTTCGCGCCAAACGGACCGCGCCAAAACCCCAGCCCCCAATGCAAAGGCGGCCATTTCCCCTAAGCCACCCTTGGAGTCTTCATTCTTCATGAGCTGAATGGCCAGCGTTTTTAATTCTGTGTTTCTATCTGAGAGATGCTTTTGCCAAGCGCGTTCCTGATCTCGAAAACGAACCACCCACCGGTTGATAAAAAAGGTCTTTTCTTCTTCTTCGTTGGGGATGTCAGGAAGGAACGTTCCCATCAGATACCAAGAGATCCCGCGCACCAAGGCTTCACGCCCAACAGGGTGCATCTTTGGCGAGCGCATTTGCAAAATGCTGAAAAGCGCTGGGACAAATCGGGTTTCCATGAAAGGGATCGTTCCTCTTGGGTAAGGGTCTAATCACCCAGTTTCATTGGGCGATCATTCAATGGCACCCCCTGAGCACATCACGCATGTGCTTGTTACGTCAACTTGAAAAACCGTTTGCCAGCCGAATCTTTGCATTATATGAGAGCCACATAGAAACACCTTTGTTTAATAACTAGATATTTAAGGAAATCCAATGATCATAAAAGCAGGTGGCCAAGAAGCATTACAGCTCAAAACCGATGTCCTGGCCGTAGGCGTATTCGCCAATAAGGCTACGAAACCCCAAAAGAAAACCACCAAAAAGTCCGCGTCTAAACCTGCGCTCAGCCTAGCTGCATGGGCCAAGCCTTTGGATAAAGCGCTCGGAGGGCTTCTTTTAAAAGAGGTTGAAATTCAAGGTTTTAAGGGAAACTCTGGTCAATCGCTCTCCTTACATACGCACGGAAAAATCGGCGCCCAGAAGATCATCTTGGTGGGATTAGGAAGTTCTGAAGGCCAAGACGCCCAGCCCTACCGATTGGGGGCAGCCCAAGCGGTTCATTTGGCCAGCCAGCAAGGCGCGAAAAACGTCACCATTTACCTACCCAACGAAGGTCAAATTGAAGCGGCGAACCAGGTAGAAGCAATGGCTGAAGGGTGCCAGCTGAGTACCTACAAGTTTAACAAATACCTCTCGGATAAAACGCCCAGAGTGCAAGTCAAAAAAGCGCATTTGATCCAAACTGGCGTCTCAGCGTCTAAAGCTTCGGCCGCCATCCGTCGCGGTCAACAAATTGCTGAGGGCGTCGCACTGGCAAGAGATTTGGTCAATGAAACGCCAGAGGGCCTCAGCCCGATTGAGTTTGCCAAGCGAGCCAGGGCTGTGGGTCGTAAATGCGGTTTGGCCGTAACGGTGATGGACGAGAAAAAGCTCGCAGCCGAGCGCATGCAAATGCTTTTAGCAGTCTCTCGTGCCTCATCACCGTACCGACCCGCCCGCGTCGTGCAATTGCGTTATCGACCTACTGGCAAGATCAAAAAACATATTGTTTTTGTTGGCAAGGGCTTGGTCTTTGATTCGGGCGGCCTCGATATCAAACCGGCAGCAGGAATGCTCAATATGAAACTCGACATGGCCGGCGCTGGTTGCGTCCTCGGTGCCATGTCTGCCATTGGTCAAGTAAAACCAAAAAATGTTGCTGTGACCGCCTACCTGGGTTGTGTAGAAAATGGAATCGGCGGCAACGCTTATCACCCTGGGGACATCCTCAAGTCACGAAAAGGCATCACCGTAGAAGTGAACAACACCGATGCGGAAGGTCGCTTGGTGATGGCCGATTGCATCGATTACGCACTGACCAAAGACAAACCGGATGTGCTCATCGATGTGGCCACCCTGACCGGTGCATGCATGGTGGCTCTGGGTGATACCACGGCGGGCGTCTTCAGTCGGCAACAAGACTTGGCCGAAGCCATCAAAGGTGCAGGTCAGGAAGCAGGCGAAGACTTTTGGCAACTGCCATTAAACGACCGGTTATTCGGTCAACTCAAGAGCGATATTGCAGATATGAAAAATACAGGCGAACGCTTTGGTGGCTCTATCACCGCAGCCCTCTTTTTAGAGCAATTCGTAGATAAGCGGGCCGATTGGGCACATTTGGACATTGCAGGTCCGGCCATGGCCTCCAAGAGCAATGCCTACACCCCCAAAGGTGGCGCAGGCTTCGGCGCCGCCACTTTGACCCGGTACGTGATGGGGCAAAGCTAGGGGCCATTTGCCCCCTTGACAATTGACGCTGATCTAAGCACTTTTACAAGCGGAATCGGGCCAAAACCCGATCCGCTTTTTTTGTGGCAGATTCCAGTCAAGCGGCAACGGGCAATCCGTTGCTAAGGAACCGCGCCAACCTTCCCCCAAAAATGACAAAGGCACCAGACAATGGCTGAAGAACAGGTAATGGCGACCAAAGGTCCCGCAACGAGCAACAAGAATTCTGCGAACAATGGCAAGACCAAAGTAGACCCGCGAAAACCCATCGTCGACCCCAGTATTCCGGCTGTGAACCTCACCGACCTTAAAAACCTGCCCATCACCGAACTGCACCCACGGGCCGAAGAACTGGACGTGGAGCTGGACGGTGCCCTTCGCAAGCAAGACATGGTCTTCGAAATCTTGCGAGCCCAAACCGAGCGAAAAGGTTCCATCACGGGACACGGTATTTTGGAATTGTTTCCCGAGGGCTACGGTTTCCTGCGCGAGCCGACCTACAATTACGAGCCTTCTGCAGATGATATTTACGTGGCCCCTTCCCAGGTCCGTAACTTTGGCCTCAGAACCGGCGACGCCGTATTTGGCACTGTACGCGCTCCTACAGAAAAAGAACGCTACTACGCCCTGTATGAAGTGCAAAAAGTCAACGGTTTAGACATCAAGGATCACAAGCACAAAATCTCGTTTGATAACCTCACGCCCCTTTACCCACAGGAGCGTTTTCAACTGGAAAGCAATCCAACCAACTTTTCAACCCGCATTATCGATTTGGTATCCCCCATCGGTAAAGGGCAACGTGCGCTCATCGTTTCACCTCCTCGTGCAGGTAAAACGGTGATTCTCCAAGACATCGCCAACGCGATCACCGCCAATCACCCTGAAGTGACTTTGTTGGTTTTGCTCATCGATGAGCGTCCCGAAGAAGTCACGGACATGCAGCGCAACATCAAGGGCGAAGTGGTGTCATCCACTTTCGACGAACCCCCTACCCGCCACGTACAAGTGGCCGAAATGGTCATCGAAAAAGCCAAGCGTCTGGTCGAGTTGAAGAAAGACGTGGTGATTTTACTCGATTCCATTACCCGGCTTGGTCGCGCTTACAATACAGTGGTTCCCCCCAGTGGCAAAATCCTGTCCGGCGGTGTGGATTCTAACGCCCTCCACAAGCCCAAACGATTTTTTGGCGCCGCCCGTAATGTGGAACAAGGTGGTTCACTCACCATCGTAGGTACCGCATTGATCGATACCGGCAGTCGAATGGACGAAGTGATTTTCGAAGAGTTCAAAGGAACGGGTAACTCTGAAATCGTACTCGATCGAAAGCTCATGGAAAAACGTATTTTCCCATGTCTCGACATCAACAAATCAGGGACACGTAAAGAAGACCTGCTGCTCGAGCCCGATACGCTGAACCGAGTCTGGATTTTGCGTCAGCTCTTGCACCCGCTCAATGTCATCGACTCCATGGAGTTTTTGCTCAGCCGAATGAAAGGCACCACGAGTAACGATGAATTTTTAGCGAGTATGAGTGGTTAAAGCGTCTAACCTTTAAGATGGCGTAATAAGAACCGCCCCCACCACCAAGACAACGCACCGTTGGCAAACAGCCATGCGGCATCGGTGAAACCATGTCCGCTGATCCAAGGCACGTCGACGTGTCCCAAAAAGCTTTGGCTTAAAAAGTAGGCCGCGGCGCCAATGGAAAAGGCAGCCAGGTAGGTTCGGGCTGACTTCACGCCCCACAACATCAGCGAGGGCAACAGAACCCACAAAAAGTTCGAGCTGACAGGGTGGAAATGGGCCTGCGGTCCGATCGCGAGATGTGCCCAACCCAAAGGGCTGGTGAATGCTTCGGGCAACATGAAGGTAAAGGTCCCACCCACGTAAAGTAAGAGCAAAGCGGGCCCGGTAGAAAAAAGCATTCTGCCGTTTCGCAATCGCGCCATCCCCAATAACCCCAGCATCAGGGCAAAACCGAATCCGTATGTGGCCTTTTGTGCATTGGACACTTGAAAAGCATTGCCTCCATCCAAGAGGCCAGCCCCGTATTTGAGGGTCTCGTCACGTTTGTCAGCGGAGTTCGCCAGGGTTTGGGTAATGGCGTCCGGGTCGGTGATGCCCGCGGCGTACAGGAGGGCCGCAATCCCCGCCACATGAGGCGCCGCCATGGATGTTCCTTGAAATGGAAAGTACCCGTGTTGGGTAGGATCGCCAATGGCGATGGTATTTTGGAGCACACCATCGGGGATGCCGTCGTTGTTAAGATCAACTCGAGTATCTCCACCAGGTGCTGCGATTTCTAGTTCTTTGCCGTGGGATGAATAGAACGCGAGTTTCCCGTCAGGTCCCACCGAAGACACAGCCACACACTCGGGATAACGGGCTGGATACTCAACACGAGCGCGCCCTGTGTTGCCCGCGGCGCACACCAAAGTGACGCCTTTGTTGTAGGCGTACTTGATGGCTTTGTGCATGGTGGGCGAATAAAACCCGCCTCCTAAAGAGAGGTTGATCACATTCGCCCCGTGATCCGCTGCCCATCGGATCCCCTTAGAGATACCACCCAAGGATCCCCCACCACTCTTGGCGAGTACCTTGATCGGCATGATGGCCGCCCTTGGCGCAATTCCCGCCACGCCTAAGTCATTGTTGGTACTCTGGGCGATGGTCCCCGCCACATGGGTGCCGTGGCCATGATCATCAGAGGGGTCATCGTTGTTGTCCACAAAGTTGTAACCGGCCACAAATTGGGTTTGTCGTAAATCGGGTACCCGCGCGAACTGGCTTTTCTTGCCATCGAGTTTACCAAAACTCACCCCGGTATCGACCACGGCCACCACCACTTCATCGCCGGCTGAATGTTCCCAAGCGGATTCGAGATGGATCATGTCAAAATGCCATTGGCTCTTGTACATGGGATCATTGGGGTTTTTGATTTTACCCGACGTCGGAGGATCCGCAGGTGCTTCTTGAAACAACCCTAAAATCTGATTGGGTTCCACACTTTCCACTTCAGGATGCTTTTTCAGCCAAGAAACCATTGCGCGGGACAAGTGACCTATCTCCAATCGCTTGCCGGGAGAAAGCGCTGCGGGACTCCCCAACTTGACGGCCAATTTTTGGGCGATGGCAGCAATGGTACCCGCGTCCGCATCATCCGCCAAGTCCACCAACCAACCGTCTGGGGCCTGCTCGGTGGCTTTAAGAAAAGCCGATGGATCGTTTTGTACCGCGGCCGCATGTGGCGCCCAAGCTACCGTAAGAAAGAAAAGCAATGCTTTAGTCATCCGTGAACCTCATCCGTAACGTTACCCTTAATATAATAACAAACTCTGCCCGTGCTTGCTCACCATTTCAATTTGAAAAACCAAGTTTCATTCTGGAACATGAGCCCGGCCAGCGCAATTGAAACTCGTTTAAATATTGGAGAGTTACGGTCTGGAACGCTTATTGCTCAACCCCCTGTAGCATTCGGGCTTTCACAATCGTCCAAAGGGAAGAAGCCCTTTCGGTTGTAGCTTTAAGCTCTCAGTCATTTACTGCCGTGCATCCAACCAAAAATTAACACTGTGGAAAGCCCGAATGTCATCTTATTCGAATGGAAGGCGCGCGTTTCAAACTCAGTAAATAGATACGAATAGAGCCTTTGTCATGTTCCGTCAGCGCTTCAAATGCATCGGCTGCGCCTCGCGCCTCACTGCCGGTCCCCCCATGCATCCAAATGGCCTCGTCCAATCGCGTGGCGCTGCCATCGTGGAGGTAAGGCCCCGTGTTGGCCAACCCAACCAAGCGACGGGTGAGAAACTGGTCCTTGGCTACGCCACGGTCTTCGTACAAACTTTCTAGCCGATCGCCCATGTGATGACGTTTGAAATCACTAAAAACTGGGACCCAGGTCACCTGTTCAGCATCTACATTGGGCCTTGGGGTTGCCGCGTCGTGCCGTAAATCAATGGCCAAAGCAGACTCAGACAGTTCGGCTTTGCTGACGAAAACGGTGTTCGTCAGAGGGAGGTAAGGCACGTGACAGCTGGCGCATCCGATGGTTTCAAAAGCTTCTGCCCCCTCAAGCCACCGGAACACATATTCTTGGGTTTCCTCAAAAGTGATCTCTGAACCCAAGGGGTCACCGCCCGTCACCATGCCCTCAGCAGGTACGGCCACCACCGGCGTGTCTAAAGTGGCCAAAAACAATTCCATCGCAGTCAACTGCCCCTCAGTAATCTCACGTTCGATCCCGTCATGATCAGGGTCACCCACGGGGCCCTCACCTAAGTCCAACTGTTCCAACGCACCCGCTTCGTGATCCGCCACAGCCTCCTCGGTTTGCAGACCAAAATGCAGCTGGAACGAATGAGACAAGAAGTCTCGCATCTTTTCGAAGTTCCCCTTCCACCCAAAAGGCTTCACCACCAAGTCAGTATCCACACCCAACAGGCCGGTGCTGTCCGTCACCACCTCACCATCTTCTAAAGACAGCACCAAAGTCCCAAAATTAATTTCTTTAGAAGTCAGTCCTATCTCTTGCCGTTCGCCCGTCTCCCTTAATTCAGACAAAGCCGTTTCTTTTTGCATCAACAAATCTGCATTGATTTCTTGCGCCAGCAATTGCACCCAACCCAACCCCCACAATGACAGAGGGTTTCGGGCATCGGCCTGTGTTGCCGTTTCGCCATTACCAAACATAAAAGCGTTGTCTGCACGATCACCGCCGCCCGCAAAGCCACCTTTCCAATGACAGTCAACACATGCCCTGGCATCGGGGCCACCCACATGTCCCGTTTGAAATCTAGAAGCTGGGTTCTCGCCGTTAGCAAGCGACCCACCAAACCCCTCTTCGGCCGTGAAGTTTTTCAGAAAAAGAGCGCGACCCACATCAACGGCCTGCGCGGTGGTTAAACATCCCTGCGCCACCCAAGATTGCTCAACACGATAACGTGCATGATTTTGATCCGGCCACATGGCTTCGAAAAAACGTTCTTCCTCCCGTGCCTGTCGGTAAGCCCGCCACTGCTCCGCGGTGTTTTTGTCCACCGCGGAATGGACAGGCCCGCCCAGTCCTGGTGGCAATTCAATCGGCGGACAATCTGCTGCGGGAGGGACACCCTGAGGCGCATCTTCAACGGCACCTTGGGGCTTTTGTTCCATCTTTTGAGCGTCTTTGTCCCCTGCACTTTGGGGACAACCCAGAAGCATCGAAAGCAAAACCAAATAAAACAGAAAACGTTTCATTTATTCCACCAAGACCACGGGTTCTCGGGTGAGGGACATTAAGAACAAACGCACTTTACCCCTCTCCTCTTCATTTAAATTCTCATAGGCTTCTTTTGCAGCTTGGGCTTCACCACCATGGGCAAGGATGGCCTCCTCCACCGTGGTGGCCCGACCATCATGCAGGTAAGGTGCGGTGTCGGCCAGCCCCCATAAGGAACGCGTGAGCCAAAAAGACGCCGGCACATCGTTGGCACCGTCGGGTAATGCTTCGTCTTTGGGGTCAGCCAAAGCGTCTCCCATGTCATGTCTTCGTAGATCTGTGAAAGGATAAATGGGCGTCCCACCCAACGTTTCACCTTGGTCATCCGCTCCAAAATCCACCTGTGTCGGTTGTGGCGCTTGCCCGTGTTCTTGTAAATTCACGGACACCTCCCAAGCCTCCTCAAGTTCGGCACGAAGATTCACTTCAGTATGACCGAGCCGGTGTTCAGGGACGTGACAGTCTGCACACCCAATGGTTTTAAAATTTTCAAAGCCCTCCTGCCAATACCCCACAAAAGGGGTGCTCAAAGGTGGTTTCACCACGGGCGTCCCCAGCATGCTCAAGTATCCCGCCAAAAGAACAGAAACGGCACTTTGGGCCTCATCAGAGACCCCATCCCCATCTGGATCATCTTCGGGCCCGCCACCCAAATAGGTTTCAGCGTCGGCTCGCTGTCGGTAGAGACGAGATGCCGTTTGCAGCCCCAAATGAATTTGGAGCGCCTCATCCACCAAAGATGTCAAATCAGTGTGACGGCCTTTGTGCCCAAAGGGTCGTACTTTGAGGTCTTCGGAGATAGCGGTGAGTTCCGAAGTGTCCAAGGCGCCATCCGGCTTTGCGGTAATAAAACCGAAATCGATATCCTTGTATTTCAACTGTCGCCGAACGGCCTCCCCGGTAAGTTGCGCTTCTTCCAGGGCCAAATCTCGTGCGATCTGAAAAGAGGTATCCATTTCGCGAGCCAGCAACTGAATGTAACCCAAACCCATCACGTGTGGTGCGTCGCGTGCGATGGCACTGTCGATCATTTGATCATGGCCGCGAAAAAATGCTTTCTGCGTCGATGTCCCTGCACCGTCTGGACCACCACTGAAATGACAGGCGCGACAGGAAGAAGCATCGGGGCCTCCCAATTCTCCCTCGTGAATGCGACGGTTCATGGCTGGAGCTCCCGCTAAATTGACCCGCTGACCCAAACCAAAACCGCCTAAATAATCGTGCTCGGCTTCGAAGCCCTCATCACCCAGGTCGAAGATAAAGGCCATGTGACCTTCAGCAAACAAAAGCTGTAGATAGGCATCACCCAACAAGGTTTCGAATCGCTCATTGGCGTCTGTCGCTGCGCGAAGTTTCTCGCTGTAGGACCGTTTGTACAGAAAAATGGCATCGGCTAGATCTTCGTCATCGCCCGCATCAAGACCTTGCTGCAATACGGATTGATGGAGATAGTACCCCACAGAAGAAGAGCAGCCAATGAACATCAGCCCAAGCAGAAGTCCAATGATGTGTTTCTTCTTCGGCATTATGAAAACGCCTCCGTTCCTCCACCTAGGCAATGTGCAGGCGTGACGCGATCGGTTCAATCACGTCAACCTTGTGATTTATTGGCAGCAAAGTACCCGAAGCGACGAACCGCAAGAAACTTGGTGACGCACTTGAACCACGTCGCCCGTTGCGCTCCCGCCGCCACCATTGCTGGTGTAATCTAGAATCACTTTCATGGTGGTTCCCACTGCTACATCACCACTGTCATAGAGTAGGTTTTGGCAGGTGGTACCCAGAGAATTGTTATGATAGTTGTTGTTGTTGATGCCTAACACCGACGGCCGTTGCGTGGCGCCCACTGCCCATACCTCAACGTTGTTGATGGCGTTCCCATTATCATAGGCACCGTTGGAAATGGCGGCATGGACTTCTTCAAGCGTACACATATGAACGTTGTCATCATTCGAAAAGGTGTCTTGGCAAGAGGCCGTGGCCGCACGAACACCAGCCTGCCCGTCGTATTGCCATTTACCGTTATCAGTGTTGTTGCTCACCCCGAGAATCCGTGGTCCAGTCCCACCGCCGGACAAGCCCGCCAAATGAAAATTGAGACTGCTGTTGGCATTATCGATGGCAGCTTGCAGAACACTTTCAGCAATGGCCGTGGCCCACTGATTCATGTTGGTGTAGCCATTGGCAGCCACCGTATCGAGAACGCCGTTGGCCGCATTGATAGACTGCGCAACCACCCAAGCGTTGGCGGTGGTATCCAATCCGTTCACAATATTTTCAATCCATAGCTCATTCACCGCAATGTCG
The DNA here is from genome assembly GCA_002721815.1 of Myxococcales bacterium. Taxonomy (GTDB): domain Bacteria; phylum Myxococcota; class UBA727; order UBA727. The sequence goes on from PBLQ01000011.1 coordinate 186,173, forward strand.
CTGCCATTTAAGTCAACGTCATCTTGAATGGCGGCGTTCCATGCGTAGAGAGACTCCAAAGCGGATTGCACACTGTCGTAACCGGCATTGTCGAGGTTGGTGGCATCGACGGTGACACCCGAAGCGCTAAAGTCAATTTCATTGAGATCGCCCCCCAGCGCACCGATTTGACTGACCAATGTGTTGTAGTTGTCGTTGATGTTTTGGTAAAGGCCGTCGATCGCCTCTTGGGTATCGGTGTAACCATGATCACCGGTCACGCTTACAGAGGAGCCCGGGATGGCATCAACGCCTTCGTAGATGTTATCGATGGCCGTGTAGATTGATTCCAATGCCTCTTGAACCGTTTCAAAGCCCTCCCCGGGAAGTACCGCTTCGGAATCGATGATTCCCCCATCGCTCTCATAACTGTCATCAGCGGCATTGGCCACTGTGACAGTGGTCGCACTGATCGTTGCTTCCCCGCCGGTAACCACTCCGGTGGCAATGGCATCCGCCAAATAGTCGGCAAAGCTGTCGTTGCCATATCGAGACTTGGCGAGGTCGAGATATTTGCTGTTTTCGTATTCCAATAAAAGTTCGTTATAGGTGGCAACCGTTGCCAAAGCCTGATCAAGGTCTTGGGCCAAACCCGGAATGGTCTGGTTGATGGTATTCGCAGTGTTCAAAGCGGCCAGTGAGTTATTGTAAGCCGTCTCCAAAGAAGATGTATTGGCGGCAATATCGTCACTTTGAGAATTCAATCGGTTGTTCACATTGGCCAAGCCCTCTTCGACGTTATCCACATTGGCCGCAATGGTGAAACCCGCGGCTTCGGGATCGTCCACCACCACATCATCATCATTGACCACCGCACTTTGTAGTGCTTCGATATCATCCTCCACGGTATCTAACCGCGTTCCGTGATCGGTGAGTGTATCTTCGGCGGCGCTCATTCGTGTTTTCAGATCGGAAACGTCGGTCTCCAACGTGGAAACGCGCTCTGCCAAGTCCGCTAGGTCTGCCGCGTTGGTCGCAGCTTGGTTCAAGGCATCGGTGGCATCCGCAGCCGCTTTTTCCAGGGCCGCTTGCTCCTCCGTTTCCACGGGTGGTCGGTTAATTTCAGATTCACCGCTCACCCCACATGATGTCCCCAAGAAAACAGCCAAGCCACCGAAAAGAATGTAATTTCTCATACCCCTACTCCTTATCTGGAATGTAGGGAGATCTTAGCCCAAAGCCCCCCCCAAGTTCCAATGGAATCTCTTTTAACCCTATATGTCTTTTCGTTCTTTATTTCAGAGAGTTGCGTCTAAAACCGAGACGACGCAGGTAGGATAAAAACCCACCCACAAAAAGAATAAGCCAGTTGAAGGACTGAGGTGAGCTTCGCTTTGATTGGTGGCAACCACAGCCTTGTGGTTCCTCGATGGGTTCTTGGAGTTTGTCTTCGGAACCTGTTTTCGCCATTTGGCCACCATCCATCGACGTGGCGAAACCCGCATCATTGGGCTGGGCCATCACGCCCGAATCTATGTCAATGAACCCTGCGTCGCGCTCACCCTGCCCAGCATCAACCTGAGCGGTCCCCATGGCCACACCCGCATCGACCCAATCCGTCAAATTGGCGTCTGGAATCGTTGCTTCACCCGCGTCGAAATGGGATGGCCAAAACCACCCACCATCGGGCATGATGGCCGCCATCCATCCGCCATCCGCGGCAGGAACAAAATAGCCCCCATCGATTTGCACCCAGGGCGGCCCGCCTGTTCCTGGCTCACTGTGACCAGCATCGTCAGGGTCGCTACCCGCATCTATCACGGGAATGTCCCCACAAATCATTCCCGTCCCCACTTCGTCACACATCACTTGTCCCGGTCGACCCATCAAATCACAGGTGGACCCTAAAGGGGGTACGCCATTCACAAAATCTTCATCGATCAGACCATCTTGATCGTCATCGACGCCGTTGCAGAGTTCTACCACCGTGGTGTCTAAGCACTGGAGCGAGCCCGTGCTGCAGATGTAACTGGTATTTTCTTCGCCACCAGAAACCTCTGCACATCCCAGCCCACATCGCGGTTCCAAATAAATCCGAGAGGCGTTGCAATAATACCCCTCAGGGCAATCCGCGTTGGTGTCACACACAGGTCCCAGTTCAGGAAAAAACTGATCGTCAACAATACCATTGCAATCATTGTCCATCAAATCACAGCGATGCAGACTAATGGTTTCACTGGCCTCGGGATTGGCCCTTTCAGCAAATTCGCCTTCGTCCAAGCAATCGCCGCCGTTCTCTCCTGGATTTGGATTACAGAACGCTGCCATGAAACCGTCTCCATCTGCATCGGGACAGCAACAAGGGATGGTTTGTTCGAAATAATGAACTTGACTGTCAAAGGTAGACGCATCGCAGACTGGTTCGGCGGCGCCTTCTTTCCCACACTCAATGGCCAAAGCAGGCAATTCAAAAGTGGCTTGGGCCGTGTTCACATAATCGCCACTGGTGCCTGCGCCGTTGGTGTTATTGACCGCAGCGAAAAGTTCCAGTTGATGGTCACCTTGAAGCGGAAAGTGGGCCGGCAAGCGCACGTGAAAGGACCAGGTGAGTTCATAAAATGTTTGGTCGTTTTCTAGGACCGCCCCCTGCAGAAAATCTTTGCGCGCACTGTGAGACACTTCGATGTTCTCGCCCAGCACCGTGTGCATTTTAACCCCATTCCCTACTTGGCTAATTTGCAGGTTCCCCAAGGGGCCGTACCTGACTTCCGCATTAAACGCGCCGTATCGATTATCAGAGTCCACCGCCCGACGCGCTTTCACTTCAAAACCCACTTCGGTACCCGCCACCCACTGTTCGGGCGCCCCCAAGGGACTGATTGTAATCAGTGGTTCGCGACCCGCCGCCTGGCTGCCCGGGACATGGCAAGTCACGCAACTTTCGGTCCGTCCCGTCTTGCCCCAAATCCCAGCAGAATTGGCAGAGGCCATTGGGCTCCACAACAGGCTCAGTGCCATCAGGCCCAATAGGCCACCGTGGGAACACCGAAAAAAAGTTAAAAAGGAGAAAAACATAGTTAAAACATACCACAACTGACCTTTTCACCCGGAAAAAATGGTAAAAATCAGTTGATAAACCCGGCTGGCCTCCTTACAAAACAGGGCCCACTCGTAAAAAGGTCAGAGCACATGACAATTTCCGGTTCCGAACTCAGAGAACGCTTTTTAGACTACTTCGAAAAACAAGCCCATACCCGGGTCAACAGCGCCCCTTTATTGCCTCAGGGAGACGCCACACTGTTGTTCGTTAATGCTGGCATGGTTCAATTCAAAGATGTTTTCACTGGAAAAGAAAAACGCGCCTATACCAAAGCCACCTCTTCACAAAAATGTGTGAGAGCCGGCGGCAAACACAACGACCTTGAAAACGTAGGCCGAACCGCACGCCACCACACATTCTTCGAAATGTTGGGCAACTTCTCCTTCGGAGATTACTTTAAAGAAGAAGCCTGCAAATATGCCTGGGAATTTCTAACGAAAGAGCTGGGTATCGATGCCAGTCATTTAACGGTTACCGTCTTTGGTGGTGAAGACAACCTTCCAGCAGATGAAGAAGCCGAAAAAATTTGGCACGAAGTGGTTGGGGTTCCCAAAGAAAACATTTCCCGTTGTGGTGCCAAGGACAACTTTTGGGCCATGGGCGATACGGGTCCCTGCGGCCCTTGCACCGAAATCCACTACGATCGTGGCAAGGTTGAAGGTGTTTTTGGTGGCGATGATCCTGAGGGTGACCAAATACTAGAAGTCTGGAACCTGGTATTCATGCAATACGAACGACACGCCGACGGTTCCTTGACCCCGCTGCCCGCTCCCTGCGTCGACACTGGCATGGGTTTAGAGCGCTTGGCCATGGTGATGAACAATTGCGCGAGCAACTACGATACCGACTTACTCAAGCCCATGTTGTCTCATGTGGCCCATGCGGCAGGCAAGACCTACACCTCGTCCGACAACGATGACGATGTTTCTCTTCGCGTTTTGGCCGACCACAGTCGCACCACCGCTTTCATGATCGCTGATGGCATTTTGCCCTCTAACGAAGGGCGCGGCTACGTTTTGAGACGCATCATGCGAAGGGCGATCCGTCACGGTTCACGACTGGGGTTTACGGATCTGTTCTTTCATTCGGTTTGTGATGTTGCGGTTGCTGAGTTTGAAAAAGCTTACCCAGAACTTCAAGAGGCCCGAACTTTGATTGAAAAAGTCGTACGCAATGAAGAAGCCGCCTTTCGCAAAACCTTAGACCGTGGTCTGCTGTTGTTCCAAGAATCCATTGCCGACCTCCACAAAGGCGATGCGCTCGATGGTGGTTTGGTGCACCGTCTCCACGAAACCTTTGGGTTTCCCACTGACCTCACCGCACTTTTAGCAGAGGAAAAGGGCCTCAAAATTGATTGGGACAGCTACAAAATAGCACAAGCCGCACATGAAAAAGCGTCTGCCGGCGCATTGGGGCTGAAAGGCACCTCTGATCTTTACAAGCAGTTGCGACAGGAGCACGGCCCCACCACGTTCACTGGAGATACGAATCTCCAAGGACAGGGCAAAGTACTCGCCGTCATTCAAGATGACGCCTCGGTGACCCGCCTAGCCGAAGGGGACACCGGAATCGTCCTGCTCGATCAAACCCCTTTTTACGGTGAATCTGGCGGCCAAGTGGGTGACAGTGGCCAACTTCACTTTGACAACGGGGCAGCCGTGGTCATCGATACCCAAAAAGAAGCGGAGCTGTTGCTGCACAAAGTAAAAATCAAATCTGGCCAACTCGCCCCTGGCACCACCGTTCAATCCGAAGCGAACGATGACAAACGTATGCACATCCGGCGGCATCATTCGGCCACCCACTTGCTACACAGTGCTTTGCGACAAGTCTTGGGCACCCACGTCACCCAAAAAGGGTCTTTGGTTGACGAGAACCGCCTTCGATTTGACTTCTCTCATTTCGAAGCAATGACCGCAGAAGAGCTCAGACAAACCGAAGATCTGGTAAACACCTGGATCATCAACAACGACTCCAGCACTGCGCAAATCATGCCCATGGACGAAGCCAAACAATTGGGGGCAGCCGCCCTCTTCGGTGAGAAATACGGGGATGAAGTTCGTGTGGTCACCATGGGACCAGCCTCTACGGAGCTTTGTGGTGGCAGCCACGTTGGCAGCACGGGGGATATCGGTCTCTTCAAGTTTGTTTCAGAGGGGCCACTGGCCGCAGGGATTCGCCGCGTGGAAGCTTTGGCGGGGCACAAAGCGCTCCAATGGGTCAACCAGGAACTGAACTACCTCCAGTCGGCCACCACCTCGCTGAACATTGGGAGTCCCCTGCTCCCAGAACGGGTGTCCAAACTGCAAAATGAAATCAAAGACCTCAAAAAAGAACTCACCTCTTTTCAAGACCAAGCGGCCAGCGCCAAGGCCTCTCAGCTGGCATCTTCAGCAAAAGATATTGGTGGAGTGCGTGTCATTGTGGAAAAAGTAGAGGGACTCTCAGGTAAAGAACTGAGAGGTTACGCGGACAAACTTCGTGATCAACTGGATTCCGGCGTGATCGTGCTCGGTGCGCAAACCGCAGAAGACAAATGTGCTTTACTCGTGGCCGTCACTAAAGATCTGACTTCCAAATTTCATGCAGGCAATATGATCAAAGAACTTGCCCAACATGTAGGTGGTCGTGGCGGAGGACGTCCGGACTTTGCGCAAGCAGGCGGCAGTGAGCCCAGTCAACTGGGCAAGGCACTCGACGCGGTTCCAGCATTGATTTCAGCGTGAATCAGCCTTCGGTGTGAATCCGGGTAAAGTCGGCCACGTGCAATAAAAAGCCTTGGACTTCTGACAACATCCCCAAACGCGCTTTTCGTAAATTCGCATCTTCAGCCATGACCAAGACGTCATCAAAGAACTTATCCACCGCGGGTTTGAGTTGAGTGATTTCTTCGAGCAAGTCACGATAATGGTGTTGTAAATCGCCCCCTGCCTCCGAGCCCGATTTGCTCTGCATTTTACTGAAGGAGTCCCACAATGCTTTTTCGGCAGGCTCCACCAAAGAAGCAGCATCCCACGAGCTGCCATCGTCGTACTGCCCTTCTTCTTTGGCTTTACGCACAATGTTCCCAACCCGCTTAAAGGTGGCCGCCAAAACACCAAACTCGTCTTTGGCCCCGTCTCTTAAAGCCGCCAGGGCATGGGTTCGCGCCCACAAATCGGGGAGGTTATCGGCACCAGCTTCAATGGCCCCACCCAGAATATCGGTCACACCGAGCAGTCCGGCTTTTTCACAGCGCTCACTCAAGATACCGGGCAAACGCGCTCGCACAAAGGCCAGGACTTGCGTTTGTAAATCGTTGGCGTCGCCTTTGGCCCGGTCNCCCAAAGCCTTCAATCCTTCAGCAACCAACTCAGANAGNGGCATGTGAAATTCCATGGCCATCATGATTTGCACCAAGCCAATGGAAGCCCGTCGCAATCCAAAGGGATCGGCAGAGCCCTTNGGCGTCTTTCCGATGGCGATNATGCCACACAGTGTGTCCACACGGTCGGCAATGGCCACCGCCGCCCCCGCTTTGCTGTTGGGAAGGTGGTCGCCGTTGAATCGAGGCCAGTAATGCATTTCAATGGCGTTTGCCACATCTTCACTGGCATCCTGTGCCTTGGCGTAAATCCGGCCCATCACGCCTTGAAGTTCTGGGAANTCGCCCACCACGCCAGTGACCAAATCNGCTTTACACCATGCCGCCGCCTCTAGTGCTGTTGCTTTCTCGGCAGCATCAAAGTCCAGTGCATCAGCCAAAAANCCCGACAGCGCTTTGATGCGCGTGACCTTATCAGCCACTGTCCCGAGGTCTCGCTGGAACACCACTTGCTCTAAACGCTTTGCGTGTTCATCCAAACTTTTTTGGACGTCGAGCTTGTAGTAAAAACCACCATCGTCGAAACGGGCTTTGATCACCCGAGCATTNCCCGCCGCCACTTTGGCATCGTCGGGNGGCTCAGANCCTGCNACCACCACGAAGTAAGGCAGCANGTCGCCATCTTTNCCTTGAATGGCAAAACATTTTTGGTGTTCGCGCATTTCAGAAATGAGAATTTCTTTAGGAATTTCCAAATAGCTGGACTCAAAAGAGCCCAACAAGGGCCANGGGTGNTCCACCAAATTGGCNGTGGTGGCCACCAAGTCTTCGTCCTCNACCCATTGACCGCCGACNGATTTNGCCAACTGTTGAACTTGCTGGCGAATGGCGTCTTCNNGTGCCTTCAGCGAAAGCATGACACGCCCAGCAGCCATCACGGCCCGGTAATCTTCGATGCTGCGCACTTCTCGCGCAAAAGGCGCATGGAAGCGGTGTCCTTGGGTGGTGTTNCCAGTNGATACATCGATNAATTGGAACGGCAAAACTTGGTCATNTAACAGNGCCAAAATCCATTGAATNGGTCGGGCAAACGCAATTTGCTCGTCGCCCCAACGCATGGTTTTGGGNAATGCCATTTTTTCCAATGCNGTTTGTAAAAGACCNGGNAAGACATCTTTGGCANTCGCGCCCGCCGTAAAAACCCGAGCGGCGATCACTTCACCTTTGGGGGTTTCTTTTTTGTAAGCGTCTGTTTCACTCAAGCCCCTGGAGCGTAAGAAACCCTGGCCAGCCTTAGACAACTGTCCGTCATCGCCCCAGGCGATGGATACTTTAGGGCCCGTCACCTCTTCTTCAAGGTCTTCTTGGCGATCCGCCAGCCCAGTGACCATTGCAACCAAACGGCGCGGGGTGCCCTCCACTTGAACCTTCTCAAAGGCAAGGCGGTTTTCCTCAAGCGCCTTTGGCAAAACATCATTGAGGTAACTTAAAGCAGGTTGAATAAANCCTGCNGGTAATTCTTCGGTTCCAATTTCAAAAAGTAATTCAGCCATAGCGCCTCCTACGATGCCTCTACCGGCTGGTCTTCGGTGATGAATTTCTCTCGGTCTGCACCGTCGAGCATGGGAAATCCCAACTGACTTCTGGACGANACATAACCTTCGGCACATGACCGGGCCAGNTTACGAATGCGCCCCATATAGGCGGCCCGCTCCGTCACCGAAATGGCGCCCCTCGCGTCGAGNATATTGAAAACGTGTGAACATTTAAGGGTGTAGTCGTAGGCGGGNAANACCAAACCCTTTTCCAATAAAGACTCCGCCTCGGCTTGGCATTGCTTGAAGGACTCAAAACACATGGCCACGTCTGCGTGCTCGAAGTTGTAGGCAGACCATTCTCGNTCATCTTGGAGATGAACATCGCCATAAGAAACATTCTGACCAGAGGGCAGCTGAGCCCACACCAAATCATAAACGCTTTCTTTTTCTTGGAGGTACATGGCCAAACGCTCGAGCCCGTANGTCAACTCACAAGAGACNCGCGGTAAATCGAGGCCACCACATTGCTGNAAATAGGTNAACTGNGTGACTTCCATGCCTTGGGCCCAAACTTCCCAGCCCAANCCCCAAGCGCCCAGCGCAGGATGCTCCCAGTCGTCTTCCACAAANCGAACGTCGAATTCCACNGGGTCAATGCCCAANCAACGTANAGAATCCAAATATTGTTCCTGAACGTCCTTTGGCGATGGCTTTAAAATGACCTGNTATTGATAGTAATGTTGTAATCGGTTTGGGTTTTCGCCGTAACGCCCGTCNGTGGGTCGTCGGCAAGGCTCCACATAGGCCACATTCCATGGCTCTGGGCCCAATACCCGCAAAAAGGTGTGTTTGTTTAGGGTTCCTGCCCCCACTTCCACATCAACGGGCTGCATGATCAAACAGCCTTTTTCNGCCCAAAACTGATTGAGTCNCAAAATGACTTCTTGAAAAGTGGTCGCTTTATCCGCAACAGGCTTGGTCATGGGGTCTCCTAGGATTTAACCGCGATACAGTCAATTTCGACATCCACGTCTTTGGGAAGTCGTGACACTTCAACACAAGCGCGCGCCGGCGGGTTTTCGGGAAATCGTTTCGCATACACTTCATTCACCGCAGCAAAATCATCCATGCTTTTCAAAAAGATGGTGGTCCGTACCACGTCNGGGAAACCACAGCCTGCGGCNTCTAGTGCGCCTTGTAGGTTTTCCATCACCTTTTCGGTTTNNACTTGAACGTCGCCTTCAACCAGCGTCATGGANGCCGGGTCTAAAGGGATTTGCCCAGAGATGAAAACCAATTGACCACANTTGGCAACAACACCTTGGCTGTATGGGCCGATGGCTGCCGGTGCTTTATCAGTTTGAACAATGGTTTTACTCATATGNGCTCCCTACCTGTCCGACTCAAACATTTTACAAAAATAGAGTCGCTCCCCATCNGCCAAAGCATCGATGGTTGAATTTTTNTGCAGATGGGCCGGGTAATAAATGGTGCATTGCTCTTGGGAAGGTTCGAAGTACTTACAATCCTCGCAAGTGAAAGCGAGTTGGTAGGCATTTATCTCTTCTTTGAGCTTGGCCGACATTTCAATAAACAAGCCGCATCTCCTTTTTATCTATTGGGATTTAATANGGATTTCAGCCATGTGCAAGAGANCTCGCNCCNAGAAATCTGGTTNATGGNNGATCAAANCCAACGGGCATCNGCCTTCTAAGTATCTGTTTCATTTNAACTATCTTTGGNNCTCGGGCCGATGGANGGTTTTAGCCCGCGTCGGAAAAATCCAACAAGGTGGTNCCGTCGCCNCCCAACGTGTCNGGGGCCGGCCCCACCTGNGGGGTGTAGGCACTTTTGCGAACCCANTCTCGCACGGCATTTTTGAGTGCGCCGGTTCCNTGTCCGTGGCGAATGTACGCTTTTCGAACCCCNGCCACCACGCAGCGNTCCACAAAATTGGCCACATCNCTCAAGGCNTCNTCCACCCGCAAGCCCCGAATGTCCAACATGTCATTGGTGCTTTCTGTGGATGCTAAATTCACTTTCACGTCTTTTTGGACATTTTTTTTAGCCCCAAAAGAGCGTTTTTCCACCTCGTGGGCTTTCACGCGCATTTTTAAGACATCNCCCTGCAGCCACAGTTCGTCTTTTTCTATTTTTTCGAGCACAAAAGTTTGCCCTGGATGCGCCTTCAACCACACCGTATCCCCCACCTTTAACGCGTCTGATGTTTTTTGAGNCTTTGCAGGTTTGGTTTTTCGGTCTTCGATGGCTTTTTTCAGCTCATGGTTCATGTCGTTGAGAATNTTNGGGTTGGCTTTGGATTGAAGCGCCGCCACCGCCTTTGANATAAGCCGNTGGGTNTTCATGAGNTCTTCATCGAGCAGNTCTGCGTGNTTGCCCTGCCATTGNGCNGCCACNTTTTCTTGGGCNTGCAANTGGTCGCGTAANTCAGANTGTGCCTGCTTNGATTTNTTNANCTGNTGNTTGGTNCGNTCGAAAGCTTTTAAAATTTTCTTTTTCTCTTCGAGGAGCGANTTAAAACCNTTTTCTTCACTNTTNGAAATCCCNTGAAACANCATCATGGCACGTTCCAAAAGCCNTCGAGGNANGCCCATNTTTTCGGCNGTCTGAATGGCATAACTTTGGCCCACGCCCCCTTCTCTAATTTGGTAGGTGGGGGTGTTGGATTGNGGGTCNTANACCATGAACAAACTTTTGAACAAACCATCGCTGGANTCGGANTCNAAAGCCAAGCGTTTNACNGCTTCGAGGTGGGTGGTCACCAGAACCGTTGCNCCCATTTCCACCAAGTGCTCCAATGCAGCCCTGGCCAAGGCNCCGCCCTCTTGCGCNTCCGTGCCNGAAAAGAGTTCATCTAACANCACCANNGCNTGTTCATTGCGATGAAACCCNGCCACNGTATCGATCAAGCCCTTNAGTTCGTGGGCNTCNGCAGAAAAGGTCGACAAGGCAGATGCGAGGTTTTGNCCNTCNCCTACCATGGCCACCACGCCATCAAACAAGGGCACCACACTGTTGGGCTGCGCAGGAATGGGNAAGCCTGCTCGTACCATGGCCGTTAANAANCCCACCATTTTNAGCACCACGGTCTTACCGCCCGCNTTGGGNCCACTCACCACCAAGCCNCGAACCTCATTAAATTGAATCGTGTTCGCAATGATTTTTTCNCTTTGGAGCGCCCCNGATTGCATTAAGAGNTGCGGGTGTTTGGCNTCCACCAAANTNAATGCACCTTNNTGGGGGCCGGCCACCACTTTNGGCACNTGGGCATCCAAATCGAGGGCCAACTGACCACGCGCCATGGTGGCATCTAAACGTCCCACNCAGTTGATGTCTCTTTGNATTTCATCCACCCGGGCCAAAATNCGTGCGGTNAGTTCACCCAANATCTTATTTTCTTCGACTTTNACCTCNCCAAGNGCCACAGCGATTTTATTTCCCANGGCCACATGGTGTGCGGGTTCAACAAAATGGGTNTGTCCCGTTTGNGAGGTATCGTGAACAATNCCNTCAATTTTACCCATNGCNCCACTGCGNACGGGAAGCACGTANCGCTCATTNCGCAANGTAAAATAAGGTTCTTGTAAAACCCCCTGCTCATCCAAAGTTTCGATGAGCTTTTCTAACCGGTGACGCATGCGCTCTTGTAGCTCGAAAACTTGTGCTTTGGCTGCGGCCAACTCAGGCGACGCGTTGGAGACCAGATTCCCATGTTCATCAAAACACCTGAGAATATCTAAGGCAAAATCGTGCCATTCCGTGATGGTGGCTACAACGCCAAGCAACTGAGCGCCTGCCCCCCCCGCTTGCAGCGCGGATTTGAGGCGCGACATGATCACCAACGATTGAGATATCTCTTTGAGATCTGCAGAGGATAAAACTTCGTCCTTTAATGCAGCCTCTAAAAAGAATCGGATTTCATTCAAATTCGAAATCAAGGTGAAGTTTTGTTTCTCTAAAAACACTTTCGCCGCCCACACCTCTGCCATGCGGGCCTCAATGGCCTCCACCGACCCTAAGAAAGGCGATTCATTGAGATTTTCGCGTCCGTAAATACACCCACAGTTGTTTTCAAGCGCACGCCAAAGCGCGTCAAAGCCAAGGGCTTCCTGAGTGGACTGGGGCAGGACGAAATGTTCCGATTGCAACGTCATGAAGCGTGCATAACCGTTTTAATGCTTGAAAAAAAGCCTTACCAGCCGGCGCGCACCAGATCTTGGGCAATTCGTTGGAGCAACAGGCGGCGTAAATCACGCTTCATGATCATTAATGTGGATTCAGAAGGGATGTTTTTGGTTTGTAATTCCATCCAAACGCTGGCCAAGTTCACCGCTTGATCAAAACGTTTGTCGTCCAGTGCCAAAGGATGGGGCTGTCCGTTCTCAACCAAAAAATAATGCAGCCCGTAGCGCTCGATCAAAATGCCAAACAGCCTTTTTGATCTCCGAACATGCTCTAGTGCGATCACTTCTCCCATGCTTCGACGTTAAGATCCTTCTGATGAAAGATCCAAAAAAGAGCTGAGATCTCGTCGAGGAGATCTCAAAATTGATTTTGGTATGTAAATGTGTCATTCAGACATCCGGAGGGTTCCATGTACCTACATCTGCGACTTCTTTGTTTGACTGTATTGATGACGGTGGCCATTGCACCTTTGCCCGCACAAGCCTTTGGATTAGGCCTTACAGCCGAGTTGGGTGGTTTTTCCGGCTTTCCAGATCCAGATCCAACGTCATTAGAATTGGAAAGTCCCACCGGCCAAGATGGCATTGCGGGTGCGGATCTCGCCGTTTTATTACACCTTGAATTGCTCGATAAACCCTTCTTCAAACTCCATGGCATTATCCGGGCTGCCGGTCTGGCAGGGGCCATGTCCACCGATTTGGCCGCCTCTGGCCTTTTGGGCGAAGTTCTGGCCCGAGCCACGGTCGATCTGCCAGTGGTCGCCCCATTTATTGAATTGGGCGGGGGGGCCGGCCAAGGCCAACTCCATGGCAATGATGCTGCCAATTTGCCCGATCCCCCTTCAGGGATAGGTGCCCAAGCCTATTTAGGAGCCGGATTGTCCCTCAAGGTGCCGTTTATGCCGCTTTTTGAAATACGGGCTGGCAATCGCCTGATTTCACTCCAGGGCGATTGGCAAACTGACTATCCCGATGTGATCTCATTAAAAGAGGTGCACGTGGGCGGTGGCTTTCGGTTCTAATCGGCCAAAAAATCAGAGCGCTTAAAAAGCGGGTGCAAAGTCACCCCTGCGTCGGCCAAATTGCCTGCGCCACCCTCTTCTCTGTCTACCAAGCATAAGGCATGTTCGATCACAAAGCCTGCTTCGCGGAGCGCGTTGATGGCAATGATGGCGGAGCCTCCCGAGGTGACCACATCTTCCAGTAAAATGAGCCGGTCCCCCTTGGAGAAAGCATCGGTCCCTTCCACTTGGTTACCCGCACCATGCCCCTTAGCGGTTTTGCGCACCACCACGGCCGAGAGATCACGATCCTTTTGGAATGCAATCAGGGCGAGCGCCGAGGCGAGAGGCACCGCACCCAATGCCATCCCTGCGCAACCGGCAAAGCGCAGGTTCAGTTCGGACTCTAAGCCGCCCAATTGGGACAAAAATGCGTGACCAATAAGCTGGTGACCTTGTCCCGTGAAAGCGACCTTGCGACAGTCGATGTAAAAATCACTTTGCTTACCGCTGGCCAAGGTGACCAAACCGGGCGTATAGGCGCGTTCTTTCAGCAAAGCCAGAAGGTTGTTTTTTGCGTTTTCCATGGGACTCCCATCCATTTTTCAGGGGCACCCTGCCCTAAATAGCCGCCAGAAACAAAGGGATTCCTTTGAGTCTCAGACGATTTCACGGTAATGCCACATCATGCAGATCTTACAGCATACCCACCAGCCCGTGGCCCAACAGGTTTCCCCCCAAGCCGAGGCCCAACTGCAAAATAAGAGCTCTGGATTGGCGATTTTGCTGGCCTTTGTCTCAGCCACGCTGTTTATAGGGGCCAATCTTTTCCTGAACCTTCCCTTGTGGGGCTGGGCCATTCCAACGCTCTGCGGTGCTTTTACGGTGGGTCTGTGGCTCTTTTTGCCCTCTGGCGGTCTGCTCAAAAATGGGGCCCTCACCAGTTTGGTGATCTTTTCCATTGCCCTGGGGGCCGTGTGCCAAGCCACTGAGCTCAAGGTCTTTTTCACCGGATTCTTCAGCCTGTGGCTCTTTAACCTACTGTTTTATCGTTTATTTTATGCTTCAGCCAAGTGGGCCGCTTTTGCCTTTTGGCTCTGTGACACCTTACTGCTGGGTGTGGGTTTGTATTTGTTACCCCCGCCTTGGAGCGTGGAAATTCTGGCTTTGAGCGCGGGCGGTTTGGTGGCGTTTTTGGATGCTTTACATTTCTTATGGGCCCAGGCCATCATTCCACGTCGCCATGGCGCGCACGAAGTTTTTCGTGGTGCCATGACCTGTCATTTGGAAATCTTTCGGGTTTTCGTGTTATGGCTACTACCCAATACGGAGGGCGATTTTCGCTATGAAAGCACCGAATAACTTTAAACTCATTTTGGGCCTCGCCAGTCTCCTCGGTCTTTTCTTGCTCGCCCCCACCGAAGCCCAGGCCAAAACCCGCAAAGTCTACGGCATGGAACTGCCACCTTACGCGAAAGAACTCAGTAAAGGGCGTTACGCTTCCCATACCACCTTCGACAAAACCATCGACTACTTCAAAAAGCAGCGGTCTTTTCGCAAAAAGAAAGTCAAATGGCTCAAGCCGGTCACCCTCATGGGCGTGAAGTACATCCACGTGCGCAACCTCGACCGTAAATCCAAATGGTCAGGCATGAACATCTACGAACTCAAAGGGCGCAAAGTCCGGTTCTACGTTATGCCCCGACATAAAAAAGGATCGTAAAGCGATCTACATTTAGCAACATCAAGCTGAAAACACCGATGATGAGATTTGGTTGGAGCGCGCCGCGTACCCGCGATGTCGCCTTTTATTATTCTCTTCCCCATCTTGGCCCTCAACGCCTTAATCGGTTCCACCAGTTCATCTTTTTTTGTGGCGGCGGGATTGGGTTGCCAGTTATTGCTCGCGTGGCTGTTGCTCAAGCAAGCCCCCCATCTGGCAAGATGCCTTTTGGTGGGGTGTGTGATTTTGTCCATTGCGGCATGGCAAAAATATAATTTTCATCAACGACAAAAAGAACTTCCCACACAAAAAGTCTTGATGCGTGGGCAAATCACAGATCTGCAAATTCGTTTTGATGGCGCCCAAAAAGGTTTCTTTTCCCTCGACGGAATCTATGGAGAAAATGGTTTCGCGCCGGCATCGGGCCAGTTGGCCATCGTGCTCCACAAAAGTGCTGCACACAACGCCCCTGAGGGCAACCCCACCCTTCTTCTTCATGGAACCATTACGCCCTTTCAGCCAAGTCCCCTTCCCTGGGGTTTCAATGAGCAAGAATTCGGGTTGGCCCGCCAGTTGCTGGGCCGAATTCATGTCCATCATTTCAAATCCATGATGGTGGTGGCTCAAAGCCCTCCAAGCTTTTCCACCAGTCATTGGCGCGCCAGCCTCAGGCAAAAAATGGCACAGTTGGTCACCCCCAGAGAAATGTCTCTTTTGCTCGCTTTGATGATCGGTGACACCGGCTTGTTTGAGCCAAGTCAACGAGAGCTGTACCAAAATGTAGGTGCAGGACATCTGCTGGCTGTGAGTGGCCTGCAGGTGACGCTTTTCGCCATCTTGCTGTATTTTATCCTTTTACGTCTGCCTTTGCTGTGGCGTGATGACTTCAGTGGCAAACTCGTTTTTTTTACGGGGATTGGCCTCATTCTCCTTTTCATCTGGAGCTACGTGGCGCTCTGTGCTTGGCCAGCCTCTGCCATTCGCGCCGCCATGATGACCACTCATTTCTTGGTAGGCAATTGTTTGGGTCGCCCACAAAAACTAAGTCATATTTTGTGTACCAGTGGTTCACTTTCACTGTTGTGGCACCCTGCACAAATCTTAGATCCCAGCTTTCTCTTATCTTACGCCGCGCTTTTTGGACTGTTACTGTTCTCAGACTTCGGAACAAGTGCACACCCCATTGGTCGACTTCTGAAAACTTGGGTCTGGGGGTCTTTGGGTTCAACCCTTGCAACGTTGCCCTTCGTGGCTCATTTTTTTGGGGTATTTATCCCTGCCGGCTTTGTGGTGAACATCTTTTTGATTCCAGTGGCCTCTTTTATTCAAGTACCCGCTTTGGCGCTCGCAGGTGCGGGCCTCCTCTTCACCTCGTCGACAGCATGTCATTGGGGTGCACAAATTGCTGGTTTCTTAGAAGCCATTTGTGAACGGTTTTGCATCTGGTTACCCGGGCCGGTACCGTTCCCCATTTTTTATTGGTGGCATATTGTCCTCTGTGCGCTGGTGTTAATTACACTCACCAAATCCACATGGCGCTATAAAATTATCGCGGCCAGTCTGTGTACGTGCTTGGTTGTGATTGCCATCCAACATCTTTGGGCAGTCAAAAGTTTGCGCGTTGACGTGGTTCCCGTTGGGCACGGTGATGCATCCTTCTTGCATTTCACCAATGGCCAAATCATGCTCATCGATGGGGGTGGCCGTCCACTTCGCCCAGACAACCCTGCCCCCAGGGCCTTAACGAACTACATAAACCGATATCATATTTCACATATTGACGTGGTGGTGGTGAGTCACCCGGACCCTGATCATCTTTTGGGGTTATTAGAAATTATGCAAAACATCTCAGTGGGTGAGCTTTGGCACAGCGGTTTCACCCTTGATCATCCCTTAATGCGTCGGCTGTATCACTTGGCCCATAAGAAAAACATTCTCGTAAGAACGGGGGCCCAGCTCGATGCCCTTCACCATATTGGAACAACGCAAATCGAAATTCTGCATCCTTTTGCGCATCCGGGCGAGGTGTCCATTTATCCTGAGTTTGGCGTGAACGATAACTCATTGGTTCTCAAAATTACGCACAATAGGCAAACGATGTTGTGGACGGGTGATGTTGAATTCTTTGGAGAGCATGCACTGCTCAAAAATCCCAACGCGCTCAAAGCTCACGTGGTCAAGGTGCCACACCACGGTTCGAACACCTCTTCTTCCCCTGATTTTGTGCAAGCAACGCGGGCGCAACACGCGATTTTCACCGTGCCCACCAAAAGCCGTTTTGGTTTTCCCAAACCCAACATTCAGCAACGATGGGAAAAGGCTGGCGTGCAGACCTGGAGCACCGGTCACCATGGCCTGATCCGCGTTTGGGTTCATGAAAATGAAATCGAACTGGAAACAGCGAGAGGAAGTACAGACTAAGGCAGCTCACCCTTGATCACGTAGGTGAGCGCTTGCACCACTTGCTCTGGGGTCTCTACCACCGCGGCCGCGGCCGCATCCACTTCTTTGAGCGCGTGTTGGGTTTCGGCCCCGTGCATGATGATCAACGACTTGCCCAAAGCTGAAGCGTAACCTGCGTCAAAAGCGGCATTCCATTGCCGGTATTTCTCACCAAAGCGCACGACCACCACATCGGCATCGGCAATGCTTTTGCGGGTGCGAATGGCATTCAACTTGGCGCCTTTGTGATCGTGCCAAAACTTGTTTTCTTCAGCGCCCAGGATTGCCACGCCACAGTCATCTGAGGTGGCATGATCAGTGACGGGTGCAGAAAAGGTAATGGGCAAATCCAACGCCATGGCCTGGTCCTGAATTTCCTGCCGCCAGTTGGTGTGAATTTCTCCAGACAAATAGACACTTAATTTCATGGTGCCCTCCCACAACGTTAATGAAGTCGCCCGATACGCGCGTTTGTTTTACTGAAGGACCGGTAGACCTGTACTTTCACTGGCTTCCGTGGGTGGTGCATAACTGGTGAGCTTAATCCCATCCACAGCCGCCACATACTCATCAATGGTAGGGGTGCGACCAAGAATGGTGGACAACACCACCACCGGTGTGGATGCGAGCAAAGACTCTCCTTTTTTCTCTTCGCTGTCAGCCACAACCCGACCTTGAAAAAGGCGGGTGGACGTGGCCATCACGGTATCCCCTTTGGCGGCCTTTTCTTGGTTGCCCATACAAAGGTTGCATCCAGGTCGTTCTAAATACATCATGTTCTCGTAGGCCGTGCGCGCTTTATTTTTAGGTGCGCTGTCGTCGAATTCGAAACCTGAGTATTTTTGTAAGACTTCCCAATCGCCTTCTTCTTTGAGTTCGTCCACGATGTTATAGGTGGGCGGCGCCACCACCAATGGGGCTTTGAACTCTACCGTGCCCTGTTGCTTTTCGATGTTCTTCAACATTTGCGAGATGATTTTCATATCGCCCTTGTGAATCATACAAGACCCCACAAAGCCTAGGTCGACGGCCTTGTTCCCACCGTAATAAGAAATGGGCCGAATGGTATCGTGGGTGTAACGCTTAGAAACGTCGTCATTGTGCACATCGGGGTCAGCGATCATGGGTTCGATGATTTGGTCTAAATCCACCACAAACTCTGCAGCGTATTTCGCATTTTCATCTGGGGCCAGTGCAGGTTTTTCACCGGAGCGCAGCCCCTCGATTCGCGCTTGGGCTTTATCGATCAAGCCTTGCAAGACCTTTTTGTCATTGTCCATGCCCTTTTCCAACATGATCTGAATGCGGCTCTTCGCAATTTCCAGGGATTCAATGAGGGTTTCACTGTTGGAAATGCATATGGAAGCCTTGGCCTTCATTTCGGCTGTCCAATCGGTGAAGGTGAAGGCCTGGTCCGCCAATAAGGTACCAATGTGCACCTCAATCACCTTGCCTTGGAACACATTCTCACCACCGAACTCTTTAAGCATCTGGGCCTGCGTGGCATGAACCACATCCCGAAAGTCCATGTGGTCTTTCAAGGAGCCTTTGAAGGTCACTTTGACCGATTGGGGAATCGGCATGGTGGCTTCCCCGGTGGCCAAAGCCAAGGCCACCGTTCCAGAGTCTGCACCAAAAGCGATGCCTTTAGACATTCGCGTGTGCGAATCACCACCGATGATGACATCCCAGTCATCCACCGTGATATCGTTCAGAACTTTGTGAATGACATCGGTCATGGGATGATACTCACCCTTGGGGTCACGCCCGGTGATAAGACCAAATCTGTTCATGAAGCTCATGAGTTTCGGAATGTTCTTTTGCGCTTTCGAATCCCAAACAGACGCCGTGTGGCAACCGGATTGATAAGAGCCATCTACCGTGGGGGAGATCACTGTGGCCGCCATCATCTCCAGTTCTTGCGAGGTCATTAAGCCCGTGGTGTCTTGCGAACCTACAATATTCACTTTCACCCGAACGTCGGATCCCGAATGCAACACCTTACCCGGCGTGACGCCAACCGCATTCCGGTTGAATATCTTTTCTACCGCGGTGAGGCCCTGGCCCTCGTGGGAAATTTCTTTAGAGGTCGCGTACACGGTTGGCACGTCTATCCCAAGGATACCCGCCGCAGTGGTCTGCAATTTTTTCCCAAACACCACGGCGTATGAGCCTTGCGCACGAATGAACTCAAGTTTTTGGGGTGTCAAAGCCGAAGCAATATCGCACAGTTCTTTGGTGCCATCTTCGTTGTAGAGTTTTTTCGTCTTGGTGTTGATGGTTAAAACGGTCCCCGTGTCGATGGAGAAAACGCGTTCCAGTACCGGCTCGCCATCTTCATCCAGCACGGTGTCCCCATTTGCATCGGTCTTTTTGACCCAGTTTTTGAGATCGATACCAATTCCACCGGTCACGCCCACTGTGGTTAAAAAGATAGGGGAAATACCATTGGTCCCACCAACGATGGGGGCGATATTGATGAAAGGCACATAGGGACTGGCTTGAATCCCCGTCCACAACGCGACGTTGTTCACACCAGACATGCGTGAAGAACCCACACCCATGGTGCCCTTGTCGGCCACCAGCATCACACGCTTGTCGGGGTGTTTGTCTTTCAACCCTTGAAGAACGCCTTGAGATTCTTTGTTATGCTCAAACAAGCATTGACCATGAAGCTCGCGATCAGAGCGGGAATGTGCATCGCTCCCCGGTGACAGCAAGTCGGTAGAGACATCCCCCACCGCCGTCACATAGGTGACCACTTGAATGGTTTCTTCCACCTCAGGCAACTCCGTAAAGAACTCAGCTTTGGCGTAGGATTGCAAAATGTCCGTGGCGATGGCTTGCCCGCTTTTGTGCGCCTCTTCCAGGCGATCGGTATCGGCTTCGTATAGGAAGACCTGGGTTTTAAGGACATCCGCGGCCTTGTTGGCAATGCCTTGATCATCTCCCAGAGCCAAATCCAAAAGAACTTCAACCGATGGGCCCCCCTTCATGTGAGACAGAAGTTCCAGCGCAAAATCAGGGGTTATCTCTGCCACTGTGGATTGCCCCAAAACGATCTTCTTCAGGAACTGAGCCTTGGCCCCAGCCGCGCTGGTGGTCCCTGGAAGCGTATTGTAAATGAAGAAGTTCAGCGAATCCGCGCGATGCGCGTGCTGGGTGTCTTCGATTTGGGCGATCAGTGCCTCCACCAAATCGGCATCTTCAATGGGCTTGGCATGCAAACCTTCTTCTTTTCGCGTTTCGATCTGTTCTAGGTAGTCCGTATAAAGACTCATGGGCTCTCTTCCTCCGCAGGCGACTTTTTCATCAACTTTGTAAGCTTAGCAGGCTGTGCAGCGTTTCGGGCGAGGGTCAAAATCCCACTCACCGCACGTTTCTCAACGTTTTTCCTGCATTCTTTAAGCATGAATTAGCCTCCTAAGACTTGATTCAAATTAGGTGCGCGCGATTGTGTTGGCGCTATTTTGGGTGCTCTTACTTGAAATTCCACCACTTTACGTGCTTTTGCGGCAGAATTCCATGCGTAAATGAAGGACGACAGGAGAATCGGCCGAAAAAATCTATCCATATTAAAACTGGTCGATGTTTTAACCACTTACAACCCTCAGCGCCACTCTCCCCATGCCATAAGATATCGATTTTGCCCGACAACATTCAGATTTGAGGGAAAGTCCCGTTTGGGGTCCCCCTCACGGCACTGTCTTTACGCTTGCCCCGGCTTAGAGCGACAGCGAAAATTCGCTAAATTGGTGCAAACGATCTGGGTTTAAGCTAACGTAACCCCCGAAAGACGTTGAAAGAGGGACCACATGGCGGGCAGACGACCCATCACACTTGAAAAACTCAAATCTGAACAAAAAGATTTGGGGCTGGGCTTTAAGCAAGAATACGGACGCCCCTGCCTGATTGGCTGCGGCATTGTGCCCACCGAGCTGCTCGATTCTTCGGGTTCTTCCACCCAAGTCTTCGATATGGGCTCCGATATTGTGCGCGTACGCACCGATCACCCCTTGGTGGGTCGAATTTTTTTCATGGAAGGTGAAAAATCTTTGGGTCAAATCATGCTGGGTCGAGGGGCTGATTCCGACGTCACTATTCCTGATTATCCCATTTCAAAAAACCATTGTACCTTTCAGTGGTCCAAAGACGGCTACTTGATCACTGACGTGGGCTCAACCAATGGCACCTTTGTAGAATTTGAGCGACTCGATCCCAATGAACCTTGTCTCATTGAAGACAGAACACGTCTGGTTTTGGGTCGTTTCGGATTTAGGTTTTACAAGTCGGGAAGCAGCCTTCTTGAAGACGAAGACCCGCTCACGAATTTCACACCCTTCGACTAATAATCCTCTAAGGGAACATGAGATGGTGGATGCACCAGCAACCAACCCAAAAACAACCCCTTCCGAGCACCATGAACACCCACCGTACCGCTCCTTTTCCACAAGGGTGGCATACGTATATTGGCCATGATGGGATAATACCCGGCCAGCATGTAATCAGGTAATTGCCATTCCCGAAATGCTTGTCGATCCTGGTTTTCAAACCAGGCAAAAGGAATCACATCTTTGGCTTTGGAACCCCAGATATAAACTTCTACGTGACCTTCAGCGTCACACAATGGCACCTTGTCATTAGGCAACCATGATTCCATTTTTATTTCGTAGTTAAAGGTGTCGCCCACCGTTACCTCTTGAGGAAACTCCGATACCGCACGCAATCGGCAAGCCCCCAGATGGACGCCTTTGTCTTCCGCATCACCAAAGACCATTTCCTCGGCCAACGCATTGAGCATAGGTTCTTCACCCATCTGCTCAGCCTGGGAAGCCAAACAAGGCCAACGAGATTCTTGCCGGACCATGATTGGCCAAGTGTATTCAACGAGCTTTAAATCTTCACTGTGTAAATCCCGTTGGCACATTTTACGAACCGCAGCAGGTAATCCTTTGCCTGCCCTTCCCCACAACGCTACGGCCGTTGTCAGCGTGACATTATTCTTATCCAAACCTGACCAACGTCGCCAAAACCCGCCTTCAAAAATTTGCTGCGTTCGCTCCCATTGAAATTGCGCCAAAGCCGCGTCTCGTATTTCTTGGACACGATCCAGTCCCACCCGGTGTCCCAACTGGCGTGACAGATGTTGGGCACGATACATTTCTTCGGTATCAGAAAGTTGTTGTTCTTGACCCATTGTCCATGATGACGCCAAACCCACGCCAGAAAAAAGAAACAGGGCCACCAATACAAAAGAAGTTGGCCACCTAAAATGCTGTTTTAGCAAAGTCTGATTTCCGGCGTGGTGCGCCACCGCCCAGCTCAAGGGAAAAGCCAAAAACGCGGCCATAAATGTCAATAAGGTTTGAGTGCCGTTAACCCTCAAAGAAAGTCCTGCTCCCACACTGGTCACGGCACTGTAACCCAATACGACAGCTAGAACTGCAGTTGCGAGCAAGGACAACATCAGTTTGAAATTGGGATGACTGCGTATGGTCCATACAAATGACGCCAGCAACCACGCGCAGGCAATCCCAGCCTGAGACATACCCGTCATTGTATCTGGCTGGTAGGCCATTAAGCTGGCGGAAAGTGCCCCACTTAAAAAGCCAAATAAGAATGAAGCCCCCCCTAAAAACGTCAGAAACAAGAGTCCCAACGAAAGGAGCATGAGAAACAAACCACCCCACTGAGCGCCGTTAAACAGCACCAACCAGGTTCCTAACAGCAAAATGACCGGAACTCCCGCGATCACTTGAGCCAGCAGTTGACCTTTTAGGGGTGGGCTTGAATTGTCCATGCCTTAATGTGCAGAAAAATGAAGATTGACACAAGTTCTCGTCGCGCATCTTGACATTCCATCTTTTTGCGTCTTCTCTGTGCCCATGACTGCAGGTTCCAATTTTAAAGAATTGAAGGCCAATGCGGCCTCTAGCCCCTGTGCGCAGACCGCGGTGGGGCTGGAAGGCTTGGCCAAGGCCCATTTGGTTTGGCAAATGGCGCAGAAAAAGCCCGTAATTTGGGTGGTCCCCGATCTCGAACGGGCAGAGCAAGAACTCACCAACCTGCACTTTTTCGCCCAGGAACACGGGCGCAGCGCCATTGTTTCGCTGCCTTTTGAAGAGCGCACCCCCTACCACGCCACCTCCCCTGACCCAGCGGTGGTCATGGAACGAACCGCCACCCTCTTTAAGCTGTGCATGGGCTGGCCCTTTCAAGTGCTCATGATCACCCCTGAAGCCCTCAGTCGCAAACACCCTCCCTTCGATGTGTTTCAAGACATGACGATTTGGTTGGCCGAAGGCGAAGAAATTGACCGTGATGAACTCACCCAAACTTTGGTGGCCGGCGGTTACACCCAAGTGAGCTTGGTGGAAGATGTGGGGACCTTTGCCATCCGCGGCAGCATCATTGATATTTTTTGGGCCGGACTGCCCTATCCCATTCGGCTCGACCTGTTTGGTGATGAGCTCGAACGGCTCACGCTTTTTTCACCCGACAACCAACGGACCATCGAAAAGCGTCAAGAGATTCAAATCGGCCCAGCCCGCGAAATCATGATGACCGATGCCCACTGCAAACTGGCCATACAACAACTCCGCGACTTGGCCGACGAAGTGGAGCATCCCACCAAAAAACTACGAGAAAAAATTCACGACCTTGAAAACCGATTGCCCTTCTTTGGGGCTGAACGTTTACTCCCGGCCTTCTACCCCAAGCTTGAAAACACCTTTGAAATTCTGGCGCACAATTACCCCTCTGAAGACTTGCTTTGGGTATTCGATGACCCAGACACCATCGTGGATACCCTACACAACCGCACCTCTTTTTATGACAGTTTATACGGTGAGAATCTCACCCGAAACGACCTGGTATTTGCCCCCGAAGTCTGGCTGCACCCGCTCTCAGATGTTCAAGAGATGGTGAATGGGCGTAACCATGTTTTATTGAAATCCTGGACCACAGAAAACACCGAAAACAATGCCATCGCCCTCAAGACCAAAGCCACCGCGGACATCCGCCAAGAAATCATGTTGCACAGCACGCAAACTGAAGAAGCGGGGCAAAAAAGCATTCTGACGCCGCTGGTCAAACGCATTCAAAAAGCCAAACAAAATGGCGAGCTCATTTTCTTGCCCAGTCTTACCTTGGGTGGGGTGCACCGCTACAAAGAAATGCTTCAAGAAGCGGGGGTCCATGTCTCCCTGTGCCAAGAACAACCGGTGATGGATTCCAACGAGCGTCTCAGTGCTTTTCGCAAAGGGGGCGCCACGGTGTGGACGTACGTGGCCAAACCCACCGCTCCAGCGCAAGGCGGCCACTTTCCGCACCTGGGCTGTTGGGTGATTCCTGAAGCCGATATTTTTGGCAAACGAACCCGGCGCGGCACCCACACCGGCAAAAAACAAGGATTCAAAACCACCCTCTCCGATCTTGAACCCGGGGATTTCGTGGTCCACATCGATCATGGCGTGGGCGTCTTTGACGGACTCACCCGACTCAACGTTCGCGGGGCCGAACAAGATTACTTACAACTCAAATACCTGGGTGATGACACCTTCTTTTTACCGGTTCATCGCATCAACCAAATCCAAAAATACACGGTGTTCAAAGGCAAAGAACCCAAGCTCGACAAATTGGGCGGCACCGCTTGGCAATCCAAAAAGAAGAAGGTCAAACAAGCTGTGGTGGCCATGGCCCAAGACTTGTTGGCGCTTTACGCCAAACGTGAACTCATCAAAAGGCCGCCGTTTGCTGCCCCCGAACAACACTACTATGCGTTTGAAAGTGCCTTTGCTTTTGTGCCCACCCCCGATCAGGCCAAAGCCACTGAAGAAGTTTTAAAGGACATGCAATCAGAAAAACCCATGGACCGCCTCATCTGTGGCGACGTGGGATTTGGGAAAACGGAAGTGGCCATGCGGGGCGCCATGATGGCAGTGCTGGGCAACAAACAAGTGGGCATTTTAGCCCCCACCACCGTGTTGGCCCAACAGCATTACCTGAGTTTTAAAGAACGTTTTCGCAAGTTCCCCGTCAAAGTCGATGTGGTGAGTCGGTTTAAAACCCAAAAAGAAGTCAAACAAACCCTCAAAGACACGCTCGATGGGAAAGTTGATATTCTGGTAGGGACCCACCGGCTTATTTCTGACGATGTGGACTTTAAAAACCTGGGTCTGCTCATTATCGACGAAGAGCAACGTTTTGGAGTCAAAGCCAAAGAAAAGCTCAAACGACTCAGAGCCCAAGTGGACATCTTGGTCATGTCGGCCACGCCCATTCCGCGAACCTTGCAAATGGGCTTTTTTGGCGTTCGTGATCTCAGCCTCATCGAAACACCACCGCCCGATCGACGTGCCATTCGCACCTCCATCGTCCAATTCGATGACGATGTGATTCGTGAAGCGGTCATGCGCGAACTCAACCGTAATGGACAAGTTTTCTTTGTTCACAACCGTGTACGTTCTATTTACACCACCGCGGACTACCTCAAACAACTCTTGCCCGAAGCCCGCATTGGCGTGGCCCACGGCCAAATGCCCGAACGCGAGCTCGAAGAGATGATGCTTAAATTCGTGAACCACGAAATCAACATTCTCATCTGCACCACCATCATCGAGACCGGCATTGATGTGCCCTCGGCCAACACCATGTTTATCGACCACGCCGAGGATTTTGGTTTGTCTCAACTGTACCAGTTGCGCGGGCGAATTGGGCGCAGCCAAGCGCGTGCCTTTTGCTATTTGATGATTCCTGGAAAGACCACCCAACTCACCCCCATCGCTCGCAAGCGACTGGAGGTGCTCAATCGCTTCAGTGATTTGGGTGCCGGCTTCAAGGTGGCCCAACACGATTTGGAGCTGCGGGGCGCGGGCGATTTGCTGGGGCGTAACCAACATGGTCATGTGGCGTCCGTGGGTTACGACTTGTACGCCGAGCTGCTCAAAGAAGCGGTAGAAGATCTCAAAGGCAAAGTGAATATCGACATTCCCGATCCGGAAGTGAACTTGCCCATCGCAGCGCTCTTGCCCGACAATTACATTCACGACCTGCAAGAACGGCTGTCCATGTACCAACGCTTGGCCACCGCTGAAGACGGACCTGCCATTTACGACGTGGTGGAAATCATCAAAGACCAATACGGCCAACCCCCACAAGAGGTTGTGGCCCTGGCAGAAATCATGCTCTTGAAACAACGGCTTAAAAAGCTACGTGCCCGCGGTCTTGAAGCGGGTTTTCCACCCCACGATGAAAATGCCGAGCATCCACCTCCCCCACGCATCGTTTTCGTCTTGGGCAATCAAGCCAAACTCAACCCGGCCACCACCCTCGATTGGGTGCAAGAAAAGGCCAGTGAACGTAAGCTGACCCCACAAATGAAGTTGGTCATTGCGCCGGACAAAGCCCTTTGGGAAAAGCACCAATACAACCTATTAACCATGGTGCGCCACCAAATGGATGTGGTGGAGACGTTGGTTTAAAACTTTTGGCCTTCAGAACGCGTATCGACCGTTTCCGATGAAGCAGCACCACTGCCCGTTTTCTGGGACAAGAGCAAAGCCTCATATTTATTCAACGCATTGTGGTAGCTTTTTTCGAGGACCGCCGTCTGTGAAGCACACAGGCCCAAGGAACCAACAGGAACAAGAACTACCCCTGCAGCAGGTACCAAAGCCAGCAGGGGCACCGCACATTGAAGGCCGCCGGTGGTGATGCTGCCAACGGTAGCAAGATTCGATGGTCCGGGAACAAGCTGGGGCTCGCGCAAGCTTTTGTGAACCAACTGTGTCGTTAGAGGCTGCAGAGCTTGTAAAACAATTAGCGTAGCTACAGCTGCTACTGTTCCAAAAAGAAAAGAAAACATAGCGAACTCATCGAGGGAATCTCCTAAAGAAGGGTCTTCCGATTCCTCGACTTCCTTCGCGCCCCTCGAAAAGAGGTTGCCGGCCGATAAAACACCCACAGTCACACTGCCGACAAAGCTCAATGCTGTATGTGCGCCCGCTGTTAATGCAGTCAAGGAAACACGGAGAGCCGTTTTGTCTCGCTCTTTTTTTATCAAGAGCAATGCTTCTTCTGGGCTGAATTCAGGCGCCGTCACATTTTCTGCTTGCGAATCATCGACCGGAGGTGTTTTATCTCCTGCCAATAAAACCAAGGGTGATTTCAACTGAAGGGGTTGCCTTATTAAAGAAGTGGCATGCCCCGTCCATGGAACGAACACCAGACCCACTAATAAGAGCACGAACAGATTTTTCAGCATTGCCCCCCCTTTCAGCAACTTTCTGACCCGAGATTAACAGGTTGAATGTGAAAGCGCAAAAAGAGGCAGGCCAACTAGGCCAAACGCCTAAGTTTCAAGAGCGTAATCTCTTGCTCGGGCCCCAGTCGCATGGGCGGGCCCCAAAACGTGGTGCCGCGATTCACATACACCCACATGTCTTCATGGCGATAAAGCCCAGCCACGTATTTTTGCACCAGGTGGATCAGGAAATTGTACGGAAAGTACTGGCCACCGTGGGTGTGACCGCTCAGTTGCAAGTCGTATTGGCCCCGTTCGGTGAGAAACGCCACTTTGGGTTGGTGGGCCAAGAGAATCTTCACGTCCGCATCTTCAGGGGCACCTTCACACGCAAGCCCGGGCTGGCAGCGATGGCTCTCAATAAAACGCGCGCCGTGTAAATCGGTCACGCCCGCCATCATGATTTTACCACCGGGCACCTCAATCACATCATGGGCATTGTTAAGGACCTTAACGCCTTGCTGTTCAAGAAAATCACACCACCTTAAAGCGCCCGAATAATATTCGTGGTTGCCCGTGCAAAAGTAGGTGCCATGGGGGGTGGCGACATTGAGGAGAGTTTTCACTTGTTCACCCAGATCAGACACAGAGCCATCGATAAGGTCACCGGTGATCACATACATGTCGGGCTTGAGTTGTTGCACTTGCTCGGCGATGTGAGCAATTTTTTCGGCGCGCACGGTGGAGCCAATGTGAATGTCGCTCACCTGGGCGATGGAGAATCCCTCCAACGCTTCCGGCAGGTTCTTGATGGGGACTGACACCTCTTGGATGTCGGGCATTTGCCGCGCATTCACGGCTGCCGCCAAGCCCACGGAGGAGGCGCCCGCCAAAACGCCCCAGTTGGCCGCGTCTTTAAACAGGGCCCGGCGCTCGGGAGATACCAAATCTGGCAACAGGTTGTACTTGTTGCAAAGCCACATGACGATCAACGCGAGATCGCGCAGAACGATGAGCGTGTAGGCCAAAAACAAAAAGCCCATCATGAGAAACGCGACGGTTTTGAGCCAAGGGGTCCCGATGGTGAAGGCGAGCGGTGTCACGACCAGGCCCCCGATGACCAAAAGGCAAAATGCGATTTTAATTCCGCGCGGCACATCCCATCCGGCCAAAAAGCGCCAGGTGAGGAATGCATTGAGCCCCGCCCAGAACGTAATGAAAAATACAAATCGGATGATCATTCCAGCGGAATACAAAGTACGTCTCCCTACCCGGCCCGGCCCAGCGCGAGCAACTCCATAACCCATTGAAACTAGGTTTTATTTCCGTTTTTTTCATTTTTGACCGTTTATTGTCAAATTCCCGTCACAATCGTTTGAGATACACTGCATGCTTTTAAAAAATAACTTTTCCAGGAGATCCAAAATGAAAAAAGCGCTATGCACCCTGTCTTTCCTCGCTTTCGCAATCGGCTGCGGTCCTGAGGCCGAAGATGTGGCTGAAAAAATCGAAGGTTGTCCCGCCGGTACCTCTGCGATTAACCCTGATGCAGACATGCCCGTCTGTGAACTCGTGGGTGTGATCACCGAAGACCTCACCTTAGATGCCGAACGTGCGTGGCTCTTGAACGATGCCGTATATATCGGTGATGGCACCACCACCAACACCCTGACCCTCGAACCCGGAACCACCGTGTACGGAAAAATGGGCAGCAAAGCTTATTTGGTGATTCAGCGCAATGCTCAAATCATCGCTGACGGCACGGCCGAAGCACCCATCGTTTTCACTTCTGAAGCCCCTGTGGGCGAGCGTAAAGTGGGCGACTGGGGTGGTATCGTCATCAACGGCAAAGCCCCTGTGAACCTCTGCCCCGACATGGACGACTGCAACATTGAGGGCGAAGCTGACACAGGCACCTACGGTGGCAACATCTCTGATGATAACAGTGGCATTCTTCGTTACGTTCGCGTGGAGTTCGCGGGCAAAGACGTGGACAGCGAGAACCAGCTCAACGGCATTGGATTTCAAGCAGTGGGCAGCGGTACTGTGATTGAAAACATTCAGGTACACATGGCCCAAGACGATTGCATTGAATTCTTTGGAGGCACCGCTAACTTCCGTAACGTGCTTTGTACCGGCATTGGTGACGACAACTTGGACTGGACTTTTGGCTGGACCGGTAAAGGCGAAGGCCTTGTGGTTCAACAATACGACGGCATCGGTGAGCGCGGCATCGAAGCTGACAGCAACAAAACAGCGGGCACCACACCTGTTTCGAAGCCTACTTTGAGCAACATTACGCTGGTGGGTGCACCCAACTCCGACACCTCTGACGTGGGCATGCTCTTCCGTCGCGGTACAGGCGCAACCATTTACAACGCAGTGGTCGTTGGCTTCAAATCTGCATGCATCGATGTGGACGGCGAAGAAACCTTCGATTTGGCTGAAACCAACCTCACCATCGAAAACAGTGTGTTCGCATGCGACACCACTTTCAAAACCGATGACGAAAAAGACGACAATGAGCAAACCATTGTTGACCCCATCGATTTGGAAGAATACTTCATGGACGAAGCTTTGAACAACTCTGAAGCCAACCCAGAAGATGTTCTAGAGGACGCTTTCAATGAACTCGCGCCTAACTTCAGCGTGAAGGGCTCTTTCACCAGCAAAACCCTTTCCGACAGCTTTTTCCAAGCATCCGGTTACGTGGGTGGGGTTGACCCAAGCAGCCCTTGGACCCAAGACTGGACTGTAAGTCACCGCGAATAAGAGACTTTTTTGTCTAAAGGCCAGCGGGCGCTTCGTTTTTTACGGACCGCCCGCTTTTCTTTTGTTTTTCCTGAGCGTCACGGACCTGTCACTTTGACCTGTGCAGAGTACTTCCATCAAGATTTTGATCCCTTTCATAGGAGCACCCTGTGTCAACAAAACGAAACCTATTAGCAAGCCTGGCAATCGGGGCCATCGCGGCTTCAACCGCCCACGCGAAAGATCTCACGGCTTTGGCCAAAGAGCTGGCCAACTTGCGCCAAGAAGTGGCCGAACTCGAAAGCCAACTCGGTGATAAACGAGCTCAGTATCGCGCTCAAGAAGACAGTCTATCTCGACAAGTGGCTGAAATGGAAGGCGACGTTCGCAGAGAAGAACTGCTGCTGGATAAAGTTCGTTTGGAAATCAACAGCCGTGAACAACGCATCCAAGAAATCGGTGGTGAAGAAACCCCGATTAAAACCACCGTCCTCAAATCGTGCGACGAGTTAGAACAACACATTAGCAGCTCATTGCCATTCAAACGCGCAGAGCGATTGGCCTCAGTGACCGAGTTGAAAAAACAAATCAACAGTGAAGTCCTCAGTCCTCGTAAAGCAGCCTCCCAGGTATGGGGCATTATTCAAGACGAGGTTCGGCTCTCACGGGAAAACATTCTCGATCAACAAATCATTGAAGTGGACGGCAAAACCTTCCAGGCCAAAGTGATTCATATCGGTATGGTGGCTTTGTATTTTGAGCTGCCCAACGGTTTGAATGGTTACGCCAAGAAAAACGGTACCCATTACGAAATGACGCTGGCCAGCGATCCTCAGGAACAAGAAGCCATCCAAAAACTGTTCGAGGATTTTTCAAAACAAATTCGACAAGGTGAATTCTACCTGCCGCACGTCCAAATCAGTCAGGGAGGTGTACAATGAAAAAGTTGAGTTTTATCATTGCCGCCGGGCTTCTTTGTGCCCCCAGCTTGTACGCCGAAACCACGCCCAAAGCTTCCAAGCCCGCAAAAGCGGCGCCCGAAAAATCGAAAAAGCAAGAGACGGCATCATTGGCCCGCGCTTACAAGCGTGAATTTGCCTTTCTCGAATCTGAGAAACGGGCATTGCTCAAAAGGCTCAAAAAAATCGAGACGCAGCATGAAGACAACAGAAACGGCCTCGAAGATAAAATCGCATTGTTGAAGGCCAAATTGCTTTCTTTTTCTGCGAAGAGCACCACCCAGAACAACCGTTTGTTCAAACTCGAAGACCGTTTGTCGTCCACAGAGGCAGCGGCAGACAACTTACAAAGCATCGTTGAGCAAGCCCAAGAAGAGGGCCTGCTTGCCAAAGATCCTGAAAACCAAGAGGCGTTGAGCGAGCAACTCGCGAAGACCTTCACCAATGGGATTGCCAAAGCCAAGGCAAGCGCCACCACTGTGAAGACACAAGGTCACTTCTTTCTCACCTCGGGGGAAAAAGTCGCTGGGACCCTGATGCATATCGGGAAAACCATTAGTTTTGGTGTGAGTGAAAAGGAATCGGGCTTTATCACCCCCCTTGATGCAGACAATTATCGGGTGATGAAAATCAGCCCAGAAGCGCAAAAACTACAAAACCATGCCGCGTCCACTGCCAGCCTCACAGGCTTTGTGTACGAGCCGACCGAAAAAGGCATTGCCCCCAAGAAAGAAAAAACACTTGAAGAGTTTTTGGCTGCGGGTGGGATTATTGGCTACGTGATCATCGGGCTTGGTTTGTTTGCCCTGCTCATCGCCCTTCTACGTACCTTTAACCTTCGTCGACTCGGCTCCAAGCGTAACGACTCAGACGCCACTGTGTGGGACGCCATTTCCAATCAAGATTGGGACAAAGCCAATCAAGAACTGCAACATTTGTCGGGCTCTAAATCTCGATTGCTCCATGAAGGCATTGCGTTACTGAGAGAAGGACGCGCTGAGATCATGGACAAGCTAGAGGAAATCTATCTGTCAGAAGAAGGTAAAATCGATCGCATGGGCGCCATGATTTTGGTCTTCGCTGCCGTCGCCCCACTAATGGGCCTCCTTGGTACGGTGACCGGTATGATTTCTACCTTCGATATTATCACCGAGTTTGGTACTGGCGACCCCAAACTGCTCTCCAGCGGTATCTCAGAAGCCTTGGTCACCACCGAGCTGGGCCTCATCGTTGCGATTCCATCTTTGTTGCTGGGCAACATGCTCAATGGCTGGGCGGACAACATCAAAGGCGAGCTGGAATCATTGATTCTCAGAATCCAAAATGTGGCCACCGAAAATACGCCTGGCCCCACCCACGCTATTAAAAAAGCCCCCGAAACCGTTCCACCTGTTTTGAAGGTCGGTTAGTTCATGGAAATGCTCAAAGACGTACAGGACTATATGGTTTCAGGGGGGTTTGTCATGCCGCCCCTGATGCTCTTGACCTTTGCCCTTTGGTACCAACTCACCGAGCGCTATTTTATTTTGAACGAAAACAAAAACATCAAAATTAGTCTCAGAAAACAGCTCCAGAACGTGAACCCCTACGCATTGGATTACCTTTTTCTTCAGGTACAAACCCACATGAAAAAGGGCAAAATGACCATCAAGGCCATCGTGGGCAGCGCACCCTTGCTGGGGCTTCTGGGGACCGTGAATGGCATGATCACCACTTTTGACTCACTGGGTGACATGACCCTTTTCTCCCAAACGGGCGGTGTGGCCGGCGGCATCTCTCAAGCCCTTATCACCACCCAAATGGGCCTGTGCGTGGCCATTCCAGGGGTGATCGCAGGTCGCATTTTAGACCGTCGGGAAACCGCCATTTGCAACGAGATGGAAGAATTCAAAAAAGCCCTTCTCAACCAAGAGACTTCCGCCGCCCCTGCCAGCTAAGTATCTGTAAAATATAGTTTATCACTGAGGCCGAGCACCGTTTTCCTTAGTTTTTCTTCCCCGTCACATAACTGTCACGTTGATCAGCGCAGACTCTATCCAACAAAGGGAAGGATCCCTTAGGAGCACCACAATGAGAATGAAACGCAGACAAAAAAATGAGCAGGACGGGATCGATATCTCGCCACTCATCGATATGGTTTTCATTCTGCTGATCTTTTTCATGGTCTCCACCACTTTTGTGAAAGATGCCAAAGTGGACATCAACCGACCCACGGCTTCAACGGCCACGGCCGCTTCCGAAAAATCCTTGCGCGTGACTTTAGACAGCCAAGGACAAGTGACCATCGACGGCAAAGAAGTTCGCTCCTGGATGCTTCAAAGCCGCGTTCGAGATTTTTTAAAGTCTGCCACATCCAAAGAAGTTCTCATCGTGACAGACAAAAGCATTTTAGCAGATCAACTCATTCACGTGGTTGATCAATGTAGATTGGGCGGCGCTCAGCAAATCGCAGTGGCGACCATCAAAGAGGTAGGCTTATGATCGAAATGAAAAACTTCAGATTCCGCGCATTGTTCACCGCTGCTTTCGTTAGCTTTGGCGTGCTCGCTTTAGCTGCTGGCCTCAATGAACTCACAGCCACCAAAGACAAAAAAGACATTGGCCCTGCCGTGGCTTTTCAGGTCAAAAAGCAAGAACCCAAAAAGGCCAAAAAAGTAGTTCGCAAAAAGCGCAACAAGCCCAAGCCGCGCACCAATAAAGCGCCTCCTCCCCCCATGCTCAGTGGCGCAGGGGCCCTTTCTGGCGTGGCCGTGGCTGGTCTGAACTTCTTGGATGACGACAGCTTGAACAACGAACTTTTCGGCGACACCAAAAACACTGTCATGACCGAAGAAACCGTTGACAGCCTCCCCCAACCAAGACGCCAAGTGCCTCCAGGCTACCCTGACACCGCACGTCACAGTGGCATCACCGGTCAGGTCACATATTCTTTGCTCATCGGCACCGATGGTCGCGTGGAACGCATTAAAGTCGCCACAGCGTCACCCATGGGTGTGTTTGAACAAGAAGGTCAAAATGCCTTGTCACAATGGGAGTTCGAACCTGCGACCTTTCAAGGCAACCCCGTTCGGGTATGGGCCACACAAACCCTGCGGTTTGAACTCAACTAAGCCATGAACACCTGTAAAAACTTACTCTCTTTGGTGCTTATCTTGACCCACCTGTGTGTGTCAGGCGCCGCCATGGCAGACGAGCCAAAAGAGGAAGTGGACCCTTTGGCCATCGCCACCGTTCTCCTAAAGGCGGGGCAATACGAAAAAGTGGCACAGGTTTTTGCAGAGCTAAATACGAAAAAATTAACTCCGGAGCAGCTGAACCGCTTACACCTTCTCAAAGCGGAATATCATCTCCAAAGACAAGATTATGATGCGGCAGAGACTAATTTCCGGAAAGCCCTAAACCAATCAAAAGAAAAAGACTTGGTCCGCCTGAAACTGATCAAGGTTCTCTTTCTTCAAAAAAAGCCCACCAAAGTGCTTCACGAAATCGCGCTTCTCACGCCCCAAACCCGTCACCAACCCCTCACCCTGCAATTTGAAGCAGAGGCTTATTTCTTAACCGATGCCATCGAAAAAGGTTTCGAAGTACTCAGTCTCGCACAAGCCAAATACCCTGACGAAATTCGGTTCCCACTAAAGCGTGTGGTGGTATTGGCTGAGCATTCTTTGGCTCAAACCGCCGTGGAAGAAGCGCTGGAGTTATTGGGCCACCCGGGATGCCGCGCCGAAAACCTGTTGCAAATCGCACAAATCTTCACGCAGCAAAAAGACTACAAAAACGCGGTCATTTTGCTCGAAGGTGCACGCTTGCAGCTGTTCGGCACCCAGAAAATAGCCAAAGCCCTGGCTTTCAACTACGCACAAATGGGCGAGTACAAACTGGCTGGAGAAGTGCTGTACCAAAGCGGACTTGAGCAAGATGAAATCAACCTGCAATCTGCTGAACTGTTTCGAAAAGCAGGCGATTATCATCGGGCTGAATGGATGAATGCGCAGGTGGAAAACCAAGAAAAGAAATTACTCCAACGGTTTGGGATGTTACTACAAACAAAATCGTTTGAGTCTGCCGCAGCTTTGGCACCTCGACTGCGGCGAAATGGACTAACCCAAGAGGGACAAGTTCAATATGGCCTTGCCTACGCATATTTCCAAACCGGTCAGTTTCAGAAGAGCAAGAGCACTTTACAAAGCATTCGTGACGACGCCTACTTCGAAGATGCTGCCCGACTGCTGCAAGTGGTCGGTGATTGTATCGAGAAGCCCGTTTCATGTAACTAAAGGTCATCCCCATGTACAAACTGCCGAAATTCTGTTTGACAGTCGTGACCCTTATCTTTTTGGCGATGCCGGCTGCCGCGCAAGGCCAAGGGCGATTGGCGCTGTTTCTCTTTAACGGCGAAAAAGAAACCCCTCTCAAGGACGTTGCCGTGACTTTCCCCGACGGTAGCCAGGCGCAAACCGATGACAAAGGCAAAGTGGTTTGGCGTGTAGATGCGGGAACCTACACTGTCCAATTGCACCTGCAAACCCCCACCATTCCGCTCGAAGTCACCATCCAATCTGCGAGCATTACTGAAATTATTTACACCCACTTCCCCTCTGGTGCCGAGGCCGAAACACTCATCGAATCCAAACCACTGGAAGAAGAAACCGTCGAAGTAGAAAGAGAAGACCTGGGTCCAGTGATTCCAGTGCGCGGCAAGGTGTTATCCGAAGATGACAACGCTCCCATTCCAGGCGTGCAAATCTGGGTCCAAGATTTCCCAGACAAAACCATCACAAATGAAGAGGGTGTCTTTGAAGCGTTCTTGCCTTCAGGAAAAATCAATATTTCATTTATTCACAAACAATACGCCCTGCTCATTAAAAAAGATTTTGAAATCGACAATGGCAATGCGAACGACCTGCTTTTCAAAATGACACCCAAAGGTTTGCAATTAGCAGACTTTACCGTGAAAGCCCCTCACGTGGCTGGTGGGGTCGCGGCCTTAATCGACCAAAAAAGAAAAGCTTCTGGCGTGACCGAGGTCTTAGGTGCCGAAGAAATGAAGCAAAATGGGGACAGCAATGCCGCCGCCGCGCTTCAACGCGTCACCGGACTCACCGTGGTCGGTGGGCGATATGTTTTTGTGCGTGGCCTGGGCGATCGGTACATCACCACCCTCCTCAATGGCTTACAGCTTCCCAGCCCCGAACCCGAACGACGGGTCATCCCACTCGATATTTTTCCTGCCGGCGTCTTGGAGCAAATGACCATCGCCAAAACCCTCACCCCTGATCTGCCCGGCGCCTTTGGGGGCGGCACCATCTTGTTAAAGACCAAAACGGTGCCGGAACAAGATTACCTGAAGATTGGGACCGGTATTTCCTATTTGACCGGTTCCACCTTCGAAGATGGCTGGTCCTATGATGGCGGTGCGCTGGACCTTCTTGGTTTTGACGATGGCAACCGCGCTTTACCCCAAGAAGTCCAAGAAGCCACGGAGCAAGGCCCCGTGCTTCGTGGTGGCGGGCGATTTTCTGATACGGGTTTTTCCGATGAAGAACTCGCCAAAATGGGTCAAAGCTTTAACAATAATTGGGAGCAAACCCCCCACACCGTCCTGCCAAACATGAAACTGAACCTCTCTGCAGGCAAGAAGTTTAAAACCAATGGTGTCAAATGGGGCGTTTTAACCGGATGGAATTATCGCGTTCAAGACAGTGTCATTGAACGAACCACCCGCACCTACGAAACAGGGGTTACGGACTTACAACTCAGAAGCAGTGCCAACCTCATCCGAAGTCAGCAACGCATATCTCTCGCCGGCCTCGTTTCGCTAGGGGCTGAGTTTGACAAACAAAACTCGGTACAGGCCATCACCCTACTCACCCGTATTTCAGACAAAACCGCCGATGTGGTGAACTCGTTTTTCAACATTACCGACTCACCTTTTTCCGACTTTTACACCCGTCGGCTCGATTGGGTCGAGCGCATGCTTATCTCCCAACAGTTTGTGGGAGAACACCCTTTATTCAACATTCCGGACTGGAAACTAAACTGGCGCTATGGTCTTTCATTCGCCTCGCGCGAGCAACCCGATCGCCGTACGGTGGATTATGGCCAAGATCCGGATGGGACTGAATACCGCTTGCGAGGAGAAACTGGGGACAACGAGCGCTTCTTTTCTGATCTTTTTGACCAAGCCCATCATGCGGCCATTGATACCCAATCCAAGGAACTCGCACCGGACAGTACCGGCATCCAATTTAAAACGGGTTTGAACTATTTTTTCAAGGATCGATTGGTGGATTCCAGACGCTTCAACCTCGCACCACCGGTCTTCACTGATGAATGGCCCGAATTCGATACCTTGGTGTATCAAAATCCCGGTGACATTTTTGTTCCAGAGAACATTAATTCAGATCGGTTCTCCTTCATTGAGACCTCAAAAGATACCGATTCCTACAAAGCCTATCAGCACATTGGTGCCGCCTACCTTTCCAATGATTGGCGGTTCGCACCCCGATGGACTTTGACCAGCGGTTTACGTTTTGAAAGCTCTTATCAAAACGTGCAAGCTTTTAAGCCTGGGGTACCTGACAACATCAAAGCCGAAGCCGATCTGCTCAAGAATGATTTTCTGCCCTCTGCGCTTCTTTCCTGGCGCTTCACCCAAAACATGCAGTTGCGCCTGGCAGGGTCTTCTTCTGTGTCGCGCCCCAACTTTCGCGAGCTGTCCAACACAGGCTTTTTTGATGTGGAGCGAGGACGTCTCATCAGAGGAAACAGTGAATTGGAAAGTTCACAGATCCACCATGCTGACATGCGGTGGGAATGGTATTTTTCGCCCAAAGAAAGTTTAAGTTTGGCCGCCTTTGGCAAGTACTTCAACAAGCCCATCGAGATGGTTTATAAAATGAGTGCCGAAAATGCCATCACCTATCAAAACGCGAATTACGCCGAAAATGCAGGGGTTGAAATTGAAGCCCGGAAGAGTTTCGACTTCATTCATAAAGTGCTGGCGCCCCTATTTATCTCGGGCAACGCGTCATGGATTTATTCTCGGGTGTACCTCGAAGAAGGCGCCTCGCTCTCTTCTTCAACGGAACGCCCTCTGCAAGGCCAATCCCCTTGGGTCATCAATGGGCGGCTGGCATGGACCGAAAAAGCCCGTAGTATTTCTATGCTCTACAATGTGTTTGGGCCGCGAATTGTCGAGGTAGGTGACAACGGCGTTCCCGACCTTTACGAGCAACCCTTTCACCGCTTAGACTTTGTCTATCGGGAGAACATGGGGCCCGTTTCCCTGGCTTTAAAGGGACAAAACCTTTTGGACTCCACCCAACAAGTCACCATTGGTGACAAGGTGGTGCTCGATGTGAGACCCGGCAGCCAAATTACGCTGGACATGTCCTTTAGTTTTTAGTCAGAGGTGGCGGGCCTTACATTCCAACGCACCACCCAAGCAGCTACCGCCCCCATCACCAACCCCACGGTCCAGCCAGCCAACACATCACTGGGATAATGGACCCCCACAAACACCCTTGAGAGCCCCACACACATCCCAAACAACAACACGGGCAGCCCTTCTTGAACCTTGGGCCGCCAGACCAACAAAGCAGCGATGGCCAGGCTCATGCCGTTGGCCGCGTGATTGGACGGCAACGAAAAGCCGGTGCCGCAGTTTTCTAAGGCCACGATGGCGTCCATGACTTGGCAAGGTCGGGCCCGCGCAAACAGTGGCTTGAGTACCTGATGGCACAAAGGGTCGGTGAGGATGGTGGCCAACACCATGCTCCAAAACACATGCCAGATTTTGGGCGATTTGAAAATGTAAGCGAACAGGGGTAACAGGATTCCCAATGGCCACAACAGCATGCGGTGGCTAAAAAATTGGGCCAAAGCCTTTAAGCCGCCATTGGCATTGGCAGCTTCATTAAGCGACAAAACCCAAGTTGTATCAAAGGCTTCCAAGTTTGGGCCCTCCTGCGGCCCCATTCAATCAGGATTTGAGCACCAAGGCAATCTATTGACTTTGGGGCTGAGGCCTTTTAGCGTTTCCCCCTTCGCGGGAATAGCTCAGTTGGTAGAGCGTCAGCTTCCCAAGCTGGATGTCGCGGGTTCGAATCCCGTTTCCCGCTCCATGAAAGCCTCTGAGAAATCAGGGGCTTTTTTAATTCAGCTGAAAGCCCGCGTAAAAGTTACATTTGAAACAATATGCCTCCCATGCTATTTCGTGGCGAGGAGTCACCATGGCCAAACAGCAAATAATCCTAGATGAATTCTTCCCCTACCAACTGGTACAATTGGCCCAAAGGGTCAGCGCCAACCTTTCGCAGATTTATAAAGACCGGTTTGACCTCACCGTTCCAGAATGGCGCGTGATGGCCTGTCTTGGCGAACGGGAACGGGCCACCGCCAAAACCATTGGCGAGGCCAGTTTCATGGACAAAGTGAAAACATCCAGAGCCATCAAAAGCTTGCAGACCAAAGGCCTGTTAAAAAAAGAACAAGATCCGCACGACAGCCGTGCTTATTGGATCAGCCTCAATGCCAAAGGCAAGCAACATTACAAAGCCCTGACGCCTGAAGCGCTTCGGTGGGAAAACCAGCTCCTGACAGGTTTAACCGCAAAAGAGCAAGGCCAATTGAGGCACATTCTTGAAAAGCTGAGGGGTCACCTCAACACAATGAATTAAAAAGCTATTATTTTATAGCACCTTAGACTCCCTTCCCCCGAGCACAGGAAACCGGTTGACATTGGTTTCATCTGAAACTACATAGTTACAAATGAAACCTTTAATTCAAAGGAGACCGCATGAACATCAAACGCATCCATCACGTGGCCTATCGCTGTAACAACGCCAAAGAGACAGTGGCCTTTTACCAACGCGTCATGGACATGGATTTCTTGCTCGCCATCGCAGAAGATGAAGTGCCCTCCACCAAAGAACCCGACCCTTACATGCACGTCTTTTTAGATGCGGGCATGGGGAATGTTTTGGCCTTTTTTGAAATCCCCAACTCTCCCGCCATGTCCAAAGACCCCAATACCCCCGAGTGGGTGCAACACATCGCCTTTGAAGTGGAAGACCTCGACGCCTTGCACGCTGCCAAAGAAAAAGCCGAGTCAGAGGGTTTGGACGTGGTTGGTCCCACCGATCATGGCATTTTTAAATCCATCTATTTCTTTGACCCCAATGGGCACCGTCTTGAACTGGCCGCCAATGTGGGGTCACAAACCACTTTGAATAGGCTTCGTGAAGTGGCCCCGCTGATGATCGAGGAATGGAACGAAACGAAGAGAGCGCCCCGACACGCGGCTTTTTTACATGAGGGTGAGTTGGCGAATTAAAGCCCGTTCTTCGACGCCACCGTGATTAAACCAGCGGCCACATCTGTCTGGGAAGCAGTGCCGTCGAGGTACACGTCGTAAGTATCATTTTCAAATAAGAACACCTGGAAGAACGCGTTCATGTAGCGGCGCACCAGTTGCCTTGAAACGGCAGGGTCATCGGTGCCTACCGGACACGCCGAACAAGTAAAGCCACAGTTGGGGTCGTCGAGAAACGACATGTGATTGGCACCGAGCACTTCGATTTCTAAAGCAGGGCTCGTGGCATGCAAATAGTATTGATGAAAGTTATTCTCTTCGGGCGCGCACGCCTGGCAAAACAAACCTTCGCAGGTGGCGTTGGTGGTCTCCCCCAAAATGCCCAAGGGTACCGTGATCTCATCCATGAGCTCTGGGGTCACCGAAGGATAGTCGGGGCCATCGGAAGAGCCGGGACCGCCGGCACTGTCTACAGGATCGATGCCAAACACGGCCACCACCCGAGAATCTTCGGTGGCGGTGAGCAATGAAATTTTACCGCCCATGGAATGCCCGGCAAGCCCAATGCGGTTGGCGTCGGCTTTATCCGCCAAAGGCCCCTGTGCATCAGCGGCCTGGCTCACCACCCAACTGAGCACGGATTTGAGCGTGTCTTTCAAAGACGCATGGTTGGGCGCACCGATGGGTCCCAGTGCCCCACCCGGCATTTGTGGCATCACCACCACATACCCCCAACTGGCCAGATGCTCGCCATAGGACTCATACAAAGAAGGGCTCAATTGGAACCCGTGGGTGAACACCACCACTGGATGACTCCCCTCGCTGCCGGGCAAATAGATGGTGAGGGGCAAGTCACTGCCATTGGGCAAGCTGGCGTCAATTTGTGAGGTACTGAAAACCAAGTCTCCGTCTAAAGCGGGGTCGTAGACGGTGGGCGGGTTTGGTTCATCGTCGGACGGGTCGGGATTGGACGCGTCTGCATTGTTTTGGCCTGCATCGGTGCTCCCCGCTTCTTGTTCTTCATCGGACTCAGAAGGCAATGCATCGTTATTTGACGGGCCTGCATCATTAGACTCAGAAAAAGCGCCATCTTCCGGCGGCGTGATGGCGGCACCGGGGGCCACAGCGCTTTGAAGTGACCCGCAGGCCCCAACACCCAACAGGACCACAGGAGCCAGGCACCATAAAACGATCGGAAACAATCCTCTAAGCACATGAAATAACATATCTTTTCACTTCCCCAGTCCAAAAGGGAACATGCGCTCCCCTAGGTTTCGCCGCACTGTGTCAACCCGAACCTGCTTTGTCCATCGGCTGGCTGGCGGATTCTTATATGCCTTTCAATCCCGCAGGCAGCCCGCAGCAACGCCAATTATTACCCAATAAGTGTTTCAAACATCCACCGTCAAAAAATGGTATGATTGAAGAAGCGACGGGAGACGGCATTTGAAGACGAAACAACGAGCAATGGGATACAGCCTGGCATTTTTGTGCGGGTTCTTTCTCACCCATGGACCCAACCCAACCCCCAATGCCAAACAAGAGTTTGCTCGCGAATTACACTTGTGCCAGCAAGCATGGGCCAAAGACATTCCCGATAAATGTAAACTCTTTGGTAAAATCCAACTCGTGGACAATTTCCCTGATGTGAAAGTTAAAATTGTCGATCACTTCCCCGACATCAAAGTGAAGAGGGTGAAGAACTTCGCGGACAAACCGGGGCTTTGGCAAATCGTTGAGAACTTTCCCGATTACAAGGTTCAAATCGTCGACAACTTTCCCGATTATAAGGTGGAATACGTGAAGAACTTTCCGGGTTGTGATTGAAGTTGATGACCTCCCCCGATGTGCATATTTTTCGAGCCACTCGCCGCCCATGTAAGGCTGTAAGCCATGGCTGATGAAGCGCTTCACATCAACTCAAGAATCCAGATACCCTCATGGGAACTCACCTTCACCACCAGTCGCTCTGCCGGCCCTGGCGGTCAACACGCCAACAAAACCAGCTCGCGGGTGACTTTGCATTGGTCGATTCCCAATTCCAGTGCGCTCAGTGACCATCAAAAATCGCGGGTACGCAGACGGTTGAGCGCACGACTCACCCAAGAGGGCGTTTTGCAAATCCACGTGGAAGACAGCCGTTCGCAGCACCGCAACAAAGAAGTGGCCAAAGAACGCCTTAAGGCCCTGTTGCTCGATGCCCTCAAAGTCCCCAAGCGACGCAAGCCCACTCGGCCCTCTAAAGCCGCGAAAAAACGCCGGGTGGATAACAAAAAGTCCCGGGGGGCCATCAAGAAATTGCGCGGCAAGCCCACCACCGACAGCTAGCACTTCAACCACCTGTAAAACAATAAGAATTCGCTCGTTCCAGACCGCCCCGACTCGCATTGACGCCCAAGGCTCATAGCGTTAGGAAAGCCCCATATTTCAAGGGAGGCCCCGTGAACAAGCTATTCGCCAGTGCAGCAGAAGCAGTCAAAGACATCCCCAACGATGTCACCATCATGAGCGGAGGCTTCGGCCTTTGCGGAAACCCCGAAGACCTCATCAGGGCCATTCACGCTCGTGGTATCACCGGTTTGACGGTCATCTCCAACAACTGTGGCGTGGATGGCAAATGCCTGGGCCTTTTGTTGGGAGACAAGCAAATCAAGAAAATGATTTCCAGCTACGTGGGCGAAAACAAAACATTTGAATCCCAGTTTCTCTCCGGCGAACTGGAAGTAGAGCTCACCCCTCAAGGCACCTTGGCCGAACGTATTCGTGCCGGTGGCGCGGGCGTTCCTGCTTTCTTCACGCCCACAGGCTTTGGCACCGTGGTGGCTGAAGGCAAAGAGACCCGCGAGTTTAACGGTGTGAACTGCGTCATGGAAACGGGACTCACCGCCGATTACGCTTTGGTTAAAGCTTGGAAGGGCGATGCCCACGGCAATCTCGTGTTTCGTAAAACCGCACGAAACTTCAACCCCATGATGGCCACGGCAGCCAAAGTGACCATCGCGGAAGTGGAAGAGTTTGTCCCCGCCGGTGAACTCGACGCTGACATGATTCACACCCCCGGTATTTTCGTACAACGCGTCATCAAAGCGGGCGACTACGAAAAACCCATCGAACAACGCACCATCACCGAGCGCTAGGAGCAACCCATGGCATTATCAAGAGAAGAAATCGTTAAGCGCGTGGCCCAAGAACTCCAAGACGGCTATTACGTCAACCTCGGTATTGGCATGCCCACTTTGGTGGCCAATCACATTCCCGAAGGCGTGGAAGTGGTGTTGCAATCCGAAAACGGTCTTTTAGGCATTGGCCCTTTTCCTTACGACGAAGATGTAGACGCCGATCTTATCAACGCCGGCAAGCAAACCGTTTCCACCCTGCCCGGCTCTTCCTTTTTCTCCAGCGCTGATTCCTTCGCTATGATTCGTGGCGGACATATCAACTTGGCGATTTTGGGCGCCATGCAGGTGAGCCAACAAGGCGATTTGGCCAACTGGATGATTCCCGGCAAAATGGTCAAAGGCATGGGCGGCGCCATGGATTTGGTGGCCGGCGCACAACGCGTCATTGTGATCATGACTCACAACAGCAAAAACGGCGATGCCAAACTCTTAAAAGAATGTAACCTCCCGCTCACCGGTCGAAACTGCGTGCAACACGTGATCACCGATTTGGGCTGGTTCGATATTGAAGAAAAAGATGGCCAACACCAACTGGTGCTCAAAGAGATTGCGCCCGGCGAAACCGTAGAAGGCGTGCGCGAACGCACCGATGCGGAATTCACTGTGGCTGACAATCTCATCACCATGTAGGGCTCATGTCTGACGCCATTCATCGCAAAGAAACGCCTTTAGAAAAAATCGGTCGCATCTCCGGCTTGTTCGCCGAACGGTATGTGCCCGACCCGTGGATTTACGCCATTTTACTCACCGGCGTGGCCTATTTCAGTGCCTGCATTTTTACCGATGCCGGTTTGTGGAAAAGCGCAGAGGCTTGGCATGTGGGTCTTTGGAATAAAGGCATCCTCGTTCTCATCGCGCAGTTCAGTCTCAATCTGATTTTGTGCACGGCCATTGCGCGCAC
Source organism: Myxococcales bacterium (assembly GCA_002721815.1). Lineage (GTDB taxonomy): Bacteria > Myxococcota > UBA727 > UBA727. The sequence continues at coordinate 230,814 of PBLQ01000011.1, forward strand.
GCCTTTACTTAAAAAAGGCTTGGCAGCTTTGGCGCACACCCCCAACTCTGCCAAAATGGCCATTGCTTTAATTGGCGCGGTCTCCATTGGTTTGAGTCTTGTCTCGTGGGCCTTGTGCATTATTGGCGGTGCCATCTTTGCACAAGAAGTGGCGCGCGGTGCCCATCACAAAGGCTTTAAGCTGCATTACCCACTGGCCATTGCCTCGGGCTACATCGGCATGATGACCTTCGGTTTGGGGCTGACCTCATCGGCACCTTTGATCGTCTCTTCACCCGGTCATGATCTTGAAAGCGTGATTGGCATCGTGGCTTTTTCTGAAACGGTGGGCACCCCCATGAGCTTAACGGTGTTGGCGCTTTTATGGATTGTGTGCCCAGCTTGCTTGGCCGCCATGCATCCATCCCAAGACATCGTGGTGGCCCCGGACAATGTTTTAAAAGAAACATCATCTTCGGGCGGTGATGAGCAACCCGCTGCCACCTTCTCCGAAAAACTCGAGCGCAGCCCTTGGGTATTAAAAATAGGTGCTATTTTGCCCGTGAGTTTTTTGGTGACCTATTATTTCATCGATGGCAAAGGCATCAGCATCAACTCCATGAATTTGATTTTCTTGTGCGCGGCGTTGATCTTATACCGCACCCCGCGCCACATGCTCGATGAACTCAGCCAAGCCTCTGCTGGGGTGTGGAGCATCGTGTTTCAGTTTCCTTTTTACGCCGGACTCATCGGCATCATTAAAGGCACCGGCTTAGGCATGGTGGTGGCCGAAGCTTTTGTGGCCATTTCATCGGAAGTCACCTGGCCCCTCATTGGCGCTTTCTTTTCTGCCCTGTGCAATCTCTTTGTGCCTTCGGCCGGTGGGCAATGGTTGGTGACTGGAGAGATTTTGGTGCAAACCTCACAGAGTTTTAATTACTCGCCGGCGCAAGCGGTGATGATCGAAGTGATGGGCGACCAAGTGACCAACATGATTCAACCCATGTGGGCTTTACCAGCGTTAGCCCTCTCCGGTTTAGAGGCCCGACACATCATGGGCTATACCGCCGTGGTGATGGTGGTGGGCTTTGCTCTGATGTGCGTGGGGATTACGTTTTTTCCGGTATAATCCAATGAGAAACCCTCGCCGCCCAAAGGGTATCCAAGGGGGACGAGTCAGCGCGCTGGCGTAGCCTCTGGGGATTACTTTCCCGGATGATACCCATCAAACCGGTTGGGTCTGAGCAGATTGATGAACGACAACGAAATGCTGAAATCCAAGGACTGCACTTGGTGCCACCAGCCCACCGGGATGAAGAGTGCATCACCGGGCTCGAGGATGAGGGTCTCGATTTGAACTTGCGCCAATTCGGGAAACCGGTCGAGGTCCATCGGATTGAAACTGGCTTCATTATAAAAAGTGCGGGTGGCCCATTTCAACATGTGGGTTTCTAAAGGTGACGCCAAGTGAAATTCTTTGCGCCCCACCAACTGACAGAAAATAATATTGGTGTTGTCGTGATGCAGTGGTGTTTGCGTGCCTTGGGGCCCAATCCATAAAGAGGTGCCCCCGGCGAAGTGGCCATCCCGAACATATTCAAGGGGTGGGCAAACATCTTCGATGAGCCTTTGAAACGCTGGCCGCTCCATCATGCGGTTGTTGGCCGTCATGTAGATGTCATTGCTGGTACCCACAGCCTGAACCCGTTGAAGAAAATCTGTCATGGTCATGGTGACGCTGTGACCTTTGAAGTTGGCATCGTAATCAGGGTCTGATTCGCGATCAGCGGTTACCTCAACCTCTTCGTCACCCAACAGCTGGGTCAAATAGTCTGGCGTCCATCGGCTCAAGGCAGGCCAATCTTTGGCCAACCCCTCTAAGACCACCGGTTGGTTTTGTGTGTAGTAATTTTGAAAGAACACTTCGCCGCCCATGGGTTTTTCACGGGGGATGCCAACCTCGCTGCGATTGTTGTGCCGGAGTTCACGGTGAAGTTGAGTGATCTGTTGGAATTGCGCACTGCTTTTTTTAAAGGCCATGGCCCGTTGAAAAGCTGCGGAATTACGGATGCGCATGATTTCATTTTGAGCCACCTCTTGGGGAACACCCTGCTCTTGTAAGGTGGCTGCTAATGTTTCAAGAGGCACCGCATCGAGCAGGTTGTCTACCACCCACGCTTCCCAGGCAGGCGACAACTCAACCTCTGAAGAAGGTGATTCGGTGGATGGGGCCTGCCCCGTTTCAGTGTTGGAACTTGTTTTTGCCATTATTGCCCACTGCAATCAGGTTTCAGGGGGGGCCTGCGGCGGCGGCTGAGGCGGCGGATTACTGTCATCGGCGCTTCCCGCGTCCACCGAAACATCAGGAACCGGCGTTGAAACTCCCCCATCATCACCACCAGCATCTGTGTCTGATTCACTGGTCTGTTGGCCCGAAACACCTGCATCTGGTGACTGCTCAGGCTGTGGCGGCTGAGGTGTAAAATCGATGTTACCACCGTCCAAGCCCGTTTCACTGGATGATTGCCCAGCATCGGTTTCAGGCAACGGCCCCCAATAATCGGGACCCGGTTGTGGCCCACAACACTGGGGCGGTACGGGGTCTGGAAAACAAGCACTGAGGCTGGTTGCTGCCAAGCTGCCCAAGAGCACGGTTTGCCAAGAAGCCAAGTGGGCCCCCCTTTTTTGCAGAGGTGGCGTCAATGGCGGTGGTGACGGTGTTTTGTCTTTTTGTTTCACAAGGTCCCCTTCATGAGCAGATACCCTATCAGGTCGAAAGAGCTTAAATGATTTACCCCTTTTTTATCAAGTGTCTCGCAGTTGGCTCATGCTTCGTTGTTTTTCACCCTCGTGTCGGCCCTCAGCCCCCGAACCAAAGCCACACACATGAGTATGATCAACACGCAAAATGGCAAAGCAGTAGCCAATGATGCCGCCTGTAGCGCCTTTAGACCGCCCACAAATAAGAGCGCTGCCGCTACCCCCCCTTCAAAAATCGCCCAAAAGACCCGCTGCCGCATCGGTGGTTCTTCTTGTCCGCCCGAGGCAATGGTGTCGATAACGAGTGAAGCTGAGTCGGAAGAGGTCACAAAAAAGAGAATCACACACACCGTACACACCAACCCCGTGACGCCCGCGAGGGGGTATTGGTCTAACAACACGTAAAGCGCCGCCGGTAGGTTTTGAGACACGGTGTCAGCAATACCACCGGTCCCATTTTGTTCGAGGTGTAACGCGGTGTTGCCAAAAACAGTGAGCCAAACAAAGCCGGTGAAGGTGGGTGCCAACAAAACGGCCACGAGAAACTCACGAATGGTTCTCCCTTTAGAGACTCTCGCGATAAACATCCCCACAAAAGGGGCCCAGGCGATCCACCACGCCCAGTAAAAAACCGTCCAAGACCCCAGCCACGCTTTTTGTTGAGGGGCGTTGGAGGCCGAGGTCCAAAAAGAAGCTTGGGGGAGCTGTTTGACATAGGCGAAGACATTCTCCACCAACCCGCCACAGAGGGCCGCCGTGGGTCCCACCACAAATACGAAAAGCAATAACAACCCCGCTAAGGTCATATTGATTTCGCTCAGCCGCCGCACCCCAGCTTTGAGACCGGTGACCACTGAAGCCGTGGCCATCAGCGTGATCACCGTGATGATCACCATTTGCGTACCGATGGAAACCGTGACCCCAAAAAGATGCTCAATGCCTGCATTGACCTGCATGGCCCCGAGCCCCAACGAAGTGGCCACCCCGAAAAGCGTGCTCACCACCGCAAGAATATCGATGGCATCACCCAACCCACCCTGAATGCGATCACCCAAGAGAGGTTGAAACGCCGAGCGAATGGAGAGCGGCAAACCCCGCCTGAAGCTAAAATACGCCAATGACAATCCAACCACCGCGTACAACGCCCAAGGGTGCAGGCCCCAGTGAAAAAACGTTATGCCCATGGCTTGTTGCGCGGCCGCTGCCGTCTTGNCGTNACCCACGGGCGGNGCAGNATAATGCATNATGGGTTCGGCCACACTGTAAAACAACAAACCAATNCCCATGCCGGCGCTGAAGAGCATGGCAAACCAAGTGAGTCGAGANAANTCNGGCGCTGCGTCATCGGGGCCCAAACGAATGGCGCCGTAACGGCTCCCCATCAACCAAAAGGCAAACAATAAAAAGCCAGTCATGGCAGTGACATAAAACCAGCCGAAGGTTTCGATGATTGTGTTTTGAATTGCGGTAAAGACGGCCCCTACCTGATCGGTGGCCACAAAACTGCACAAGAGCAGCAAGACGATCACACCCACCGATGTCCCAAACACCATCCGGTTCATTAGTTGTTCCTCAAAGCGTTAGCTGGTCACTAAAATACGCGCAGACCTGTTATTCACTGGGTTTACTCATTAAATGCTCACCTTCGTGGCAGGCTAAGTCTACCGGAATGGGTAAAAAGCGACAATGATGCCGTGTTTGACTGGCGGGATATTCTCAACCGAAGATTGAGGCCCAGCCTGATTTGGTCTAATCTTTAAACATGAAACAAAGGACGTAGGTTGAGATTTTTTGTGGTATTTTCTGTTTTGCTCTGGGTGGCCTGTCCTTCAACGCCCGAAGGGCTAGGTGAAGGCGAGGCCTGTGAAAGCCACAATGCATGTGCCACTGGCTTGAAATGTGAAAATGGCACCTGCACCGCCCCGCAACCAAACCCCGATCCGCCCCCCTCCAAGAGCGATGCCGGACATGCGTCCCACGCATCTGTTGACGCTGGCGTCTCTGCTTCCCTACCCAACATCGATGCGGGCCCTCCCTTGGTGGCGACCGATGCGGGTACAGCGCTCATCCCACTGGTGGATTCGGGTTTGAATGACACTGAAGATTGTACCGCCACTTGTACCGAACGAGAATGGGTGTGTGGTCAAGTCTGTGGCGAGGCGTGCGGCACTTGTACAAACGGCGAGCTGTGCGGCAATGGCAGTTGTTGGTCATCCCAAAACGAGTTAAATTGTGACACCTGCTCTTTACAACTCACCCTCACGCAAGCCACGCGGGTGAACGGGCAAATCACCAACGTGACCTTGGCCATTGATTATGCGCCCACGTCCTTAGAACCACTCCCGCGACTCATCGATTTGTACCTCAACATCGATACCACGACGCAGCCTTTACCGGTCACCGAAGGAGACGCGCTCACCCAAGCCAATAAAAATCTCTCGGCAGACCCCCAAACGGGCAACCTCTGGTTGGATGGTGGTGCGAACACGCTTCGGTTCCTCGCCTTTTCGGCAGGCAACACCAACACCATCGACGCAGGTCGACTGTTGACCATCAGCTTCATCGTACAACCGCTCCACGAACAAGCCTTGGTTTTTTCATTGGTGAAACGAGAAGAAAACTTTGCGCCGCCCGAAGCGGACCAAGCGTTATATGGGCAAAACTACGATACGGCGGTGGTGGTATTTCCGAACGAGTAGAACCCTCAGTCGTTGATGGCGTCTACAATCATGCTGCGCAGCGACTGGTAGTTAGAAGTCGTATTGAGATTGTTGGTGGTACAGTTAAAGGCCCCCACGAACTCATTGTGTTCATCTAAAATCACCACATCCCGGTAAGCCGCTCCCCAATCGCCCTGGACATTTCCTGGATCGTTTAGCCAGGGCAAGGTGGCCCCACTGTGAATGGCCCCGGTACTCCCAGAAGTGTTAATCCCCAGTATCACCACGGCGTCCGCAGGCACCGTTGCGTCGCTTTGTAAATCTGCAGCTAAATCGTTGAGCCGGTCAAACTGACCGGAGCAGTAGCCTCAACCACCGCTCCCAAAATACCACGCCGAGACCCTCCCGAGGTATTGCCTGGGTGAAAATGACTGGCCGTTGGTGGGCGAATAAGGATTGGTATCTACTAAGTTGAAATCGCTCTTGGCGTTCGCCCCTGCCACCGGGCCAATGGCTTGGCCAGCATCGGCAAAGGCAACGGCAGCATCGAGTAAGTCGAGGGTACTGCCGGCATCCATGTCCTGGGCCGTTTGCCCGGCATCGGTACCAGCATGGCTCGTTCCGGCGTCCATCACAGCGGCACTCATCCCCGCATCGGGTTGGGCACCCAATGAGCCGGCATCGGGGACAGGCGGGTTTTGTCCAGCATCGTGCTCCATTGCGCCACCGGAATCTTCAGTGACAGCGCCCGCATCGGTTTCGCTTTGCCCGGCATCCACCACCGCATTGCAGTCCACCCCGTTGGCGTCCAGTTCGTACCCGGGGTCACACGCGCAGGCGAAGAACAAGGTGATGCTGTCATCAGGGTCATCAGCGGAATCGATACAGCTTTGGGCACACCCGCCATTGTTCGTGGCACATTCGTCCGTATCCGCACAGGCCACGCCATCTCCCTCGTAGCCTGTGTTACACGCGCAAAGGCGATCACTGGTGGCGGTGGGTGCTTGGGATTCAGTTGCGTGGCTGTCACAAACAGACAGCGCACTGCACACGCGATCGGTGGTTGCTGTAGGAGCCAAAGACTCGAACTCATCACTGGTACAATCCGCCCATTCGGTGCACAACAGCCCATCACCAAAATAACCCGCTTTGCACACGCAAGTGGGCGCATCGCCTGAAACATCGGCATTGGTGCAACCAGCATTGATGTCGCACCCGCCGTTACTCTGCAGACATTCGTTGATGTCTTCGCAGCCGCATGAAGCCTCATCCAACGTGGTGCCTTCTGGGCATGTGTCGCAAGATACGCCGGCATCAGCTTCGGTGTTGGGAATGTTCGTACCAGCGTCACCCGAAGACCCGATGGCCCCAGGGCCGCCATCATCTTCGGTATTAGGAATGTTTGTACCAGCGTCACCCAAAGATCCGATGGCCCCTGTGCCGCCATCATCTTCGGACACGGCCCCGGCATCAATGCTGCCTTGCCCGTCAGTGGTGCCTTCGGTTCCCGCATCGGGACTGCTGCTGCCGTCCCCGGAACCATCGGTGGCTTCATCCACTTGCACGCAAACATTTTGAAAACAGACCAAATCCCCATCACATTCCCCAATGGGACCACAGGGCTGCCCTTCACCACCGTGGCTAGATGAAGAATCGGTTTCAGGCGTGTCGCCGCTCTCCTCTGGAGGGGCTGGGCAAGCCGACAATATGGTGCATAGAAATGCAGTGAATAGGATGCGCGAGAACATAGAAGTTCTTAACATCTACCCACCCAGGGTGTGTAGTACTTTTTTCAATTGCTGAGCGCCTGATGTGCCGGCTGGAATCAGATAAAGAGGAAAAACGGCCCACGGGGCCCGATCTTAGACAATTTTTGGGCCTCGCGATAAGGATGGCAAACCAGCCAAACGGAGACGGAAAATGAAGCGACTTTTCGCCGGCGCAGCAAACCTTCTGTTAGACCCCAGTATTGTCTTTTCTTTCGATCGCAATGGATTTGTGCGGCATCGCGTCTTTTTCGACCCGCAAGATTTAAAGACGGATATGAAGGACCGCGTTTGCTTGGTCACAGGGGCCAATTCAGGACTGGGCTACGCCACCGCCCTAGGCCTGGCGGAGCGGGGGGCTAAGGTTTGGCTGTTGTGTCGCAACCCCCAAAGAGGCGAACAAGCACTGGCAAAACTAAAAAAAGAAACAGGCCACAATGATGTGCACTTAGCCTTGGTGGATCTGGCCTCACAATATAGTGTTCGCACTTTCTGTGAACAGTTTGAAGAAAAACACATCGATGTACTGATTCACAATGCGGGCATATTACCTGCGACCCTGCAAAAAACAGAAGATGGCATCGAGAGCACCCTGGCCACACATTTGGTGGGCCCCTTTCTGATGACCCATCTTTTGTTGCCACGACTCAAAGAAGGCAACCGCGCCCGAGTCATTTGGGTTTCTTCGGGAGGCATGTACACACAAAAACTCAACACGGCCGAACTCCAGAATCCACCCCCGCCTTTTGACGGGGTGCTGGCTTACGCAAGAGCCAAAAGAGGCATGGTGGTGTTGAACCGTTTATGGGCAAAAGAGTTGGCCGCCCAAGGCATCATGAGCCACGCCATGCACCCGGGTTGGGCAGACACGCCTGGCGTCCAAACGTCCATTCCCGGCTTTTGGAAAATCACCAAAAAAATCCTGCGCAATGCCCAAGAAGGGGCAGACACCATCCTGTGGTTGGCCATTTGTGACAAGGCCCAGGCCACGCCGGGACTTTTCTGGTTCGATCGCAAACCCCGGTCTGAGTATTTATTACCCGGCAAAGCAGCGTCAGCGCAAGAGGAGTCGTCGTTGATGGTGGCACTGCGTCGTTGGACCAATCTGCAAGAACCAACCGAACCCAATCCCGCTAAGGAATAATCAGCACCCCGGAAAAGGTCCACATGGTACTCCAAATATGAGTTAATCCGGTACCATCGGTGTTCATTCGATACAGGCGGTTCTGCTCCCCACTCGGCCACGCATAATTCACGGCACTGACGTACAAATGGCCATTGGGTTCATCAAGGGCGATATAACGAATACTGGTCAAATCATCTATGGAACCATCCGTGGCATCTGCGTGCTGCTTTTCATAAATGGTGACCGGATTGCTGCCATCGTGGTCCATGCTCACCACTTGCGTCACTTGTTCGTAACCCGTGGCAACCACATACACGCGGCTGCTCCCCACTGCCACCTGCTCGGGTTCATTGTCGGAGAAGTGATACAGTTTCGTTGGTGTTGCGGGAAAAGTCGTTCCATCCCCGACAGAAACCACATTAAGACCTGAACTATAGGTGGTCGGCTGAATATTGTAGGTGCTGAAAAACAACTGTCCGTTGTAAAAGCCCATGCCTTGCGACCCGAAGCCACTCGTGACATTCAAATCAGCAACAATCTCCACATTGCCATGGCTGCAGTCAGCAACAGGGCACCGCTGGATGTAGCCCCCGTAGGTACTGGAATAGTTGATGAACCAGTAAAGCTCCCCGGCGTCGGGGTCTAAAGCAAGCGCATGAGACGTGGTATTGGACTCAGAGCCAGGCAATTGGACCTGATGATCGAGGATTTGCTCAGCAGAAATATTGTTTTCACCATTGGTGTTGTAATCCGCAGGCAATTGAATTTTGGTGATGCCTCTCATGCCATTTCCGCCACCTAAGTACACCGTGTTGTTGGCTGCATCAGCGACAGCGCCATACCAATAGCTTAAATCGATACCAGACACGCGGTGCTGCCCAATCTCATTGCCATCACTGTCCATCATGTGCAGCACTGGAATGTGAGTCATGGCGATAATGGTGGGATGTGGTCTGGTCGGCTCAGAAAAGGTCACGCCCGCATTTCGGTCGCCACTCATGGTCACCACACATGAATCGCCGGAGCCGGCACAGTCGCCGGTCCATTCTGATACCGCGGCAAAAGGCCCGGCCGCATAGGTGAGTGTCACGGTTTCACCGGGCGAGAAAGTGTAGGTGCAATCACTGCCCTCCAGGCCGCAAGAAATACCAGCAGGGCTGGAGGTGACCGTCGCGTTACCCGTCACCGAAAACGTTAAGGTACTGGGTTCATCACAGGTGGTGTTTTGGTAGGACGGTGTCAGCAATGAAATGCCACCCACGTTTGTCATTTCCTCATAGGCTTTGGTGGCTACATGGATACTTCCATCGTCAGAAAGCGCCAAGCCGGTCAGTTCATTGCTGCTGAAATACACCCGATCGGTCATCATGGTCGCTTGAGATATTTTAACAATCTCGTAATTCCAACGTTCGGCAGCGAAAACATTTCCATATTTATCAACTTGAAGGTCAAACACGGTCGACAACTCAAATCCCAAATCGGCTTCAAAAGAATAGTAGCCCCATGGGCTCAACACGAACTTCTGAATGGTGGGCTTACTCATGTAAGACACGTACAGATCGCCTTGAGGAGAAACTGCAAGACCACAGGGGCCGTCTTCGTCGTAAGTGATTTGTGTCGAGGTGCCATCGGGCTTAATGTGAGTAACTGTATATGCACCGGAATCTGCAATGAAAAGGCTACCATCTGGGCCTATCGCCACCCCTTCTGGGGATGTGAACCCATCACCCACAGTGGTGATGGTGCCATCGGGGGCCACTTTTTTAACCAAAGCATTGCCTGCATCAGCCACATACACACTGCCATCAGCGGCCAGCGCAATACCTCGCGGCATGGAAAAACCTGAACCGATATCGGTGACATTTTGTTGTGGGTCGATCTTTTTCACCGCGTTTAAAAAGGCGTCTGTCACGTACAGGCTGCCATCCGATCCGAGAGCCAACCCCGTGGGCTCTTTCAAACCAAATTCTCCTAAGGCTGTAGCAGAAAAAGTTGTGGCAGCCGGGTCTACCCCGCCCGTACTGGTGGTCCCTCCATCACAAGGTACACAGCTTCCATTTTCTGCACGTTCGTTCATTTCACAATAGCCAGCGTTACAAAATGTATCTTCACCAGTGGCGTCCTCGAGTTGGTTATTGGTGGTCCCCGGTGGACAAGTGACACACTTATTATCGAGCAAATACTCGCCTTCTTGGCATAACGTGATGTCGCAGGTGGTGTCACCGCCACTGGCGGGGTCGCCGGCCTCATTGATCGAGCCAGCTTCACACGGCACACAGACCGCCCCCGAAACGTACTCATCCTCTTCACAAATCCAAGGGTCACAATCCGTATTAGCGCCCGATGCGTTATCGCCGGCATCGTTGGTGGACCCCATGGGACAAACCTCACATCGGTTTTCCACCACGTGGTAGCCCTCATCGCAAAGCGTGGCGGTGCAGCTGGTGTTTTCGCCCGTGGCCTCATGGCCCCCTTCCGCGTTGGTGGTCCCTGGCGGGCAAGGCGTACAAGCATTATCCACAACGTATTCATCGACCTGACAAATAATCGCAGTACAAGAAGTGTCGATGGGTTCGGCCGTCCACACCTGGACCTCCGAGGCACTGGGCACAGAGGCATAAACATTTCCAGATGGCCCCACCAACACATCGCCCATCAATGCATCCCCGGCTCCTACGAAATCGGTGTATCCGGCATGCGACACCTTACTGACGGTCGTGCTGACTTGTTGTGTGGAAGTTTGATAAGTGATCTCGCCGTAGTTTACCCATATTTCCCAACCAGAGAACCCTGAGATTGCTACGAGGATAAGCCGGTCACCGCTTTCAATACTTAAGGGCCCTTCCGCCCAACTTCGGCTTTCATTGGTGTACTGAGTTCTATCGGACCCATCGCAAGGCGGCCTTGCCGTTCCCAGGTGGGTTTGAACGCCGTCCGACAGTCTCTCGTGGTAAAGCGCCACGTAAGAGTAGGTGCCGCACCCGCCCCAGCCGTGATCACGAATAGAGACCATCCAGTCTACGCTGTCGAGGTAACCTGTTTCTAGGGTAACCGCCATGTATTCTTGACCACACCATTGACAGGCCTCGATCACATTGCTCGATGTCACAGTCTGCGAATCACTGGTGCTGGTCGTAAATCCCTCTGCAAGGTAGAGGTTACCCGCCGCGTCGGTATCCAATTTCGCTGGGACGTCGTATCCGCTCCTGGAGAATTCCGTATCCTCATTCCAGTACCCATAGGCATCTCTTAAAAATCGAGTTGTGTCATTTGCACTGCCGCTGGAGACATAAAGGACGTTTTGTGGCGTCACGCTAACCGCAACAGGGTCCATCGTTGCACCGATATATCCAGAGGAGAAAACGTCACCATTCTCCATGAACATGTCACCATGGTACATGCCTCCATCAGCGTCATGGTGCATGCCCGCCTCATCTCCGGCCCAACCCCCATCACCAAGCCCTTGCCCGGAACCAGCATCGTGTTGCGCGTTGGCGGCAGGCGTTTGAAACCCATCAGCATCAAACCAGATGATTCCCGATGCGCCTTTGTCTGCAACGTAAACGATGCCATCGGCGCCCACATCCACGTCCACGGGTTCCACAAACATGAGTTGGCTCACCATGGTTTCACCCACCGTGTCGATTTTGTGGATGCGCCCCGAACCAGAGTCAGCCACATACAAAGCGTCCTGCGGTCCGATTGCGATTCCAGCCACACCGGCGAACCCGGAAATCACCACCTCAGCGGACAAACCATCCGCCGCGATTTTTCTGACCGTTTGCGCGACAGAATCAGACACGTACACCGCCCCCGTGCTGTCCATGGCCAACCCGTTTGCTGCACTCAAACCACCGTTAAAATAGGTGCTGTATGTGTAATTCGTCATCGAGAGGTCGGCGCCCCCGTAACTCTCAGTGCCTACTTCACAAGGGACGCACGCCCGGTCCAGAGCGTACTCTCCCTCTTCGCAAAAAGTGGGTTCACAGGACGTGTCTACGCCAGAAGCATTGTCAATGGAGGCCCGTTGCGTTCCAACCGAACAAGGCACACAAGTGTGATGCACCACATGCTCATTTTCTGCGCACAAGATCGTATCACATTCGGTATCCACCAAACTGGCGTTATCGCCTGCCACATTGACCTTCCCCAAGGGACACGGCGTGCAATAGTTCCCCGACACTTTTTCGTTCTCCAGGCAAAGAATGGGGTCGCAAAAGGTGTTTGCTCCAGACGCGTCATCTCCTGCCACATTGTCGGAGCCCGTTTCGCAGGCGATACACGCATGGTCCTGTACCCGCTCGTCTGCCCCACACAGAATCGGTTCGCATTCGGTGTCGTCACCTGTTGCATTGTCGCCAGCCTCATTTTGCGTACCTGGTTCGCACAGATCACAAATGTGGTTATTCACTCTAAAGTTCTCAAAACAGAGCGTGTCCGTACAGGCCGTATCCGCAGAGGAGACGGTCAGTTTCATCACGGACATCGAGTTACCGGCATCCCATCCGGCGTACACCATACTCCCGTAGTAGACATCGCCATTGCTGGTCATGGCCAATCCTTGAACAGAACTGTACTCGTCATTCACCAATACTTCGGTGGTGCCGGCAGCTGAAATCTTGGAGACCGTACTGTAATCACCCACAAACACGCTCCCATGTTTATCTACAGCGATATGTCGGGGGTCATAAAGTTCTTCGGCCACGGTCACGATGTTGCCGTCATAATATCCATAAGCGTCAGGAAGGCATTTCACGATTTTGCCTGAGCCCGAGTCACCGACATACACCACGCCATTATCGGTCACTGCAACACTAATTGGATAATCGTAGTTATAACCCACCGTGATGTAATCGTATTGGGCGTCACCTGCGTCGTTAAGTGCTGCCCCAAAGTTGTCGGGACTGATTTTATAAACCATTGCCTGAGTGCTATCCACGACGAAAAGGTCGCCATCCGGACCCAAGGCCAGATCTTCGGGACGTTCGAACGCAATGGGACTCTCGGTCACCACACCATCACCATCGATCTTTTTCACCCTCCCCTCAGTGGGATCCGCCACATAAACGTTTCCGGCCACATCCATGACGACACCGTGCGCCTCTACCAGATTCGCTTCTAGTGCGGATGCTTCTCCAGAAGCGCTCAACCGGGTCACCCCGCCACCAGAGCCCTCTGTCACCACCACCGTACCATCATCGGACACTGCAAGGCCGGTGAAATATTGTAGACCGGATTCTAGGTGAACCGAAGGCATGTAAACGACGGCCGATGAATCGTCACCTGGCGGATTGGTACTACCGATCACACAGTCTAAGCAGCCGTGGTCTGATGCGTATTGGTTTAACCCGCAAGCGTTGATCTCGCATTCGGTATCCCCGCTTGCAATTTCATCACCGGCCACGTTCACAGCGCCCGCGGGACACCCCTCACAAAAACCATTGATGACGTATTCGTTTTCCAGACAGTGGGTTTTGGGCTCGCAACTGGTGTTAATGGGGCCGTACGTGTGGCGCTCAATCCCCGGAATATCGTATCCAGTCACATAAACCTGCCCGTCAGCGGTCACCGCCATATCTTCAAAATAGGTACCGGAAAGCACTTCGTCGATGGTTCCATCTGCGTTTCGACGGGTAATTCGCACATCTTCTTCGTAGGAAACCATGTAAACCGCCCCAGCGGCATCGATTTCAAGCTGATACCCACGATAGTTCGCGTCGATCACCTCGAGTTCACTTTGGTCATCACTGATGTGCACCAAACCGGATTGTTGGTCTACCACGTAGATTTCTCCCGCTGGCCCCAGGGCCATTTCGGAGGGTGACGCCAGTAAATCTGCCCCGAAAGTAGTGAGGGTGGAACTGCCCGCATCAATTTTCCGAATCAGTTCTGCGCCACTGTCAACGATATAGACCGTTCCCTCTTCACTAATTTCGATGTCAGAAATCCAGCCAAAATCGAAGCCAAACTCGATGAGGTTCGTTCCATCAGTGTTCATTTTGAACAATCGATTGGAACCAGAATCCGCAATGTACACGGTCAACCCATCAGCGCTGAACGCCAAACTGTCCGGGTAGTTGAAATAAGTAAAAATTTGGGAGGTTGTGCCATCACTGCCAATGGTCCAAAAATTATTGTCGTAATAGTTGAAAGCCCACACGCTGCCATTAGGGGCCACCTCTACGGTGGTGGCATCGTACAGCATCTCACCCACCGTACCCGTTCGCGAATAACCGGTTTCCGCCGAATCATCTCCAGCGTCATTCACAAAATGTTTTTCACACGGAACGCATTGGTGCTGAATGACATATTCGTTGGCCGCACAATACGTGATATCACATTGGGTGTCGTCGCCAGAAATCACATCACCCGGCGCGTTTGTGGTGCCCGCAGGGCAAGCCACGCACAAGTGGTTCAACACGTACTCGTCCTCTGCACAAATGGGGGTGTCGCACAAGGTATCGACACCCGAAGCATCGTCACCCGGTTCATTGGGGGTGGCAGGATTACAGGGTTCACAATTGTGATTGACCACGTTTTCATTTTCCGCGCAAAGAATGGGCAGGCACTGGGTGTCTTCAGCATAGGCCAAATCACCTGCGAGTCTGGTGGTTCCGGGCGCGCATGGGGTGCACAGGTGGGCAGCTACGAAATGGTCCGCCTCACACACCACGGGCTCGCAATAAGTACCCGTGTACCCAGCGTCACAAACACAAAGGGCTTGGCCTGTTTCATCGTTGCAAGTACTGTTATCGTGACAATCTAGGTTTGCGGTATCGCAACTGGCCATGGGGTCTGGGGGTGGAACAACTACTGTGGCCAAATAATTTACCACCCCGTTCAGCGCCAAATCTCCATCGCCAGCAAGGGACTGATCAGCCCATTGCCATGCCTCGCCCACCGGCCGCAAAAGTGGTTTTTCACCCACCAAGGTTTCCGTTTCATAATAACTGGTCAACAAGGGCAAATGAAACGCGCCCACCACGATGTGGTGTCGGAGGATCCGCACAATGTCATCTTCGAGCAATAGGTCATTCACCTCGCCTAAGCCTCGAGTACTCGCCAAAGCACCAAAGGCGGCATCGTTTGGCGCAAACAGCGTGTACACGCCGCTGGCAGCCAAGGTTTCAGCCAGCCCAGTCTCATTGAGGGCATGGGCTAGGAAGCTCAGATCATCATTGCCCGCTAATACTTCGCTGATGGCCAATGTGGGTGCGCCCTCAGCCTCGCTATTGGCCGTAAGAACGTATTCACCCACCGATGAACCAAACGCAGACACTTCAATAATTGCCGGTGTCAAACCCGTCACTTCCAGGTCAGAAATGACAGAATGCAACCCAATGCCACCGTTGTCATTGGAGCCCAGCATGTTCAAATTCCCATCCGGACGAACTCTGTAGGCCGCTAAAATGGTATCTGAACCCTGTCCACAAAAAGGCAATGTTTCAAAATCGTAAGTCCCGGGGGTTAACCATGCAAAGTAAAAATCGCGATCATTGGTGGCATTGAAGCCTCCGTATTGTTGGTCGTTTCGCAAAAGCATCCCGGCCGTGGCCAAGGAATCGTTGCTTTCCGTCTCTGCATTAGCGGGTGCACAGTACCCGTCTTCACAAGAAAGATTTTCACACACGCTTTGGCAGCTTTCATTTTCAGTACAATCGGTCGCCCCCACGTAGAGCAAGTAAGGCCCGGTGACGCCATTTTGCCCATTGACCTGAATTTCGTAGCGCCCGTTCCGTTCTGGTTCAAAGTGTAAGAGTCGGGCGGGGCCTTCTCCCTCTGCCACTGCAACCAAAACGCCCGAGGGGTCCCTCACTTTGATCATCGTATTGGTCGAATCGTCGCAAACAGGCAGGGTTTCGATGGTGACCGGAACCCCCAAGGTAAGGTTGACGCTGTACTGGTCCTCATCGGTGGCGTTGGTAATGCGCGCCCAACGGGTATCTCCAACACTTAGATGATTGAGGGTATTCATACTGTCATTGGGTTCTACCTCGGTGGGATGAATAGGTGTGCAAACGCCCATGGCCTCAACGGTTTCGCAAGAGAACACATCACAGGGGCAATCTGTTTGTTCAGCACAGAAGAGCGGGCCATCACGATCGATGGCCAAAATATAGGAACGATCTAAACTCCCACCGTGGGTCTGTACCTGGATGTAATATTTTCCATTCTCAGGGATGACAATATCATCGATGCGAGACCAAATACTCTCCCCATCGTTATCGTTATAGGCGATCATGGCACGGGACTCATCACCTTCAGCATCAAGCACTGCCCCATTTAAAAACTGAACAAAAGTGTCAATTTCGGTGCCACAGTTGCCGTGGGTTGAAACGGCGATGGTATCTCCAGCATGCAGGTCCATGGCGAACCAGTCGGCCTCCCCGGGCTCATCGATACGGGCGCGAATCACCGTTCCTGTTCCAATATCGTCGATCACCATCGCCGTGCCAGACGTGCTGATGTCTTCGAAAATTTCGCATTGATCAGGTTGGGCACCGCACACAAAGTAGGGTGTCCCCTCACAGCCAGAAGCGGTGCAAATATCGTTTTCAGTGCAGGCATTATCATCAAAACAACTGCCTCCCAGCGGTACGCCATAAACCTTACAGGTGCCATCCACTGGGTCGCAGGCTCCCAAGTCGCAGGCACTGCTGTCTTGCGTACAGTTCTTTTCGTATCCCATACAAATCTTGGCACCGCCCGCCCCGAGCACACACACATCGTTTTCCGTACATGCGTTTCCATCATCGCAAGCATCTCCCAAAGCAATTCCCTCACAAACACCGCATCGAGTGGCCGTTTCGAGATCGGTACACGCGCCCTCTTGGCAAGTGGCAGCAGAGGTACAGGGGTCACTTGATTCGCAGGCCAAGCCGTTGGGCATCGACACCACATCGCAATTTCCATTGGCTGGATTACAAGTTCCAGCCTGGCAAGCGTTTCCGTCTACCGAACAGTCTTTGGGTGCGCCAATGCAGTGACCCGCAGAGCAGTAATCTTCAACCGTACAGAAGTTTCCATCATTGCAAGCTGTCCCAAATTGGGCTGGAACCGAAACGCAGTTGCCACTGGCCTGGTCGCAAGAACCGAGCAAGCATCCGTCTTCAGATCCACTACAGATAATCGGTTCGCCCACGCAGACTTCACCGAGACAGGCGTCATTTTCAGTACAACGGTCACCATCACTGCAGAACGTCCCATCCGGTTCCCCCACGCACTCACAGGCGTTTTGGGTCACCGTACACGCCCCTTCGCTACAAATGTTGACCGTACAATTGTCTGAGTCATCGCAGCTCGTTCCATTGGGCTGCGCCGGTCCGTCACAGGTGCCTGTCTCTGGCGTACAAAGACCGGTTTTACACTCTGTCGCGCAATCTTTTACGCCTTCGTGGACACATTCGCCCCCCAAACAGGTATCGCCAAGGGTACAAAGATTCCCGTCTTCACAAGGCGTCTCATCCGCCACAGAAATGCGCTCACAAGCACCATTGTCTGTGTTACATTGTCCCACCCGACAAGCGGTATTCCAACTGCTGCAGTCTTTGGCTTCACCCGTACAAATTTCGTCTTGGCAGCTGTCGTTGACCGTACACGGATTCTGGTCATTACAAGCGGTATCATTGGCAATGCCGGCGCAGGAGCAGGACGGTACCGGCTCTCCTGGGACACAAGCCCCATCGGCACAGACGTCACCATCTGTACAAAAATCGCCATCGTCACAGATCGCCCCTTCCTCAACCGCGGTCGCTTCACATTCACCGGTGTTGGTATCGCAAACCCCCACCGTTTGACACTCCACATCTAAACCGGAGCAATCTTTAGCGGTTCCCACACAACTTCCCGCGGAACAGGCATCGAAAACCGTACAGGGGTTCTCATCATCGCAAGCGGTCCCGTCCTCCGCATCTTCGCAACCCGGATCGGGACGCACCTCACCATAAATGGGCGCCTCTCCGAGGCAAGTACAACCCTCAAACTCGCCTTCATAAGGGACACAAATAGAAGCACTGCAAAACAAACCACACATGCAATCCTGGGTTCCTCCACATGTTTCGCCTAAGATACCCGTCCCGCCCACGCACACGTTGGGACAATCCCCTTCTTGAGGGATGCAAGACGGTTCGAGCGCATCAAGGCCACCGTCGAGAAAGGCGTTGATGATGTCTTTGGGATCTTCATCGGTGTTGTCCGTACACGCAGTAAAAAGCATCAAACTCACACCCAGGGCAATCCCCAGCTTTCGCTTGGCGCTTTGAATCGTGGGGGCGGTTGGCCCAAAACACTTAATCCAACTCATGCTTTGGCTCCTAATAGTTAACCGGACGGTTACTGTATCTGAAATACAAAATGATATCTTCAATCACTGGCTCATCGGCTGCATTGCTTATGCCCTCACCCATAATCCAGTGATTATCAGTGGCCGCTTCTTGAATACGAATGGGAATCATTAACTTCCAATCCAATGCCGACAGACTGCGGTCGCGGGCGAAATAACGCCAGCAAGAGGATGCAGGGTCTATTTCTCCATTGGATTCCTGGGCGTTAATACAAGCCTTCATGGCTGCGCTCTGTGTCACGAACAGAGGCGGCACATCTTGTTGACCTTCAAGCGACTGTGGCGCGTAACCAATCACGTGATTGCGAATGGTGTATTGTACATCGGATATGGTTCCAAGCTCGCCGTAGGTAACTTCAGGTTCACAAGAACGTATAAAATCGGAAGAACCCCGAATCATTTCATACCGCACGAATCTGCCATTGGTAATGCTGTCTTGGTCATCCAAATTCTGACCAATGAGGTTCACTGCCAGGTTTCCGCCTGTATACGCATTGCTTTGCCCCACCATACGGTGATTACAAGACATGGGATCGATCATCCACCGCGGTCCTGTTGGCGAGTTACGCAGTGTGGTCAACAACAATGAGAAAGGCAACTCAACTCTTTGGACCGCCATCTCACCCACCACGCGGCGCCGCAAATAGGTGGGCCCAGTAATGGCATTGTGGAACTGTTGCCCCGCGGTCAAGACTTTACCGGTTCGGCTGTCGATCACGTCTCGAAGGGTGGGGAAAAGAAGCTCCCGCAAAGAGACTCGAAGCACCTCAACATTCGAATAAGTATCACAATCGATGGACTCTTGCCCGCAATCGGCCAGTGCTTCATCCGCCAGCGTATCCACAAAGTCTTTAATCTCATCGAGGGTGATGCTGGCCATGAGCTGATTTTGCAGCACCGTGGCCTGCCCCTCTGAGACATTGTAGTGATGCACGAAGGCGCGCAGCATTTTGTAAGCGATCAACCGAATCTCACGAATCTTGGAATCTGCCTCCATGGCCATTTTTCGACCATAAAGGATGCTGCCCGTTTCACGCCCCACCAAGTGGTCCACAACGAAGTTGACTTCGGTTTGGTACAACCGCGCGCGCTGTCGCACCTCTTGCTTGAGGTCCTCAATACTGGAGCCCACATTAAAAATGGATTGGCTCAGCAAACGAAACTGGGTGAGGATATCGTCTATTTCTCTAAACTTCGCCTGCATTTCAGCAACCATTTGTTTGTTTTCTTCGGCGTTCCCCGACTCCATTTCTAAGGAATCGTAAATCCAGTCCGCTGTGCTCATCGCCACATTGAGCCCGACCGGGATGAAATATAAGGATCGTGCACTCAACTTGATGAACGCGGAGGCAATGTGCATGGGGCAATCGGTCCCGATACTGAACCCAGCCTGAAAGTAACAATCAGGAATGTCCCCCGACGCGTTTAGAATACCAGCAGTGGCATCCAACGTGTCTTTCACTGTAGATAATGCCGTGTTGATGGCCGTTTTTATGTTGAACCCAGTATGAATACCGTTTTGTAAACTGACAATTTCATCAAGCTGATCATGCAAGATATCCAGTTCGCGGCGTAGGGTTTCTAAATCTCCCACCAACTGTTCTCGCTCCAGTTCTAAACTTGCTTTTTCTTGGAGTAGCTCTCCCATGGCCCCCCCCACACAGGCTGTTTCTTTGCCATTGATGTTACTCAAAACCAAAGAGGCATCGCCGCTGGTATCTCTGAGTACACATCGCGGCGCTTGGTTGAGCGGATCGGTATTATTGGTGGCATTGTTGGTGGTACCTTCCAGGCCCCCGGGCGCACTCAAAAAGGTGGTGGCTAAGTTTGTGCAATCATGGTTGTTCAAGTCACTTGTGATGTTGCCCCCCAAGGCCCCATTGGCGCGAATATTACCAATGTTCTCGCACGTGTGAACGTACGAGCCCCCTGGGCAAGGACCGAAGCCCTGACGGTTAGAAGTGCCGTTAAATTTACACTCAGCAAGCCAAATGACTTTTTCGGGCGTATTATAATTCTCTAACAAATAGTCGCAGTAGTCACGGTCCCCGTCTGCATCCAAATCCCCCACATTGTCCTGTGCGTCCACCACGCCATCTCCGTTGATGTCATCTGTAGGATCTTCCAGCAGAAATGTCGTTCCGCACATTTCAATGAGATGGGTTTCCATATCGATACGGCTCTCTAACAGACTGCCTTCGAAGCTGTCCAAGTCGCTCAATGCATTTTGTATTTCCACCACCACATCATCGAAGTGTGCTTCCGCCGCATCGATCAATCCATTACTGCCCGTCAATTGGTCTTGATAGTATTCCCAATTCGAGAGGTCCACGTTATCGTTCTCAAAATAAACGACGTTGGAGGTCACCCCCAGTTCGTTCTTATTGGTATTGAAGATGCTGATCAATTCTTGGCCCTGAGTCAGCGTCTGCGCGGCAGAGCCCAGATAAGAAAATGATTCCCCCTGCCATTCTTTTTGCATGGCCATCAAATAAACCTGCAAAAGATAGTCTTGTTGCAGCGCGTGTTGCGCGAAAATAAAATCCCGTTCTCCAGCATTCAACAATACGCGCCGCTTCAAATCAGCGAGTTGCACCATGGCTTCCATGCGGTCGGACAAGACGACCTGCACCATATCTAACCAATCATTCCCCATTTGCTCGAAACCACGCATGGGCCATGAATGGAATACTTGGGCAGAAATGGGATCGAAGATGAGATCCACTGCGTGGTTGTATTGGCGCACCGCTTCTCGAAGCTTGCTTTGCTTGTAAGATAAAGCTGCGCCTTGCTGAAATGGATTAACTTGGTGCCGATACAGGGTCATGAAGGCGTCCGACAGCTCTTTGTCACCTCGAAACTTGATGGATTGAATCAAATTTATCCAAAAGCGACTGTGTTCCTGGTACGTGAACACAGCTTCGTAACTGGTTCGCTCCGCCGATGGTGTTGTGGAAGGTAAAGTGGCCACACAACCATCGATGCCCAGAGTCTCCGGGCAATACAGCGGCCAATCCGGTCTTGGCGAGCAGGCGTTGGTCCCTGAGCACCCAGATACCGCATCGGAAGATACCCATTGGTTTAATAAAGCCTTGCGATAAAGGTACATGCCGCATAAGGCCTCTTTTTCCTCAACGCACGCAACGGTATCCTCGTCGTGCACGTCTAACTGCCCGTGGACCACGCAGTGTCCGTTTTGACAAAGGGCATCATCAGCCCCATGCAAGGTCACACATTGGGCGTTGGTGGTACAGGTCTCTTCGCAGGGCAGGACCCATGAGGCCAAAAATTCGTGAACGGTCAATCGGTCCCAATTGCCCCCTTGCTGTGTCCCACTTTCCAAAGCCACCAGCGCATCCTCCACACTCTCCTCAAAATTCAAGAGTTCAGAGAAAATACGATCCCCACCGGATAAAACATCATTCAAATACGCTTGGTAACTTTGCTCACTGGCAAAACTGGAGGTGTCTGTGCAGAAATCCGAAATCACTTGGTCCAGTTGCGGCCCCCATTCGGGGAAGCTGTCCAGCTGTTCATCTGCTGGAAGGAGTTTAAAGTTGTTATCAAGCGCACACTCTGAAATCTCGTCCCATGCAACCACAGCCTCTGGCACTTCGCTTGCTTCGCATGGGTGGTCGCCACAGTATAACAAACGCAAACCGTTTAACGGACAAACGCAAATGGCTTCATCTCCACTGCCCCCTTCACTGGGCATTAAACAGCGGCTGGTATTCGTGGGGTCTGGTGCACACTCGGAGTAGACGTGATTTTCCTCTAACCCGAAAGGACGTCCCGCAGCCACGGGGCCTGAGGCCGTATGTATTTTTTGCTTCCCAGGGACTTCGCAACGGCAGATTTGCTCGCAGAAACAATCCTCGGTGCCCTCTGCGCACAACTCTTGATTGCTGTTCACGCACACCAAGGTCCCTGCATTGTCACTGTCTGGATTCGCACAGCTGTTATTGGCCGCGCCGCCCCAAAGTAAGGTTGAATCGTCCATGGTGAGCTGGTCTAAAATAAAATCGCCTTGAATACCCACCGGTGTGAGTTCTGACCCGGGCAGAAGACCGGTAATCTTTTCACGATAGGCGCCGGAATAGCGCTTCATAGACTTATCGTAGGGACCATAAAATTCGATCTGTCGCCGTATATTGCGCCCAAATCGATTCTTGACTTCTAAGAATGATTCACAAGCGCCACTAAGCCCATTGGAGGCGTTTTCGCATATGGAAAAGTCTGCCGGGGTGTCGATGATACCGATCAACCTCAGTAAAGTGCTCTCTTCATCGTAAATCCCCACCAGTGGGATTTCGTTCCCGGACCAAATGGTCTCGCCATTTTCATCACGGGTTCCTTCATCGCCGCGGGTAAAAATCAGGCTCCCATTCCCATGTAGATTAGCCTTCACTAAACGACCAGACATCAAATCGATAATGTCCGAGCCCGTTTGTTGTATGTTTTGTTCAGCCAGTAAGGTGTTCCAAACTGCGGGCGAGTCGGTGATTTCCATCTTCATCTCAACTTTGAGGGCCTGTAACCCGTTGATGGGGGCGCTGGGGTCGTCCATATAAGCGTCGAGGCTGCCAACGTATTCTCCGGACACTAGGGGAACCGTTAACAAAATGCTCAATCGATGGGAGTCGCCATTATCGAAGATGGCCATTAGTTCTGCAGGGTAAACACCAGGGGACAGGCTTTCAACCGCTTCGTTCAGCTGAAAGTCCATACTGGGGGTGGACGCCCCATTGATCACCCCAAACGGCGACAAGAGTTGAAGCCATTCTTCCTCGGGCTCGATGATACAATCACGTTTTTTCTCTTCACACTCTGCGGTAGTTGTTCCCAGTCCCAAGGCTTCAGGCTCAGTTTCGCAGTTGGTTCCCACGGCCAAGGTACAAGCAAGGTCTTGTTTAATGCCGTACTCTAACTCGAGCCGGTATCCAAAACTGACCGCCGCATTCCCCACCACTTGCTGGCGGGGTTTTAAATCGATGATGGCCATTTCCGATGCGGAGACATTGTTAATGGGATCCATCCCCACCTGAGACCGACCGAAGCGAATCACGTAATCTTCAGGAACAAAAATGAACCCTTCTTCAGCCGTCCCCTGCGGCAAAGCACGGCACTTGTTGGTATCCGCACAATACCAACGGTTGCCGGGACAATCGATGCTGCGATAACATTTGGGTTCGCATTTCCCTAAAAAGCAATAAGCACCGGCCGGACAATTTTGGTCCACTTCGCAATGGACCTCTTTCACAGATTCCGCGGGAATGGATTCACATTTGCCTCGCTGTCGGTCACAGGTTTTAAGCGCTCCGACACATTGACGATCGAGACCCTCCACCTGGGCCTCTCTAGAATACGGAATCATACCGCACTCGCGTACGCACACGTTGCGCTCTTCATCACAATAAGCCCCTTGGCCGCAATGGGCGCTGGTCGCGCATCCGGTGAGGCTTTCGAGGTCACAATGCCAATATTGGGTGCCATTTAAACTACAACCCGGCTGAGAACTAGAAACACATTCTTCACAAATGGGTTGTTCCAAAAAGGCGAGAATACTGAGGTCTACATCGAAAATATCGAACTTATTGTTGCCGTCTTGATCCAGCAGTCGGTCAAGACTGGCTTCAATGGAGCACGAATTCGTATTGTCCCAGGCAGGCTGTAAGCCCTGGATCCAAAAACTAATCGCCTTATCGAGCAGATTGAGGTCCATGCGGAAATGGGTTGGCTTACACCAAGCATTATTGGCCAAAGGTACACAGGTTTCACCGATGGCGCACGATTCGGGCGTCGGCTGTCCCGAGTTTGCGTTCCAGCAGGAAACCTCACAATAGGACTCCCCGCTGTCTCGGGCCACGCAGACCTCATCAGATTGGCAGGCACTTGGATTGCCATCGCAAGACACCCGTTCACCGCCACCCTGCCCCTGAACACAGAGATTCTCTGCTTGAGAAACAGGTTCATCCGCGTGAACTGGCCCTGCGAAAACCGAAAACCCCAGCAGCGAAAGTACGACCCGAATGAAAAACATTGAGGTTATTCTCATGGTGTCACCCTTAACATTTCTCCGAGAACCAACCCTTCATTGGTTTCGACGGGTGCAAAAACGGGCATTTGATCACGGATGGAAACTTCACCCGCTTGGTTTTTTGTATCGAAATGAAACGCGGCCAAACCGCCTGTATCAATTCTGTCCAGGTTTGTACTGGCAAAGATGATGACCCTCAGCAGCCCTTGTTCTTTTTCTTGCACAATCAACCGCTTGTTTGCCTCCGCCACAGCGGGCAGCGCATCCACTTTCTCATACGTCCATTCTTGCGGGTACTGAACAAACAACTCCACTGCTCGAGGACCCTCGCCATCCGCCTGGCGCTGATATTGAAGTTCGATCACTTGCTGACTGCCGTCTCCCGCCACTGCTTGCAAAAACAAGTTCGCTGGCACTTCTTCAATGGGCACATTGCCGCGGCGAATGGACGGTACAACAGTAGGGCCACCGCTTTTATCTTGCTCTGCGCTTACCGTTTTCCCAACCATCGGCTGCACCTGCTCTATCTCCGATGACGAACACGCCGTCGTGATGAGCATTAGTGTGATAGATATCCAAATCTTCATTGCGTCCTCTTTAATCTTTAGTATTCCTTTGAGCACCCATCTGGTTTAAAGCCACCACATGAAAACATGGTACCAAGGTCGCACTTTCGGCTTCACCACCGCCTTGTTTGCCATTTTGGACAAATCAAGATTGTTCAGGATTTTCTCCATCTTGGCGAGTCGTGTTTTCAGGTTCTCATTCTCAGCCTTGAGGAGCTCGAGCTCGCTGCTGTGACCATCTACCTTTTCTGCCAACGCTTGGGTCGCACTCACATTCAACATGCTTATGGCCTCATAGTCCACAGTGAGGAAGTCGTTCACTTCTCGCCCATAGACGAAGACCCAATCGGTTGGTTCGGTCCATTCTCCAACCACAAACTGATCAGCATTGGGCACTTCGATAACATCCACTTCGAACTCTCCGTTTTTATGAATCAACTTCACGCGCTCCCCCACATCCAACCCATGGTCGATGAGCTCAACAATCAATTCCTGTGAATCGGCTTCGTATTCCACTGCATCGGCTGCTTTGTAAATATCAGGAATCGAATCGGTGGATTGCGATACGGCCTGGGGGAAAACTTTCTGAACCTGCTGAGCGATCACCTTCTTCTGTTCACCGCCTCCTTTTTGAATCACATCGATGTAGGTGAAATCGGTCACTTCGATTTGCTTAAGAATGTCTAAATCTTTCTCAGCATCTGAGACGCCGATGATCGACTTGGTGCGTTCGTCCGAAACGATATAGATTGCGTTACCCACGATATTGCCGGCCACATACAAGCTGGCCGGAATCGGACCCCAAGGCCAACCAGGCAGGCCCACATTCGCTGCTACGTTATCCCAAGTCATGGCACCGAAGCGCCCATTCCATGAATGGGTGAAATTATTGGTACCCGTGATTCGAATACCTTTGTTGAAAACGCCAATGCCATCTGTTCCAAAATAAGCGTTCACTGAGTTGCGGTTTTGAAAATAAATGCCGAGGTTTGTAGACAACCGGAGATTATGGTTGGACTTGGTGGTCGAAATGGATTCATAAGGGGCGCTGAGAGAAACATAGTCAGGATTTTGACCAATGGAGACGTGTTTGGCCCGCACCCCTTCGTCTGCCCGCATGGTATTGGATCGAATCTGGCCACTGCTGGAAATCGTGGGTACATCTAAAGATCCATCCACCTCGAGATTCCGAGCCACATAAGAGTCGCCGTGTGCGTAGAACGCATCCGCAATGACCCGGCCGACCACATCGTGATGAGACCGGGGGTCCCCACCTGCTGGCGCAAAACAACCCGAGCAGTTGGTATTGTTCAGGTTTCCGTTCACCCGCAATTCACCGTTAATGTAAAGCATTTCAGTCTGGCCCGTCATGCCCCCGGCGGTACTGTTGCCAGTTCCATCTGTGTTGTCTGCCGGATAAAACCAACGGTATTGCCCGTAGGATGTGGTTTGGCTGTCCGTATATTTTACCCGAGCGCGATCTTTGGTGCGCAGATAAAGCTGATTGTTGCCCATCACCGTCAATGCACCCGTACGACTGGCCACCAACTGGTCCTCCCCTGTAAAGTTGGTGTAGTCTGGGTCCATCCCGATCACCACATTATTGGCGCGAATTCCCTGGTCCATCCCCATGCTGCCCGGCATGGTGAACGTGCCGTTCACCTGCAAATTGTTGAAGATACTCGTTCCACCAGCCACGATTTCACCGTCGGTGGTCAAATCACCGGTCAGGCCGTTCATAAAGAGGGTCGTATTCCCGCCCCCGGTATTGTCACCCACCGCCACATTGCCACCGACATATAGAAAATCGTCCACCGATAGATTCGCAGAGGTAGACATGCTCCCATTGCTGGGCGTTTGATCGAAATCACCATCGATGATGAGATCGTGGACACGCAGTCTTTGAATGTAAGAATCTGCTTCACCACCGATGTGTTTGACTTCAAGTCGGCCATTCACCGTAGCGTCTTCATCGACATCAAGATCTTGCTCGGTTGAAATGGAGCCTTGAGCGGTAATGGTACCTTCGATGGTTTGATTGCCACCGATATCGATGTGTCGGCCAATGTTGACATCACGATCCACTCGGGTGTCACCTTCAGCCCAAAGGCTATCTGCTTTCACCAAACCCACCGTATCATTGGTTCCCATGGCATCATCGCTGTCCCCTTGGCCCGATGCAATGCCTGCACCATTACCGTATACCCGCAGCTGCCCGTTATGGTAGACCAGAGCTGTTTCATCACCGGCACCAGCTACCCCTCGAGCATCCACCCTGAGGTAGCCCGTTTGATTGGGGCCCGTTAGCGTGATGCCTTCTGCTGAAATACTGCCCGTCCCCACCGTGGGATTACCATCGCCTGGAATGGTGAGGCTGTGTCCCACGAACAAAGTGGTTCCCACCAATGCATTACGCTCGACCGTCAGTTTTTCTTTGACTCTGGCATCTTTAGAGAAAACACTTTCGAGCCCATAAACATAAAAACGATCTAAAGGCTGAATGGTTTCGGAACCATCGTTGCTGCGACTCACCAGGTGCAACGCATTGCCTTCCGTGGTGGACGGCGTCCATTGCATGAAACCATGCCGATTCGCACCGGCCCATTGATCGCCCATATACGCTTGCAGTACTTCGTATTTGGAATCATCGTTATCGGTATAGAAATCGAAATAGCCCACATTCGGTTGGGACACCCCAGTCACCAAGAGGCTGCGATCTGCGGTGATGCGGTGCGCATAATGGGCTTGGGTAGAAATATCAGCGTGGGCTGTGTTTTGAGACCATTCGCTGTAACTGGACTGGATGGCATAAGGCGTGGTTCCTAAAGAGATGGGGCGCAGGCAGTTGCCCTCGCTGCCCAGACAAACTTGGAACTGCAAATCGCTGTTTTGAGCAATGGTGGGGCCCAAATCACAACTCATGTTGCGCCCAATTTCCAAGTTAAGAACGCTGTCTCGCACTTGCACGTTGCGAAACTGCTCCACACACAGAACGTTAGAGGCCCCTTGCAAGACCTTCACAAAAACCTGTTGAAACTCCGCATTGGGCAGCGGCAACTTGGCCTGTGCCACACGCGCCTGGAATTTAAACAAGGAGGGAACCGGCTCCAAGGGTTGCTTTTGCGACAATGAGAGCGTGCATTGGTCTTCTGTTAAACCCGTACACATGTCTTGGGCGTGTAACGTGGTTGGCAGACTCACAAAAAGACAGAAACCAAGCACGTGCAACACTTGGGTTCTTAGGATGTGACCATTCGTTGTTTTCATTGTTTGTTCTCCATTGTCCTTGAGGCTAAATCGCCCCTTTACAAAAGCGTTCTTCATCTTCAAATCAAAATTCATCATGGGTAACACCACGGTTTCCCAAGGTTGTGCATCGCTAACTGTCCCACACAAACGGCCGAGTCACAGGTAACGACAAAGCTGCTATCCGAGGGATCTTTGCATACCCCGGCAGTGGGAGCTGCGCTGCAAGACAAATAGTTCATGGCGTAGCTGCAGGTGCCTAGGTTAGTTTCAGACTCAAAAACTTCCTGGCCGCTAATCACACACAAGAACTTCGCGATGGCATCGAGGTCGTAGCCCATACTCCATAATGACCCTACGTACATGCCTGCGAAGTCAGCCCCCGAATCATGAATGCAACAAATTTGGTCTGGATTGGTGGGGTATTGTTTAATGTTCATGCACACATGACGGTTGCCACTGCTATCTTGTTCTGGTGCGGCAGGCTCGGGGAAGGTAAAGCTACCATTCCCCGTGAGGTCCAGCGATTGGCTAAACTCGCCGGCCTGCTCCCAAGTGACCCGAATGGACAAATTGTTTCCATTGTAAAAATTAGCCAACGTGCCCGTGATGTAAGACGCCTCGTCGCAACTCACGACGATGTCATTCACTGGGCCCATGACTGTACCTGAACCATTGGCCACCACGCAGCGTTGAACAAAAGATTCATCGGCTTTTTTGGGGTGCACACTCACCGACACATCGTAATCGCTGTACTTCAAAAACTCAGAAGGAAAGACGAAAGTACAAGGGTCACCACAATCGGTTTGGCTCACATTGACGAACACCGCTTGTTGGTTGTTCAGTCGCACCACGAGGTCTCTGCCTAAACCTATCACCGTACCACTAACCGTATAGGTTGCTTCGGGGTCTCCTTGATCTTCAACGCAAGTGACGATTAAAGCCATGTTTTGAACCAATGCGCCATAGTTGGGTTGAAATTGGCAAACACGCGTAGCATCACTGGTTACGGCTGTAGCCACATAGACATCCCCTTCATAAGCGATCCAGGGTGCGGCCCAATCGTTCGTGGCCCCTGCTCCAAAATCGATGGAACTGGCGGAGTTATCAGGTGTCAAAGGAACGGTGGCGCTGTGCGTCGTTACTTCATAACAGTTGTCGTCGTCCAAACCACAGGCTTCACCAAAAGTAGTGCCGGTGTACAACTGACAACTTCCAATGGAACGACAAGGTGTGCCGACCTGAACATTGAGCGTCACATCTGAATCGGGGAGTTGGCCCAAAAGCTGCCCGCTCACTTCAAAGCTGGCACGACCTTCTCGGCAGGTGATATCCACTGACTCCGCTGCAGCCAAAGTCAGGTCGACTTGGTTATCAAAACCCGTGGGTTCAAACCCACATTCTTTGCACACCCCGCCCGGACAAGGGGTTACTGGTCGGCAGACGCCGTCGTCACAGGCATCGTTAAAAGTGAGCGTCCAGTCCCCAGGCGCCAACATGCGGACCGTGTCTGCCACCCGCATATTGCCGTTTAAAAGAATGGAAACAGAGGTATTGGATGAATCGGTCGCAATCAGGCTCAGGTTGTCCGATGGATCCAGCCCCGTGACATTGAAGCTCAAAGGGTGCGCCACTTGGCAACTGATGTTGATGGCGGTCCCAAGGCCACCCACTGGCATTGTGGCAGGGGGCGGGTTATCGATTTCACAAGCCAAGGCCCCCACCGTCTGCGTGGTGACCGTGAACGCATCACCTTCTCCCACCAAGTATCTCCCCGCTTGCAATGGGAACGTCGTGTCGTCCTGTTGAACCAAGGTATAGCTGTTGCCGTTAGTGGTTACGTTACGGACCCGGACGTATAGACCTTCAGACGCCGTCCACTCTGCTGGGGTCATGCCGTTCACCGTAAAATTCACAGTGTGGGCGTTGCGACAGCCAACTTCGAGAGAGGCCCCTGCCTTGCCTTTGACCCAGGCTTCCATCATGCCGGATCGCAACTTGACGTCTTCATCTTCGCTTTCCAAAAAGTTACACAGTACATCATCAGGCTCGGGTTCTGGAGGCTCTAAAGAAGCGATAAACGTCATTCCCTTAGACATCACACGATCCGAAACAGCCAGGGGAGACGCTAGATTAACCGGCAGTTCAACGTCGGGGCAGGTTTCGGTATTGGGGTCACAACAGCGATCATTTTCCGCGTCCCATACTTTTCCGCCTTGCGGGCTGCACATAGGATTGGCCGAATCCAACCGAACGGCCCAGCCGGTATCCAATGAATTGCCTCCACTCCAATCCAGGTTCAGCTTAAACTTGGGCAAAGGTACAGCTTCAAAGCCGTCTGGGTGACCAAAGCTCTGGAATAAACCCACGTCCAAAAGTTGCAAGGTTTGTACGGGGCTGTTGTATGGATCTAAGGAAACGCTGCCCCCAACCCATTCATAGCAGGGCATCACCCGTTGCGCGTCCAACTCCACCACACACAAATCCCCCGTATCCATGACAATTTGGCCTTTACTCACTGGGCCATTGAGCAATGGCAAAGTCCCTTCAATGCCCGTGATGTGAATACGCGCCAGCTCGTCAGGGTTATCCACCCGGCGGTCATAGGCACAGTTGAGCATGGTGTAGCCCGCCGTTTCAAAGAAGTGCTCGGCCAATGGACTGGCCCCATTCTCGCCAAAATCGGGATTCATATCGGTATCGCCCATGGCACACACATAGTTTTCCCAGGTATTTGTATTGGGAACCAATCGCCCCCCCGACACGCGGATGTTGGCAATTTTTAAAACAGGGTACCCACCAGGGAATTTGGCATCGTCCACATTGTCATAGTTTCCAAAGCAAGCGCTCTCGGGGAGACCCAGAGCATTACAAGCTTTTGTGGATTCACGACTGGGGATGCCCAATGGATAAAACGAACTGGTGGCCAACGAAGGGTCCTCCTCCAAGTCGTAGGTGAACACACCATTGGCGTTGGTTACCCAAATTTGGGGGACAGCACTGTTGGTCAAAGACCGTTTCAGCAAAATCGCTTTCGGGTCCACCAAACGGTCTCCACCGCCGGCACCCACCACATTTAGTCCATCGATCAGCTCCAATTGTTCAAAGTTTTTCTCAACGGATAACGCAATCACACGCTGTCCCTGGCTCACAAACAAGCGTCGTTGAGTGGCATTTCCAAGTACGGACAAACCGTTCACATTATCTAGGTTCCCGGTGGATGGTGTACCGGTGGAGCCTCGATAGCTATAAGTGGTCAAACTGTGATGTTGCTGGAAAGTGCCTGCCATGGACGGAAGGCTGTCATGCACCGTCACCGCATTGGTCCCGGCTTGAGCCACGTACAAATAAGTTCTGTCATCTACCGCCATCCATGTGGGCTGCGACAGGCCGGTCATGCTCGCCACATAAACTAACTCGGTATCGACCCATTGATACAAGTGGATTTGGTCATTGCCCGTATCCGAAAGATAGAGAAAGGGTTCTTTAAAAACCACGTCTGTGGGAGAAGAAAAAGCAACTCCACCAGAGGTCACGTGTGTGTAGATATCGTTTTCGAAGGTGCCTTCGTTGTCCCAAGTCCCGGCGGTTTTCCGATAAACCATCAGCCGGTTATTGCCGCTGTCCACCACGAAGACCGTATCGCCCCCGGCGTTGGCCGCGATGCCTTTAGGTGAATTCAACACACCCTCATTCACGAGACCGGTGTACTCTTGCTCATCTTCAAGGGAGTAGCTTTTGAGTCGGCTGTTCGCCGTGTCAGTATAAACCAACATTTGCGAGGTGGACACGTGGACCATTTCGAAGGGAGTAATATTCGCAATGGCCGCAGTTTTATTCCAAACCTTCACCTTATTGCCACGCAGGTGTTTGGTGGCGGTCACACTGTTCCTGATTTCAATGCCCTCTTCCGGCGGGTTCTGGCGTGTCACAGGGTTGTGGTAGGTGTCTCCATTCTCACCTGCCGAAGAGACCATGCGAATGCGCATTTCATCAAAAGGGTACGGTGAGTCGAAAATAACCGGGTTTTCTTGCGCTTGTTTGACAGTTTTGTTGTTTACGAGCACCCGGCCTAATGTGAGCCACTCCTCTCCGCCACTCACCGTGGCCCACGTGCTGCCTTTAATTTCCACCAACATTTCTGGTGGATAACCCAGATCTTCGATCCCCCAAGCCTCAATTTCGACGGGATAATTTTCACCCACGGCCATGGTGTACCCCGGCCAACGTTGATCCGGCACCAATTCGCTATACCGTGCTTCTCCCAATCCGCCAAAAGAAGACGGGGCTAGGTCCCACCAGTCCCAATCCAGCAGACGACAGAAACCACGGTCACAGTATTCCACCAGCGGGTCACACAGATAAACGCTGGTGCCATCATCAAAGGCGTAGCATTCCGTTACGCAAGCCCCTGATTCACAGGCAAAGCTCTTAGAGTCTGGACACCCTTCTAAACCACGAACGATATAGCCACCATAATCACGCTCTTCTTCACGACACTCAATGCATTCACCGGTTCGCTGCTCACAAAAACGACAAGGGCCATTCAAAC
The DNA here is from genome assembly GCA_002721815.1 of Myxococcales bacterium. Taxonomy (GTDB): domain Bacteria; phylum Myxococcota; class UBA727; order UBA727. The sequence goes on from PBLQ01000011.1 coordinate 263,848, forward strand.
ACTCTTGCGTAAAGCATTGGCTGTCCGCGCCGGCGCAATCCGCAGCGCATACGTAATCCAATTCTCGTTGCTCGCTTTGTTGCGCCACCGTAGCCGGGGTCATCACGCAATGGGTATTGGTGGGACAGTCCATGTCGGTTTGACAACCTTGTACTTCACAAACGCCCGGCCCAGACCCCGTGATTTCACAAACGTGGTAAGCAGGACAATCCACACTGTTGGCACAGGGAACATCCGTGGGCAGTTGCGACTCCATGATACATTCACCCAGATGGGTGTTACAGACCAACCCCGCCTCACATTCGCCACAAGGTCCCCCGATCAGGCCATCTGCTCTGAGATGTTCCAGCCCCCGTTCGACCTCAGAGCGGATGGACATTTCACTGCGCTTTCCTTGGTACATTTTTACGTCATCTAAACCACCTTGAAAGCCGTAAATCATTTGATGGGTCAAGGGATCTAAAACCCCGCCCACCCAGTTACAGGGATAGTAATTGGTCGTGAAACGCCATGACATGCCGCGGGTTCGCTCTGGAACAATGGAGAGTCGGTCTGGCTGTAATGGCAAGGTCGCAATGGTGTCATCATCAGGATCGATCACTTCCAAGGCGTCATTCAAACCTTGGGACAGAAGCAAGACGGGACGCGCGGACGCGTAGGCGTTAAATAACAAGCGATCGCTTTCTGGAGAAAAGACGGCTTCGGTGAGCTGTTCAAAGAAACCGTTGGGTAGGACCTCTAGTTTTTTACTCGTCGATGATGGGCCGCCCGCCACGGCTCTTCTGGTCAGTGTCAATTGGCCGGACAGTTCAGCCCCCACCGCGGCGCCCGATGAATCAACAGCCACCAAAAATAAGGTATAAACGCCAGAGCCGCGAGGGAAGTCTGCAAAATCCAGTAACCGATTGATGCCGAGTTCATGATTGCCCGTTAACACCCGGCCATCCTCGGAATAATCAAAAGGCGTCACCCCCCAACGCCAAGCTGTCGATACGGATGCATCAGATGGCCCCAAGGGCGTCACAGAGATTTGAATGTCTCCCCCTTCTTGGACGAGTGGTTGGAGCTGGGCAGAGCACAACCCTTCAGAGCAAGCGGGTTTTAAAACATCAATAGCCACTTTCACATGTGAGGTTTGCGCGCTCAGATCTTGCTCCACCAGCCCGTCTCGCACAAAAGCATATTGAAAGGACTGCAAGGATAGGGCTTGCTCACCGTAGGCATTTGCCGCTGCAATTTCCGCTTGAATATAGTTTAAGTAGTCCCCGCCATCTGCTTTGAGTAAAATACGGTCATTGGCTTGTAGCGCGTGATTGGTCACGAAATCGAATCGCGTGAATGCAGTGGGGATGCTGGCCGCTACAATGGGTTGAGAGGTCACGGTTCCCACCATGTCGCCATTGGAATTTTGGAGATACAAACTCACCGAGCCAGAAGGACGTCCGACCCTTCTAAGCCAAACCGAGGCCTTCACCATGGTCTTGCCAATCAAATTGCTGGCATCCGCATTGATCGCCACACCGAGGTTTTGAGCAAAGGGCTGGTCGCGCAAACAGACGCGGCCTTGGGCATCAGAGTTTGTGCAGGTCCAACCCGGGGCATCGTCTTGGGGGTTGTCCATGGCCATACCTGGGGAATCTCCAGCGTGCCCGTCAATACAAGTGCGCGTCAACCCCTTCTCTTCATTGGTGGTCGTACACACCCAACGGTTCACATCACCCTTAGGAACGCCATTGAGGTCCAATGGATGCAAACTCGTACACGTGGTCCCCACCCCATCTTCACTGCATTGCCAAGCGCAGACCGGTTGGTCCGAGGGATTGCCATCAGCGTCTTCATCATGACAAATAGCGCCGTCCATCCCCACCTCACGCTGACAATCACTGCCAAACTGCGTGCAGGAAAAACCACCGATGGATGTCCGAAGCTCTGCGCCTGTGGTGCTGCTTCCTTCTCGTCTCAGATCCTGGACGATATTTGCAGATGGAAAGCCACCCAGTAGCTGTGAATAAGTGTCTGTTTGCGGAGGCGTGAAGACGATGTTTTCCTGACTGTTCACCAAGATGTTTTCGCTCACTTTTTGGCGAAGATAATGGTGGCGATCCACCCGTTTCCTTTTGAGTTCAAAATCTGCCAAGTCCAGTGTTTCGCCCATCTCCATATTAAATGGGATGATCACGCTCCACCCATTGGTCAACGGAGTTCTGTCTCGGGGGCTTTTTACTTCCACCTGCACCATGCTCACTGCTTGCTTGTTGATGTCCACCCCATACAAAATTTTCGGCGCCATTAAATCTTTGCCATCGGCCAGGCGGCACCTTTCTTGCCCTGCCTGTGGGGGGCCCACACATTCCGAACCTATATTTTCGGTTTGAACGTCACTGCGAAGGGTATTGGGACTGTATTTTGCCAAGGGGAAGCTGATGAACATGTTGCTCACATCCACGGTGTAACAATCTTGAACATCGTGAACCAAATCCTCGTTCAGGTCTTCGGCTTGATCGTCGATACCGTTTGCATTGGTGTCCCAGCATTGTGCGGTAAAAAGTGCGTCTTGAGGCCGAAAGGTCACCGCCAGTCCACATCTTGCGTAGGCGCAGGCATCTCCAATGGCGTCACCATCACTGTTATCCTGATTGGGGTTGTAGGTTCGGGGGCAATTATCAACATTGTCGTCCACACCATCTTGGTCATCATCAGTTTCATCTTCATTATCTGGAACACCATCGTCTCGACTCAGCCAAGCACACGAACCTCCTTCCACAGCAAAATGACGCTCATCATCGGGCCAAGTCTCAAAGACTTCGCGTGATGTCTCGTAAAACAAGCGTTCCCTATCCTTCAGCGTGATTCCAGAGTCACCTGACAAGAGGACCTTACGATACACATCGAGCAACTTAGTTTCTTCGTTGTAATCAGCCAAACCGGCAATCGCATTTCGATGTTTCATAAGGACGTCAGTACCGATGGAAAGCTGGATGATCCGGTAATCATCCCACAAATCCGAAGACGAGTTATAGTAAAGGTCACCCAATCTTTTTTCGCCATCTCTACAATGACAGCCCGCTGAACCTTCGGAGCAACCAGTGCCCATCGGGGTCATGCAAACCAGTTCGCGGTGGTTGCCCTTAATCCACTGCGCCTCTGTGTTGTTTCGGTTCATGTTCTGATCGGTCAGTCTGAAAAACCTGGTTATTTGATTGGCCACCAAATCCGGATAATTCAGTTGCGTGGTGGTCCCACCACTGGGCATTTGGATTTCGGGGACATTGGCTTTGTTATCGTAGCCGATGTAATACAAATGATAGGTTTGGAAACGATTATCCATGGCCAACACGTCACTGGCGTTACTTTCAAATATGACCGCGGACCCATCCGGCGCCATTTTAGGGCGGCGGGCACGCATGTTGTAAGCACTGTTCCCAAAACCTTCGGTGAGTTGTTGTTTGTTGTTTCCGTCACCATCCGCAATCCAGACCTCTTCGTTCCCAGTGGCATTCGACACAAATACCAAACGATCAATCACCGGGTTGTAATCGGGATATCGGTAAGAAGTGGCACCATCGGACAGTATGATTTCTTCGTTATAAGTTTCAACATCCATCCTTCTGACTTCATAGGAACCGCTTTTGTAGACACTACGATACAGCCATTGAGGCGGCTTACCACCGATACTTAAAGCCCCTTGCTCTTTGAGATGGACATCCACCTCTCTGAAAAACTGCGGACAGCTCACAGGCAAGGAGGTGTCTTCCAATTGGATTAACTCCTCAAGTTCACCATCGACGTACAAATGCACCTTGTTTTCGGCCGCGTCCATGACCATCGACACGTGGTGCCACGTGTTTTCGGCAATGTTTCTCCTGATGGTTGTTTCCACCACATCACTGCCTCGCAAGTCGCCGCTGAAGAACGACAATTCCATGGCTTCCGCGAAATGCCGGTCTTTGCGGACCATGAGACCATACCGGGTTCTTTCATCGGATTGGCCGTTGTGCGCAAAAATTACGTGGGGACTGTCCGGGGCATCGGTGGCCAAATGTCCACCTGCAAAAAACCATGCAGAAAAGCTGAAACTCTGTTCATCTGCCCGAAGGGGCTCTTGAAATGTTACGGGCATACGAAGATGATCTCTTTGCCCATTAAAATAGCCAGCCCCATCCCCCAAACCCGGCAGTTCCCCATTCAGAATAGGCGGCATCAAAGTAGGAGACAAAATATTCTTACCGTGTTGTAACCGACGCAGTTGTCCGAGAATGCGGTTTTTGGTCGCCTCGTCAGATTCCAATGCGCACTCGGGAAGTCGCTCACAGATTTCCTCAGCGGTCGGTGCTTCATTACGCACTAAGGGCGACATGGCATCGTCAAAATCATACAACAGCATCAATTTCACATCTGCGTCTCCAATATTTGTCACGGAAACACCATTGCCCCACAAAGCGTCTTCACTCAGCTCATCGTTGCCCTGTTCAGGGGCCATGGCCTCTGTTTGAAATTGATCGTCCGTACGAAAACGAATGGAGTTTTCGTTGGTGATTCGACAAGCGGGATAACGGTTCAAAGCATCGGGATTCGTTCCCACATCAACGAAATCCTCTGCACTGGCCAACAGACCGTTTTCAAGGTCGGTGGTCGTACAGGCGCGATCGTAACAAAACAAACCAGTTTGAGTGGGAAGATGACAATCACAGACTTTTACGGTGCAGGTGCCCTGTGCTTCACAGTTGCTTGCGCCCGTGCATCCTGGAACGGTATCTGGATCACACCCTAAAACATAGTCGTGGTCGTCGGGCATCACACAATAACGGTCATCGCCAGTACGACGAAAAACCAATTCCACCAATGGTCCATAAGGAATGGGTTCCGTAGAGGTGGTGTTGTAAATTGAAAGCCGGAGGGTCCCATCCGACAAATGGGTGGTGGCCAATGCGCGGTCTGTGGTTGCGAGTGCCGGCAACCGCCTGGAATCTTCCAAGGTTAACAAATCGCGCTGATATTCAATGTACAGGTCCAAAACGCGTGTGGGGGCTGCAGCGTGGTCAAAATGTACCCAAACCAATACCTGTTGATCGTCTTCAGCAATCTTTTCTAAATGAAAAGCTGTGCACGGTGCGTCTCCACAATCCTGACGCGCCTCACAAATACTGCGCCCAGTGATATCACTGTAGGTGCACACTTGATGGAACGCACATGGGTCATCGCCTTCACCACCACAAAAGCGGTCCGCAGTCACCACGCCGTCGCGTTCATCATCGGTAGGCACAGAGGTATTCCCCATTGTACCGCGGTGGTACATGGTTTCGATTTCGATGGAAGCCAAAGCCCGCCCCCAAACCGTGACCTCGTCAAGCGAACCATGAAAATATTTATTCAGATCTCGCATGTCGCCACCCAAATAGGTAGACAGCGCGCCTTGTAAATTCGCCGGCGACTGAAAGGTCACTGTGCTGGGGTCGCGCCCATCAATGAATAGCGTGGCGTTGGTGGCGCTTTGTACCATGGCCACATGATGCCACTGACCATCTCTCAAATCCGTACCGTTGGCCGTTTCGACCTGCCAAGTTCGAATCAAGGAACCAATCTTATGCGTGGCAGTTCCTTTGACGGTACCTTCAGCGGTCAGCATCAGTTGATAACTTCCATCATAACCCGTGGCGTCGGTACATACCCCACTGTTGGCACGGGTGTGGCACATGCGTTGCTGGATTAAGACGGCATCTTCTTCAGCAGGACCACTCTTGAACCAAGAGGTAACCGTAAAAGCACCATCGCCATCCAAAGCGCTGGCGTCCACTGCCATGTAGGCCCCATCATTGGTAAATGCCAGTGCATCGCCCACCACCCCTTCGTGGCTAATGGTTGGTGCAGCTGCTCCTGACCATCCCTTAAGAAGCCCTGGATGATCACCCGAAGCGGTGTCGCCCACCAAATCTCTCACGGTGTTATCAGTCATACTGTCTTCGTCAAAGGACCAATGGGACAATAAATCTGTACGGCTCAAGCAGGGCTGCGTGGACGGGTCACAAGCATCCGCTTCGTCCAACCATCGGGGCAGTCCATCCCCATCTTGATCCACACAAGCGCTCTGTATTTGTGCGACGGTGAACGGCTGACTTCCGCCCGTCTGTGCCTCCCAATAGTCGCACAGCGATTCCGGACACAAAGGGGACCGCACTGCCGACGCTAAGTAGTCCACCCCTTGTGAACTATCTGGTGGTAACCAACACACGGTATCGCCGCTTTGGGCCTGGCAATCGAGCCTTTCGACCACGGGGCCTTCGATACGAACGGAACGAACGTAAAGATTTTGGAATTCGAGGAGCGGCGATGAAATGGTCAATACTGGGATGGCAGTGTCCAGCCCGGTTAAGTCGAAAGTGGCTTCATAAACGTCCCAACGCGGGGTTAGCGGGGCCACTTGCACCAAAAATTCTTGCGACGTATCCCCCATGGAGAGGGTCATGGTGATGGGGTCAATGATGCCGTCTCGCGTCCCGTACGCCTCAATAGCAACCTTATAAGTGCCATCCTCGAGCAATGTATTGGCATTGGCAGGGGTAAAAGACAAACTTCGAGATTGTGTAAGTACCCCAGACTGCCCCGGTGTATTTGCCAGTTGCCAACCATCCCCCTGGGCAACGCCACCTTCACAAGTGGCCCCTAGGAGACTGTTGGTGCACAGGTTTGCGATGTCAAAGGTATCCAAACCACCGGAGACATCAATCTCACACTGGGCGTTACCCCCAACCTCTGCGGGTTCGGTACAGGCGTCCAACCAATGGCCACACGTTTCGTTTTGACCACAATAAGGACCGAGGATGACCACTTCTCCCTCAGTGGAACCGTCCTCCTGCGCGTCCCCACCTCGTTCACAAGTGAGTTGCCCTTGGTTTTGTCCGGAACGTTGATTGTAAAATTCGTAAAGTGCGAGCATCAAATCAGCGCGGTCTGTGGGGTAAGCCCCGTTTTTCTCCCACTGTCGTTTTGCAGGCCCCCAGCCAAAGCCATCCTCTCTCAAACTGGCATCGGTAGAATTGCAGCGTGCCACACACTCAAAATGATTTCTTTCTCCCACATAGCTGGGATCACTCCCCCCGGCCGGACAGCGTTCTAAACACTGAACCCACCCATTGAATCGGTGGATTTCATCCAAAGGCAACGGCTCTGCGTACGCGGATGATGCCATGAACCCCGCGCCAAGTAATAAAAAGGTGAGAAATCGCTTATTCTGCATTGCTCACCTCCGGCCAAATCACCACCGCATTCTCCATCTCCCCAGGCTCAAATAGGTTTGCCTCCATAGGGGCGAGAATGTGAGGATGGGCAAGCAAACCAAACGTGGCAGGGCCCGATGTGGCCGTGTCACCAATTTCAAACTTGAAGAAGAGCCACTGGCCCGCGCCGATTGTGCGGGTATTCTGGGTCGATAAAACCATAAAGCGGTAGGTCTCTGCATCTAATCTTTGGTAGGCCGCCCCCGTGTGTGGATGCGTGAGTGGCTCTTTGCCTGCATCCAGTAAGGCTTGCCCGATTCCCACTCTGCTCAAGGTGGCCGGGCCAGTGACCCGCATTTGCAAATCGGCCATGACCGGCAAAACTGAACCGCCAGTGGGGTTGAAAGCCAATGCCAGTGTGGCGATGGAGCGCCCATCCTCCATTTGCTCCTGCTGCACCACCGAAAGTTTGAATGCGCAATCCGAACAGTTGAAGTCTACCGGACACGGAGTGCACGTCCCACCACATCCGTCGGCATCTCCACAGGTTCGGCCCACGCAGTCGGGTTGGCAAACACAGTTGCCCTCTAAGCAATGGTCCTGTGCCCCCTCACAGGTCCCGCAAGTCTCTCCGCATACCTCACCGCACTCGTAACCCAAATCCTCACAACGCGCCGTGCAATCTTCTGGCGCAGGTTCGCATACCCCCCCCGGCGCACAAATTTCTTGCGATGCACATTCACCGCAAAGACCGCCACATAAATCACTGCCACATTCCCTTCCATCGCACGCAGGCTCACAGGCCTGTTCTGCGTCGATGGACGGTTCACTCAGTTGCTTTGGTTTTTGGACGTTTTCTAAAGGTGCATTGGCTGTTGGCGAGGTGTTGTTACATCCAACCATCATCGCGTAGAGTGCAAACACGGCGAGGCAGACCCCGACCCGCAATCCAAAGTTTCCAGTGTTCCATCTTCCCCCTGAAAAACCACGACCGTCCCAGTCAGTCTCCACCATGTTTTGCTCCGTATTTATTTTCTCAGCAATGCTCCTAAAAATTAACTAAAAGAATTCGATACAACCTGATTCAAACTGATCCTTGGTTTTCACAATACAGATCAACAAAGAGTGATGTCAAAACCAACCCAGGTAAAAAATAGTAAGTGAAACAGCATCACGAAATACATGAAAGACAAACACCCTGGCTTAATTTTTAATCAACCTGAAAAACACAATCCCCTTCTAGAATTCTAAAGGTTTAGCGTTTCAAGGCGGACCGCTTGTGAAGCCTGGTCAATTGTACGTTCCTGGAAACCGCGTTCATGTCATACGTGTCCCGACATGTGAGAGGGTGTAACCATTCAAGCTTAGTTTTAAGTCGCTTGCCTTTTCGGAACGGCTCTGCGACACTACGACGCCACAGATGCAATAATGATCCGAGCCCTAGAAACATTGGCGGGCGGCATTACAAAATGTATTATTCCACAGAATAGGTTTTCAAAGCATTTGTCCCCTGGAGAGGGCCGGTGTGTGCGAAGAACATCCACTCAACATCATCGGTTCGGTTCTCCAAACGCGACCATAAATCTTTGATTCTGTCTTTGACCGCCAACGCATCGCTCGAAAAAAACTCAGGGGGCACGCCCACCGACCCGTCTTCATTAGCCATGGCGGTATCTCCCATAAGCATCACATTATTGATCAGGTAAGTTGCGTTACCCGGCGTGTGGCCAGGCAAATGAAAGGCCTCAACCATCACATCCCCCACCATCATGCGCTCGCCATCATCGATCGGCAGATCTAACACCACCTTTTTCCCAAGCTTTTCCTCGATCAATGGCTCATCTTGCGCGAAACCCACTTTCAAAGCACTGTCCAACAATTCAAGTGCTGCCACATGATCTTTGTGACCATGGGTGATGAACACATGCGTCACATCATCAAGACCGTATCCAAGTGCTTCCAACCCAATTTTTAATGACGCCGCATCCTCCTCACCACCGGAATCCACCAAAATCACTTCGGAATCAGATATTGGGATGGCAAAGGCTGAAACAAACCCTGTGTTGATGGTATGAACGCCATTTTGTTCAAAGCCATCCTCCACGGACTTTAACCCACAAGACACGACCGTTAAAAGTACCAAGGAAAACAGTGCCCTCTTGAGATACATGCATGGCTCCTTTTATTGCTGAGGGTATTTTACCGTCTCACACCCAAATTCCAACTCGATGGTGGTGTTGATCAACCCACAGGCCGCTTCGCAAAGAATGGCGCGTGTGGGATGGTTTGCATTATCAAAATACCACGCCTCATTATCACCACACTGGGACCCGTTTTGAACGTTAGGTAACGTGGTCCGGCTACCGTCCTCCGTTGAGATTAAGACCACATTTGTTTCATCCGCCTCGATCTGTAAATTATTTTCAAGTTCAGGAAGTAAATATTCACAGGGTAACAACGCCCCCTGAACCACGTTTTCCTGCAATGCATCAAACACTTCTGTCCAATCCTCCTGGCAAATCGATTGGATGACCCCTCCGGTGTCTTCACTCATATTAATGTATTCTTGACCTCTGTTTTCACCACAACTGCACGAATCATCCCAAAAGCAACCTTCGATATAACCAATTAAATCCACAATGCTGTGAAAGACAAAACCCTGCGGAAAGCCAGGTGCAGTGGCCGTGGCAATAAAACTTTCAAAGTCTTCATCATCAGAATACCCACCGGTGTCATCGTCAGAGACGGCGATAAAGTGCGTGATGGCGTCCGGTCTTAAGAAATCTTTATAATCCTCATAATTGTTGATGAGCTTTGACAACGCATCGTGACTGTGGACCCCTTGGCGAATGTGCCGATAACTTTCCGAGTCGGTATCCGGGCAACCGGCCGCCCCGCTTAAAGGCTCCGGAATACAAATCCCTAAATATTGTTTTTGTGCTGCCGGATCATAATAGTCATCATCAGCGCCCACCAAAACCACACGATAATCCAGATTTGATTCGCTAATTTCAGCCACAAAAAGATTGAGTTCTTGCTCGATGATAAGAATGGAATCGTCCATGCTCGGTGAGGAGTCGATCACCCAAATAATATCGACGGGCAACACCACGTTGTTTGCAGTGGCCGAAAGCGCAACACAAACATCATCATCAGTGACGCCCGCATCCATCAACGTCACCCCGCCATCAGGGCGCCCTGAAGCGACCGCATCCCCCGGACCCCCTGCATCTAATGAAGGAGGGTTGGCCGTTAATGTGCCACTGTCATAGAAGTTATTCCAATCGATGGATTCTTGATCTTCCACTTCAGGCACGACAGTTGGGCCAGCTGGCTCATCCTCACACTGACACCCGTTCATGATCCCAACCGCCAGAATCAAACTCTTTAATGGATGCAAGTTGACCATGCAGATAACTCCATTGGTCGTTCACCCCAGCCGACCCGGCAATATTTTGGTTAGGCAAAGCATGCCATAAACCGGTTTCATTTACGACAAATGACCGACCGAAGCCAATTCAGGTTGGCAAAGCGAGCACATTTGACAGCTGAACAGGGGAACCCGTAAGCCTATGTTTTACTCGGGTTTTCTGGCTTCCCTTTGAACCTGCGATTCTTCTTGTTCAACAAAACTGAATGATATCTTCAGATATTTGCGCTTTTGAGTGAACAAAGAAAGTGGCAGCTTCCACCCACTTCGGAACCGCTATCAACAAAGGAGTCGACATGATTTTCCCACCAAAGGCCAACACAAACCGTGTCTCCCAAACAGCAGCGTTAGGTGTTCTCTTGCTTGCGTTCGCCGCCTGCGGTGAAGAAAAATTGGTCTCCATTCCGCAACCAGACCCTGAATTACCGATGGTTCCAGAATCAGATTGGGAGCCTGACACACCGGCACCTCCACCTCCCCCACCGCCACCGCCGCCGCCTGAAGAGGAAGAGGAGGAGTGGTGCATCGTAGAAGAGAGTGCATTTGACATTGAAGAGTTCTCCAGCCTTGAAGATGCATTCGCCTTGGCGGGCGTTCACGATGCGATCATTTTGGACTTTGAACAACCCAATCTGCAAACCGATGAAACGTGGCGCATCAAATCTGTGGATGTATTGGCCATGGTACCCGACTCAATGTTTAACATGTTCCCAGACTCTTATGAATTGGTAGTTGAGATTTACCCAGGCACTTCACCAAATAATGCGACCCCCTACACAAAAACCCAAACACTGGTCTTGGGAGATTTGGAATGGGAAACCGTAACGCTGAACAATCCGGCCACCGCTTATGAACGCACCCAACGTCGCGCATGGTGGACCTTTGATTTCGGCGAAGACATCCCTCTGACCAACGCCGCTTATGCGAGCTATACCATTGGCGTGAAATGGCTCTCCAGATCACTGCCCACGGTGGGCTATTCTAACTATAACCGTGCCTGCAGCAGCAACTGGACCAACTCTGGTTCTGGCTTTCGCAACAATGGTGACAATCACTCCGCTGCCGAGGACATGCAATGTTCATGGCCCATGATGCGCGTCCAGCTCGAAAAGCGCACCTACTCAGAAGAGATTTGCGACGAATAGATTTCCTCAAGAAAACACAAACCCTGCCCCCCGCCGTCACCTCTCTTCTCGACGTGCGGGTTTTTTTTAATTAGATAAACATCAAACCCCTCCTCGCCGTATTTCACTTGCAATTTACACAATTGTTCGAAAACCATCACCTGACGCTGCATCGAAAAACCTGAACAACCCATTCAAATATTTCTTGTTTTTCTGAATATCTTTCTTTGCTAGACACTCTTCATCGCAAGATTACGTCGTCAAAAAAGGAGTAAGCCATGGCTGCATCACATGAATTAGGAATTAAAGAAATCCACAGTTTCCATTTTGTCACCAGTGAAAACGAGCGTTCCCATAACTACTACACCGAAAAAATGGGTTGGCGCCCGGTGGCCATTTCATCAGAGAGTTTTGAAAAACAAACAGGTCAATCCAGTACAGTATTTCAAAACGGCGACATCCGATGGGTCGTCAGTACCCCGCTCAATGATTCCTGTCGTGCAGCCCGTTTTCTCAAGCGACATCCTGCAGGTGTGATGTCGGTCTCCTTCGAAGTTGAAGACATTCAAAAAGCCTGGGATTTCTTAGACCAAAGAGGTGGCACACCCATTTATTCTGTTCAAACCACCACCAATGACCAAGGTGGTTGCTTTAAGCATTTCAGCATTGCCACCCCCATCGGTGACCTCACTTTTCGGTTCATTGAAAAACACAATTGGAACGATTTTGCCCCAGGCTTTGAAACGCTGCCCAACATGACCATCATTAATCGTGATAACTATCAATACAAAAAAATCGATCACATCACCTGTAACGTGATGACCATGGCAGCAGTTGAACTTTGGTTTGAACATGTTTTGGGCATGGAACGATGCTGGGGAATTGAATTCCACACAGACGAAATCAATGAAAATGCTGTTTCCGGAACGGGCCTCAAATCTGTGGTCATGTGGGATCCAAGCTCCGGTGTAAAATTTCCCATCAACGAGCCCATGGAACCTTTCTTCAAAGAGGGCCAAATCAATCAGTTCGTTGAAGACAATTGTGGTGGCGGCGTACAGCACATCGCACTGGAAGTAGACAACATCCTCAATGCCGCCCAAGCCTTAACCGGCCGTGGCGTCCAGTTTTTGGAAACCCCAGAGGTCTATTACGAGCCTGTGCCTGAGCGTCTCAAAGAAGTAGGTGTTGATATCAACAATCTCAAACACAGCATTGACGATTTGAAGCCCCACGGCCTTTTGATCGATGGTTCCCCCACGGACCAGTATATGCTGCAAGTTTTCTTTAAGGATGCCTCCACGTATCACGATGACCACCAAGCGGGCCCTTTCTTCTTTGAAATCATTGAACGACAAGGCGACCAGGGCTTTGGGGGTGGAAATTTCCGGGCATTATTTGAAGCCATCGAATTAGAACAAAACAAACAAATCGAAGCCAGCGCCTAAATTGCCGCTGTCCGGTTAAACGATAAAAAAAGGAGAAATAAAATGAAATTAGCAACTCTCAAAAATGGTCGTCGCGATGGCGCTTTGGTCGTCGTTTCTCAAGACAACACGCAAGCCGTATTTGCTTTAGACATTGCGCCCACGCTTCAGTACGCGTTGGACAACTGGGAAGAAGCGTCTCTCTTACTGCAACAGAAGTATCAAAACCTTAACGCAGGAAAAGAAACTGAGGCGTTCCCTTTTGAGGCTGAGGAGGCAGCAAGCCCCCTACCTCGCTCTTACGCCTGGCTGGATGGAAGTGCTTATATTAACCATGTGGTTTTGGTTCGCAAAGCCCGCAGTGCAGAGCCGCCCGCGACGCTCAAAACAGACCCCTTGATGTACCAAGGCGGCAGTGATGCTTTCTTGGGACCTCGCGATGATATCGAGCTGGCCGATGAATCCTGGGGGTGTGATTTTGAATCTGAGGTGGCAGTGGTCACTGGTGACGTCCCTCAAGGGGTCTCTCCAAAAGAGGCAGAGCAATACGTCAAATTGGTATTGCTTTGTAACGACGTATCCCTGCGAAACCTGATCCCCGGAGAGCTTGCCAAAGGATTTGGTTTTTTCCAATCCAAGCCCTCCTCTGCATTTTCGCCCATCGCTGTAACGCCAGACGAACTCGGTGATGCCTGGCAAAATGGGCGGGTTCATCTTCCCTTACACACCCATTTAAACGGCAATCTATTTGGACAACCTGAAGCAGGCCCTGAAATGCATTTCAATTTCTACGAGTTGATTTCTCATGCGGCCAAATCTCGACCTTTATCTGCGGGGACCATCATCGGTAGTGGTACTGTGAGTAACGAAGACACCTCGAAAGGTTCTTCCTGCTTGGCAGAAAAACGCATGCTGGAGAAAATCAACACCGGCGTCTTTCGTACACCCTTTCTCAAATATGGAGACCAAGTCACCATTGAGATGTTTCAAGAGGGACACAGCGTCTTTGGCCAAATTGCGCAAAAGGTCACCCCCTACCAAAAACCGTTGCAGGAGAATCATTATGGCACTCACGCTTCGTAGCTATTACCGATCCAGTTGCTCATGGCGGGTCCGCATTGCATTGAATTGGAAGGGGCTCAATTACAAAACCCTTCCCGTTCACCTGGTGAACAATGGTGGAGAGCAGTACGGTTTCGAAATGCGACGAAAAAACCCCATGCGCGAAGTTCCCGTCCTAAGTAGTGGTCAGGGTGACCTCGCCCAAAGCATGGCTATTTTGGAATACCTAGAGGAGGTTCAACCGAAGCCATCATTGCTGCCCACCGATCCCTTTTTGCGCGCAAGAGTGCGACAACTGGCGGAGGTGATCAACAGCGGTGTGCAACCTTTACAAAATCTCAGGGTTTTAAAACACTTGGGAAAAGTACATGGTTTCAGCCAAAAAGACACTCACGACTGGGCCAAATATTGGATTGGCGAAGGCCTCAATGCGTTTCAAGAATTGACCAAAGAAACAGTGGGCCAGTTTTGCGTGGGTGATCAGGTTAGCTTTGCAGACCTCTTACTCGTTCCACAGCTCTACAATGCGCGACGGTTTGGTGTTTCGGTCAACCATTTCCCCCTGCTGTTGGACATTGAAGCCAGACTGTCAACGCTGTCTGCTTTCCAACAGGCCCATCCAGAACGTCAGGATGATGCGGCTTAAGAACATCGTTGATGTTCAGAGATCAAGCAGAGCTTTTGCTCTGCTTTTTTTTGGCTTTGCCCTTCGTTGCAAATTGTGCCCATTCTTCTTCGATGTATTCGGCAAACAACCGGCCCCCACTGCCGAGCGGCTTGTCTCGACGGGTCACCAGTTGCGGCGTAAAAAGAAACGTGTGTCCTTCTTCAAAGGGAAGTGTTTTTAAAATACCTTCATCGAGTTCTTCTTGAATCATGTGCGTTGGCATCCATCCAAACCCAACACCCCCAACCAAAGCCTCTCGCTTTGAGCGGAAATCAGACAACTCAAAAACATGGGGCACATCAAAATACATTTTGCGAATATGCGTCATGCCTTTCCCTGCTGACGGGGTCACCAAGACCTGAACGTGAGATGCGAAGGCGGAACGACGTAAAGGTGCTGCCTCATCATGCAAGGGATGATCGGCGTGTGCCACCAATAACATTTCGAGCGGCTGCAAGGCTCGCACCTCCAGCATGGGCTCCGAAGGGAGGTCCACCGTAATCATTAAAGCAGCATCCAGCTTGTCGAAACGTTCGCGAACCATGGACAAATAATCCACCCGCAGCTCGACCTTAGTGGGTAAATCTTGGGCAGTGAAACGTCGCAACGCCTTAATCGGTGGGCGCATGGGTAACACACCATCCATCACCACCACCAAACGAGGCTCCCATCCCGCGTTGAAGTGGTTGGCCACGTTTTCCAACTGGCGGGCCCGCTCCAACACGGCGCGCCCTTCCTCCAGGATTAGCCGGCCCCCTTCGGTCAAAACTGCCTTGTGCCCAGAGCGATCATAGATTTCGATCTCGAGTGAGCTTTCGAGGGTCTTGATGGCGTAACTCACCGCTGAGGTAGCGCGGTACAACTCTTTGGCGGCCGCGGAAAAACTGCCCAAACGTTCAATGGCATCCAAAACGAGAAGCTGGTCGAGGCTCACATTCATGTTCAAATTCCTTTAACGAGTTTGCCAATTATTTATGTTTTCATTTAACAAGTTGTCAAGCTATCTCTTCAATCCAACGGAGGGTCTCCAGGGCCCTCAACGTGAAAAGAACCTTAAGCGACTGTTTTTAATAAACTTTAAACGCTTGAGCCACCAGGAGGTAAAAAATGACTCAAAAACGACTCGCTGAAGACCTCGCCCGCGCCCCTGCCAGAGCCATGCTCAAAGCCACAGGGCTAACCGACGCAGATCTCGCGAAGCCCATGGTGGCGGTGGTTCATTGCTGGACGGATGTCACCCCCTGCAACATGGGCCTCAAAAGTCTGGCTCAAGATGTTCGAAAAGGCATCAAAGACGCTGGTGGGACCCCCATCGAATTCAACACAGTCGCAGTCTCCGATGGTATCACCATGGGAACGGAAGGCATGCGATTGTCGTTAATGTCACGTGAAGTCATCGCAGATTCATTAGAGTTGGCCGTTCGCGCTCATGAGTTCGATGCAGTGGTGGCTTTGTGTGGCTGCGATAAAACCATCCCCGGCGTGGTGATGGGTCTGTTGCGTTTGGATTTGCCCTCCGTGGTACTTTATGGCGGATCTATCCTTCCCGGTCGTTTCGAAGGTCGTGACGTGACGGTTCAAGACGTTTTCGAAGCTGTGGGTGCAGTGGCCGCTGGCCAAATGAGCCGCGAGAGATTGAAAGTATTGGAAGACAAAGCATGCCCAGGCGCTGGTGCATGTGGCGGACAGTTCACCGCCAACACCATGTCTACCGCAGTGACCATGCTGGGCTTATCGCCCATGGGCGCCAATGACGTCCCTGCTGTCGACCCTCGTAAACCGGAAGTGGCCTACGAGGTGGGCCGGACGGTGATGCAAGTTCTAGAAAACGGACTGCGACCCAGTCATTTGGTCACAAAGACGTCGTTACAAAATGCCGCTACGGCCGTAGCCGCGTCAGGTGGGTCAACCAATGCAGTCCTGCACTTGCTGGCATTGGCACAAGAAGCCCATGTGGACTTTACTTTGGAAGACATTCACCAAGCTTCGGCACAAACACCCACCTTGGCCGATCTCAAACCAGGTGGCCAATACACGTCACCCGACCTAGAAAAAGCCGGTGGCTTACGATTGTTGACCCAACGTTTGTTTGAAGCACAACGCCTCACCGATACGCCCACTGTCACCGGGAAATGGCTGAGCCAAGAAGCCAACTTGGCAGAAGAAACCCCTGAGCAACAGGTGGTCAGAAACCTCGACAACCCTCTCAAGCCCCACGGTGGTCTGGCCATTTTGAAGGGCTCTTTAGCACCTGAAGGCTGTGTCTTAAAACTCAGTGGTCACAGTAAAAAGCGTCACGAGGGCCCAGCAAGGGTTTTCGAATGCGAAGAAGAAGCTTTTGAAGCCGTTCAACAGGGGCGCATCCAACCTAACGATGTGGTGGTGATCCGCAACGAAGGCCCCAAGGGGGGTCCGGGGATGCGAGAAATGTTGGCCGTCACGGCCGCATTGGTGGGACGCGGACTTGGAGACAGTGTCGCACTGATCACCGATGGTCGTTTTTCTGGCGCCACTCACGGTTTCATGGTGGGACATGTGGCTCCGGAAGCGGCGGTAGGTGGTCCCATCGCCTTGGTTCAAAACGGTGACACCATCGTTTTGGATGTGGAAACACGAGCCATCGACTTGAAAGTCGATTTGAGCGAGCGCAAGCAAGCATGGGCTCCCAAAGAACTTCATGCGCCGAGAGGCGTTATGTCAAAATATGTTGCTCTGGTCTCATCCGCTGCTACCGGTGCAACAACATCTTAATCCCTTTTACTTTCACAAGGAGGTCGTCATGACTCGATATTTCAATGAAAAAGATGTTAACCCCCAAGCCCTCAAAGCGCAAAAGATCACCGTTGTCGGTTACGGTAGCCAAGGGCGCGCTCACGCACTTAGTCTGCGAGACAGCGGACTTGCCGTCACCGTGGCGTTACGACCCGGCGGCAAAAGTTGGGCCACGGCCACGCAAGATGGATTTAAACCACAAGAAGTGGCGGGCGCAGTACGTGAAGCCGATGTTGTGATGGTGTTGGTTCCTGACATGAACCAGCCAAAGCTTTTTCAAGATGTGCTGAATGAAAACTTACGCGACGGTGTTTTGCTTTTGTTCGCTCATGGTTTCGCGGTTCATTACAACCGGGTAGCGCTTTCTGAAAAATGGGATGTGGGTTTGGTAGCCCCCAAAGGCCCAGGCAATCTGGTGCGCCAACAATACGAACAAGGTCGAGGCGTGCCATGTTTACTGGCCGTTCACCAAGACCATTCAGGTAACGCCTTTGAACGCACGTTGGCCTATGCCCATGGCATCGGTGGCACACGCGCCGGCGTTCTGGAAACCACCTTCAAGGAAGAAACGGAAACCGACCTTTTTGGTGAACAAGCAGTTCTTTGTGGTGGCACCACCGCATTACTTACCGCCGGCTGGGAAACTTTGGTCGAAGCTGGATACAGCCCCGAACTGGCCTACTTTGAATGTCTGCATGAACTCAAATTAATCGTTGATCTCTTGTACGAAGGTGGACTGAGCCGCATGCACCATTTTGTCAGCGATACCGCAAGCTATGGCGACCTCACCCGCGGGACGCGTGTGGTTGACAACGCCACGAAAGCTCGGATGCGAGTTCTTTTGGAAGAAATCCAATCCGGTGAATTTGCGCGAGAGTGGTCCACTGAACACGACCAAGGTTCACCAAACTACGCCGCAGCCCTTGAAAACATGCGTGAACACCCCATCGAAAAAGTGGGTGCACAACTTCGTGAGCGTATGGCTTGGTTACAATAAAAGAGTTGAGGAGCGAATGATGAATGCAGCACAACGACTTGTTCAATTCCTGGAAGCCAATGGGGTCGACACTCTTTTTGGTTACCCCGGAGGTGCCATCTTACCTTTTTATGACGCATTATATGGATCTTCCATCCGTCATATTTTGGTACGGCACGAACAAGCGGCTGCTTTAGCCGCTGACGCCTACGCAAGAGCCACCAATAAAGTAGGCGTCTGTGTGGCAACATCAGGCCCTGGTGCCACGAATTTGGTGACTGGAATCGCCAATGCATATTTGGATTCTGTGCCCATGGTGGCCATCACCGGCCAAGTTCCCAGCGCAGTCATCGGTACCGATGCATTTCAGGAAGTGGATACCGTGGGCATCACCTTACCCATCGTGAAGCACAGCTACCGCGTTATGGACCCCAATGAGTTGATACCGGTTATGGACGAGGCATTCCACCTGGCACGTTCAGGTCGGCCTGGCCCCGTGTTGGTGGATATCCCCAAAGATGTGCTCAACGCTGATGCAAAAGCATTCGTACCCACCAAACAAGAAGTGACTTCAGTGAACTCGGACATCGCCCCCCATTCGGTGGCCAAAGCTCTCGATCTGCTGCACAGCGCCAAACGACCCTTGATCTATGCGGGCGGAGGCATCGTTTTAGCCGAAGCAGTGAACGCTTTTCGTCAATTTGTTGATGTTACAGGCTGCCCCACGGTCACCACTCTCAAAGCCCTGGGCGCGTTACCTGGTAACCATCCGCTCTTCTTGGGCATGCTGGGCATGCACGGACTTAAACCTGCGAATTTGGCGGTCCAAAACTGTGACTTGCTCGTTTCGGTAGGTGCACGGTTTGACGATAGGGTGACAGGGCTGCTCGCACAATTCGCCCCCAATGCAAAGGTGATTCATTTAGATGTGGACCCTGCCGAGGTGGGTAAACTCCGCCAACCCGATGCACCAGTGGTTGGTGATCTCAAAGATTCCTTGGCAGCCTTATTGGAAAACACACGTCCATTGAAGATCCATGCTTGGTTGAATCAATGCGAATCATGGAAAGTTGAAAATTCTTGGAATTATGAAGCACCCACAGACCTCATCTATGCCCCCAAATTTCTGCGCGACTTAAGTTTGGCCGCCCAAAAAGAAACCTTTGTTTCTTGTGATGTGGGCCAACACCAAATGTGGGTGGCACAACACTACGCCTTTCAAGAACCCGAAAACCATCTCACCAGTGGTGGGTTGGGCACCATGGGCTACGGCCTTCCTGCTGCGATCGGCGCACAGCTCGCTAAACCCGACGCCAATGTGATCAACGTCACTGGCGATGGCTCCATCATGATGAACATTCAAGAACTCGCCACCATCAAGCGATATAACCTACCCATCAAAATAGTTGTGATGGATAACCAGTGTTTGGGCATGGTTCGCCAGTGGCAAGAGTTATTCTTAGAGCGCCGCTACAGCGAAACCGACTTGTGGGACAACCCCGATTTTGTGCAGGTGGCAAACGCCTTCGGCATCCCTGCACTGCAAGTTCATCGGGCCGACCAAATGACTGAGGCCATCCAACGCCTTCATGAAGAACCTGGCCCGTTGTTGGTCCACCTTATCTTAGACAAAGAAGCCAATGTTTGGCCCTTTGTTCCGCCCGGAAAATCAAACTCTGTCATGCTGGAGGGAAATAATGACTCAAATCCAACTCAAATTGCGGCCCACTGAAGGTGCTCTACTTCGAGTGATCGGCGTCACTGAACGACGTGGTTATCCTCTGTTGCACGTGGATGCGCACAGTGGCGATGAACACATGTCAGTCTCTTTGAGCGTGAAAAACAATCGACCGATTCCACTCTTACTCAATCAACTCAACAAACTCCACGATGTTTATTTCGCTGAGGTAAAGGTATGAACAATCTACAATTATGGTTTAATGGTGAATTTTTAGACTCTGATAATGCCCAATGTAATTTAATGGATCACGGGCTTCATTATGGCACTGGTGTCTTCGAAGGGATTCGATGCTATGCCACCGATCACGGCCCCGCCGTTTTTCGTTTAGACGATCATCTCTCACGCATGAGCGAAGGTGCTCGTACCATCGAAATGGATTTCGATGCGCCCCAAATGCGCGAAGCCATCCTTGAATTACTGGCGCGCAATAAAATGGACGAAGCCTACATCCGGCCCATCGCTTATTTTGGCGGGGGCTACTTGGGATTAGACGTGCACCCACTTAAAGTAAATGCTGCCGTGGCCACCCTGCCCTGGTCCTCTCACCTTGGCGACGCTGCTGAAATGAAAGGCACCACCATGAGTGTCTCCAAAGTCAAGCGCAACCCCGCCTCGGCCATGCCACCTTTAAAGCTCTGTGGTGGCTACGTGAATTCTATCTTGGCCAAACTGAGCGCTACCCGTAAAGGTTTTGAAGAAGCTTTATTTGTTGATGATGATGGTCGGGTTTGCGAGGCAACAGGAGAGAACGTCTTTTTTGTTAAGAACGGCGATGTCTTTGCAGTGGAACACCCTGACGCATTGGCCGGCATCACGCGCAACTCGGTCATTGAAATGTCCAATGCCAAAACGGTTCCTGCCTACCTCGAAGATCTTTACAATGCTGACGAAGTCTTTGTGACGGGGACATCCGCTGAAGTGGTGGGTGTCAGCGCCATCGACGATCACGAATTTGGCGTGGGGCCCGTCACTCGCTCTTTGGCACAAGCGTACCAAGATGTGGTGCACGGACGTGATTCGACCAAAACCAAATGGTTGACCTATGTGAAGGGTCGTTATTAGCCCCTTTTGTGGCCTTTTTTACCCTTATTTTTGTCTCGGTCATCTGACCTATTTTTGGGGCCCTCATTCATGAGGGCCCTTTTAAGTTGCTGTTTTTAAGAGATTTTTAAACTTGAAACTCGTTCAGCTATTTTGAACATGTGCTTTCATTTTTTGAATTATCATTTGTGAATTTCGTGTGCTGTTATCCCACCATCTCGCACAGGGGAAACACACAGTCCTGAATGCGATGATTCAAAAGTGTGGTGATTAACTTTTTATGCGGTGCTCTTCGAAAGCATCTGGCAGGAGGCAATAATGCGCTCTTTAGGCACAACTATACTCTGTTTAAGCTTGTTCATGGTTTTGGTGGGATGCGGCGGTCGTCCGGTCGCCAACGGGAACGATTACTCCGGCTACAGCACTAACGGCAACGCAGTAGCAGGAGATGGCAGTGGGTTGGATTTCATGAACGGCAATGAAAACTCAGACCCCGGCGCAACTTGTCTCGAAATCTACAACGCCATTTCGGATTGTTACACGACCTATTATAACTGCGCCTCTGCATGCCAAGATCAAGCTTGCGCTGACGCCTGTGAAAGCACTTACAACAGCTGTTTCGAATCCCAAGTGGCATTGGGCTCGGTACAAGGGCAAAATGAATTCAATAGCCTTCGCACTTGTGAAGAAACCAATTACCAAGCCTGCTACGATGAAGGCGGGGTGGTTTATAACGACTGTGTGGCCGACTGCTCCGATGATGCTTGCGCGCAGGCTTGCGGCGACGAAGCCAATGGGGTTTTACAAAGCTGTATGTTGACAGCGTGTAATGCTGAATACACCACCTGCGGTGTCCGCGGCGACGGCAGCGATGATGATGCTGGGGCTGTATCTGACTCCGGGTCAGGTTCTGGCTCAGGCTCCAACTCTGGTTCCGGCTCAAATGAGTACACCTGTGGCGAGCTCTATGACTGTGAAGATGCCTGTAATGGCAACACCAGCTGTGGCCAACTCTGCTATGATAGCGGTTCAGAACTGGCCCAGCAGCAATGGACCACTTTGATTCAGTGTGGTCAAATATACTGTGATGGAAATGTCACCAGTGCGCAAGAATACCGCAGCTGTTTACAAAACATGTGTGCCAGTGATTATAACACGTGCTTTGGCAGCGGTGGCGGAAGCTCAAGCTCAAGCTCAGGCGGCGGCCACAGTGGCAGCGGTGGGTTCGGTACCGAGACATGTGGTCAAGGTTACTCTTGCATCCAAGATTGTTACACCACATCAGCAGATGAAAACAGTTTCTACGGCTGTGTGGATACCTGCTACAACAATATGAGTTCGCAAGCGCTTTTATTGATGAATGATTTGGTGAACTGCAGCAATGTTCAATGCAACGATGTTCCTGGCTCCATGGATAACTACTACCAGTGCCAACGTGATTTCTGCAGCAGCGAATATAACGCCTGTGTGGGGCAGAGCACCACCACTTCTTCAACTTCAGGTGGCTCCTATGGAGGGTCCAGTTCAAATATCGAAACTTGTGCCGATGTGCACTATGCCGTCTTGGATGTTTGCGTGCCGGCTTACAGCACCTGCGTGTCCAACTGTAGTACGGACAGTTGTACGGAACAATGCAACACAGAGATCAACAACTGCATTGAAACGCAACAGGACGCCGCACCTTTCTCTGAGGCACAAGATTTTCAAGCGGTGCGCGATTGTCGCTCAGACAACTTTGATACCTGCAACAGCCAAGCCGACACCAACTACAACACTTGTTCCTCTAACTGCAGCAGCACTGATAGCTCTTGCTTAGAAGGCTGCGCTGAAACCGCCAACAACCTCTACGAATCTTGCCTTGCAGATGCTTGTACCGCAGAATATGCGACTTGCGGCATCAGCGAGAACGGAACCTCTCCTGCGGGTCAATTCACAGCGGAAGCACACGAAACATGCCTCGAGATTTGGGAAGCGAATGTGAACGTCTGCTCACCTGAGTATTTCGACTGCGTCGAACCGTGCACCACCGATGCCTGTAAAGAAGCTTGTGCCGATACCTATGAAGAATGCATGGTGGCTCAAAAAGAAGCCGCCGATGATACGGCAGCACAAGAATACCAAGCTGTGGAAGATTGCCGAGATGAAAACTATCAGACCTGTTACGACAATGGCAGCGACGCCTACAACGAATGTGTGGAAGCGTGCAGCAGCACGGACACCGCTTGCCAGAACCAATGCAACGAACCTGCGAATTTGGCTTACAACAACTGCTTTAAAACAGAGTGTGCCTCAGAATATGAAGTTTGTGGCATTGAGTAAGCATTAGGGCTCACCGCACGGGTCCCCGGAAGATCTGCTTCATCGCGTCTTCCGGGGGCTTTTTTAATTTTTTTAGCGCTCCACTTCGTAACCGGCGGCATGTAAACCTTGGACCAACTCACTGATGTGCTCATGCCCACGGGTGTCCAGGCCCAAACGAACCTGTACCGTCCCTACCGTGGTTTTGGCAAAGGCACGCTCATGTTGAACCCCGACCACGTTGGCCTGATGTTGCCCGATACATTGAAGTAAACCTTGTAAGGCGCCGGGTTTGTCCGGCACCATGATCGAAAGAGAAACACGCCGCCCCGACTCTAGCAAACCACGCTCAATGATTTGCGCCACCAGATTAACGTCGATATTGCCACCACACACACAGGTGCAAACCACCGTATCTGCGTCAATCTTTATTTTCCCGGCCAGCAATGCAGCCACACCTGCAGCGCCCGCTCCCTCGGCAACGCTTTTTTCGGTTTCCAAGAGATAGAGGATGGCCCTGGCGATTTCATCGTCATTCACCGTGACGTATTCATCCACATACTTTTTGGCCATTTCGAAAGTTTGCTTACCCCCTTCCCGCACCGCTATCCCATCGGCCAAAGTCACCGCTGGCGGTATTTTTTTGACCGCCCCCGCCGCAATGGACTGTGCCATGGATGGCAACGCTTCGGGCTCCACCGCAATGATTCGAATGTCGGGATTGTAATGCTTAAGCGCACAACTCATACCACCGATTAAACCACCCCCACCCACGGGAATAATCACGGTATTCACATCCGGTTGTTGCGCAATAATTTCAAGCGCCATGGTTCCTTGCCCGGCCATCACCATGGGGTCATCATAGGGGTGCACAAAGGTGGCACCTGATTCTTTGGCCAAACCCACTGCATGCTCATAAGCGGCATCATAATTGTCGCCATGTAAATGTACCTGAGCCCCAAACCCTCGGGTCCGACTCACTTTAATAAGGGGGGTTCCGGTGGGCATCACAATGGTGGCCGCAATGCCCAGACGGGTGGCATGATACGCCACCGCTTGTGCATGGTTTCCAGCAGAAGACGCTATCACCCCAGCTTTTTTTTCTTCTTCGGTGAGGGTTAACAATCGATTGAGTGCCCCTCTCTCCTTAAATGAACCCGTGTGCTGCAGATTGTCCATCTTCAAAAATACGGGTCGGCCCAGCTGGTGTGAGAGCGGCTTGGTTTTCACGCAGGGGGGATTCCGCAATTGATCAGCACACCGGCTTTGTGCCGCATGGACTTCTTCAATTTGAAGCAGGTTCGTCATGCTCATTCCTTGTGGTTGACCCTTTTGCGAGTGCCCTGGAACTCTACCACGACACCCCGCCACGTCTAGGGATTAAACGACTTTTGTGCGCCACAGACCCCTGAATTCTCGAGATCCACACCATTGGTGACCACCTTTCTCCCTTGCCATTTGTGCACGCCATTTTTGCAGATACCGCCCCATTTGGAGCTGGGTGGATTTTGCGCTAATAAGAAGGGGTACTTCGAAACGAGGAGCTCAAATGAAGGTCTCATCCACCCGTCTCAACCTGTTTTTACTGCCATTGGCAATTTTACTTCCCACCCTCCTGGTCATGGGATGCCCCGAAGAAACTAAACCGGCACCGGCCCCAGAGGTCTTGGGTGAATGCCGAAAAAACCTGGACTGTGGGCCGGGCTCCATCTGTGAAAAACTCAATGAAGATGATGAATGGGGTGCCTGCATCAAGTTGGTCTGCACCAGTGATGAAGACTGTGATGAGGGGGAAGTTTGTGAAGATCGCAGGGGGATTTGCATTCCCGCAAACACCTGTGACCCAGCCAACCCCCAAGCGGCCTGCGAGCCCGGACAAGTCTGTGTCTATGAAGATGGGGTTCCCGTTTGCCGGGACGCATCCGATCTCACCCCACCTGACACATGTGCCATTGCACCAGGTCGCCTCTTTATGGGCAATGGCTCCACCGCTGAAATTAAAGTATCAGGCTTTTTGGAGAGTGGTGCCATGGCACCCAATGCAGAATTCACCATCACAGGTGATGAAGCCCTCACTCTCACCGACGGCACAGTGACAGGAACCTGCACCGCCACCACCCCTTGTAATTACACCATCACGGCCACCGCATTGGTGGGCGAAGCATCCTGCGAAGCAACCGTCACCATCTTCCCCGCAGTGGCAGAGGCTGACTTTCGAGTGGCCGTTTTTGATGAGACCGACAATGGCCCCCTCGCCTCCGCCAGGGTGGTGGCCAAACTTACCGACGGCACCTTAGATGCCCAAGAAACCAACGCCGACGGTCTGTACACCTGGGTGGGGAAAGCCAACGACATTGAAGCCATCTCCGTTTTTGAGCCCTACTACCACTGGCAAACCATCGTTGCACCGCCAGCCAATGATGTGGCCCTGTACACCAAACGTGTCCCCAATCCCACACGGGTATCGGGCATGAAAGGCCATTTCAATTTTGATAATGTTCAAACCTTTGGCGAGGTAAAAATGGCATTGGCGGGGACCCCCATCTCTGGCGACTGGATCAATTTGGATTTCGATAACATTTTGGGCGAAATCGCCAGTACCGCAGTAGACATCCCAGATATTTTTTCCGGCAACATGCTCATGCCCTCTGGCTTCACGTTCGAGATTAGCGACGAACCCATGAAAGATTACTTTGTCATTTTCGACGACCCCGGTCCCAGCACCCTTTGGGCCCTCGGTGGTAAGCTCAAGTTAGCCGACGTAGGAGACATCATCGGTGAAGTCGCCACCTCCACCGTTGACGAAGTGAATATCGGTTCGATTTTAGCGCAGGTCCTGCCATTCTTTAACACCTTCTCCCACGCCGCGGTCACCGGCCTCGAAGTTTTCGAGACCGATCGTCCCGCCAACCCTTTTGGGGGCGCCATCGACTACGAACGGTGGGACAATCTCTTGGAGTTCACAGATGAGTCGGCAGTGAATCTCAACACCATGTTGACCCAGAGTCACACCTACGAAATCCCCTCGATCCCTTGCGTTCCAGGTAAAATTTCAGGTTCCACCTGTATCGATGGTGCCTATACCACCGGTGTGGTGTTGGCATCAGGAACCATCGTCCCCGGGCAAGGCGTGGTTCCACTGGGCATTTCTTTAGGGCTGGATGACCCTGACAGCGAAGACAATGAAAACCAAGTAGACGGCATGATCGATTATCTGGCTGGAACCATTGACACACCAGGGGCCGGCTACATGATCGTTGATGCGGCCCCCCAACACGACGGGCTCGAGGGCAACCTTCTCACCACCATGGCATTCGCACTGGATGTCAACAGCGTCACCGAAGGCAACTTGTCCGTGTCTATTTTGACCCATATCGCCGATTCTTTTGGTGTCAACAACGGATTTCCCGCCGGTGACTTCTTGGAATTTCAAACGGGTACCTTTAACAACAGCACCCATGTCTTCACCAAGACCGAAGCCAACCCCGATGCCTTCTTCGTGATCAAAGGCATGGACAGCAGCGAAGGGCTGTGGAATGTTTGGTTTCCTGGTGATGTTACTGAGGTGGATCTCAACTCACTTCGTACCAGCGATGAATTGGCCGGTACATCCCGAAGAGATACAGAAATTGAAATCCAAGCGCTACGCTTGGGCACCGGGTATACAGGACAAACCGCGTCTACCTTCTCTGACCTCATGCAATTTAACGGTACCAACGCGGATCGTCTCAACTACTACTTGGGCGCTTGGTCTACGGTCACCTGTGCACCGGTCAGTGAAATCAATCCTTCCCCGGGTTGCGTTGTAGAGTAACCTTCAAATCGTTCTGAACCTGCTTTTTGTGGCCTTAGCCACAAGTCTGTTCGAATTTTATGCCTCCTATGGTAATCTTTTGACCAGGGAGGCATGGTGGCGACTCATTTTTTTGCGCGAACAACCAGGGGAACAATGATCCTCTGTAGCTGCACCCTGCTTCTGCTCGGAGGACACGGTTGCGCTGGAGACGCCAGTTCAAAATCTGGGAACCTGGAAGAAACAGATTACGTCAAAAGCTTTAATAGAGATGTCTCAGCGCAGGACTGCTACAATGAAGAAGAGGTAGACCTCTTACTCGGTATCTACACCGATACGTTTGTAAGCTTTTCAGAAAACCAAGATTTGGTTCTTTCATCGGATGCCGATGGCGGTCTGGCCGCGACCATTGCGGTGGTTTTGATGGGCACATCTTCCGATGCTGTTTCACAGATTAATTTCTCGGTCACGATAGAAGACGAAACCGTTGGCGCAGTGAGCCACAATCATTTTGAAGGGTTTTGCACGCCAGAATTGAATTGGCTCATCCCCCAGCTCGGCCTGGGCTTTAATCCGGGTACAAGTCTATTTGACTTGACCGACCAAACCGCCACGCTCAACGTAGATTTGCTTTTCACCGATGACAGTACCAAGGCTTTTCAAGCGCAGGTGGTCTTCACCCCTTAAGGAAATAATGAATGTCCGCTTCACTTCCCACTCAACCCACAGCAACCTTTTTCCTGCTCGTATTGCTCATGAGTTCAGGCTGGGGCTGTACCTTGCCGTGTGAAGAAGGAGAACAAGACTTCAAGGTTTTTCAAAATGGGGAAGAGATTCAAGACGGGGCTCAGTTGGTCCTGGGCGACGTCATGGTGGGGGGCCCTCAGGGCGGAAGTCACGCCGCAGTGGGGACTTCTTTCAACACCCACATCTCGGGGGTCACCCGGAGTCAGTTCGCATCGCTCAGCGCACGTTTGGTACAAGACGGTGAAGAAATCGGCGCCTATTTTTCCGGCAGTCAATTAGACCCCGAAACGTGCAACCCCGATGACGCCATATGGGAGTTGAGCCCGAGCATCGCCATATACAATGTCGAATCCCTCCTCGATTTAGACGGCCAGCCGGTCACTCTGGAAATAACCCTTGAGGCTAATGAGGAACAAAAAAGAGAATACAGTCTCACTTTATTCGTAGAGTAGTTCAATGGGGAGAACGGCACCGTAGCATGACACCAACCAGACTGACATTCCAATTACTATTGTGGGTTTGGCTGTTCTACGGTGCGCCAGGCTGTTTGAGTCAGTGTGACCCTGAGCCGCCAGGGCCCAACCCCGCCGATTTTGAATCCAGCTGTGTCTATTGTCATCAATACACGCCCGAAGCCTTAGCAGAGGTCGCACATCCTTGGGCCCCCTTAAGTTGCGTGGATTGTCATGGCGGGAACCGTGATGCCTTCACTCAAGAAGAGGCACACATTGCCAAACCACAGGCTGTCACCAGCACCTACCGACATTTGGCCACAGAAGAACTGAACAATCTCAATATGGATTATTTACGTTTTGCCAACCCTGGTGATTTGCGCGTGGCGGAAATCAGTTGTGGCTCAAAAAATCCACAAAGTATCGTGGGGGTCACCGGGTGTCACCAAGGCATCGTCGAAACCACCCAGCGGTCTGTCATGTCGACTTTCACCGGGCACTACAACATCCCGCGCTTTTTGGCTGGGCTTCAAGGGCGCGAAGCTGCAGTTGGAGCGGTCAGTCTCGAATCGCAAACGGATGATCAACCCATGGGAACCGTCATGTCCATCGAACCGCTTTTGGGCCCTGAACCCGATAGCTCCGATGTGGGCTTTGTCATGGACACCTATCTGGTCCAGGCTTGTCCCAAATGCCACGCCAATGCACCGGGGCCCAATGATGCCTACGGCAACTACCGTTCTTCCGGATGTACCTCATGCCACATGGTTTATAATGACGATGGCATCTCCAGATCGTTGCTGCAAAACATCAGCAACCCCAACAATACCGACGGGCAATCTCCTCACCCCCAGACCCACCAATTGACCTCTGCCATACCCGTGGCCCAATGTGTTCATTGTCACTACCAGGGCGCAAGGATTGGCTTAATGTACCAAGGCAAACGTGAAGCAGGTGGTTTTAAGGCACAAGACGAAGATGGTTTCCCCATTGATGAAGCGGCCCCCCGACCCAACCATGCCACTTACGAAGGACGCGCCATGTTCGTGAATAACCGTCCCTCTGATTTTTATATCGAATACGAAGATGACGATAATGACGGGCTTGAAGACACACCGGCTGACCTCCATCACACAGCGGGTCTCGTCTGCGCGGATTGTCACATCGGCTCCGATGTGCATGGCGATGGCTATTTATACAGCACAGGTAAATTTCAGGCGAAAATACGCTGCGAAAGCTGTCACGGCACCGTGCGAGAAACCATCCAACCCAATGATGAAGGTTTCTTCACCAACAGTGCCGGTGAGCCCATCAAAGCCCTGTATGAAAATGAAGGTAAGATCTATCTGCGCGGCAAACTGAGCGGCAAAGACCACGTGGTTAAGCAAGTCAAGGAGTCGCTCGACAACTACCCCACTTGGACCAATTTACAAAACGCCATGGGGGTCAACGAAGACGGGTACAGTCACACCGATGACATCGAATGTCATACCTGCCACACTGGATGGCGGCAAAGCTGTTTGGGTTGTCATGTAACGGTTGGCAAAGGTTATCGGTCTCGAACGCCTAACTACCAAACAGGTACCAATGAGTTGAATTACTTCGAAGGCGAGCGTTTCTTTAGCAGCGTTAAAGATATTTTCTTAGGCATGAACCATCGTGGTAAAATATCGACCGTCTGCCCCTCCGAACAGATGTTTATTTCAATGAAAGAAAAAACAGACGAGGGTGCAGCAACGGTGATGGATATGCAGGTACGACGTACGGCCACCGGCAAACTTGGTTTTGGCTGGCAGCCCAACCATCCACACACAACCCAGCTCGTGGCCCAACCGTGCACCCTGTGTCACCTGAAAGAAGATGGCAGCAATGAGAAGGCCGTCAAAGGTGTATATGGTTTTGGCACTGGCGAATTCATGTTGCGAGACGGTGAGGGGCAAGCCTACGACCTCACACAAATTTTAGATGAAAATGGTGACCCCATCGTGGACTTTGCGCACGAGGGCACGGGGGCCGTACCACCAGACGTCATTCAAAGGGCGATGGAGATCACCGTCCCCTAAATGCTCGCAGATAACACGCAGTCGATATTTCTCGCCATCAACTCCATTCAGGTTTTGGCCTATGAATTTGTATCAAAACCGAATATCACGCGCCAGCTCACGAGTCTTAAGCCTCTAACTCCGCCTTTAATCGATCTAAACTTTGTACCAACTCGAACCGAGCCCCTTTTGATAGCCCATCTAACATTTTGTTACCTTCTTCCAATGCGGCCTGGGCTGCCCGGAGGTCGCCGGATAACCGCATCACTTGCCCTCGGTAGCTGACCGCCAAGCCGAGCAAACGTTGGCCAGACTCTTGTTGTCGAACGATGGCTTCACCTTCCGCCACCAACTGCTTTGCCTGGGAAAACATCGATAAACGCGCCATCACTTCCCCCAAAGCACACATGAAATATCCCGTGGCTTTGACTTGCAGCTGTTGGCACAACAAAACACACTCTTCGAGGTACTGACGGGCTTGAACGTAATGCTGGTCCTCCAAAAACGCCAACCCCATATTGCCAAGGGTTATGGTTTCTTCAAATCGCTGGCCTTCTTCTCTCAAAATTTGCAGTGCGGCCTCATAGTTGTGAAGACCTTCGTCCCGAATGCCATGATCCAGCAATAAATCACCAAGTGCCCGGTGCACCCAACCTTCAGCGGCTCGGCTACCAATCTGCCGATGAATGCGTAAGGCGCCTTTGAAATATTGACGCGCCTCTCGCAATCTCTCTTCGTCATTGAGTTCATGATGAAAGCGATATATTTTTCCTAACAACCCCAAAGTAACGCCTTCTTGCAACCGAATTTGGTGTTTGCGGTGTAGCAGCAAAGCCCTACGACAGAAGGTTTCAGCTTCTTGAAGGTTACCAAAATGGGTTTGTAAGTCACCCAGCTGGGTCAAAATGGTCCCTTCGCTCACTTCGTCATCAATGCTTTTGGATAACGCCAAAGCTTCAGTTAGAAGTGATTCAGCGTGGCCTGCATGCTCTGACCATCGACTTAATTTTGCTTTTTGTAGCAACAAGCGAACCCTTAAGGCATCGGGCACCCCTGTTTGTCCCTCGATTTGGCTGGCTGTTTCAATGGCATCTCGAAATGGTCCCTGTTCACCGTAAACATGCATTGCGGCCAGACCGAACAATACAGCATCTTTACCGTTTCCTTCATTTAATGAGAAAGATAATCCAGTTTGAATGTTCTCCAACTCAAACACCAGCTTCTGTCGTCGGCGTGTACCGCCCTTCATGGAAAAAGAATCTAAATGGTCCTGTTCTCCAAATTGGACATAGTATCTCGCGTGACGCACAAGGACCTCCCCTTCCGGATCAGCGTCGCTATTCTTTCCCATTTCAGCTAATTGCATGGCACCGTATTCACGAATGCTCTCAAATAGATGGTACCGATGGTATCCTTGCCAACACATTTTCCGTTCCCATAAATGCATTTCAACCAAACGGTGCGCAATACGTTTGATGGAAGGGGCATCAGGAAACGGCGCCAGGTTGACCACCGCATTCACGGCCTTGAGATCGAACCCACCTCTAAAAACCGTGGATTGCGCCAGAACCGCCTTCTCCCAAGGATCGAGCAGGTTCCACGACCAATCAATGGTGGCTTTGAGTGTTTTCTGTCTGGGCTCAGCATGGGGGTCTCGGTTTTGCAGTAATTTGAATCGCTGATTTAGACGCGCCAAAAT
This sequence comes from Myxococcales bacterium, assembly GCA_002721815.1. Lineage (GTDB taxonomy): Bacteria > Myxococcota > UBA727 > UBA727. The sequence continues at coordinate 296,333 of PBLQ01000011.1, forward strand.
TTTTGCGGGCGACAAAATATTTATACGTGAGGCCGCCAGTTCAATGGCCAAAGGGATGCCATCCAAACGCTTCACCAATTCTCGCACCACTTCTTTGTTTTGTTCGTCCAGAACAAAAGCATAGCTCCTGGTCTTTGCGAATTGTTCAAACAGCCGAGAACCATCTTGGTCATTCATTGGACCCAAAGGTAAAGGGGCCTCATCCATCAGCCCTAATTGACGCCTTGACGTCACCAAAAAATGAGCATGCGGTGCACCCTCTGCCCAGCTCTCCACCGTTTGTTCTCCAAGGGACGTTAAGTGCTCAAAATTATCAATGATGATCAGCACCCGACCGCAGTCTCTGATGGCCTCGGTTAAAGCTTGGATTTGGTCTTCTTCATCGCGAAACTCATACAAAGACAAGGACAAGGAATTGGCCAAGGTGGTGAGAAACTCTCCCAAGGTGTGAGCACTCGCGACATCCGCATACCACACGCCACCAGGGTAATGAACCAACTGCATGGACCCGTACCTGATCGCCAATCGGCTCTTTCCAACGCCTCCCGGCCCAACAAGACTCACCACCTCATGGCCTTCATCAAAAAGATGGGAAACTGCCTGTAACGATTTTTTGCGACCCACGAACGCATTGGGTTGGTGCGGCAAATTACTTTTGTGAGCCCCCAGCGCGCGCAAAGGAGGGAAGAGTCTCTCACTCAGTTCCTGGGGTTGAATTTGAAAAAGGCGGCCGGCCTCTTGAACCCCCCGCAGCCGATAAACCCCCAAATCAATAAAATGCAAGGTATCTAAACGATCGTCCGATTCTAATACTTCGTTGCTCAATAGGATCTGACCGCCATGACCGGCGTTGGCAATGCGAGCCGTTCGGTTCACGGAAGGCCCAAAATAATCCATCCTGCCAGTGACAGGGTCGGCTTCACAGGAGGGCTCACCCACATGAATCCCCATGCGAACCCGTAACCCACGATACAGGATTTTACCATCTGCGGTGGTGACTTCAGCGCCGAAGGATTCGTCGATGATCTCTTGAGGCCACGGGGCACCGACCAACTGTTCTTGAACCCTTAAGCACCACTGGGCCGCATCCATGGCATGGGCAAACGCGGCCATGAACACATCGCCTTCTGATTTAACTTCATAGCCCTGGCAGGTTTCTAAATTCTCTCTAAGAATCCCATTGTAGAGGGCGTTCGCTTCGGCCATAGGTCCAGTGGCCCGATCCCACAACCCAGTGGCCCCTTGAACATTGGCAAACACCAAAGTGACTTGACCGACAGGCGCTTGTGTCATGAATGCGCCTCATGCACTTTCAACAAAACGATTCTCCGAATACCGACGCAGACTTAATTCTAAAAATTTCAAACTGTCCCGAACATCACCACTTTGTGTGGCCAAAGAGGGTTGTCCTTGAGGATGCGCCACCGACACCGGCCCCTTCTTTTCAGCCTGCGACTTGCGCTCTAATGCGGCCTTAAAATGCAACTGTGCCGTGGCCATGTCGTTGTTTTGTTTTGCCACGCGGGCACGTGCCACATCGACGAGACCTTCACAAACGCTCACAGCCGCAACACCCAAATCATCTCCAATCTCTTTTAAAACCTCTGCAGCTTCACACATGTTGGCTTGGGCCGTCTCTATTTCTCCCTCTTCGGCCAACAACGCACCAAAAAATGCTTTAAAATAGGCCAAATTGAGTTTGTCACCACGCGACTCGTAAATGTGAATGGCCGCCTCGTAAGTCTCTCGGGCCTTGCCTAATTGACCGTCTTGAAAATAAAGCGTGGCCAAGTTCCCTAAAAAAACGCTTTCGGCCACACGCGCACCCACTTCTTCAAGTTTTGACATGGCTGCCTCATAAAGATGCGCCGCAGAAGGGACCATGCCTTTTTCAGCCTGAATGATTCCTAGACTTCCCAGGATGACGCCCTCACTGCGCCGGTCCTTAATGGAACGTGCCATTCCCAATGCGCGGATGTAACAATCTTGCGCCTCATCAAACCGTTCTTGATCCAAATGAAGGGTGCCCAGCACAATTCGCCAGGACTCTTCATTGAAGCGGTCCTGGACCCGCTCAAAGAAAGCAATGGCCTCTTCGAGCATTTTGACATTTTTTGTGATGCGACCAATTTGGGCCGTGGCCTTGGCGTGAGTCGGGCCGTCCTGTGCTGTCTCGGCCAATGCTTGCGCTGCACGCCAATAGTCCAATGACGCCTGTCGTTGCGTATTGTGGACGGCATTACCCATTTGTAAAACGGTCTGGGCCTCCCGTTGAAGGTCCTTGTTACTTTGAAAAATTTGTCGCGCGGCTGAATAATCCTGGTAGGCATGCTCCATTTCATCACGCTGCCACCACCATTCGCCCCGTGCCTGCAACACCCGAGCCTCGAGCTGTGAGTTTTGTTTTTGGGCTAAGGCGAGTGAGCGATCCAGCATAGTGCCGTATTGCTCCAACGGACTTCGAATTAAAAAGAAAGGATGCATGCACAGAAGCACTTCGATGGCTTTGGCCGGGTCCTTTTCAAGAAAATAGTCGTGGGTAGCATTGAGGTTGTCTCGCTCTAACACCAACCGGTCCAGGCACTTCACCCCCTCTGCGCCCGAAAGGCCATCGCTCCATTCCCGGCCCATCTTTAGAAAATAGCTGGCGTGCCCCAGCCTCGCCTTTTCGTTTTCAGTAGATTGACTCAATGCTTGGAGCGCGTAATCCCGAACGCTTTCATACATTCCAAATCGAATTTCGTCGGGAAACTCATGAACATCCCAGGTGTGCAGAAAGGATTTATCATGCAAAGATTCGATAATATCCAGAACCCAAGGGACGTCATCATCATCGAACGCCACCACATCTTCTGCACTCTCTAAATAGAACCCATTACGGAACAGCGCACACCACATTAATGCAGATTGCTCCCAACTTTCTAGAAGGCCCCATGACCAGTCGATGGTTGCATTCAAGGTCTGTTGTTTGCTTTTGTCATCCTGTTCATGGGCGGCCGCCAGATCAATTTTATTTTTAAGGTGTGTTAAAATATCGGTCAGGCTTAACCCTTTTACCTGTCCGGCTGCCAATTCAATCCCGAGAGGAATACCATCCAGTCGGCTCACGATGTCCTTCACGCATGCCGTCTCTTGTTCGTCTAACTGGTAGCTGGCATCGTGATTGACCGCGCAGGATTCAAAGAGCATCACGCTGTGGTCTTCATTCAGAGGGTCAAGATGAAAAATGCGTTCACCCGCCACACCCAAACGCATCCGTGAAGTCACAATAAAGTGCGCCGATCGGGCATGTAACATCCACTGACCCACCACATGCTGGGCCTCTTGTGCCACATGCTCAAAGTTATCGAGGATGAGAAGAATAGAACCACGTCCCGCAATGGCAAAACCCAGCTGCTCGCTCATTTCGGCTTCACTGTGAACCTTGTTCATGGGCACCGACAAAACGGTACTCACGGTCAATAAAACGTCTTTGAGGTCTGTGGCCTCAGATAGGTCAAAAAACCACACCCCACCATCGTAGTCGGATAAACGCAAGCTGCCATACCGAATGGCCAATCGACTTTTACCCATCCCCCCCGGGCCCAAGAGGGTCACCACACGGTGAGAGTGGTCAAAGTATTCTTCTAAAGCACGCAGCGAGGCTTGGCGGTTGACAAAGGGAATTTCATAATGGGGCAAATTGGTCCGGTGGGCATCTTGGGTTCGAATGGGCGGAAAAGTTCGCTGAGCCAAAACGCCAGCGGACACCTGAAAAATATGCTCCGGCTCATCCATCCATTTGATGCGATGTTGGCCAAGGTCAATGGTCGTCAAACGTTCTCGTTGAGATAACGCTTCAAACACGGAAGCACTGATCAATATCTGTCCCCCGTGTCCAGCGTCTGCAATCCCCACGGCACGGTGCACCATGGGGCCTACGTAATCCACTCTTCCGGTTAAGGGCACGTCACGGATTTCGGGTTCCCCGTAATGTACCCCCATGCGAACACGAAGCCCCCGAAACAAATGCTGTTGCGCGCCGTTAAAGACTTCGCCTGCTTCGATGGACTGTAAAATGGTTTCCGGCCAAGTGGCTTCTAACAGTTCTTGTTGGGCCTGGATGCACCAAGACACCGCATCAAAAGGCGTATGAAAAGCAAGAACGAAAGCGTCTCCTTCTGTCCGTACTTCATAACCTCCAACGTTCGCTAAAACACGCCGCAGGACTTCATTGTGAACGCTTAAAGCTTCTTGCATGCCCTCTGGGTAAAGGTCCCACAACAGTGTCGAGCCTTGAACATCCGTAAAGACCAACGTGACATGACCTGATGGCGCTGTAGACATACAATCCTTTGCAAACCGTTGAAGAAGAATTACCGGTTGGACTCAACCTTTGGTTCTCAAAAAAATCCTAAAAAAAAGCGGACCCATTTGAGAAACCAAATGACTCCGCCACTTTTTTGCCGAAGCGAGGGCTACAGAGGACAAAGTGCGGGGTCCAGCTTACCAAATTCGTCGTGGCCCCAGCACTCTATCTTTCCATCGCCCGTGACCGCGCACGAATGCAATTGCTCGGCATCCAGTTTTTCAAAGTTGGTTCCCGACGGTGATGCCGTTCGGCTGTACGTCCCGCTCCCCCAACACTTCACTTCATAGTCAGTGGTGAGCCCACAACTGTGGACAGTGGTGGAGTTCACATAAACAAATGAAACGCCCTCGGGGGGCGTCCCCTGGTCATATTGGTTAACCCCCCAACAAACGATGCTGCCATCGTCCTTCAATCCGCAGTTGTATTTATGGGCAGCGCTGATTTGCACAAAGGTTTCTCCCGCTGGGACATCTGTTTCGCCATTGTCGTTTTGCCCCCAGCAGATCGAAGTGCCATCGTCTTTGATACCACACGCGTGTCGATCCCCAGATGCGCTCACTTGGGTGAAGACGCCTTCGGGCGCATCTGACTGCCCTTCGTCGTTGTTGCCCCAGCACACCACATTGTTATCGGTGGCTTCGGTTAACCCGCAACAAAAGTTTAAGCCGCAAGAAATATCCGTGAAGGACTCGGTGAGTGGTGCTGTGGTGGCCTGGTTGCTGTTGGAGCCCCAACATTGCACTTTACCATCCGCTGCGCGCGCACAAACGTGCTTGTAACCGGACGAGATCTGCTCAAACTCTCCCGATGGAACATCTGACACAATGTCATCGGCATCGGAGCCCCAACAAGCAATGGTATTGCTGGTCGTGAGGGCGCAAGAATGGTCGCGACCAATGGCTACGTCTTTCCAGCAATTGGATTCCGTAAAGCTACTGTCATCTGGATCCACATTGTTGTCAACGTATCCCTCTGGCTGTTCACAGGCGGCTTGGCTGGAATCGGGGTCTCCATAACCGTCGCCATCAGAGTCCTGATACCAAAGTACCCCTGGATTTTTATTGGCGTCAGTGTCATCGCAGTCCTCGTCGTTTTCCACATAGGGCCAATAGGGTGCGCACGCCTCTACACTAATGGTGGCCGTGCCATAACCGTCTTGGTCCTCGTCGTAATACATGGTGAACAAATCTTCGGCATCATCGTGGATTTTACCATCGCAGTTATGGTCGACCAAATCGCACTGCTCTTTGGCATCGGGATGGATGTCTGGATCATCGTCATTACAATCATCTCCCCCGCAAATAATTCCGTCGAAGCCATCCTTATCCGCATCACAAAGTGATTCTGTTGAACCTTCTTCTTCTGGTGCAGGACAGCCCACGTTGAGAGCGAGAGCGAACAAAGCCATAAGTACCAATATCTTTTTCATGCCCTACTCCTCTTCTTCCGCAACGAGCTCTAACACGCGCTCCTTAATCACCTCTTCAGAGGGGACACCGTTAACCTGACTGCCATAGGCGCTGTCGATGACCATTTCGTCAGTGAGCAACACCATAAATGGGATACTCCAGCCGCCTAAACCCGCATTGATGGTGTGCTGGGTATTGGTGCGGTGTTCTTTTTCTGCACAAACAGGAAAAGTGAGTTCATAGTCATCCTGCCAAGATTGCAAGAACGTGGAATCGGGCGCTTGCCCCTGACTGTTGGTATCGAGCAAGACGTGAACCACCATGAAGCCCACGTCGCGTAGGTCTTCGAACAATTCCTGCGCGTGGGTGGCTGCGTTGCGGCACGGGCCACACCAGCCAGCCGAAAAGTCTAACAGAATGTAGTAGCCGTATAACTGATGTAAGTTGAACGCCACATCGAACTGGTCGATCAGCTCAATGTTGGGCATGACTTTGCCTTCGCCCCACCCGGTACCAAAAAGCGCGTTGGCCTCCGCCGCAGCACTTCGGTCGGGCCACATGCCTTTGGACAAACCATCGAAGGGATAGGAGTGGTGGTGCAATGGATCGCTGTCTGCATCCACTTCTTCACCGTCCAAGAAGCCATCCATATCTGTGTCGGGCATGGCAGGGTTAGATTTGGCCGTGTACTCCCCTTTATCGTTTAAGCCATCATCATCGGTATCCACCAACGTGGGGTTACTCCCGAATTCCACTTCTTCTAGATCGGTCAGGCCATCACCATCGGTATCGGCTTTGGTGTCATCCGTGCCCAGCTCCGCTTCCTGGGCGAGCGTCAGCCCATCCTCGTCCGCATCGTTGGTGCAGCCCACATTCAACAAAATTAGAGATCCAAACAGCAAAATGGTTGTCTTTTTCAGCAAAACAACACCTCCTTCATAAAATGATCGTCGTGCATTGTCGGTCCTCAGGCCGGGATTCGTCAACAATTGGCGGTTTGAACGGTCCTTTTTCTTCTGATCACAAAAGGCATTAAAAACAGTACTTTAGAACCACAACAAGCCGTTTCGGGCCTCCTGCGAAGGAAGCCCCCTAAAAAAGGCGGACCCCCAACACCCAATACGCTTGGTTTTGGCCCCTGCGCGGGGCCGAGCCCAATTGACATTTTCTGAAAAAACCACCAAATCAGGGTCTCAAACAAGGAGATTTTTATGCAAAAGAAAACAAATATTTACGCATGGTTGGGCCTCGTGAGCGCCACCATGTTGCTCACTGGCTGCCCAGACGTGAAACTCGGTGGTGGCGATGCTGCTGATGCCGGTATGCACGATCACGATCATGACCACGATGGCGGCATGCACGCAGAAGAACATCACGACGGCGGCATGCACGTTGAAGATCATCACGATGGCGGGATGGCTGCCCACGATGCAGGCATGGAAGAAATCGACGACTGCACTGCAGACGAAGCAGGCGATGAAATGACGGATGACACCAACATGGATTGGACCTGTGCCCCTCAAGAAGACGAAGACATGTGTTTTAACGAAGAGTACGACTGGGAAGAGCGTTGCGCCAACGAAGGTTGTGTAGACACGGGCGCCCTGTGTTTCCGTCACCCAGACTCTTTGTGGTTCAATGAATGTCTCGAAGCCAATTCCATCACCGCATATTGTGACGATGGCGTGGGCCACGAGCAAGACGAAGACGGCCCAGTGATTCACAGCATCAGCTATGACAGCACCGGTACTGACTCCGCATGTGGCGACACCGTGACCACTTTCACCGCATCCGTTTACGACAGCTCTGGTAACATCTCCACGACCGGCAGCGACCTGTACAATGAACTGAACCTTTTGGATCAAGGCGAGTTGAACGCAGGCAACGGCTGGACCTTCGACCTTCCAAGCATCACAGATGATGGTGACGGATTCTACTCCATCGAATTCACACTGTGTACTTCCTCAGCTGAAGGCGAAGGCGACTACGCTGTGTACCTCGAAGTAGACGGCAATGCGTCCAACGCATACTGCTTCACCAATGGTGATATGCCTTCAGACGCATGGACCTACGCGAACAACAATGATTTAGGTGACCTCTACGAAGCCCCTGAAGATTGTGAGCCCAGCGAATAAGCTGCGGTGCTGCGCATAAAAACGCCCAACCCAAAGTTGGGCCTCAAAACCCGGGCATTGTCCCGGGTTTTTTTTTGTCCACCGTTGAAAACAAGTCTCTGATTCGACGTGAAACGCAGTCCTAGGAAATGGACGTGGCCTGTAACGCCGTCTCAATCTCTTTCATTTTCTCAGCGCCCAACGCTTCCGCCCATTGCTCTAGGCCCTTCTCAGAGCCCGCATACACGTGACTGTCAGCTTTGAGATATCGTTTGGCATCGTGGTAACTCAAATCTTCGGGCAGTCCGTAATGTTTGACCAAGTTGTCAAAAATCATACGCTCGCGCCCATACTCCACGTCGATGTCTACAGAGTGTGCAATGAGCATTAAACCTTGGAGGGCCCGCTCGGCCTTGGTTTTGCCATTGCCGTATTTCATGGCGGTCTCCATGAAGGTGGCTGCTTTCACCGTTTCTTCTGAAGCGTGTGCGTAGTCTTTGTTCAGTTGAACCTCAATCAAAGTCTGCTTGTCACCTTCCACGTTGCCCTTGTCGGTGTTCAACGACATTTCAGACATGGAGATTTCACGTTCCACCAGACGCACCATTTTTTGCTGTCAGGGCTGCCAACTTGAGGCTCAAAGAAACCCCCACCAATAAACGCATTCTCGCGTGACATGTGGTCTAGGTACTCTGAAAAACCCAAAGTGGTGTTCACAATTTGACTGCTGGTATGGACCCGCTCACCACTTAACACTTCGTTGCGACGACTGGCAGGTTGCGGTTGAAATGCTTCGTCGGTGTCTTTTTGGACATCAAAGGTGTTGAAGTCGTACAAACGGTCTAAAATATCAGCCTTGCCATCGTGGTCCCGGTCACGGGTTTTGATGCGGGTAAACTCATCTGCCGGGGTGATGTAGTTATTACGTTCGTTGTGCCAGGGTTCTCCGGCAATATTATAATGAATGCTTTCCCAACAAGATTTATCCACCACACCATTGAGCAACGTGTTCAACGCAAAATGGTCTTCACTCTCATAAGATGAATATCGCGTGGTCATCAACTCGCTGTTGGGGTACTTGTCTCGAACCTTGTTGATGATGCCTTGCCCGCAACACTGATTGATCACCATCAGTTTTTTGGGGCCATTGGCATCGGGTGCATTTTTCAGTTCGCGTGGCATGTTTTTACCCCACCCTGAGTGCCCAGAATAGGCCACGATATGTGTGTTCTCGTCGTCCATATCGTCAAAGGTACCCCGCGCACCTTTCACCATTTTGAGTCGAATGGTGATTTCTTCACCTTCGGGGTTTTTCTCTTTCTTTTCTAAAACGACCTGGCCAGGACTTTCTTCTTTTTTGATGTAGCCCTCCGACAACCAGGTTTCTACTTCGCTTTTATAAAACTCACTGCCGGTGTGACACACCACATTCAACTGACGGTTGCCATTGGCAAACCATTGGTCGTAAGGCGGGTATAAGGGCGCAAAAGCGTCAAACACACCATTGATGGTGGCTTTTTGCTCGTCGGTTTGAACCGTTTCTTTGAGCGCATGCAAATGAAACGCCATGTGGTCACGCAGGCCCGGGTTCTTTTCTTCTTTGGCCAAACCCACCAATGTTTGTAAAATTTCAGCTTGTAGCAAACGCCCTTGCCCATCGCTGTTTTTGAGCGCTGCCATCATTTCCCGTAACACCGTGGCCGATGCAGACCGCTGTTGGGCGGCTTGGGTGTCGGTGTAATCAGGATTGGCCTGCCCTGCACGACATTGGGTCAATCCCACTTTGATGCGTTCCAAAACGCTGCGCATTTCAGCTTGACTCATGTGGGCGGTGGGGTTTTGACCTGGCTCTGAAAAAATGCGTGCGGCGCCGTAGAGAGATTCGCCGTAAGCCTGAGGCGTGGTGGGCAATGCGGCATCAGGTGCAGACACAAAGACGCCATCTTTGAGAAAAATCTGGCCCCCGTTGGGCAGTGCGCCCAGGCCCGTTCCGCCAACCCCACTGGTGGCCACAAAATTGGCCAAGCGACGCTGTACATCCCCTGCCAGCAAAGGCGCCAATCCAGGGTCGCGCATCAGCTTTTTGACTTCAGCCACTTCTTCGGGGGTTTTCGCCGTATCCATGACTTTTTGGGCGTCGGCCAAAGTAAAGCGACCATCATTGGCCAAGGAACGTACGAGATTGGAAATATTCGGCATGAAATTCTTCCTTCAGAAATGGTGAAAAAACCAGGGCTCGAAAATATATCACGAAGTAGCCACATTTGGACAATCTGAAGCCCTTACCGGCCACAGATCTCGGCGTTGATTTCATACATAAAATTAGGGTGTTAGCGATGACTACCGTGGTTTAAGCTTCTTGCGGTGCTTTTGCCATGTCCCCATGCGCCTTTGGATGGGTCCGAACCAGGTAGAGTGCGCCCATCACCAGCCATCCCCACATCAGTCCGTATTTGGCAAATCCAGCGTAGAAATCCCCAAAATGACGGAAAATGACGAATATCAACAACCAAGTGACCACCAGGCCCAGCGCTTGAAACCGCTCTCGCGGTGGGCTTTCGCCCAAAGCCCTTAAAAAGAGCCATGCAACAAGCGGGTACATGGTGATGAGACTGTAATCAAACGCGGTTTTCTGAAAGAAGGTGCAAATGGCAAAGGCGTACAAAAATGTTTCCGAGCCGTGCGACGGTTGCCGGGCCACCCAAAACATCATGCCCAGCAACCCCAAACACATGAGGGTGCCAGCGCCCGACGCCCAATGGTTCATGTTGAGTATCACATGATCCAAACCCACTGTGTAAGGCGCTTGTTTGCTGGCCCAACCAGGCAACACCTCTGAAAGATACACCCAGTGCTGCTGGAAAAACATGACAAACAAGACCAAAGCACTGCCCACCGTGGCAACAACAAAGGGCCTCAGCCCTGGTCTGCCCAGCAGGTGCAGTGCCACGCCCAGAACGACGAAGACAGGATACATTTTGTACGCGGTGAGCAACACCAACAAAAACCCTGTCCACCCCCAACGTTGCTCGTGAAGACACCACAGAGCTAACAACGCAGCGACGAAAATGAAAGAATCATTACTGGCACGCTCCAATGAAAAGACCATGGGAAATTGAAGTGACATGAACAACCAAAAAGCTGAAAAGACGACCACAGCATGAGAATGTTGAGGGCGCAGGCACTTAAAAAGAAAGACACCCCCAAAGACGTAGGCCAATATTGAAAATGCAGTCCAAACGTACAGCGTCGCCGGGAAATCCAACCAGGCGGTCCAACCAAAAAGATAAAACAGCACCGGGGGATACAACATGGGGCGCCCTTCTGGGTCACCACAGATTTCCCCCGACACGGCGTAAAAGTTACCCACCGCCTCAGGGCACCGATGAAAAAGAAAGACATTAATCAGGTCCAACCCAAAGAGGTCTGAAAAGCCGGGTCCCCCGATGCGGTAAAAAGGGACCGCGTTAATAGTGGTCAAACCCGCAAGCAAAAGCAGGGCAACCACGCCAATGGCGATTTTTTGGTCTAACCGCATGAAGTTAAATCCTTGCTCCTTCAAGCAAATTTAAAATGCGGCCTTGGCATCAGGATTGGAATCGTCTGCCGGGGACTGGTTGAAAGCTTCACTGGGCAACGTGAACCAACGGAGCGACTCAAAGTCTTGATTGAGGTCGAGTTCGCAGGTCTTTTGGTTGACGTGCTCAGCTTCCGCTTTTTTGAGCCATTCTTGGCTCTCCACCAAATATTGTTGCAAAGCCCATTCCGGCTCCGTGGCATGACGGGTGCGGTATTCCATTTTACCAGAATCATAACGAACATTAGCCAAGCGCATGTAAGGCTCAGGATGACCTTTGTAGTGGTACCACTGTCCGGTATTGGGCTCGAAATGGTAATAGGGCAAGAACTTCCAACCGTGCTCGGCCACAAAGTCCACCGCATCCAAAATGAAATCAAAGACTGGCTCGGAAATGAAATAATTGAAGTTGATGCGCACCCAGCCGGGCTTGATGCCTTCACAACCTCTCACAATCTCACGTTCAAATGCTTTGGAGCGCTCGAGGTCGATGCCGAGAAGCCGGTGCCCGTAAGGACCAGCACAAGAACACCCGCCGCGAGATTGGATGCCAAACAAATCGTTCAACAATGCCACCACAAAGTTATGATGCAAAAACTTACCGTGATGTTTCACCACGAACGACACAATGGACAATCGCCAAGCATCAGGATTGCCGAGCACCATGATGTTATCGTTGTCTTCCCATCGCTGGATGGCCTTGCGAATAAACCGGTGTTCGTATTCCTGAATCACGTCCACCCCAACCGCTTCTTTCAACTGAAATACCATTCCGGCTCGAATGCTTTCGATAATGGCAGGGGTTCCCCCCTCTTCGCGGTGTTCGATATCGTCCAGGTAACGATGCTCTTCGGGGTTCACGTAAGCCACCGTGCCGCCGCCAGGGATGGCCGGTACTTTGTTTTGAAACAAATGCTTTTTGGCGATGAGTAAGCCGGGCGTTCCGGGCCCCCCAATGAACTTGTGAGGCGAAATGAAAATGGCATCTTTGTACACCATGTGGCCATCTTCTTTGTCATCGGCCATGTTCATTTCGATTTTCACGTAAGGGCCTGCCGCCGCAAAGTCCCAAAAAGACAAAGCACCGTGCTTGTGCAAGCAGGCGGCCACATCACGGGTATTGGTCCCAATACCGGTCACGTTGGAGGCGGCACAAAAGGAGCCGATTTTTAAGGGACGGTCTTTGTATTTTTCGAGTTCTGCTTCGAGGTGTTTGGTGTCCACCTTGCCATCGAAATCCTCTTGAATGGTGACCACGTCTGCCAAACTTTCGCGCCAAGGAATTTCATTGGAGTGATGCTCATAAGGACCTACAAAAACCACCGGCCGGTCTTCGGCAGGGATTTGTTCAGATAACGAATATCGTTCATCCAAATCGGAAGGCAGTCGAATGTTCAATACGTCGATCAATTTGTTAATGGCACCCGTGGCGCCGGACCCACAAAAAATGACCACATCTCGGTCATCGCCCCCCACCGCTTTTTTAATAATGTCTCGCGCATCTTCTCGCAGACGGGTGGTCTGCAAACCTGTTCCTGAAGTTTCGGTGTGGGTATTGGCGTAAAGCGGCAACACTTCATGGCGAATGAAATCTTCAATGAAGGACACCGACCGACCCGACGCAGTGTAATCCGCGTACGTCACGCGTCTGGGGCCAAAAGGCCCGTCCAGCACCCGGTCATCACCGATGATGGAATTGCGAATTGTTTCGATTAGTTGGCCAGCTTTGTCAGACATAAAAACTCCAGTTTTTGGGTCCCAGAATATGTACAAATGGAGACATAAAGATCAAGGCTCCAGCACCTCGCACAGCGTCAAAACTCTAACCACCTGTTTTAAAAGACCCATCCCCCTTGTCCTCGGTGAAGGCAAAGGCTAGGGTCTGAGCGAAAGAGGCTCCTTTTGATTAAGTATTTAGGCTCAAAACGCACCTTGATTCCCCAAATCATTGAAACCATCGGCCAAATGGGACCCGTCACCTCAGCCTGTGACCTCTTCTCTGGCACGGCTCGCGTGGGTCATGCCCTCAAAAAAGCCGGGTTCAGGGTGCTCTCCAACGACCACAATGCCTATGCCGCCACCATTGCGCGCGCTTATGTCCAAGCCGATTTAGAGACCATCGGTGAACAAGCTCAAACCATCATCAACGAATTGAATCAAATCAAAGGTGCGCCAGGCTATTTTACCGAAACCTTCTGCGAAAAGAGTCGGTTCTTCCAACCCAAAAATGGGGAACGTATTGACGCCATTCGTGAATACATCGAAAGCCGTCACTTCGATCCAGAACTCAAATCGGTGCTTTTGATCAGCCTCATGGAGGCCGCAGATCGCGTGGACTCCACCACTGGCGTCCAAATGGCCTACCTCAAAAACTGGGCAGCCCGATCGCATAATGATCTGGAGTTGCGTCTTCCCGATTTGTTGCCCCAGCCAAAAAACGGCAAATGCTCAGCCCATCAATTCGATGCCATCGAAGCTGCAAAACGCCTAGAAGCCGACGTGACCTACTTAGACCCGCCTTACAACCAACATAAATACTTGGGCAACTATCACATTTGGGAAAGCTTGGTTCTGTGGGACAAACCCGAAGTGTATGGGGTCGCCTGCAAACGAATCGATTGCAAAACACGTAAGAGCATTTTCAACAGCAAACCACGTTTTCACCAAGCCATGAAAGAAGTCATCGATTCACTGCAAAGCCCTTACCTGGTGGTCTCTTTCAACAATGAAGGGTTCATCACCCAAGAAGAAATGGAAACCTTACTGGGCAACAAAGGTCATCTACAGACCATTACCTGCGACTACAAGCGCTATGTGGGTGCCCAAATTGGAATCCACAACCAAAAAGGCAAGCGGGTTGGCGAGGTGTCTCATCTGAGAAACAAGGAATTCATTTTCGTGGTGAGCCCTGAGGCCATCAACCTCAACATTGCGGCCGCTTAGCCCCCGCGGGTGAAAACGGGCTGTTCATCAGACGACAAATCTTTATTGTAACGGTAGCCATCTAATTTGAATTTCTTTAAGTCTTTGGGGTTCTCAATCTTATTTTGGATGACCCATCGCGCCATGGTGCCACGCGCAACTTTGGCAAACATGGATAAAATCTTGTACTTCCCATTTTTGAACTCTTTAAAAGCGGGCGAAATGGTGGGGATGCAGAATGCTTTTGGATCCAACGAATTAAAGTACTCGTTTGAAGCCAAATTCAATACCACTTCGTGAGACGTGCGGCCCAACTCCTTGTTGAGTTCCTTCGTCAACAAATCTCCCCAAAAAGTATAAAGATCTTTACCCCGAGGATTGGCCATCTTGGTTTTCATTTCGAGGCGGTAAGGTTGAATGAGATCTAAGGGTCGCAGTAACCCATATAAGCCAGAGAGGATTCGCAAATGGTCCTGGGCATAAGACAACTCTTCTGCACTCATGGCCCCCGCGTCCAGCCCACGATACACATCACCTCTGAAAGCAAGCACACAAGGCTTGGCGGTTTTTTGGGTAAAGGAGGGGGCGAAATCTCGAAACCGTTGGTGATTGAGGGTGGCGATCTTTTCGCTCACACCCATGAGCTTTTCGATGTCTTTCACTTTATGTTTTTGTAGTTCACCCAAAAGAATTTTACCGTGTTTCCAAAGGGCGGGTTTGGTCTGGCTGGGCGCTTGGTATTCGGAATCGAAATCTTGTGTTTTGGCGGGCGAAAGCAGCATTAACATGGGAAAAACCTCCGGTTCAGGGAAGTTAAATTGACCTTTTTTGGGCAATGAATCAAGGGTTTAGAGGGAATAAAGCCGCAGCTGATGGCTTGTTTTGGCACCCTTCTACAGCTTTTGGTAGGCTTTAACATATGACTCGAATTGCTGGGGGCGGCGTATCTGCCCGAAATCCTTTTGGGCCTCAATGGAGCGCCCGAGCTGAACAGGCCAAATCTGTGGGCGACCAGGTCCATCTCACCCTGTTCGGCCGGAAAAAACCGCAGAAGTTAGACATCGACGATATGGAAACCGATCGCTTGATGGCCATGATGCACGCTTGGCGCAAGAAGATCACACGGCTCTCGGGTGAACCGGTGGACGAATACAAACTCACCTTGGCTGCTTCCACCATCGCCATGATCGATCAGGACGGACTGATCTACATCGGTAAGTCATTCCTTCACGGTAACAAAGACAACCATCCCGTTTTGGTAGGCGTGCTGGCCCACGAAATCGGCCATCGTCCCAAGCGATGGGCCGAGTATAAATCGGAGCGTCCACTCAACAAAAAAGAAATGGAAGCACTGTGTCGTACGGAGGAAACCCGAGCTGATTATTTTTCGGGCTTCGCACTGGGTGAGTTGGGCATGCCCTATGAACCATTGGTGGCTTTTTTGAAGGCCATACAAACCACGCCCCACCCTGAATATTTCCCGGCGCATATGCGTGCCGATGTCATCCAAGAAGGCCACGAACATGGCCAAAGAAAATCCATGAACCGTAAAAAGTTCTTTCCCGAATTCGCAAAAATGATGTCTGCCGATTTAGATTTGGGCGAAGGCTAGCCGAGCCATCTACAATCCTTTTTTGATGCATTGCTCTTCATGCACCTTGTAAGCAGGCTCGCGTTCTGGCGCATACTGCTTTTTGTCGTAGCCGAAAATATCGATGAGCGGGGAAAACTTTGATGGGCCCGATGACATTTCGATATCGTGCGGGGTGAACATGCCTGGATGGTCATAGCCCGCTGCATGAGTAACCGCCAATACCTCGTTTCGAAAAGCCTCAATGTACCCTTGGAAGCGTTGCGCATTCACATTGGGGTCCAAACCTCTTTGCAACCAAACATTGTGAGTAGCGACACCCGCCGGACAATGCCCGGTGTGACACTTTTGGGCCTGGATACAGCCCACGGCCAACATGGCTTCCCGAGCCACCGTAATCATGTCGCACCCCAGTGCCATGGCAACCACCGTACGATCGGGAAAACCCAGTTTGCCAGAACCGATAAAAACGATATCGTCAGCCAAGTCTGCGTCTTTGAAGAGCTGGTATACCCGAGTGAGTGCCAGCTTAAACGGTAAGGACACGTGATCAGAGAAAGTCAGCGGCGCAGCGCCCGTGCCCCCTTCACCGCCATCAATTTGAATGAAATCCGGACCTGCATTCCGTTCTTTCATGCGTGTTACCAACTCCTTCCAAAAACCCAGTTGACCGATGGCAGATTTAACCCCCACGGGTAATCCGGTTTCATTTGCGATCATCTCAATAAAGTCGATGAGTTCATCCACAGTGGAAAATTCTTGGTGGCTGTTGGGGCTGATGCAGTCTTTCCCTTGAGGGATGCCGCGAATTTCAGAGATTTGCGGCGTGATTTTTGAAGCAGGCAGCACCCCACCCTTACCCGGTTTGGCACCTTGACTCAGCTTGACTTCAATCATTTTGATCTGCGGCGTTTCGGCAACGGTTTGCGCACATTTTTCTAGGCTGAACCGGCCATTTTCATCGCGCGCGCCAAAGTAACCAGTCCCCAACTGCCAACATAATTCTGCGCCCTTTTTGTGGTAAGGCGAGACCCCGCCTTCGCCCGTGTTGTGATAGCAACCGGCAAGCTTGGCGCCGAGGTTCAACGCCGAAATGGCATTTTTGCCCAAGCTCCCATAACTCATGGCTGAAATATTGATGATGGAAGCTGGCCGATAAGGCTTCTTGCGATTGTGCGCCAAGCCGATAACTTTGGCACAGGGAATGTCTTCGTGGTGGTCGTGCTTGCTACCGGTAAACCCTTTCTCTCCAAACGGAAAAACGGCATGCTTGATCACGGGGTAACCGATGGAATAAATTTGATCGTCGGTGCCAAAGCCAAAATAATTATTTTCATGTTTAGAGGAGTTATAAATCCACTCCCGCTCTAAACGGTTGAATGGTTGCTCTTCCCGGTTGTGCGCAACAATGTACTGCCTGAGCTCCGGTCCAATTTGGATAATTAAATTTCGGAAGTGCCCGATGATCGGAAAGTTGTGCCAAATGGGGTTCTTGCGCTGTGTGATGTCAAAAACAGCCAACAGCAATAGAAGAACCAATACGATATATACAGCCACCATGCGCGACTCCTATTCAACCCACGTCAATGGGCTCTTCCGCGTAGCGATAACGCCTTTTGTCCACTTTTTCAGCAAAAGCCAACGCCACAGTCAAAGGGCCTACACGTCCAAAAAACATTAAAATGGCCAACAATAATTTGCCCACTTCGGTCAAATTAGAGCTGGCCCCCATGCTCAAACCCACGGTACCAAAAGCCGAAACCACTTCAAACGCCAGCACCTCAAAAGGTTGATTTTCATTGGCCGCCAATAAAATAAGAACCACTGAAACGAAAAGCAAAGAAACAAAAATGACACTAATTCCCTTGTAAACGGTCCCTTGTGGGATCGTGTACCCAAAGAGCTCCACTTCTTTGCGGCCGTTCACCATGGCCCGTAAGGCAGCGACCGATACACAAGCAGTGGACACACGTACGCCTCCCCCCGTAGAGCCCGGACCAGATCCCACAAACATCCACACCAGCGCCAACAGAATGGTAGGTGCTGCCAATGCACTCATGGGCACCGTATTAAATCCTGCACAGCGCATGGTTACAGCTTGAAAAACTGCCGCCATCACTTTGGTGCCTGGTTCTAGGTCAGCCAAAGAATGATCATATTCAAAAAACAGATACACCAACGCTCCCACCACATTCATGATGAGTGAAGTGGAGAGTACGATTTTAGTGTGCAGTTGTAGTCGTTTCCAAAATCTTCGAGGGCTTCTTATTTCAGTCCAATCGGAGCGCCCCAAATCACCTGTAACGTAAAAACCCAAACCACCCGCGGTGATTAAAATGATGAACACCAAATTCACCGCCGGGTTACTGACCCACCCCATCAATGAGTCGGGTGTCAAAGTGAACCCACCCTGACAAAAACCACTCACGGCATGAAAAACTGACCACCACAGGGCCCCACCGGGGTTATTGAATTCATCGGGCAAAGCCATGATTCCGGTAAGCCAAAGAAGATACAGAACCAAAACACCCAACCCCTCAAACCACAAAGTGGTTTTTGCGATAGAACCAAACAGCCACTGCAAGTCTTCTTCCTTGCTCAGGCTTTGTGCGGTCATGCCCTCGGTGGCGCCCAGATCTCCCAGCCCAGCGGTCTGTCTTGATGGCATCCGCCCCCCCACCAAAGCTGCAAAGGCTGCAGACAAAATCATGATGCCAATGCCCCCGATTTGCATTCCGATCAAAACAAGGATTTGGCCAAAAGCACTGAAATACGAGCCCGTATCTTGAACCGTTAAGCCGGTCTGACTCACCGCAGATGCCATAGTAAACAAAGCATCGTAAAAATTGGTACCTTGTCCATCTTGGGTTGCTGCAGGCAACATCAACAGCCCCGTGCCGAGCACGATAATCATACCAAAACTCAACAACAAAGACTGACTGGGCTTGAGCTGAATGCGTGAAATAAACTCATCCCCTAGGATGCGTCTAAACAAAGACTCTAAAGCCGGCAATGCAAATGCACCCGAAGCCAAGGCCCCCGCCACCCGAGGCGCCCAGGTCAGACACAAGAGACAGAGCGCGACATAAACAATGGAGGCCCGGGCCGTTTTGGCCCTCTGCCACCAAGCGCCATTCAAGCGCCAAAGGCCGGCCAACGTTCGCGTCAAAAGACCGATAAAAATGAATGCGTCTAAGGCAATCACCGCTTGACGCAGGTCGACCCGCTGAGACAAATCGAAGGAGGCTTCAAGAAACATAATGGCGATAATGGCCACCCATATGAGGGCGCCCATCAAACGAGCCGCTTGAAACCACCAAGATGGCCGCAAGGCTTGCCTTTCAATTTCTAATGACTCTCCACTCATCTTTTGCTCTACCTCAGGGCCCAACTATTTCTGTTTTTTAAATGAAATTAATAACTTATGCCAATAAAGGACCCAATTATCTGCCATTGCCACACAGGGGTCAAAAAGGTAAATAAAGCTGAAATTCCGGAGGCTTGCTTTGTCCCAACATCCCATTCTTTCGTGCTCCTTTGATGCGTTAGCGCAAACGCTGGCTGGCAGTGGGCGCGCCAAAGCCATCTGGAGCCTCCTGCGAAATGGGCAAGATCCCTTTCAAGCTCCTTTAGGGAAAAAACTAACGCGGGCACTGAACCAAAATTTGACGGCCTTTGACGAGCGCGTCACCACCCGTCATCAAAGTCCTTGCGGCACCCTCAAGTTAGGCATCGCCTTACAGGACAAACTCGAAGTAGAAACAGTTTTAATCCCCATGAATGGCCGCACCACGGTCTGCATTTCCTCCCAAGTGGGATGTGCCCGAGGGTGCACCTTTTGCTCCACGGGGCAAATGAATCTCATTCGCAATCTCAAAGCCCATGAGATTCTTTTTCAGGTATATGCAGCGCGCCGATGCATCCAAGAAAGCCAAGACTTACCACCCTTTCGCAACATCGTATTCATGGGGATGGGCGAGCCTCTCAATAATTTTGAAGAGGTAAAAAAAGCCATCACCCAAATGGTACACCCCCTCACTTTTGCGATTGGCGCCAAGCGGATCACCCTGTCCACAGTGGGGCCATCCCCCTCTTTGATTCAAAAACTTAAAACGCTCCCAACGCGTATTGCCTGGTCCATTCATGCCGCCGAAGACACCAAGCGCCAAAGATTGGTTCCCACCACCAAGCACAGCATTGCGGCGCTGACCGATGCCTTCGCCGACGTACTCCATCGTAAAAAAGAAGGTTTATTTATCGAGCTGACACTCATCGATAACGTCAATGATCGCGATGAAGATGCGCATCACCTGGTCACCTGCTTAAAGCGGCTGCCCGGTGAAAGTCGGGTAAATCTCATTCCCGTCAACCCAACGCCTGGTAATTCCTTTGCACCGCCAACGCCAGAACGCATCCAAAGCTTTCGAGCCATTTTACATGAGGCCGGCTATTTTTGTTCGGTGCGACCCTCACGAGGTGACGAGGAGGCGGCTGCGTGCGGTCAACTGATCACGCTGCGCACTCAAGAAGGCGTTTTGGCCCAATGACTTTCGAGTAAGTCATGCACTTCTTGTTTTTCTTTTTCCCAATCCAAGAGACCCTCGCCAAGGCTCGCTTTCATTTCTTCCACCACCCAGTCAATTCGGTCGGGTGTGATTGCGCCAGGATTAAAATACAACATCCCAGTGCGGCGAACCCAGAAATCCGTTGGACGAATCACCATTTCATGGGACAACGCGTGCCGCAATTCAGCTCGCAAGCCCGCATCGCCATCAAAAGAGTCTCCGTATTGTTTCCTGGCCTCTTGAAATACTGACCGAGCTTCAGCCCCGTATCGACGCACCCATTCTTCCGCCAAACCCACTGGGCCATGGTCATGATCAATGTGCTCATCGAGTTCCGCAATGAGCTGTTCAACTTGTGACGCACGCGCAAAGGGTTGACTGCCCAGAGCGATGTTCTCTGTAACACATTGGAACGATGATTTTTTTTGGGTATCTTTAGACAAACGTGGCATGACCACATCCATTACCCGTTCGGCCATTTTTCTATATCCCGTCAGCTTACCACCCGCGATGGAGACCAAGCCATTGCTCGAGACAAAAAGTTCATCGCGCCTTGACAGTTCTGAAGGGCCCTTTCCTGGCTCAAAAATAGGCGGGCGCAATCCCGCCCAAGTGGTTTGCACATCTGCCGCGCTCAGCCCCGCATCCGGAAACATCGCATTAGCGGCCTTCAAGAGATAATCAATATCCTCCTGTGTGGCCACCGGATCGTCGACAAGCTGATCATGAACGGTGTCTGTCGTTCCCACGTAAGTCATGGTGCCGCGCGGAATCGCAAAAACCATCCGTCCATCGGGGACATCGAAATACAAGATTTGTTGAACCGGTAATCTGCTTTGGGGCACCACAATGTGGACACCTTTGGTTAACACCAGCTTTTTCCCCGTGATGGCCTCCGCGCCCTTTCGAACCGAATCGACCCAGGGACCGCAAGCATTCACCACCACACCCGCCTGGATGGCAATCTCTTGTTGGTGGATATGATCAAAAAGCCTCACACCAGTGACCTGATTGTCTCCAAGATGATTCGCCCCATAGAGGAAACCTTTCACTCCAGCATAATTGACACTGTGCGCACCAAAGGCATTAGCGGTCTTGATAATTTCAAGGGTTAACCGTGCATCATCGGTTCGATATTCCACATACAAACCACCTCCTAGTAAGTCGTCCACTTTGATGCATGGCTCTTGCTGGGACACCGCATGTGCAGAAAGCATGCGCCGGCGCTCTGATTTTTGAACGTTGGCCAAACGGTCATACATCCACAAGGCCACGGACGTCATGAAGGGCTTTAAGCTACCTGACGCACGCAACGGAAGCAGGATGGGCATGGGCTTCACCAAATGAGGGGCGTTGCTAAATACAATTTGCCTTTCTTTTCCCACTTCGCGAACCAGACCGATTTCACCATTTTTCAGGTACCGCAAACCGCCATGAATCAGCTTGGTGGAACGTGAAGAAGTTCCTGAAGCAAAATCATTTTTCTCTAGCAATCCAACTTTGAGCCCTCGACTGGCTGCATCGAGCGCAATACCTGCGCCCGTTATACCGCCGCCAATTACCAAAACGTCCACGCCCTCCGCACTCATTTTGCGAAGTGCGTTGGTTCGATACAGCATATCAAATCTGGGAGGTTCTTTGTCGGTGAGACGTCTCATGGGTCTTATATACCGAAGGCCCATGCACTTTTCCATTTAAATCGGTACTAAGGAATTTCCACGGATACAACGTTAGACAAGGGCGATGCATTGCCATCTTCGTCCACCGCCACAACTCCAAAATACGTGGTCACTCCGGAATCCAATCCAAACAAGGTACAAGTTTCCAAAGCCCCTGCGGGCGATGGAACGGGCAAGGTATCCAGCCACGGCTCTGCCGATGCCCAGTTACTACCATCAATGGGGGATGTGCTGTAACGGATTTCGTAGGAGGAAGCCGTGCCCTCCGCGCCGTCATCTCCAGTGGCCACCCAAGTCAACAGGGCTTGTCCATCGTTTGAAGCAGATTGTACAAAATCTAATTCGGCCAAAGCAACGTAGTACAAACCGTTGCTGCCACTGACGGATTCATTCACCACCAACCGAATAAATTGCGCTTGCGTTGCTGCGAACACGTGAGAGACCAAATCATTACTTTGAAGGCCTGTGGCGTTCCCACTGGCCACCGTCTGGTAGTTCACACCATCAAGACTCACCTCGAGGTCATAATCTTTCGGAAAAAGCTCTGGAAAAAAGGATGAAGCGGTCATCACGATTTCTTGCAATTGGACTTCAGCGCCCAGATCGATAATCACTTCTTCCACTTGAGCGCTGTCTCGTGCTGGCGTGTACCAATCGGTACCGATTTGGGAGTCCAAAAGGTTGGAAGCCTGCCCGTCCGGAAATTGAGCGCCACTCACCGAGATGGCCACAGGGGAAATCCCAACTTCACCAGAAGGCAATGATGCGGAAAGTGTTTGAATGGCATCAGGCGCAACCGTGTCAGGCCCAGGTGCCGTTTCTGACACCAATACGTTTGACAACACCGACCAGTTGCCATCTTCATCCTGAGTTTTCAGCGCAAAATAGTAACGGGTCCCTGCATTGAGACCTGTGACGGTGAAACGTTCTTCAGTTCCGGCAGCATTGGGCGCAAAAACATCCTCCACCACTTCCGCCGATTCGAAATTAGCCAGGGTAATGGATTGGCTGGATCGACGCAAGTCGTAGGTCGAGGCTTGACCGACTTGTCCATCACTCCCAGGGGCTGTCCATACCAACTCCAACTGGTTTTGCTCAGCGTTATCCATTTGCAAATCTTGAACCTGAGCCGGCGGTGCCGCGCGGGTGGTCGCCGTTGCCACGTTGGACAGTCCGCTGGTGTTGCCGCTTTCATCCAACACTACCAAAGCCACATGGTACAGGGTTTCGGCTTCAAGGCCCAACAACTGCGCGGTTTCGATGCTGCCCGCGATTTTTGGGACTGGGGTGTTATTCACCAAAACAGCATTTTCAAAGTTCGATTCATCGATGGGGCTGGTGCTGTACCGCACTTCATAGGAAGATGCCACGCCGCTGGCACCATCATCCCCAACAGCCAACCAACGTAAGTTCAACCGCTGCGGATCGGGCGGGGTTTCTTCAAGTTCCACTTCGGCCACCATGGCAATCATTTGTCCCGCGATCATTCCAAACTGAGTCATGTCAATGCGCAACCGGTTCGCAGTGACACCATCAAAGCTCCACCGGTTAGCACCCACCGCCGCTTCAAATCCCTGCTCTGATGCAACGGTCTCCCAAATCACGCCATCCTCACTCAGCTGAAGGGTGAAGTCCTTTGGAAAAAGATGCTCGTAATCTTGCGTGGCCAACAGGGTTACGGCGCCCACTTCTGTGGTCGCGGCCCATTCGATGTTAATGCTTTGGGTACCAGCTTCAACCGCCATTTCTGTGGCCCAAGATGTGGAAGCATC
>PBLQ01000012.1 GCA_002721815.1 Myxococcales bacterium
CAGACAACTGGGTGACGAAATGTTTACTTGAAGAAAAGTCGGTGAACGAAGGCTTAGCGGCCACGGCCAATCCCCGTTACCTTCGTGGTGCCACAGACCGTTGGGGCCATTTCTTTTTGCCGACAGATGCGGCGAACCTTCACAACGAAGGCGGCTTTAGTGAGAATTATAAGCCTGAGGCTTGGAGTTTGACGAAGGTCAATTGGCCTTCTGGTGGGAGCACCGGATTTGGTTACGAGGCCGACAGCTATAGCTACGTCAATGATTTAGATCTCATGGCCGTGGATTTTGGTGGTGGCCTGCGCGTGACTTATGTAGAGCAATGCGATGGTTTTGATAATTGTTATTACGATAACTACACCTATAAAGACTGTCATGATTGTGTGGCAGACACAGACGATACCACTGCCTGCGGGAACTTGGGACCAGCGAATAACGAATTGATTATTTGTGATGGGCTCGATGCTTGTCGTGTGGATGGCACATCTTGCGTCTGCGAGTTAGAGGGTTATCCCAGTACGAGCTGCCCCATGCCATCGCTCAACAACTCTGGTTACGCTTTGGGCGTGCCGCCCACCATTCATCATGGCTTGGACTTTGAAAAATTAGAGCAAATCGATGTGCACGGAGACCGTCCAGAATACTTGATTCAAAGCGAACACTTTAATGTTCAATATACCCAAGTGAACCAGTATCAATCTTCAGAGCCACATGGAGAGGCCAATTGGGGCGTAACGGTGAAGGAGTTTACAGGTCCCCTGGACAGCATCATTAACGAAGAGGGGGAAAATGTAAAGTTAGCGGGCGGGGGCCACTGGGCTCCCCAAAAGATTTTACATGGCTATAGTTGGCAGGAGACCGCGTCGCAGGGCGGCGGCAATGAGGGTTACCATGCCAACGATCCACACAGTGACGATGTTTGGGTGGGCTTAAATAAGGCTTTGTACATTCCCAAAAAAGGTGACGACACCTATAACTATCTTAAGTTTAAAGATGACGGGAAATATTATGTTTCTGCGAGCGAGCCTGGCTATTTGTTTTGGGTGTGGTTGTCGGCTGGCTTACATGACAAGCACTGGCATGGCTGGAACCAGCCTTCCGGATGCGAATTGGTGGGTGAAGTCCAGCATCCGAATGGGAAGCCGCCGCTTATTTCAGAGCCTTGCCCTGGAGGAGAAGAAAATGTTTACTGTGGTACGGTGGAATTTTCTAAATCATCCCACTGGCACGATTATGGCTGGAATTTAGATTGGAGCGATGGAGGCACAAGCTGTAAAGACCCCACCGATATTTTGGTGTTCTGTCCTGCAGAGCCAGATGGAACGGTTGATGATGAAGGAACCAGTCACGATTATAACCCGCTTGCTGTTTGGAATTCGGGCAGTGATTGGCGTTCAACGGTTCGAAGCAAATTCACCTACGGGCACGATCACGATAACACCAGCTGGCGCACGAGCTCCATGCCATGGGCCTCAAAGTGTTATCAGATATTTGGGGGCTCAAGCGAGGTTGGCAGTGGTGAAACGTTAGATTTTAGCGAAAACGCCAAGTCTTGTGTTGATAACTACAGCGCTGACGGAACACTGGCGGGCGATGGAGAGTGTGATTTAGCTGAACACGAAGAGCTCGGTTTTTCCATGGGCAAGGAAATTCGCCCTTATGCTTTGGGTTTGACCAAAAGCATCAAAAAATACCACCGAGACAATTTAAACTGGGCAAAATATTCAGAGGAAAATACCTATGAGTTGGCGAGTTACGATGCTTTAGAACGCTCAAGCATCTACGTGGGTAAGGTGCGCCTTGTCTCTACAACAAAAACACAAGACAACGTGAGTGTAACGACCACTTATTCAGACTTTAGTGAGTACACCGGAATTGCAAAGACAAAGGAAGTAACGGCCGATGGCAAATCCATCGTTACTGAAACGAACTATGCTTACGAAGATGACGATTTAAAATTCGGTAAGAAGCATTTGAATATGCTCACCCTGCCAAGCCAAGAAACCATTTCCGGGGAACCTTGGGCGCACTGGGGGTCGACGCCCTTAGAGGCAAAGCTAACGAGTTATTTCTATTCTAACGATTGGAATCAAAGCGGCGATTACGATGCAGATGGCGCTTGGTTGTTACAAAAAACCGTTCAAAGTAATTTCAATGGTAACGATATCGAACAAACCATTATTGCCTACGACAATTATCTTCATCCTCTGGTTGTAGAGGATGGGAATGGCAACCGTACCAGCTATCGATACGGTGATAATGATGATCCGTGTGGTGATGAAACGGCCTTAGGGGATTCCGATGAAAATGACGATATGGAAGGTGTCTTTGTCTTACTCAGTGATTTAGAGAACTCAAAAGTGACTTGTATTCAGAACGAGTTAGGACATAGACGAATTTTTAACTACAACGAGCACTACCAACTTTCTAAAACCATCGATCCGCAGGGGCTGGAAACCGATTATCACTATGACGATCTTGGGCGCTTGTCCGAAATAAACGTGGTTAAATCAAATACGGATCAAACTTGGGATCAAAAGTACGACTATAGTTATATGCGCGAGACGGGAACGCCCAACATGCTGAAAGCGCAAACCCGTATTGATGAATCCTCGTCAATTACTGAGGCTACCTATACAGACGGGATGGGTCGAACCCTACAAAAACGTCAGCTGGTGGGGGACAATGATGAGGCTTTGGTCACCAACCACAATTACAACCTTCGCGGTCTTCCTCATAAAACGTCAAAACCGAAATCAGGTACGGGTTTGGAGTACGCAGGTGCTGATATGCCAGGCGATGAAAACAACTACAGCAATACCACCTACCATGCGGATCCTTTGGGCCGGGTCCACAAAGAGTACCCCCTTGGTAGAAACCATGAAGGCGGCGACGATTTGGAGGCGCTTAACAATTATGGCAATGAGGACAATTTGGCCAAACACACCCTGGTAGATGCAAAGAACAACAGTACGGATACTCTCAAAACAGCATTTGGGCATTCAGCGAAGCATCGAGACGCTCTGGGTTATGAAACCACCTACGAAACAGACCCACTGGGTCGGGTTCGAACGGTGACCGATGCTTTGGGTCGGGTTATGGTCGAAAATACTTATGATACCCTTGGCCAACTGGTAGAAAGGGTTCGCTTCCCAGATAGCAGTCATGCTGAAACCACAACCTATGAGTACGATGGAAACGGGAATATGGTTTCGAAAACCGACGATGAGTTTGGCACCACCGATTACGAATACGATGAGCTGAACCGTCTGGTAAAAACCGACTACCCTGGCAGCACCCCGGACGTCATGAATTATTATGATGGAACCGATGAAACGGGCGGTTGTGCGGGGAAACGTTTTGACCCTTACGGATGTAATTTGGGTAATATCAATGGTGACATTTTTATTAACATTCTAGATGTGGTGCGTCTGGTGGCCATCATTCTTAGTACCGGTGATGAAGGCACCGAAGAAGAGCTGTGCGCCGCAGATGTGAATCAAGACAGTATTGTGAACGTGATAGATATTGTCTCCATCATCAATTATATCCTCGGAGAAGTAGAAACAGATTTTTACAGTTATGAGAACGCTGACGCAATCGACTTCACCAGTGACAGCTTCTTATGCCGTGTACAGCAGTGTGACGGCAGCGATTGTTCTGTGAGCGACTCAGTGCCCTTTGTGGCGTATAATTATGATCGTGAGGGTCGTGTCATTGGGATTCAAACCAATGGCGGTTATACTTTTTACGAGAGAAATGAAGCGGGACAGCCCGTTAAAATATATCACCCTGCAGGCCAAAGCCGAAAAAGTACTACGTTTCAATACGACCAAGGCGGGCGTTTAACCCAGATGGTTATCGGGGCCAAAACATTTACCTACGATTACAGTGCAGATAATACCAACACTGAATTTTCGGGCCGGTTAAGGCAAATCACTTATCCCAACGGGCTCTCCGGTGTTGTTTCAACTAATTCGCGCGGTTTGGTTTCACGGATGGATCTAGACAATGGCAATATCTTTTCTGAGGACTATGAACACGATCGGGCCGGAAATATCGAGCAAATTATTTCCGGTGCCGGGGTTGCTTCCTTTGCATATGATGCCAATAATCAGCTCCTGAACATCAGCGACGACAACTACTATCAAGGGCTTGGTGCCTCTTACATCGAATACACTTATGATGCGGTTGGCAACCGTACCGAACGCTCCAGTGATGCGACTTGGAACGGATGTTACCGAGAGCACATCTTGAGTGAAGTTTATATTTATGCCGCCGACTCCAATCGACTCACCGGTACGAACAGTGAGGACTGCGATTTTGAGTATGATGCCAACGGTAATTTGAGATCCATGTCTAATTGCAAAGCCAACTCAGACTCAGGTACGAATTCGTGGTCCATTACGTATGATGCCAATAACCGGCCCGTTGAGATTGTGGTGAATAACGATTGTCTCGGTGATGATTTTACAGAGACCTATACTTATGACGCCATGGGCCGTCGCACCGGGAAAACCCAGGGGAATGCCCATACCAGTTACACCTATGGCACTAAAAACGAGTTACTCACCGTTGTAAATGATCCAGATGTAACAGTGGATAACGATGAAACTGTAAGCCATTACTATTATGCTGAAGGCCGTTTGCTGGCAAGGGAAGAGGGCGGGACCATGTATTACGTGCACCAAGACCGCCTAATGAGTAACCGCGTTGAGACAGACGATCAGGGGGATCTGGTTAAAGAAATGTTGTCAACGCCTTTTGGGCACCAACTGATCAATGATGGAATCCGTATGAGCTTTGCCACCGGTAAAGAACTGGACGACACGGGCCTGTATAACTTTGGTGCGCGCCATTACGACCCCAACATGGGTCGGTTCACCTCGGTAGACCCTGCTTGGCTTGAAGACCCCACCATCAGCTCCTACGTGTACACCCGTAATAACCCCATGAGCTATGTGGATCCTGACGGCAAGCGGGCGTCAAAAGCTGAGGCTTTTGGTCCACTCACCACCCAGCTCCTGAACTCGCAAATGGATCGCTTGAACATTCCACAAGAAGATCGAGCTGCGTTTATGGACAACATGATGGACTTTGCTTTTGGCACCGAATTCATTGAAAGCAGTCACAACCAAATGGCAGTCCCACGCAAAAAAGACGGGACCCTGGCTTCGAGCGCCAAAGGTTATTACCAGTTCCTTGATGGTTCGGTCCCGGTAGCACAGCAGGCCTATAAAAACGCTTTTAGGGCGGCGGGCGCAGAGGCACCCAGCTTGGGGAATATTTCNTCNAATCCACAGNAGTGGAGCCAAGATGAGTCCGANGCCATGTTCTTTGGNCANATNTTCTCCAAAAAGAGGNAGNGATGCCTANATGAGAAAAATTGGCGGGGGNGANACNAACGCCATGGTNCATGCCTACGAAAAATTTCATCACACCGACCCCAATGCACAGCCAGGGACGAACCAAAGGGCGATTAAAGCGTTTCAGTAGCGTGCTGATTGCATGCGTAAAAAAAGTAGCAAGGACGTGAACATGTTCAATTTTGATATCAAGCCTAGAAGTGGAATTGCCGGGGCTGCCTTTATATTCCTCTCAATGTGCTGGTGGCAAACTTCTGCTTATGCAAGCCCCGAAGGGGATGCCTGCGTCATCGATGTCGATTGTCAAACTTGCGCGTCATCCAGTTATAGTTTCAGGCAGTGGAAAGGCATTTGTGTTGAGGGTGTTTGTGATTGTGTCCCTGATGAGGACCAATTGCTTGAGGGTTGCGGAAGCGAGCCTGGTGATGTGAACAACGATGGCAATGTGAGCATTTTGGATGTGGTGGGTATTGTGCAATTTGTTTTGGGCAATGGCGCAATTGAATGTGCGCTCAATGGTGAGGTTTCATGCGACCTCTCTTTGAGCATTTTAGATGTGGTTAAAATTGTAAACGCCATTTTGGGGAACGACACGCTGGAAAGTTGTTTTGCAGTTGGCTGCGGCGGTGACGCGGCCGTTGAGTGCGACGATTGTATTTTGCACGCGGGGGTTTGCTGGGCGGGTCCCGCAAACATTTACTGCTGTGATGAGGTCCCTTATTTCATGGGGTATTCGGGCGAGTGTTGGACGGATATCACTTACAACGGTTCTTTGAGCGAAGGAAGTTTTTGTTCTTACGACATGTGCGAGATGCACGGGGAGTTCACAGAAGACCCCGATGAAGAGATTCCCAACAATGGGATCGATGACGATTGCAATCCTGAAACCAGCGATGTTCAAGAAGAAGAAGAAGTTGTACCTGAGTGTGGTGAACCGGGTTTTATTTTCCCCTCAGATGAACATTCGGACCGAGATTGTATTCCAGACGAAATAGACAACTGCCCCCAGACATTCAATCCGGCCCAGCTCGACACCGATAACAATGGCGTGGGTGACCGGTGTGAAACGCGAATTTGCTCGGGCATGCATTTTAACGGGGTTTGTGATGACCCCAGTGCACTCAACTATTGTGGCGATGTGAGCGAGTGTGACAAC
This sequence comes from Myxococcales bacterium, assembly GCA_002721815.1. Classification (GTDB taxonomy): domain Bacteria; phylum Myxococcota; class UBA727; order UBA727. The sequence continues at coordinate 6,523 of PBLQ01000012.1, forward strand.
CCTTTTGATACGAGTTGTGAATCCGAAGTGGAAGATCCGGATTGTATGCCTTACAATTGGGTGCCGAGCGATTGCCATGGCTGTATTTACCCTGCTGGAGAGTGCGGCTGTTCAGGCAATTATGTTGTCGCACCGGATAATTATTATGTCGGAGTATCATATCAAGCATGTTTCGCAGGCGCGTACACCGGGGAGGGTGAAGGTTTCTTTAATGAGACATATGACGCCTATTGTGCAGAACTTGACGGCTCGGGGGCATCGCCACCCGAAACCAATGAATGCAATACGAATGGGGATTGCCCGGCAGAACGGCCCACCTGCGTAACGCTTCCGCCAGCGACCGGCCCCGTGAATGTCTGTATGAACACGGAATGCACTTGCGCACCCCAAGGCTCAAATCCTTATAATACGCAAGAACCGGTGTGTTCGTGCACTTGGACCAGTTTTTGTCATGATTGCGATGGCATGTGTCACCCCGGCGATTTTTCCAATTGTGCGCATGATTCAAATCTAAGGGCCGCCTGTATCGACCATTGCAACGACGCTTGGGCCGGCAACAATTCTGCGCAGGCGCAGGAGGCTTGCAACAACAGCTTGGGGCCCATGGAATCTGTGCAATGTTCAGGATTGGAGTAGTGTGAAACGAGGTTGTCAAATCCATTCTTGGTTTGCCGCATTGTTGCTATGGGCCCTGCCTGTCAATGCCGCCGAACTGTTTTGTCCTGATGCTTCCGATATGTTCAATGAGCGTGGCTTGGGCAGCGAAGGGGCTTTAGGAGGAGACGCTTCTTCTTCTGTTAACGCCCAATCCGGAACGGTGTTTTATTCACAACCGCTGTTCCGCGCCAAGGGGGCAAATAATTTTGTTCTCAAAGTAGACTTGAACTACGTGGGCAGCGTACAGCACGTGGCCTTTAATCAATTGGGAGAAACCACCAATTCGGTTCCCAAGGCGTTTAATATTAATGAGCCGGAATGGATTATCAGCGTCAATAATGTGGCCGCCCAAGTGCTCAACTTTGAGGAAGATGTATTCTCTAGCCTCAACGCGACGAGCGATACTTTATCTTCGGGGCAAAACATTGCGCGCTTGGTGAAGGGTTATCATTTTACCGGGGGCGGCCAGGGTTTGTTTGATGGCTCAGAGCACGTGTCACTTCTCAAGGGCGATGGCGGGATGTTTGGTTTGGTCCAACGCAGTTTTGATCAATGGAATGGTGCCAACGGAGATTTCGAATCATGCAACTACGGCTTGTTCATTTCTTCTTCTCGGGGAGAGCAAACCAAGGCGTTTATGACCCGGGGCCCCAACCCGGGTTGTGCCACCGAACACAATACCTGTGGCACCGTTTGCGATTGCAGTAATAGCAATAATGACATGGGCTATAATTGTTGGGACCATGGGGTTGATTATGGGGCTCGCCAGTTGGCCGTTTATCCTGGTGATGGCAGTCGCATATTATACGAAGAGTCTTTGTCCAACCTGAATTACCAGGGCATGCGGCCTTTTCCCGCCATGGCTGAGGACCACCTTTCGGTTAGAAAATCACGTTTAAGAACATTTTATCCCCAAATGATTTCTGACAATGCTGGCAATGCAATCCATTTTACCTATGAAGATGTTTCAGGCTACGGGCACAAAAAATTAAAACAGATCACCACTTCGTGGGGATATCAAATTAATGTTGGGGATTGCGACAGTGCGGGATGCCACATTTCAGATGCCCTCACCCGGTACGAATTGGAGCCGTTTACAGGTCACTCTGCCAGCAACGAAGTGCTCTATGTAGAAACTGTTATCAAACGCAGCAACAATGACTCGCCCGCTTATCAAGATGAGACCACCCAAATCCAGTACGTTGGGGGGCCGTTACGGCGCTTGCGAAACCTCCCGCAACACAATTACTGGGCCGATGGGAACACGCTTGAAGACCGCCCCACGGAAATCGAATTCCCAATTTATGGCATTTCGAATATTTCCTACCCTTCTGGTTCGGTGGAGTCTTTTGAGTATTTAGATGCTGATGCAAGCGAGATCGATTTGGAGATTGATTATTCCAATTACAGTCAGAGGGTTGAAGACAATTTTTCCCAGGGGCGACATCAACTATCCTATGTGACGTTTCATTCTCCGTATTATTACAATGATGGTTCCAATGGCTATCCAACGTTTATGGGGAGAGACCTGGCTTTCCAAAAAATGGTGACGTTGCGTAAAACAGATTTGGGGCAATCTTCATCCAAGCGATTTGAAGAATATACCTACGGCATTTGCACTGAGAATTGTGATCAAAACACCTATGGTATTGGGGCCGTTGATACGTCACAAAACTGGGACGTCAATGGATGGCCCTGGTACGCAGTGAACATGAGTATTGTTCCCACAGCGGCTGAAATGGTGACCACCACGCAGATTAAAACACGAGGCCCTTCCCGGGAGGGCACCATCGAAAAAGTACAAGAGTTGGTGTTTCGCACCATTTTTTATAAGCACACGGCCAACTCGCCTGATCACCGCACTTTAAAAATTAGGGAACGCATTTGGGACAATGACCAAGAAACTCTATTGAAAGAGGTTCAAACGGCCTATGATTTTGGAGTGTTGTACAGCGCCTTGGGCGGTGACGCCTCTTGGTGGAATACCTATTGCGCCGAAAACACATGTACCCTGAAGCCCTCTCACATCAAAACCATTGCCGATGGCGCCGAGTACAATGAGTTTATTGAATACGATGCCATTCCTTCAGGTGTGAGTGGTTATGCCTACGAAAATTATTGGGGCATTCCCATTGATTCGAGCTACTTCACCACATGGTTTGCCATGGATTTGTTGAGAACGGTAAAAACCAATGCCTTGGGCCACCGGGAAATAATTCATTTCAATTATGACTATGGGGCCCACCCGACGGGCTTGGATGGGTATTATCACCCAGCACTGCCCCTTTTCACTTTGGTCGATGAGGGCGAGGGGACGTCGCTGGTTTCGTTGAGTGCCTTTTCGTACCATGATGGGACCTCTGCCAACGGTTTGAGGGGGCAGCTCCATGAGACGCGTCGGTGGAAATCACTGCCGAGTGGCTCACCTTATGCACGCATCGATGTTTTATGGCCCTATCAGAATGTTTTACCGGTTCCCCAAGACAGCGCCATGATTGATTTCATGCTCACATTAGAATCGGCACATTGGGTGGAAACACGCTTGTATGAAGGCGGTCTCTTGTCTTCGCTCATTGATGCGGCCGGGGTGACCACTCGTTTGTTCTATGATGAAAGTCAATTGTCAGCAACGCAGGTCTATCCTTCGGGTGAGGCTGCAACCATCGCTTGGGAGTCTGCCGAGCATCACCGTCAACGCTTTCCTGTGAAAACCGTTTATGATTACCAGGGCGCGGCTCCTCAAACCACATACATGGACTATGACGTTTATGGAAAGCAAACCAGATTTGTCGATACCGGGGGCATGCTCACGGAGCTGGCGTACGATGACAAGCAGCGAGTTGTACGCATCACCAGACCGTATGATTTTTTACCCAACTCTGATGCTGGGTATACAACCCGATACGAATATTTTGATAACACAGATGGGCAAGGTTTTCGTGTTCGCGAAATGCAGCGGATTCAAAACCAAATGTGCTTGTTGGGGGGTGGATCATGATTCTTCCCTTCACGAAACTCTTGACCTTTGTGCTGTTGGCGTTCGGCACCCCTCAGCTGCTTCACGCCACCACCTACGCTTATCCTGAGGGCGAAGCGTGCGCCACGGACGACGATTGCGGTGTTTGTGAGACTTCGGGCTACAGCTTTAGGCAGTGGAGTGGTATTTGTGTTGAGGGGAGTTGTGACTGCGTACCTGATAAATCGCAGCTGCTTGAAGGCTGCGGCAGCACGCCGGGTGACGCCAACGAAGATCAAAATACGGATATTTTGGATGTGGTGTCCATCGTTAGTTTTATTCTAGGCAGTTCGGACGATTTGGGGTGTGGTCTGAATGCGGATGTCAATTGTGATACGACCGTCTCCATTTTGGACATCGTTAAAATCATCAACACAATCCTGGGTCAAGATACCATGGAGGGCTGCTTCGCCATAGGTTGTGGCGGCGATGCCACGATACATTGCGACGATTGTATTTTACATGCCGGGGTTTGCTGGGCTGGTCCCGCCAACATTTTTTGTTGTGACGAAGTGCCCTATTACATGGGGTATTCCACGGAGTGCCGGACGGATTTAAATTTCAACGGATCAGTGGCTGAAGGGGCGTTTTGTTCTTACGCCATGTGCGAGATGTACGGACAGTTTGCTGAAGATCCCGATGAAGAGATTCCCGAAAATGGTATCGATGACGATTGCAACCCTGAAACACCGGACGGTATTTTTGTTTACGACCCTCATGGTTCAGAGGTGGCGCTTGATGATGCGCATGTGGTGGTGACCGAGACGGTTTTCGATGGTGCCTTTAAGGTGATCGAAAAAACAGTTTATGGCAGCACTTCAAACAGCACCACGTCTACTGCGTACGATGTTTTGGGCAATCCCACCATCACCACCGATGCCATGAATCACGATACGATCAAAAACTTTGATGCTTTGGGGCGCCCCACCCATGTATTGCATCCAGACGGTCATGAAGTGACTTATGGTTACCAAGGCCTCTCTCAGCTGGCCGGTTATCCTTTTGATGAATCAGGAATGGATTACGTTTCCAAAACCACAATGGTGGATGAGCGTGACAATGTGAAATACACGTATAAAGACGCCATGGGCCAAGAGCGTCAACAAACTTTGGGCACCCTACAGCCTCGTATCACCAAAACGAATTACGATGCTTTGGGGAATGTCACCGAGATCCAAGATCCCCTAGAGCGAAACATGACCTTTACCTATAACGCCTTGGGTTGGATGACCCAAATGCACCACCCTGATCACAAAGGCACGAACTTTTACTACGATGACATGGGACGTAAAACCAAAGAAACTTTTTACGATCAAGCCTATCGAACACCCTTGTGCTATGAATATGATGAACTGGGGCGCGTGACCTCCAAACGCAGCGGTGATTGTGGCGGCAGTGCCAACACCCAGCCCCAATTGGTCTACGCTTACGATGACAGCACTGCCAATGGTAACGGCCGGTTAACCCAAATGGCCACCCTGGCCGTGGTCGAAAATTGTCTGCGTCCCATCTCGGTGGTGGATTATGTATACGATAAGCGAGGGCGTATGCACAGCGAGACCCATCGGGTGGCGGACGCCAACCCCCAAACCTGTGATGCGGATGCCGACTGTTCCGGCGAGCAGGTGTGCCTGCAAAACCCTTGGTCTTCCGGGTGTAATGGCTTGTGTGGCGAGGCATTAACCACCCAGGCTGCCTATAACACCAACGACAGCATTGCTCATTTGTCCACCACCAATGGTGATTTCACCACTTCGTACTGCTACAACGAACGAGGCCTCTTGACTGAAATTCCCGATGTACTCACCGATGTGGCCTATGATGACAATGGGCAGGTGCTTTCGCGTTCTTTTTCAAATGGTGTGATCTACAATTACACATTTGACGAACGCAAACGCCTCACATCCATCGATGGACCCGCCCATCACTATTTCGATCGTGCCTACGCATATGATGGCGCGAACAACCTCAAACAGGAGTTCGGTGATGAGACGAGCGACCTTTGGATGACGTATACCTACGATGAGCATCATCAGCTCACACAGGCCCAATACACCGACGCGAGCCCTTACGGTATTTCAGATCTCGGTTTTACTTACGATGCGTTGGGCAACCGGTTAACCCACACGGGCTTTGAGACCGAGACCTACGATTATGCCTTAGATGACGGGGATGCGGAAGCCCGACTGAAAACCGTCAAAGTAGACGGTGAAACCGTGTCCTCCTACGGCCACGGTGGGAATGGAAAGCTCACCTCCATGAACAATCAAATCTATTTGGTTTACGATACCTGGGACCGACTCAGTTCTGTTTGTCTCGAGGATTGCAGCAATGGCGATTATTTGGTTCGTTTTACCTATGACGCAGCAGACAACTTGGTGCGACGACAAACTGAAGATGACACCACCTATTACTTTTATTTTGGAAACCAGCTGATCGGGCACAAAAACACCGACACCGGTTGGACCTATTTCACCAGTCATCAAGACAAGAAAATTGCACGGCACAACAACGATGACGCCACCTCTTATTTTCACTTGGATTTTCTGGGTTCAACACGGGCCATCAGTGACGATTCCGGCGAGTTGGTGAGACGCCTGGATTACAAGCCGTTTGGCGGGGTGCTGCTGCAGTTTGGCGAAGCAGACACCCAATGGCAGTTCACCGGTGGGCGGTATGATGATGCAGCCCAGAGCACCCATTTGGGCGCGCGCCACTTGTACCATGCCATTGGTCGCTTTGGTCAGGTGGATCCATTGGCCACCGAGTTCCCTGCTTGGTCGCCTTATGTATATGCCAATAACAATCCATTTCGGTATGTGGACCGGACAGGTCTTTATGCATTCACAGCACAAGAGGAAACGGTCGTCTCTTGGCTAGATAAAATTGGAACGGGTTTAGGTAGGGTGGCCTTCGGCTTAGGCGCGATACCTTCTCCCGACCCGTTAACTAAGGCAGGTGCAGTTATCGCCGGTTGCGGTGCTGCGGCATGTAAATTAACTTCGAGTGTGATGCGTATGGCCAAAGCCGAAAATTCTTTAGAGTTCACACAGGGCGCATTAGGGGTCGCAGGCAGCGTAATCAAGATACCTGGTCTTAAAGATCAAGTATCAAAAAAGCTAAGTGCTGCTTTGGATATTTCAGAAAAAGGCGTGGGGATGGGTCTTTCGGGGCAGTCCTTAGAGCCAGACCTCATCAATGAAGAAATTGATCTTCAAGGTCTAGCGCCTTTGGATCAACGCATTGGATTTTCGTCAGCCGTCCAAGATAAAACTTATGTATCTTTTCCTTAGAGGCCGCTCAACCCATTGTGCCTCAACAACGCATCCACTGACGGTGCACGCCCTCTAAAAGCTGCAAACACTTTGTTGGGATCTTGACTGCCACCCAAACCCAAAACGGTGTCGCGAAAACGCAAACCGGTTTCTTTTACCGCGTCGTGGTTGTCTAAGCCCACATCTTCAAAAGCTGAGAAGGCATCGGCACTGAGGACCTCGGCCCATTTGTAGCTGTAATACCCGGCGGCATAGCCCCCCGAAAAGATATGTCCAAAGGCGCACAAGAAACGATCTTCGGCCAAAGGCGGGATGACGGTGTTTTTATCGGCAATGCGTTTCTTGACATCTTCCACCTGTTCTTCGCCTTCTGGGTCAAAACGGTGGTGCAGTTCGAGATCGAGATTGCCGAAATACAATTGACGCAAAAAGCCCGAGCCGGCCCGGTAGTTTTTGGCAGCGACGATTTTTTCGTAAAGATCGTTGGGCAATGGCTCGCCGGTGTCCACGTGTTCGGTGAGGCCGAGCAATGTTTCTTGGTGGTAACACCAGTTTTCCATGAATTGCGAGGGCAACTCTACGGCGTCCCATTCCACATTGTTGATGCCCGCGGCTTGGGGGTAGTCCACGGTGGTGAGCATGTGCTGCAGGGAATGCCCAAACTCGTGAAACAGGGTTTCCACTTCACGAAAAGACATCAGTGAAGGTTTGTCGCCCACAGGCGGGGTTTGATTGCACACCAACAAAGCCAAAGGGGGCTGGGTGGCATCGCTTTTCACTTCGCGACCATAAAAAGCGTTCATCCAGGCGCCACCACGCTTTTCAGCGGGGCGTGAATAAGGATCGAGGTAAAAGTTCGCGATTTGTTGTCCACTGAGATCTTGAACCTCGAAGTAACGAACATCGGGGTGCCACACATCCACTTGCCCATCNGCCGCCACCACTTGAATGTCAAAAATCTTGGTGGCCAAGGCGAACAANCCNTCNAGCACTTTGGGGAATTGNAAATAAGGNCGAAGCACTTCATCGCTCAGGGCGTATTGTTGCTCTTTGAGCCGNTCAGCAAAAAAGGCGGCGTCCCAGTTTTCGATATTGAAGTCGGCCTCGCCCATGTGTTCGCGGGCAAACCCCATGAGCGCTTGGTGGTCTTTTTGGGCGTGCTCGTACGACACCACCCTCAGTTTTTCTTCGAGGGCATCCACCGCCGCTACATCATCGGCCATTTTGGTGGCTACGCTCATTTCGGCGTAGGTGTTGTAGCCCAGCAGGGTGGCCACTTTTTTACGCAGGGCCAAGATTTCGGTGATGAGGGCTTGGTTGTCGTGTTCACCCTTAGAGGCACGGGTGACGAACGCTTTATAAATGGTTTCACGGCGTTCGCGGTTTTTGGCGTGCTGCAAAAAGGGCATCACCACCGGCCCATCTAAGCTGATGCGCCATGGCCCGTTTTCTGCTGTGGCTTTATCGTGGCCGTGCGATGCGGCACTTTGCGCGGTCATGGCCCGGTAGCTGTCGGGCAGGCCAGCCATGTCTTCTTCATTGGTGATGATCAGCTCATAGGCTTTGGTGCTGTCCAAAACGTGGTTCATGAATTGGGTCGACAGCTCGCCCAATCGTTGTTGCCATTGATTGAAGTTCTCTTGGTCTTGGCCTTGAAGACCAATACCAGAATGTTTCATACCGAGCAGTTCTTTGTTCACCACCCGTTGCTGGCCTTCATCGAGCTGCTGCCACGCGTCACTGTTTTTGAGCTGGGTGAGCGCATCGAAGAGTGGTTTGCTCTGTCCCGTTCGCATGCCAAAAGCGATGAGCTCAGGTTGAAAGGCGTCGTGTATTTTACGCAAGGCATCGTTGTTCTTTACTGACATCAAATGCCCCACAATGCCCCACGCGAACCCTAAGCTTTCCCCCAGTCGATGAAGGGCCATGATGGAGCCTTCCCAGGTGGGCGCCACGTTTTTTTCAAAGGCTTCGAAGGCATCGTGGGCTTCGCCCAAGAGAAAGGGCAGGGTGTTTTCGATGAGGGTATTGTCAATTTGGTTAAATTGAGGCGGTTGGCCACAAGCGGTCAGTGCATTATTCATGAAGGAAAATCCTTTTAATCGTCTTCGGGTTCTTTTTCGGTGGTGAGAGAGGTGGGGTTGGCCACCCATCTGAAATTATCGATGATGCCCACAGAGTCGTAAACGCCATCGCCCTCGTCGTGCATGGAGAAAGTGAGGGTGAATTCTTCGTCGAGTTCTGACAAGGGGACACTGGTGGTCAGCCAGCCGGTGCCGGAGCCAATGGCATTTCGAGCATCTTCATCGGCACAATATTCTGGCGTGGTACAATCATCGTCAAAAGAAGTGGAGTTGCCACACATGGAGCTGCGCGGTACGCCATAGGGAGTGGTGCTCAAATCCACCGACCAGTCATTGGCAGGTTCGAAAAAGGCATTGTTCACGGTTATTTCGTTGTTGTCTTGATCGAAAGAAACGTTGCGACGCCGACCATTGTTGATGGAGCCGGCTTCGACCACCGCGTAAAATGTATCGTTGAATGACATACACAAAAACTCAGGAAATTCAGCAGAGATGAACATGAAATTAAAAGAGAAGCCTCGGGCGTTCCCTGGTTTTTTGAGTTTGAGGGTTAAAGAGGCCAAGTCGTTCACCGATGACCAAGAACCATCGTATTCTGGATCGGGGTCTGTATCTGAAGAATTAAAACTGGTGCCTGGTTGGACGTCGAGCCCAGAGCCATAAAAAGTGAGCGCGGCAGTGGTGTCTGCAGCGGTGGGGTCGATGGTGAAGCTGGTTTCAAAGGTTTCTTCTGGCGCAAAGGAGTTTGTATAGGCAACGGTGAAGGTATAGGTGCCGGTGGGCAATGGATCTTCGGGAAGCACGCTCCATTGGCCGAGATAATCCACCTCTGTGTCACCCGAAAACGACAGGGTGGCATCGCTGTCAGAGGTGATCGTCCAGCTGAGGTCAGCGTCGATTTCACCCTGGCCCATGATGGCGGGCTGCACCTCGGATGTGCTTGCCCCATTGGCAGGTGAGTGAAATTCAAAAATCGAATTTTCATGGTCAATGGCAATGGCGTCTGGGATTTCCTCTACGATGCTGTTCACGGTCGCTCTCACCTGGAAAATATAAACGTCTTCTTCGGTGACGCTCAAGGTACGGGGTGAGGTGCAGGCCACCCAGGGTGCATCGGTGCCATCTTGGAGCAAGCGGCATTCGAAAGATGCCGAATCGTGATCTGCTTCAAAGGTCACCTCGTAGGCATTCTCCCCTGTTCTTTCGAGGTCTTCGATGTGAGTGACGGGGATGGGATCAGCATTGGCGGCCGTGCTGATTTCGATATTGGTCGTGGTGGTTTCAGCCTCGTAAGAACCGTTCCAGGGGGCGTTGATGGATGCTTTGATTTCATAAAACCCATCCTCTAAAGAATGCGCGCTTGAATACCCGTAGGCCCATTTGTCATCATCAATGGCCCATCGCCCTTGGTCGTTGGTGGTGACGTAGAAGGTGCGTATACTCGTGCCATCTTGGCTGATTTTAAGGTTGATGGAGCGACCGGGTGAGGCATATCCGGTAATGGTGGGGTGTATGTCACCCAGTACCATCCCGCTGCCAGGGTAAACGATTTCAAGGCCACGGTTCGGTGCAAGAACATCGAGGTTTTCATCAGGGTCGATAAATGCACCCGAAGTGGCCACTGCCGCGTCCCAAATAAATAAGAGAGGGATGCTGTCTTTATTGCCAGAGGAATCGGTGGCCCAAATGTGAAGTCGATGGATCCCATGGTCGTATGCTGGGAGCGTGAACGGAGAGGTGCAGGGCTCCGCATTGCCTTCATCCACTTGGCATTCAAAGGTGGCATCGGCTTCATTGCTGCTGAACTTCACCGTATGGGTGCCGCCGCTGGTGGTTTTTGATTTGTTGTAGTTTTTGGTGGGGTATTCGAAAACGGGGAGGGTGGCGCCGGTGGAAATGGCCGTGAGGCATGACTCATCGCGGCTGTTAATTTCGAAGTAGTCTGTCCCCCAAAACTTCTGTTTTTTATCCCCTGAAAAGGTGGCTTCTTGAACAAATTCACCGCAAAGACCCAAGGCTTGGGCCAAGCCCAAACCTGTTTCTGCATTGTCATTGGGACAGGCACAAGTGGCGTCAGCTTCGTCGATTTCACCGTCACAGTCATCGTCAACCCCGTTGTCTGGGTATTCAATGCCCCCCGGTTGAATGGTCCAGTGGAGATCGTCACAGTCCACTTCTTGGGGACGACCGGGATGGTTCTCATCGATACAGTCGTAATATCCATCGTCATCCAGATCTCGGCATGGACCTTCGTCGGGCGCAGGAGCATCGCCTGCAGGGCCGGCATCAGCGCTGGGGGCTGTTTCACCACCTTCCACTTCGCCCCAGTCGCATTCACAGGCCCCAAATGTACCGTCATCGCCACAGGTTTTGGTGCCCAAAACAATTTCTTCACAAGAACAAGTGAGGCTTTGCCCAGGTTGGCACTCGCCCGTGGGCTCAGTGTTGGAAGGGACGCAGGCGGTGAGCCCGCCAATCAATAAAAGGACAATGGAAAGAAGGGTTGTTTTTTTCATATGCTCTACGGGTGGGTAATGAGTTCTGGTGGTTTTTCGGTGGAGACATCTTCAGCATCGACGACCCAGCGAAAGTGATCGATTAATACAAGACTGTCCAGCTGGCCATCGCCTTCATCGTGGACCGAGAAAGTTATTTTGACGGTATCATCGGTGCTGGCGAGCGGAACGGTGGTGGTGAGCCAGCCTGAGCCAGAGCCCACGGTGTTAACGGCCTCTGGTTCACTGCAGTAGTCGGGCAGCGTGCATTCGTCTGCACCGAGCATGTCGTCAAAGAGGTCTTCCCAGTTGCTGCCAGGGGTATAGGGGCACGTGGCGTAAGTTTCATGGGCGCCAAAGGGGGTGAGTTGTAACGGGGTGGTCCATTGGTTGGCGGGCTCAAAAAATGCGTTGTTTACTGTGATTTCGTTATCGTTGGCGTCGAACGAAACATTAACCGGGTCTGCGCCCAGGCTGGTGGTGGTCACCAGGGCATAGAAGGTATCGTTGTAAATCTGACACAGGTATTCTGGGAACTCAGAGCTTAAGAACATGAAATCAAAAGCGAACCCTTCGACGTTAGATGGTTTTTTCACTTCGATACTCAACTGGGCCAAGTCGTAGACGTAATCAGAGTCGTAACCACTTCCATAGCCGCCATGGTTACCATCTTCGGGATTGGGATCAGGGTCGGTACCTGACGAATTAAAGTTCGTTCCGGATTGTACATCTTTATGACCGCCCAGGAAGGTGCCTGGCGCTACGGTATCCGAGCCATTCTGCGTTCGGGTAAAAGTCACGGTCGAGACGTCCTCAGAAAGATCGGGCATGCTGTAATTGATGCGGAAGGTGCCCACGGAAGTGAGTGGTGGAAAAATGGCGGCAAAGCGCCCATCGGGGGCCACCATGACGCTTTGCGCCCAGGCGTTGGTGACGTTTCCATCTTCAATTTGTTGCAGGGTCAGTTGAACTGGAAGGCCGGGCATGCCGCGGCCGATGAAGGCCGGTAAGGCCTCGGTGGTGGTACTGCCTTCGGCTGGGTTCAAAAGCATGAGGTCTGTATTGGCTGCTTGCCAAACGATCTCGTCAGGCACGGGCTCCGTTGCCCCACTGAGGATGGCTCGAACATAGAACGTATGTGGGGTGTCATCGAGCGCCAAGAAGCTGTGGGGGGAGCTGCAAGATTCCCAAGCTTCAGCGTCCACGCGGCACTCGAAGGACGCTTCATTGGCACCGGTGAAATGCAGCAGCGCACTGTTGGTTCCAATGTTTTCCACGTGGCTGATGGTTGCGTCTGTATAAGCAGGTGTCTCACCATCACCTAAGACATTAATGGTGATCGGGGCCAAGCTGCCGCTTGAGCTGGTACTGGTGGTGAGGGTGTAGGTGCCTTCTAAAAGTAACTGACCGCTCCACGACGCTTCGGGAATGGCCCAGCGCCCGGTGGCCCCCGGCTGGGTCACCAAATCAAAGCTGAAATCGTTGCTGGTGTTGGTGATGGTGACGGTGACGGTATTGCCTTGTGGGGCGTAACCCGCCATGTAAGGGGTGCTGTCACTGAGGTTGTCCCCGTCAGCAGGTGATACCAGCTCGAGAGCCGGCGCAGGCGAGGCCGGTGCTTCACCGCCTGGTTCGGCAGCGATCACTTCATGGGTGGCAGCATCCCACTGGTAGATGAGAGGGGCCGGGTCTTTATTGCCGGCTGCATCGAGGGCGCGGAATTGAATTTTTTGAATGCCATTGGTGAAAGCGGGGAGTGTGTAATCCCCATCACAGCTGGCCCACGCATCGCTGTTGACTTTGCACTCGAAGGTTGCATTTGAATCGTTAGAAACCAAATATAGCGTGCTTGACCCTTCGGAGTTGTTGCCGGGAATGGCCTTCCCGGAGGACAGCACTGCCAAACAAGAGCCGGCTCGAGGCGCGACACCAAAATACCCTGCTTGGGCATTGCGTTGTCGTATTTTTCCCATGGTGTAGGTATCGAGCAGCCCATCGCCACATAATCCCATGCTGCTGGCCAGTGCTTCAGGGCTGTGGGTGTTGCCCGATAGGCACGTGCATCCGTTTTCAACCTCGTCGATTTCTCCATTGCAGTTATCATCGATGCCATTACGCGCCACTTCTGCACCGCCAGGCTGAACGTGCCACATGCTATCGTCGCAATCTAACTCTTCTGGGATGGTACCGCCGTCTCCAGTGTGGGCGCCTTCGGGGATACAGTTGTAAAAGCCATCCCCATCAGCATCTTGGCAGGGTGGAGGCGTCGGGCCGGTGTTCTCAGCGACGCCTGCGTCTCCCGTGGTGTTGCTATTGTTATTGCTGTTGTTGTTCGAGTTATCGTTAGGCTGGTTTTCGTTGTCGCACTGGCAGAGTTCGAAAAACCCACCTTCTTGACAAACCTGGGTGCCCATCACGCCCAAAGCGCAGGAGCAAGGTTGGCTGTCGCCTTCTTCACACACAACATTTGGATCTTCCACTTGGATGGTTTGGGAGTCGGGGCATCCCCCCAAGGGGGCGAGCAAAACGATAATGAAAAGGCGTTGCAACATGAAGACCCCCTCCGACGGAACCAGCGGCGAAACCATACCCGAAAAAACGCAAATTTTCAAGTCGGAAAACTGGCGGATATCACAAGGGGATTGAGGAAAAAAAAAGTGACCTCGTCGGGTTTAAGAACGAGGCCACCATAAAATACGAACCAACGAGATGCAGTATTGGAACGTTATGAAGCGATCTGTTTGGCTTCCCACCCGATTTTGAGGCGCAAGGGTATGCCCTTGGGCTCGTCTTGCTTTTGCAGCTGTGTCAACGCGTCATGGCAGGTGCCCAACCAGTGATACAGTTGCTGTTTTTGTTCCAAATCGAGTTGGGCTGTGGTGGCCCGATTCTTCGCAATTCGCACTGCCTCGTCGAGAAAGAACCGAGCACCGTCGGAATTCCCTTTTCCAAGCTCGGCTTGGGTCTCTTGGAGGAGGTCCACCACAATGTGGATCGATTTGGGTTGCATTTAAACTCCTGGGGCGGGAGAACATGTTCAATACTGATATCGTCAACTGTCTTTAGAACCTGAAGTCTTTAGTTGAGAAAAGAAAAAAAAAAGAGCGCGGAACCTCTAAGTGCTTGTTTTTACAAGGCGTAAAGCAGTGCCGGATCCATGTTGAGAAGGCTGTTGAGCGGGTAAACCCTCATTTATCTCAATGACAAAACTTCGGGTTTGGGCTAAGTCCCTAGGCGGTTTAATGGATTGGGAGAGGTACATGATCATTGAAAAGTTTTTGAAACCCAAAACCCCAAAGGCATCGGGCGGGCCTCAAGGGCGACGTTTGCAGCACAGTGACCGCATCATTCCTTTACCGCCACCACCACAGGCGGCTGACACAGAAAGCCAACATGTGTGGGGCTTTGAAGACACCCGCTTTGAAATCAATGCGCGCGGTGCCGTGGAAATGACCGGAACCCGGTATTCCTTATCGGGCCAAGAGCTGCCCTCGCTGCTGCCGTGGATGGAGGGGGTGATCGGTTTGACCATCGACCCCGCTGATATACGGACCCCAAAATTTCCGACCAAGTATCCCAAGCCACGCCCCCACGCCGCTTTTTTGAGAGCATTAAAAAAGAAACTGGGTGCCGAAAAAATCTCTCAAGACGGGGCCCTTCGTTTGCGCCATGGGCATGGACATACCCAGGCTGAAATGTACGCGCTGAAGAATGGGGGTCTCAATCGAATCCCTGATGCCGTGGTGAAGCCCCGCTCAGAGGAGGACTTGTTGGCATTGGTGAGCCTGGCCAAAAAGCACAATGTTTGCGTCGTTCCATTCGGGGGAGGCACCAACGTCACCGAAGCGTTAAAGTGCCCAACCTCCGAAGCACGTTTCATCGTATCGGTGGACATGAAAGGCATGAACAAGATCCTTTGGATTGACCCTGTGAACCATCTCGCCTGCATTGAAGCGGGTGCGGTGGGCCGTAACATCATGGCCCAATTGGCAGAGCACGGATTTACCATGGGGCATGAGCCTGATTCGGTAGAATTTTCCACTTTAGGTGGATGGGTGGCCACGCACGCCAGTGGAATGAAGAAAAACAAATATGGGAATATCGAAGACATTTTGGTCGACGTGACGGTCCTTACCACGGAAGGGAAGTTGGAGCGCCAAGGCACGAACCCAAGGGAATCTGTAGGCTTAGATCCGCGGAAATTTATTCTGGGTTCGGAAGGTGCTTTGGGCATTATCACTCAGGCTGTGGTTAAAATATTCCCGCTGCCTGAGGTTCAGGCTTATGACTCTATTTTATTTCATAACTTCCAAGCCGGTGTGGATTTCATGTACGACATGACGCGACAGGGGGTTGTCCCCGCCTCCGCCCGCTTGGTTGACAATTTGCAGTTCCAATTCTCACAAGCCCTGAAGCCAGCTAAAGAAGGTTTGCAAAAAATAAAGGGCGTGCTGGAAAAAGGGTTCGTGACCAAAGTAAAAAAATACGACCCTCAAGAAATGGTGGCGTGTACCTTGGTGTTTGAAGGCAGCATCGAAGAAGTGGCCTATCAGCAAGCACATATCGATCGTTTGGCGAAGGCCCACGGTGGAATGAAGGCGGGCGGTGAAAATGGTCAAAAAGGTTATGAGCTCACCTTTAGCATCGCCTACATTCGTGATTTTGTGATGAATCACTACATCATTGCTGAGAGCTTTGAGACGTCGATGCCCTGGTCAAAAGCAGTGGCGTTACAGGATCGCGTGAAAGCAAGGGTTTATGCGGAGTATGCCAAGCGCGGGCTGCCCGGTAAGCCTTTCGTGAGCTGTCGTTTGACCCAAGTCTATGAAACCGGCTGCTGCATCTATTTTTACTTGGCTTTTTATTACAAGGGCGTGGACAACCCATCAGAGGTGTTTGCGGAAATTGAACACGCCGCCCGAGAAGAAATTTTGAAATGCGGCGGTTCATTGTCCCACCACCACGGTGTGGGGAAGCTGCGCGCCAGCTTTCTTAAGGAAATTATGTCCAAGGAAAGTATGCGCTTTAACCAAGAGGCAAAGGCGGTCATGGATCCGCACCATGTTTTTGGGGTGAACAACCAAGGGCTATCGGTGATGAATGAAAACCTCCAAAATGACGTTCACGTTTAGGGTGAAAAAATGAAACATATTTTATTGACGGGTGCCACCGGATTTCTAGGCAAGGTCGTATTGTCCGAATTGCTTCGTCGTAAAGAAGAGTTGCAGTGGGCGTCGGTCACCTGTCTTATTCGACCTCGGCGCACCCAAAATGCGCAGCAACGCTTTGCGAAAGAGATCAAGCGGTCTCGCTGTTTCGCTCAATCGTCTGCTTTAGACTGGAGCAAGGTGAGTGTGGTCGAAGGTGACCTCGGTTTCGAAGGCTGCGGCCTGAAGCCAGAAGATGTCCACCTGTTGCGTGATCAGACCACCCATGTGATCCATTGCGCGGCCTCCATTGATTTTGACTTGCCCATTGAAAAAGCCACTTTGTCCAATGTGACTTCGGCATTGAACATGTTGGAATTGGCCAAATCTTGTGAGGCACTCCAACATATGGTGTCGGTCTCTACGGCCTACGTGAACAAGCCCACCAAAGGATCTTTGCCCATCGATGAAAAACTGGTGCCTTTGAAAAAGCCAGCGTCACGGTTGTTGGATGCCATTCATGATGATCCTCAAAAAGCAGAAACCCTCATCGCTGAAAATGGCTACCCAAACTCTTATACCTTCACCAAGTGTTTGACCGAGCACTTGCTGGTGGAACGCAAAGCCCAAGTACCATTGAGCTTGGTGCGACCCAGCATTGTGTCTGCAGCCTTGCAGCATCCCGTCCCGGCATGGATTGATTCCCAGGCGGCTTTTGCTGCCTTTGTCTCCCTGGTGGGGGGCGGGTACATGCGAGCGCTCAAAGGCAAACCGAGCAACCGTTTGGATATCGTTCCAGTAGACGTGGTGGCCGATCGCATTATTAATCGTACTTTTGAAGTAGACGGGCTCAAAAGAAAGAATTGGGCTCAAAACACAGTGGTGTTACATGCGGTGGCCGGGCCGAACAACAGTGAGCGAATTGATGTTTGCTGCAAAACGGTTGAAGAATATTTCCAAAAATCACCATTGGACAGACAACCCAAAGTTGTTCATTTAGGCCCTCGAGGTCTTTTGTTTAGAGGCTGGGAAGCATTGGTGCACCAGTTGCCTTCAGATGCTTTGACATGGGGCGCCCGTTTGACCAAAGATAAAAAATTGGCGCGAAAAGCCCAGCTGCTCAAAAGCCGATTGCTGTACACCAATCAAGCCTTTGAAAACTTCACGCACAACGAATACCACTTTACATCATCAGCGCCATTGAGTGAGGCCGGCTTCAATCGCGTGGCCTACATCGAAAATGTGTGTCGGGGCGTTCGAACCTTTTTGTGGCGTAAAAACCCCAAAAGAGTCACGCTCGCTGGTGAATCTCATATACACCGAGAAAATGATTTGGTTTGGGCCGGTTTCAAGCCCAAAGGTAACTTGGCCATTCGCACTTTTGGCTACTTGCTGCGTAAAATGGCTCGCCAAGGCATCAAACAGTTGTCCTTTGACGAGGACTCTTTCCGTGAGGCCCTGGCTCAGGTACCTCCGGGACACCGACTGGTGGTGGTACCGACCCATCGCAGTTACACCGATTTTTTGGTGTGTTCTTACCTGTTTTTTGAGCGACCTGATCTCGGGGTTTCAATTCCGTACATTGCCGCGGCAGAAGAATTTTCAAAAATTCCTGTTTTGGGAGAGCTGTTCAAGCACACCCATGCTTTTTATATCAAGCGGGGACAAGGTAAAGAAGATGTGGGGCTCTCTGACATGGTGAACAACCTCATCGAGGAAAACCAAACCCTACAATTCTTTATTGAAGGAACGCGCTCACGTTCTCGACAGTTTTTAAAGCCGCGTCGCGGGCTCATGAGGGCGTTGCAAAACACGGGGGCTAATTTCGCCGTATTACCGGTGTCGATTTCCTATGAAAACCTGCCAGAAGAAGACATGTTGCTGCAAGAATTACGGGGCAACCCCAAACCAAAGATGCAGCTGTCTGCCTTGCTCAAATGGACAACAAAGTTAATTCGGGGCGATGTACACTTGGGGCAAATTCATGCCAAGTGTGGCGCGCCTTGTGTGTTGAACAAGAAAAGCGACGTGCCCACTTTGGCCAATAAGGTGATGGCGGAGCTTCAAAAAAACACGGTGGCCACCGAATACCATTTGCGTGCCTTTTTGATGCGCCACCCGCAGTTGAATGTGAGCCTCGCTGACCTGAAGGCCGCCATTCAGCGGCGAGGGGGCGAAGTCCTTTCCAGTACCCTGCAGCCGAAAGAAGGGATGCG
Source organism: Myxococcales bacterium (assembly GCA_002721815.1). GTDB lineage: Bacteria > Myxococcota > UBA727 > UBA727. Next base: position 25,413 of record PBLQ01000012.1, read on the forward strand.
ATGGGAGCAAGAATTGTGTCTTCGGTACCAATGGCAACATTGGTTTTATGGCGATGTGGCCAATGCCTATCCCAGCAACCCCGCCCTAAGCCACCACCTGGAGCAGAACCAATACCACTGTGTTGAAGGCCTTGGGCACCCCCACGCTTCCCCGGAGTTGTCCGGTCTGTTGCGCGTGTTAATGGCACCTGTGGTGGAGAGTTATCGCGTTGCCGCTCAGTTGGTGGCCGAAGGCAAGAGTGTTTTGAGTCCGCAAGAAGTGGTGCGACAAAAAGACCAAGTACACCTTCCCTTTGTGGAGAACGCCTTTAATTATTTAGTTGCTGAGCGCCTGTTGGCGCGAGACGAAGAGGGCCGATTCACCGCGGGTGAAGAGACTGAAAAAGCACAATTGTTGCGAGATGCATTTGCAATGACCGAAAAACCAGTTTGGATGATGTCTCGAGGAGAGGCTTAATGTCTAAACGCTTTCTGATCACCGGCGCCACTGGATTTTTGGGCCGTCACCTATTAAGCACGCTACCGACCGATGCTGAAAAGTGGGTGTTGGTGCGGGACGCCAGGGCTTTTCATGCCTTGCCGTTTACTCAAAAACTTAAAAAGGTGAGGGTGATCGAGGGCGAACTTTTTGGGTTTAAAGTAGATGAGCAATGGCCCGCACGGTTTGACGGTATTTTTCATTGTGCGGCTTTGGTGGATCACGCCCGTGAACGCCGAGATGAAGTGTTTAAAATTAATGTGGAGGGCACCCTCGCGTTGGTGCGTTTGGCCGCTGAAATGCAATCGCGGGTGGTTTTCGTGTCGTCTTCGGGCACGGTGGGCTGTTTTCGCCAATCCGATGAATGGGCGGACGAGCAAAGCGACTATGAAAATGCGGCGGTGGGCGATTGGCCTTATTACCGGTCCAAGCAGCAAGCGGAACAGCAAGCCGCCGAACTGGCATCGACGCTGGGGGTATCCTTGGTGATCATGCGACCACCGGTCTTGCTGGGGCCTGGCGATCACCGTTACCGTTCCACGGGCCATATTCTGCGGTTGGCACAGGGCCGGCTGCCATTTGTGCTGGCTGGGGGCATGAATTTCACCGATGTACGTGATGTGGCAAAAGCCCTGTGGGCGGCCATGAAACATCCCAACCCCAAAAAAATCTATCACTTGCCTGGACACGAGTGCTCTTTGTCTCAATTTTTCGATCGCTGTATCGCTTTGGGTGTCGCGCAAAAGTCTCCCCAAGAAGTGCCGTTTGCGGTGGCCAAAGGCATGGCTGGTCTTTGCAAAGCCCTAGGGCCTGTGACCCTGGGGAAGAGCGCCAGCTGGTTTCCTGATCCTGTGGTGGTAGAAATGGCCAGCCGCCATTGGGGCATCAAGAGCCGTTATGCGGCTAATGACCTGAAATACCAACCCCGTTCCGGCACCGAAACCCTTCGGGACACCCTGGATTGGTTGACCGAAAATCCACCGCCTCAATAAATTCAAAAAAAATGCCAAGACAACGTGCATCCCTGGGGGTCAGCTTTTATACTTTTCCCAGACTGGGAGGTCGAAATGGCTGAACGAAATCATCTGCAATTGGTAGGCATCCTTACTGGGATTAGTGGGTTTATCTTTTTTTGGTCTCAAATCTTCGTATGGTTTGCGGCACCCTGCCACGAAACGGCGACCTTTGGGCACCAACCCGCCCATGACCCTGCCTTGGCCGGTATTTTTTACGCCGTTGAGCCCCAAAAAGACGAGCTAGACAGTGAGGTTCGCTTTTATTACTTTCACGGCAACGGCATCGGCCTTTTGCGTTACGGCAAAGTGGGTTTGAACAATACCGAGAGTTTTCACTACCAATCGCACGAAGGCGTGTTGTCCATCCGTTACAATAAGACCGGGCAACTGTTCACCACGTCCTATGCCATCGAAAAAGAAAATGACCGGCACGTTTTGTCGATGCCCGATCTGATTCATAAAGACGATCGCCGACTGGTGAAGGAAGAAGGGTCCGAAATGGGCATGCTCAACCAGCCCAGTGGCGTTCAAATGGACCGCATGTGGACCATGCTCGAGAACCATGCGGGCGGCGGCGTGAATTTTAAGATTTATCAACTTCGCAAGGCCGATGATGCCGGACATGGTGAAGGTTTTTTTCATGAAGGNGATTTTGATAACTGGTCCACCGAGCGCCTCGATTATCATATCGGCGAAGATCAGATGACATTCCATTTTTCACTTAAANACGAGAAAGCCAGCACGCCATTTCANTTGGTACGTCCCCACGACCTGCCCATGTTGGTGTTTGAAAAGGATCCCCGACATTTTTGGGCCACCACCCATTACTGGGATGGCGGTGAGAGTTTTTCGCTGTTTCAAACCGCCGCCTTGCACGAGCTCATGTTCCATGGGGGCCACTTTTAAGGCCGTACAAGCTTAACCCTTTGCAATAGAATCGGAATATCCAAGCCCCTAGGGTGGTTTTTAATCAACCAACCATGAGGAGGATGGATATGCAGGAGAAAACCAATGGGCACGCCCTCATTTTCGGTGCCACTGGCGGCATGGGCAAGGCCATCGTTCGGGGCCTAGGACAACAAGGTTATCGGGTCACCGCTGTGGGGCGAGACGAAAAACATCTGGCGGTGATGGCGCAGGAAACCCAATGCGACATTCACACCCTCCAACGTCCTTCTGATTTTACACGCGTGGAAGAAATCGTTGCGGCCGCTAACAGCACACAGCCCGTGTCAGTGATCGTCAATTGCTTGGGGTCCGTTTGGTTAAAGCCTTCCAGTGCCACTTCTGAATCCGATTGGTCCGATTTGGTCAGCCTTCATTTGAGCAGTTGTTTTGGCATCACCCGGGCAGTGGCCAAAAAGATTCGTCAGCCATGTAAGGTGGTTTTCTTTTCTTCAGCAGCGGCCCAAACGGGCATGCCCAACCACGAAGCCATTTCCGCAGTGAAAGCCGGTGTTGAGGGCTTGGTGCGTTCCGCTGCTGCCACTTACGCCAGGCGGCAGTTGTCTTTTTACGCCATTGCTCCGGGAATGGTGGAAACGGGGGCCACGGAACATCTGCTCAGTTCAGACGCCATGAAGCAGTTGTCTGCGGCGCAGCATCCCTTGGGCCGCATTGGGCAGCCCGATGATATCGCCAAGTGGGTGGCGGCCATAATTAATCCCCATTTGCAGTGGGCCAGTGGTATGGTTTTACCCGTCGATGGCGGCTTAGCGCATTTAAGGGGCTTGCCCAGAAAATAGAGCGAGATGGATACAGACTTTTTGGTCATCGGTGCTGGTTTTGGTGGCTTGGGCGCCGCGTTAACTTTGGCAGAAGCCGGTCGCAGCGTTACTTTGTGTGAACGACTCAATTATCCCGGCGGTTGTGCAGGAACCTTTAAACGTAAAGGGCTCGCTTTTGAAGCGGGGGCCACTTTGTTTTCAGGTTTAGATGATAATCAGCTCTTCGGTCGCTGGCGCCAAAAACACCGTATGGATTTTGAAGTCGAATGGCTGAACCCGGCCATTCGATTTATCTCTAATGCGGGTCAGTTAGATATTGGTCTCAACAAGGCATCTGTTATCTCTCAAATCGTGGCCACCGCACCAGAAAAAGAAACTAACATTCGTGCTTTTTTTACGGCACAGAGCCGGGTTGCGGACAGTGTTTGGCAGCTTTTGGAGCACCCGGAGCAAATCCCGCCTTTGAATTGGAAAGGTTTACTTAAGAACGCGCAATGGGCCACCGGCCGTCTCGAGCTTTTTAAGTACGTGAATAAATCACTGGGCGAAGTGCTCACCGATTTTGGGGTACGCGATGTGCCAATGTTGCGAGAGCTTTGTGATGGAGCTTGTCAAATCACGGTCCAGACCTCTGCGGCACAGGCAGAAGCCCTGTGGGCTTTGGCCATTTTAGATTTCTTTTTTAGAGGGACGGGACACATTAAAGGTGGCATCGGCGCATTGGCCCATGCGCTGGTGAAGGCCATCCAAGACGCTGGGGGGCAGGTGAATTACACCGATGGGGTTCGGTCGTTAACACCCCATGGACGTGGTTGGAAAGCCAAAACACGACGTGGTGAATACACTGTGAAACACGTTATCAGCAATTTATTACCTCATGACACATGGCGGTTAATCGAACCGAGCCCGCCCAAGCCCGCATGGATTGAGAAAAAAGAAAAAGCCATTGAAGCGGGTTGGGGCGCTGTGATGCGTTACGGGGTGTTGCCCGGCCACGCGGACATGCCCCAAGAGGCCTTCCATTACCAACTTGTTCACGATGCAGACGCTCCGCTTCAAGAGGGTAATCACTTTTTGATTTCTGTGAATGATGTGTCCAATAGTAATTTACTAGAACCCGGGCAGCGCACGTTCACATTGTCCACGCACGTGCCACTCCAAAAATACTGGTCGTTACCGGAGCCCGAACGCGGGGATTATGTGAACGAAGTTCAGGCCAACATCGATGCGACCCTTCTTCACCGAGCGCCTGTGTGGTTACAAAAGCCCGAGTGGTGGATGAGCGGTTCGCCTCGTACTTTCGTGAAATACACGGGACGCCATCAAGGCGCCGTGGGCGGTATTCCCAAAACCAAAGGCTTGTCCAACTACCCGTTGTTCCCTAAAACGGAAATCGCTCCCAGCTTATGGGGCGTGGGTGATTCCTATTTTCCGGGGCAAAGCACCTATTCCACGGCGCTGAGTGGCGTCAAAGTGGCTCAGTCTTTGTTAGGATGAGGGGGACGTTCGTCGAAGAAAATCCATTGACGAATGCTGGCGATTTTTTCGCCTTTTAAATTGTAGGCATGCCCGTATTCTCCACTGTACCCATCGCGTTGCCAATGGTTTTCAAAGTCCATGTAAATGCAATCGTCTTCGGGAGTGGGTGCCCTGAGAAAGTGAATGCTCAAATCGATGGTGCCCGCATTGCGTGGTGGTTTTTTAAGGAGTGCGCCACCTGATGGCCACCACATATCGAGCATGGCTCCAAGTACAGGAAAAGTGAGGGGAGACGATTCGATGAATTCGCAATAGCCCTTAATGCTGGGCTCGCCCATACCGAGATAAGGGGGACTCATGGATTCAAGGTAAAACTGAACGTATTGACAAAACACCGGCATGCGATCCACATGGGGAACTTTGAGAATGTCTTTTTTGGAGGGCAAGGTTCGTTGATCGTCAGGCGTGTGAACGGCTTCCATGTCCCGTTGTCGCCCCCATGACATCAGGCTGCTCGAAATGATTTGATCGTCCCGTTCGATGAAGACTTGTAAGTGCGAAATTGTTTTACCCGCACGTAACATTTGAACGCGCACATCCACCGGCCCTTCCGTGGCGGGCTCACAATAATGACAGGTCATGGAGCGCGGTACGAAATCATCGTTATCGATAAACGTCTCAGCCGCTTTGAGCATGAGCCCCAGTTGAATCCCGCCATAAACGCCACGGCCCTGGTACCAATCCTTGGTAAAATGGGCTTGGTAAAGACTTGATGTTTTTTGGGTCAGTTTTAAAGCTTGATCGATGGGTGTCATACAATAATCCATTCATTCCAGCGTGCCGCTTGGAGGATGCTACAACTCTTACATGGCTAAAAACAAACTGCGGCAACTTTTTCTTTCCTTAATTGCCACCGATCAGACCTATGAGCGGATGATGCTACGTGGTGAAGAGGTGTGGGTGGGGCGTTGTATTCATTGCAACAAAAAGCTTTTATTTGCCTTAGACGGAGAGCCGCTGAGCGAAGGCTCTATCGAACACATCGTGCCGCAAAATCACGGGGGCGGGGATGAGGCATCTAATTTGGCCATCGCCTGTAAGCGCTGTAATCATCAAAAGGGAAAACGTCATGATTGGAAACCTTTGTCCGATCCTGGGCTGCAGAATGTGATTGAAATTTTACGGCAGCGCAAAGCAGCGCGTTCACCCTAGTGGCGTTGGGGTTGGGCGAAATACAAGCCCAGCAATACAAAACCCAAAGCCAAAAACAAAAATGAATTCATGGGTTCACTGAGAAAAACCACGCCAGCGAGGGTGGCGATGACCGGTATGGGGAAGTTGATCATGGCCATGAACGAGGCCCCGGCTTCTTTGATGAGGGCAAAGTAGACCACGGTGCCAGCGCTGGTGGATAAGACGGTGAGTGCGGCCAGTGCGAACCAGGTTAAGGCCGTCCAATCACCTGGGCTGATGGATTCGAAACCGAAAGCCAACGGGAGCACAAAGATGCCCGCCCAGCACAGGGTGGCGTAGGCCCAAAAGTATTGCGGTGCGGGCGGGGCCTTTTTCGCAATGATGGCGTTCATGGCGTAACACAGCGCCGCACCCAAAATGGCGCCCTTATGCCAAAAAAGACTTTCTCCGTTGCGCTCTTGGAGTTCGGGCCAAAAAATAAACAGAACCCCAACAAAGCCAAAGCCCAATCCCAGAATGCGTTTGAGGTTGAGCGTTTCATTGGCAAAAAAATGGGCCAAAAATGCGGTGGTGATGGGCATGGTGGCCATCAAGATTCCGGCTTGGGCGGAATCGGCTTTCTGAAGGCCCCAGTTGATGGCGGTGAACGGGAGAGCGTTCCCTAGAAAACCCATGAGACCCGCGTAGAGCCATAACTTCATTGAGAACCGTTGGCTTTTTGATTGAAGCACACAAAAGAAGAACCACAATACCGCACCGCCCAGCGAGACGCGCAATGCCGCCAAAAACAGAGGGGGCACATCTCGAACCGCGAGACGAATCCAAAGAAAAGAAAACCCCCACAAGAAAGCCAAAAGCCAAAGGAGGATCCAGGATTTGGTTGATTTGGATTGCATGAGGCCTTGATCTGCATCCACAAGCGACGCGGAAAGGGGTAAAACCATTGCAATCTTACGATTTAAAACATAACTAGCAAGTGGAGAGGAAAAGGCCTGTGAAACCCCCAGAAAAATCCAAACCCTCTAATTTTGTTAGGGATATTATTGAAGAAGATTTGCGTCTGGGCACCCATGATGGCCGAGTGGCAACACGTTTTCCGCCCGAGCCCAATGGCTACCTTCATATCGGCCACGCCAAGAGCATTTGTCTCAATTTCGGCCTGGCTCAAGAATATGGGGGTCAGTGCCATTTGCGTTTTGATGACACCAATCCGGTGAAAGAAGATGTGGAATACGTAGAGTCCATCAAAAACGATGTGGCTTGGCTGGGGTTTGATTGGGGCGAGCACCTTTATTTTGCTTCCGACTATTTTGAAAAAATGTACGGGTTTGCGGTGGAGCTCATCAAAAAAGGCTTGGCTTATGTGGACAGTCAAAGTGTTGAAGACATTCAAGAGAACCGAGGCACGGTGAAAACCCCTGGTGTGCCCAGCCCCTATCGAGATCGTTCCGTAGAAGAAAACCTCGATCTCTTCGAAAAAATGCGCGCCGGTGAATTCAAAGACGGTGAAATTGTTTTGCGTGCCAAAATAGACATGGGCAACGCCAACATGCTCATGCGCGATCCTTTGTTGTATCGTGTGCGACACGTGCATCACCACCGCACTGGAGATGCGTGGTGCATCTATCCCATGTATGACTTTGCTCATTGTCTTGAAGATGCGATCGAGCAGATCACCCATTCGGTGTGCACGTTAGAATTTGAAAACAACCGTGAAGTCTATGATTGGCTCATTGGAAATGTCAGTGCACCCTCGCAACCCAAACAATATGAGTTCGCACGACTCAATTTAAACTATACCGTCATGAGTAAGCGAAAGCTTTTACAGCTGGTAGAAGAAAACTTGGTGTCTGGCTGGGATGACCCTCGCATGCCCACCATTGCCGGGATGCGAAAAAGAGGGATTCCCCCCGAGGCCATACGCTTCTTTTGTGAAATCATTGGGGTGGCCAAAGCGAATTCATTGGTCGACGTTGCCATGCTTGAATATGCCATTCGTGACAAACTTGACCCGGTGACCCCGCGCGTGATGTGCGTGCTGCGGCCTTTAAAGGTGACGATCACGAATTTTCCAGAAGACAAAGTGGAAATCATGAATGGCCCGCTGTGGCCCGAAAACATTGATAACGATGAAAAGCGCCCCATTCCTTTCACGAAAACGATTTTTATTGAACAAGGTGACTTTGCTGAAACGCCGCCGAAAAAGTGGAAGCGTTTTGCGCCGGGTCTCGAGGTTCGCTTGCGCCACGCTTATTTCATTAAGTGCAATGAAGTGGTGAAAAACGATGCGGGTGAAGTGGTTGAGTTGTTGTGCACTTATGACCCACAAGCCCGTGGCACTGCGCCCGATGGTCGTAAGCCCAATGGTACCTTACATTGGGTGTCAGCCACTGAAGGCGTGAACGTGCAAGCGCGTCTTTACGACCGTTTGTTTTCGGTGGCTCAGCCCGATGGGGACGCTGAGGTTGATTTCAAAACGCACCTCAATCCAGACTCGTTAACCGTCCGTGAATGCGCCATGGCCGAGCCATATTTGAAAGAATTAAAGTCCGGTGCTCGGGTGCAATTCGAACGACAAGGCTTCTTTGTCTTGGATGGCGACGACAGCAGTGATGGCAATCTGGTTTTTAATCGGATTACCACCTTGCGCGATTCTTGGAAAAAAGAACCGGTGAAAGCGGCGCCCAAACCTAAGGCGAAGAAACAAAAGCCAGCGCTCGTATCGGTGCCGCAAGAAGCCAAAGTGTCTCAGCGTGACCAAGTCCGTGAGGGCAACCCGGCGTTGGCTGCACGTTTTGATCGTTATCAAAACGATTTAGGCCTTTCGAAAAACGTTGCCGACCAGTTATCGGGAGACGAGCCGCTCTCCAATTATTTTGAAACGCTCTTAGCCTCAGGGTTGCCAGCGGCCCTGTGCGCCAAGTGGTTGCGCAATGAGTTGCTTGCTTATGGCGATGAAGGCGACTTGAGCGGCCTTTCTTTTGGTGCAGATGCCTTTGTTGAATTGTTAACGTTGCTCAACAAAAAAGAAATCTCCAACCGCATGGCCAAAGAAATCCTTGAGGCCATGGTAAAGACGGGCAAAGCCCCGGGGGCATTGCTCAAAGACATGGGCGGCGGTGTAATCGCCGATGATTCAGCCATCGAAGGCATTATTCAATCGGTGTTGGACGGTGCAGTTGATGAGTGCGAGCGCTACAAAAACGGTGAAGACAAACTCTTTGGCTTTTTTATGGGTCAAGTCATGGCGCAAACCAAAGGCAAAGCAGATCCGAAATTGTCTCGCGATTTGTTGCAAAAAGCGTTGGCGAAGCTGCGCACTGAGTAATCACAAAAAAACCCACCGTGTGGTGGGCTTTTGAAACCATTAAAAAACAGATGCTTAGTCACGACCGCGCAGCATGGCGAGAAGTCGTAACACTTCGATGTACAGCCAAATGAGGGTGACCATCATGCCAAAAGCGCCGTACCATTCCATTTCTTTGGGCAAGCCCATTTTCTCGCCTTTGAAAATGAAGTCGAGATCGAGCACCACACAAAGAGATGCAACCACCACCATGGCCAGGGTAAGCAACATGCCTAAAGGTGAGCTGTCGTATAAAAAGGTGAGCTGCATGCCGAACAAGGACATCAGAAAGCTGAACAAATAGAGCATTAAAATGCCCATGAGTGCTGAGCCCACAATGGATCGCAGTTTGTTGTTGGCTTTGATCATGCCGGTTCGGTACATGACCATCATGGCGGCCGCGATCATCATGGTGACGACGACCGCTTGAATGGCAATGCCTGGATAGGCGGATTCGAGTGTGAGGGACATGGTGCCCACGAGCAAGCCTTCGCACAGGGCGTAGGGAACACCTAGAGCCGCTGCTAAATGTGGTTTAAAGATGATCACGATGGCTAAAATTAAGCCGAAGATGCCGCCCAGGTAAGCGATGGGCATGAAGGCTTGCAGTTGCGGTGTGGCGGCCACCCAGAACACCCCAAAGGCACTTCCCATACAGGCAAGCAGCATGATGCCGAGTTTGTTCATGGTGCCTTCGGCGGTCATGGTTTGACCACTCATGGCCAAAGCACCGCCGCGCCGGCCAAATGGAGAGCGGGTGAATGCGGGATTGGAACTGGTTCTGATCATAAATCCTCCGATGGCCCTAACATAAACACAACCAGCCCAGGAGCAAGGAAAATCCCAAAAATATTGCCTCTGGTAAAAAAACCTCGAAATGTTAAGGTTCTATCAAGGGAGTACTCATGCAAATGATGATTCTGGCCCAAGGGGGCTTACAGCGAATCAAAGAAATGGTGTCCGTTTTAAAACGCCAAGGGGTGGAGGCCAGGGTGTTGCCGCCCGCCGATGGATGCGTCACGGGTTGAAGCCCCAAATACCAGCTCGCGGTCGCGAGCGACGTTGCACAGCAAGCCATTCATATTTTACAGCCTCCCGATCAGGCCCCGGTGGTGGATTTTAACCAAGAAGAAATGACCTGTCCGGCCTGTGGTCACACGTTCCCCACCGGGCCCAATGAATGCCCTGATTGTGGGTTGTTTTTGGGCTGATTTCACCCATCTTGAGCTTCATTTTATTTTTTTGAGAATATTCTAGAAAACCCAGTCGTCCGAGTCATAGCGACACTTTTGGCTTGGAGACTCCGATGGAATTAAAGCTCAAATCTCTGATGATATTCAAACTGTTGTTCACTGTGGGCCTGATGGTCACCGCTCGCGCGGGCACACCTCAGACGAGCTTGCATCAGCCCTTTGCGCCGGTGGATATGGGCGGCGAATTCACCACCACATCAAAAAATGCAGAAGACAAAACTTTAGCGCCTTACTTTTATATTCCTGGTGGTGATCCTGAATTGGATACCATGCCGCTCAAAAGAACCGATGTGGATGTGAACATCACTGGCGTTATTGCAGATGTGCAAATCACCCAGGTGTATAAAAATGAGGGCAAGAAAAACATTGAAGCGCTTTACGTCTTTCCGGCCAGTACCCGGGCGGCGGTTTATGCCATGAAGATGACCTTGGATGAACGTACCATTGAAGCACAAATTCAAAAACGGGATGAGGCCCGCAAAAATTACGAAGCGGCCAAAGCCAACGGGCAAACCGCTTCTTTGCTGGAGCAACAGCGGCCCAATGTTTTTCAAATGAACGTGGGCAATATTTTGCCCGGAGATGAAATCAAAGTGGAACTCAAATACACCGAGCTCTTGGTACCCGAAGAGCAAATCTATGAATTTGTGTTTCCAACCGTCGTGGGGCCACGCTACTCTGAAACGCCTGTTCTTAATGCCCCTGCCCATGAACAATGGGTGGCCAATCCTTATCTCAAACAGGGCACACCCGCGCCCAAAAACCTCAATATTGAAGTAAGGGTGAACACCGGTATTCCCATCGACCAAATGGGATGTGCCAGTCACGATGTGAACATTGATTATGATGGGGCCAATGAAGCCTATGTGCAACTCAACACTGAAGCGAACAAAGACTTCATCCTTAAATATAAATTGGCGGGCAAGCAGATTGAAACCGGTTTACTGCTGTACGAAGGCGAAGAAGAGAATATCTTTGTGGCCATGGTCGAGCCACCCAAACGGGTGAAGCCCAAGCACACCCTGAACCGCGAATATATCTTTGTGGTGGATGTATCTGGTTCCATGAATGGATTCCCTTTGAATATTTCCAAATCCATCATGACCAACATCATTCAAGGATTGAAACCTCAAGATCAGTTCAACGTGTTGCTCTTTGCAGGCGGGAGTCAAATCTTAAGCCAAGACCAATCTTTAAAGGCCACGGCTCGTAACAAATCCAATGCCATCGCTTGGATCAACGGTGCACGTGGTGGGGGTGGCACGCGCATTACGCCAGCTTTACGTCGTGCCATGAATTTACCGAAGTCAGAAGGCACATCAAGAAGTGTTGTGGTGCTGACCGATGGATACATTTCAGTTGAGACACAAACCTACGATTTAATTCGCGAAAAATTGGGCGACGCCAATCTCTTTGCTTTTGGCATTGGCAAATCGGTCAACCGTCATTTGATCGAGGGCATGGCCCGTGTGGGTCATGGCGAACCCTTTGTGGTGACTGAGCCCGCACAAGGACCATCTGCTGCGGCACGTTTTGCCAACTATGTTTTTAACCCGGTGATGAAGAACATTGAAGCACGGTTTGAAAACGTCAAAGTGGACTGGGTCACCCCACAGAAGCTCCCTGATTTGTTTGCCCGAAAACCCATCGTGTTGATGGGCAAGTACAAAAAACAGCGAGGCCTCTTCGCACAACCTGGCAAACTTATTCTCGAAGGCGAAACGGTCAACGGCAGTTACCACCAAGAGATCGATTTTGATGCGGTGCAGGCCAGTGAGAAAAACAAGGGCCTCGCGCAACTTTGGGCACGTCAGCAAATTCGTGAACTGGCGGACTATAACAGTCTACGCAACAAACCCGAACTCGTGGAGCGTATCACCCAGTTGGGCTTGGACTACCATTTGATGACCGCTTATACCTCCTTTGTGGCCATCGACTCGGAAAAGCGTACCGATCAGACGGGCCAGTTGGTGAAGCAACCCTTGGCGTTGCCCGAGGGCGTCTCCAATCTGGCTGTGGGCATGTCGGGCGTAGGTGCGGCCAGTGCCAAATCCATTCAACGTAAAGTACGACGCGGTCATGGTTATCGTGGCGGGCTCGGTGCGCCGGCGTACGAATCTGCAGATACCGCTTTGAAGGTGGTGCCACCACGTACCCCGCCCAAGCGCGCGCTCAAGGGTTCTGTATCGATGAAAACCATAAAGCTCACGGGTGCAGCAGAGGGGGTGTGGGTTTCTCAGGGGTTGGCACGACAACTCCGGATGATCAAAAACCAATACAATCGCATGCTCAAGTTATCTGGAAGCCACACCGGAAGTATTGCTGTGCGACTCGTGCTGAACGCCAAAGGCGACGTCTTAGAAGTTTTCATCCACAAGGATACGCTAAATGACGCTCGCTTTCAGCGCCGGCTCAAAGCACTCTTGAAGAAGGCAAAATTCCAAGTGCCTTCTGCAAAGGGGGTCGTGAAACTCAAGCTTCGTTTCGATTTCCAACTGAACCAATAGGAAAGGATAAGTTTGCCACCAGGGGCTCGGGGTCAGTAGGTTGACCCCGGGCTTTTTTTATTGGCAATTCAACAACCCGCCGTCTTCGGCCATGGGCCCATCAACGTTGAAGGGTCCATACCAAAAGGGGCCCACTGTTTCATCACCACCGAACCCGGAGCCCGTGATTTTCAGAACAAAAACCCCGTCATGCGTATCAATATAAATGTCAGCGCGGTCTCCATCGATCATGGTTTCATCGTAGAGCAACGCATGGAGCCAGTTTGTGGTGTCCGGTTCTGGGATGGCATCGTTGGTATCCATGCTTCCAATTTCACACAGCACCTCTCGCGCCTTATCACGCCAGCTGCACCCACATTCTCCGAGCGCATCGAGGTCGCATTCCTCTGGGCCCCAATGGCAGTGGCTGATGGTTTCGCAAACACGGGAAGTGACATTAAAAATATCGGTGAGGACCACTTCACAATGGGTCGTGTTCACATCGGTATTGCAAACGATGCGGTCCGGTTCCACCATGCACATCCCGTGGGTGTTTAGACCCGGGAGCAGACCCATGCACATGCTATCGACACGATTAAAATTGGGGTCGTAGACGTCGTTGCAATCCACTGCGGCAGTGGTGTAGCGACAGACGGTGTGCTCGTCCATTTGGGTGGTGCATTGGATGAATTGCCCTGGTGGTGTTTCGCAGGTGCTGTCAACAACATCTCCGTCAAGGCCAAAGCTATCAATGCAGCTTGTTCCATCGCTATCGGTGACCCATTCGCAGGAGACCCCGTCAGGGTGATAGGTACACGTGTAGCTGGGGGAGTTAGACCAATTCCAGGATATAAACTGCCCTTCCGCATCGTAGGTTTCTACAAAGGTATCCGACGGGTAGTAATCTGTGAGTGTACCATTGCTCACACTAAAGTCCCAGGTGATCACCCGGTGTCCATCTGAGTTGGTGGTTTCAGTGGTGACGAAAGAGGGGGTTTCGTTGGTGGCTTGGTTGATGGCAAAGCTGGCCAAGGGACCATAGAGGCTCCGCACGCCCCGCATGGTACCCAGGCGTTTAAAAAGGTGACCGCTCAAGAGGTTTTGAGGGGGGGCGTTCGGGCCTGCGTCGGATGGCTCGGAAGGGCCAGTGGTGCTCATGCCTGCATCCGCGCTTTCCGACTGGGGAGGAGAGCCTGCGTCTGTCACCACCGTGCTCTCCAGCCCGGCATCGTTACCTTCGCTGGCAGGTGGACTGTTAAAGATGGTTTCTTCTGGCTTTTCTTCGGGTTCGGTAGGGGCTGGGCAGGCGATGACAGTGGTGACAAGCGAAAACAGAAGCAGTTGGCGAATCATGTAAAACCCTTTCAGCGGATGAGGAGTGATTTTATACATGAATTTCGCCATCAAAGAAAATTCGAGCCTTGGGATTGAAATCTTGCATAAAAATACCCCCGGTAAAGAGAAGGCTGTTCTTTACCGGGGGCCAGCAGGGCACATTGCCCCGAAAAACTAAATCAAGGTCGATACACAAACACCCTCTTCTACAAACATGCAGTTGGTGTCTTCATCAAAGCTTTCTTCACCGGGGTATGCGCATCGCTCATTTTCGCCACAATCGGAATCAGAGTAACAAACGCGAATTTCTTCTTCTTCGTCCACCTCGTCTTCAGCGAGGCAGGCGGCCCGTTCGGTTCGCTCACCGGTGACCGGAGACACGTGTGTTTCCACCACGCACGTGTAACCTGCTTCGCATTCCACATCTTGGCAGAGGTCTTCCACCACGGGCGGCGTGGGTGGCGGTGGGGTGAACGTTTGACAAATGTTGAGACAATCATCGCTGCTGGCACATTCTGGGTCCGGCAAGCAAACCTGATCGGGGCGTTCACAGTCTCCATCGTCTTCACAAGTTGCTGATGAAATGGGCTCGCAGCTTAAAATGGGACAGCCGTTGATGTCTTCACCCATCGACACCATTTCAAAACCATCGTCGCATTCTCCAGCCAGTGTGTGGCACGGCTTGATGTCTGGCTCGGGCACATCAAGAATAGGGCCGTGGGGGGGCTCTTCGGGCTCGATAATAATGATACAGCCGGTGCTGGCAGTGGTGCACAGGGCTAAAAGGGTCAGACTCAGAACGGGGTTGATTAGGTTTTTCATGATGCCTCCTGGTTTAAATCGTGATGCTCTTTGATTTGCACAGACAGATCCAAAGTGAGCCGTTTACATAAGCTATTGAAATAAGACGACTTTCCTTCGGTTGGGCGCGGAAATTCCTTGTGCACATTGCGTTCTACAGGCAGTGATTGCGATCCAAAGTTAGCAGCGGTTTGGCTCATTGTTTGCCTCCAAATCTTACTGGTCCACACAGGCGGGTCGTCGATCTTTGTGCCCGCTGGCCGCACTGGTGTGCTTTTCAATCACACAGCTGTGGTCAGGGCCGCATTCCACCTCTTCACAAGTGTCTGCGGTATCTACGACGGGTCGATGTTCAGGGTAGGGATAAAAGAAACCGTTGAGGTGGGGACACGCCGTGAGGCCAAAAAGCGAAAGCGTGCAAAACAAGACCTGGGCCGTTTGCTGAGTGATACGTTTCATCGGGATGTCCTTGTCACCTTCTTGGAAGTTAAAAAATTCCCCGGCGATAAGAAGGCT
This sequence comes from Myxococcales bacterium, assembly GCA_002721815.1. GTDB lineage: Bacteria > Myxococcota > UBA727 > UBA727. The sequence continues at coordinate 41,044 of PBLQ01000012.1, forward strand.
GCGTATCGCCGGGGAACCACGGGCATGGGAGCCGCCCGAAACTTAAAAGAGAGTGGACACGCAAATGCCTTCCATATAGGCGCCACAATTAAGGTCCTCATCCAAACCGTCTTGGTACACGGGGACACAGCGCTCGTTTTCTTCACAGTCCCAGTCGCCGTAACAGCGGGTGGCCGTTTCTTCCGTGGTCTGTTCCTCTTCGGGATTGCTTTCCACTGGGGTTGGCAAGGGCACACAAGCGGCCCGCTCATCACAATCCGTGGCCTCGGGACTGTCATCGCTACAAGGATCTTCAATGACGCACATATATCCTTCACCGCAGTCGACTTCTTCACAAAGATCAACGGTCTCATCTACGAGTTGGCAAGTGTGATCACAGGGGATCTCTACACCGGCTTCGGTGGTGCCGATACAGTCGGCGGCAGGAAGACAGGCGAGATTGGGGTCATGACAATCGCTGTCGCTGTTACAGGTGATGGGTTCACAACTGTGAATGGGGCACCCGCTTTCGTTCATGCCGGCGAATGCAGGGGCTGTTCCCTCTTCGCAAAAAACAGGCGCGGCCGCACAAACGGGTTCAGGTTCCCCCGGAAAAGGATCGTTGGGATCGATGACGATCACGCAGCCCGTGAAAGTGGAAAGGCTCAAAGCGAACGTGGTGAGGCTTAAAGTTTTAAGAATGATGTTTTTCATAACGGGCTCCTGTTGCTGTTTCGCCCTCATGAGTGCAACACCAGATCCAAACGTGAGGAGAGGTATACCTCTCTGTTTTTTAATCGTTTTTACTTTCCTTTGCTGGGCCACCCGGGGGGCTGTGCTGCGATCTGAAGTTGCGGTTTGCTGTGCACAGTTCGCATGTGCCACTCACAACAAAATGAAGATCTGCTCTGGAAAGATGTGAGTGCTGTCACACAATGGGGGCCGTGGAATCATGTTTGGTGAGCCAGCTAACACCAACGCGGCGTCCATCACACCCGGATGAGTTTTGTCCCCGATAATCGATGTGTCTATTAACTGAGGAGGCATCCGCCATGAAACATAACACCATGATTTTAAGCCTTGTAGCTTTGAGCATGCCAATGGCCACGGCCTGTGGCGCAGATTCATATGGATTGACCCAAGCGCAAATGATGCAGATCGAAACCACCATCTTGCACCAGCAAATTGAAACCACAATTATGCACGATGTGCTCGCAGAGGGGTCGGGCGACAGTCTTCAGGGTTCTGAAGAAGAAGCATTGGATGAACCTACCGATGAAGAACTTAAAACCCCTACAGAAGAAGAAACCCATGAAGAAAGATGGGATGAGGCTTCAAAAAGTGCTGCAGAAGATGCTTTAGAGCTGTGGCAGGACCGAGTTCAAGATGAAAACATCGAAGCCCCTGAGGGACAAATTTCGCCCCCAGTGGGTGGTCCTGATCCTGTGGCGCAAGCGTTGGTGCTGTGGGCAGAGCGAATGAATGGACTCCTGGATGAAATGGCTGACGATCAAGTGTTCCCTCCGGTGGGTGGCCCCGATCCAATTGATGAGGATTAGTCGAGATCAGCGTACCGATAAAGGATCCACCCCAAGCGGGCGGTTGTTCTGTGGCCGCAAAAAATAACTGAGAATGTTGCAGTGACATCTGGGCTCCCTTAAAATTACGCCGAGGTGCTCTGACAAATATGCAACAAGATCCTTCATTCAATCTGAACGCTTGGCCCAAAGCCGAAAAAATATATGCCGTCCTGTGCGCTTTTTTTGTGGTGGTTTTGGTGCTCACCAATATCGTTGGGGTCAAGCTTTTTGTGCTGCCGTTTTGGACTGACGATACCGGTAAGGCCATCACGCTCACCACGGGTATTGTGACTTACCCGTTGACTTTTTTGGTCACCGATACGGTCAGCGAGATTTATGGACGCAAGCGCGCCGACTTTATGGTGTGGCTGGGGTTTGCTTTAAGTTTGGTTATGTTGGGGGTGGTGGCAATTTCAGTGGGCTTGCCAGGATCCGAAGTATGGGTGAACAAAGATTTGGGTTTTGAAACGGTGCCTGAAATGCAGCGGGCCTTTGAATCGGTGTTCACTTTGCCTGGAACGTTGGTGCTGGGTTCCATGAGTGCCTACTTATGTGCGCAGCTTTTAGACAACCGATTGTTTCATTTTTGGAAAAGGGTCACCCAGGGCAAACACCTTTGGCTGCGCAACAACGGCTCTACGGTCTTATCCCAGTTGGTCGATACCATCGTGGTGAATTCTATATTTTTGGGCTGGGGCATGGGGGTGCCGTGGCCAGTGGTGTGGGAGATTATCGGTGCGGTGTATGTTTGCAAAGTGATGTTAGCCGCGTTGGACACACCTCTGGTTTATGTGGCTGTGGCGGTGATCCGGCGTGCACTGCAATTAAAAAAGCCAGAAAGTTAAACCTTCTGGCTTCTTGGCGCTCCCGGAACGATTCGAACGTCCGACCCCTTGATTCGTAGTCAAGTGCTCTATCCAGCTGAGCTACGGGAGCAAAGATACCCACCTGATAGGCAACTTTTCGCGAAAGTGCAAGACCCACTAATGGCCAAATTCAGCAGAATTAGGGTTAATCCAGTCGATTCCGAGCAGTCCCATGCCCAAAAGCCGGTGATCCAAATTGTTTGTAGCTTGCCCCAGCCACTTCATAGACACGGGCTCGGCAAATAAAAAGTGAATGTCGATCACTTCGAGCGCCTGGGCGATGGGGAGGGTCACATCAAAGGTGGAAACCTTTTGATGGTCGGGATACCAATCTGTTTCGTATTGCGCTCCAACAAAAATAGAAGTGCGTTGCAGCCCCCAAGGGTCAAAGCCAATGACATAGAACCTCAAAGTGGCCATTCGATGGGCGTCGCTCTCTAAAGGTAAGCGAAGGGTGGCATGGTGCTGCGTGCTCCAGCTGCCCCAGGGGGTCCCCGTGACATCCCAACCCTCCGTCAGGATTTCACAGGTGTGAGCGGGTTTTTTAAATCCAAAAGGCATTTGCCCGCCAAAAAATAAAGCGGGTGCATTGCCTTGCCGCCAACAGTCGCTGGTTTTGTCGATAAAATAACTTCGATAGTCCTCGGATACTTGGGGGTGCAATGCGGCCCAAGTGACCCATCCATAAAAAAGAAGGAGACCCAAACAGCCACCCAAAAGGAGTTTATTTTTAAACGAGGAAGAATGCACTGTCATACCAATTGCTGAGGAGCCAAAAATTAAAAAGAAATAAGATCGCTAAAAGAAGGATTCGTAATAGTGGAGGTAAAAACCGATTGGCCACATCGTGAAAAGCAAAGGCAAAAACTGGGACTCCTGCCATATAGCGCGGTACGCCGATGATACCCGATTTGATCACCGTGACCATGAGCATGAGCGCCACTGCTGCTTCAAAAAAACGTTTTTGACTCGCCAACCACACGCTGAAGAAGCCTCCCATGATGGCGATGTAATTAAAAAAAGCAAAAGAGTAACGGGTGGCCGGTTCAGGGTTCAATAGAGGACCAAAATCAGTCCAAAACTGAAGGCTGTATTGAAGATCTTGCCAAAAGGGAACGTTCGATCTGCCCCAGGCTTTTTGGGCGTAGACAAATGCCAGTCCATCGCCCATGTGGTGGTAAAGATAGAATATGAAGCAGAACAAACCTAACGGGCCAAGGCACAATGCAAAGAGCTTTTTTGGGTTTTGTGAGAGGTGCTTGAAGGCGTGAAATTGCATCAAGCAAAAGAGCTCGATGCCCCAAGCGATGGGCCAAAAGATACCAAAAAAACGAGTGGCGGTGAGCAGAGCTGCGATGCAACCTGCTCGAATATAATTTTGGTGTTGCCAAAGTAGCATGGCGAGGCAACCGAGGAACCAAAAGAGCGATTCAGAATAGCCGCTGGCAAAATAAAAACTGAAAGGGCCCAAACAGCACAACCAAACCCAAAAATGCTTGGCAGGGTGTTCACGTGTTTTTTGCAGATAGCGAAGTGAAACCAAAATAGCGAAGTACATGCATACATTCGCTAAAAGCACACCAATTATTTTCATGCTAAAGGGGATCACGCTTTGAACCAAATGCATGAGAAAAGGGAAAGCTGGGAAAAAGGGCCAGTTCGCTGCATCGTTGGCCATGTTGCTGTGGGTGTGGGTGTCATAGCCTTGAGTGGCCAATTGGCTGTACCAATGACAGTCCCAAACACACATGCCATCGAAAAATGACACGTCTTGAAAAAGTGCGAGCCCCCAAAAGCACATGCGTGAAAACAGAAAAACCAGCAACACGTAACCCGGGCTGCATTGGGAAATCATTTGACGCAATGGCAGAGGAAAAGACAAAACCGAGACCCTTTATTCATTAGCCATGTGAGGTTCAATCCATTGAAAGCCAAGGAGGCCCATGGCGACTTTTCGTTGATCGATGGGGTTGGTGGCTTTGTTAAACCAAGCCAGTTCGTGGGGATTTGAGAAATAAAACTCGATTTCAACCTGCTCGTCCGCACGGGTGAGAGGGATGTGAAGTTCAAAGGTGGTTTGGTTTTCATGAGGCAGATGCCATTCATCCATGTAGGTCCCGTTCACGAATACCCAAGCCTTTTGTTGGCCCAAAGGGGCAAAGCCGAGAACATGGAAAAGCAGTTGGGCATGTTGGTGGGCGTCGCTTTGAATTTGAAAACGAAGGGTTGCGGACGCTTCAGTGCTCCAGGTGCCCCAAGGTTGTTGCCAGTCCCAGCCCTCGATCAGTGTGGTACAAGTTTGGTGTGGCCGCTGGGCACCAAAACGAATACTCGTAGATGGGGCGATGCTGGCTGGTGCCTGACTGTGGTGGCAGTTGCTGGTGCGGTCAATATAGTACGCTTGGTACTCGGCAGAGGCATTGGGGTTCAACGCCAAAAACGCCACCACGAGGTAAAAGAGGCATAACACCCCTGCCAGCCCGTATTTAATTTGGGGTTTAGACCAAAAAGAATGCGACATCGTACCAATTACTCAAAAGCCAAAGGTTAAAGAAAATCAACAGCCCCAACAGCGGGGTTTGCATTTTAGCGGGAACCCGTTGCACAACGAAATCATGAAAGGCCAAAGCAAAAACCAAACTGCCCACCAAGAACCGCGGGAGGCTCATGGCCCCGGCCAAAAAGGCGATGATAAAAATACAAATGGCAATGCTGCTTTCCAGCCAACGTTTTTGTGTGAGGAGCACCCCGGTGAGAAATAACCCCACGAGTAAAAACACATTAAAATAGGCATGGGCGTAACGACTTTGAGGGATTTCCGCCCATAAAAAACCAAAATCGTTCCATTGTTGCAGTGTGGTTTGCCAGTTGAGGAGCGACCCGCTGAGAGAGCGATCCCATGCGATTTGCACATGTGAAAACGCCAGCGCGTCACCCAAATGCCAATACAAATAGCCGGCAAAAAGAGCGATGCCCAAAGGACACAAGGCCAGTCCCAGCACCAGCGAAGGGTTACGCAGCTGTTCCGTGAGAGGGCGCTGTTGTCGTCGACGCCAAAGATCGAGGAGATAACCCATGAGCCAAAACAAACCGAAAAGTCGGGTGGCGCACAGGCAAGCTGTGAACACTCCGGCGCGCAAAAACTTTTTGTTATGCCAGGCTAAGAGCGCACTTGAGGCGAGGAGCCAAAAGAGGGCCTCACTGTAGCCCGAGGAAAAATAAAAACTATAAGGTCCCAAAACACAAAACCACACCCAGAAATGGCCGGCTACTTTTTCGCGGGTTTGTTCGAGGTAGCGCAGAGAGATGCCGATGGCCAGAAACATGGCCGCGTTGGATATGAGGATGCTGGCAAGCCGGTGGGGCACATCAAAGAGGGCGTGAAAAGCGGCGATGGCCATGGGGTAGAGGGGGAAAAACGCCCAATTAGCGGCATCACCGCGTGGGTTGTCGTGGGGTAAAAGATCGTAGCCTTGGCTGGCCAGTTGCACGTACCAACCACAGTCCCAGCGGCACAAGCCATCCACAAAAGAAACACCTTTGAAATGGGCCAGCGCCCAAAAGCACATCCGAGAAACAACCAAAGCGCCCAAAACGTAGGCGGGCCCGGGAATGTTTTTTTGGGGGGATGCAGGGGTGTTCAAGCAGAGCTCTTGTTTTAGAGGGGACTTCCAAATCCTATCTTATGGAGGATCGGCGTCAAAATTGTGTGATGTTCTGTGGGTGAAAGAAAAATGCCCACAGACCGTATGGTCTGCGGGCTGGCGGAGAAGGAGGGATTTGAACCCTCGATACCTTGCGGTATGCACCCTTAGCAGGGGTGTGGTTTCAGCCACTCACCCACTTCTCCAGGGTTCGTGCCCAATGGCAGCCGGCCTTTTGGCCGTTTTGGGAGTTAGCAGCCCAAGGGCCTTGGCGTCAAGAGCGTATCATGGGAAACTGGCCTAGAAACGGGCATCAGGAGGGCTTTTTGAGACTTTTTCAAATTCCAGCGCGCCGAGATAATTACATTTATCTGGCCTTAGGGCCTGAAAATGAGGCTTTTGTGGTGGATCCTGCCGATGCAGCGCCGGTGATAGTCTTTTTGCGAGAACGCCCCGAAATCCAACTGAAGGCCATTATTAACACCCACCATCACCATGACCATGTGGGGGGAAACCAAACGTTAAAGGCAAAATTCGATCTCAATATTTACGGTCCTGCCCACGATGCCGATCGGATTCCGGGTCTGAGCCATCCCGTGCAGATTGGAGATGAGGTGACGGTTTGTGGGATCACCATGAAGGTGCACGATGTGAAAGCCCACACCCGGGGCCATATTTGCTTTCAAACGCTTTCTCCTTTTGCGCAGGTGTATCGGCATGGACACCAAGGCCGAGAAACGCAGGTTGAAAACCTAGGTGGCCGACCGGCCCTTTTTGTGGGCGACAGCTTGTTTTTGGGCGGCTGTGGCCGTTTGTTTGAAGGAACGCCACAGCAGTTACACGAGGTGATGTCCCTTTATGCTTCTTTGAGTGGCGATCATTTGGTGGTGTGCGCCCACGAGTACACCGAAAGCAACCTCCGTTTTGCGGCGCATGTGCTGCCTGCCAGCGAAAAGATTGCCCAACGGCTTGAAGGTTTACCTCAAGAAATGGGGGTTGCTCAAAGCAGTGTTCCAGATCTTTTAGAAATAGAATTTCAAACAAATCCCTTCTTACTGGCTTTGGATGGGTCGCACCAAAACGCCATGAGTCAAAAGTTCGAAACTGACGGCGTGGTGGCGCTTATGGGGGCACTGAGACAGGCAAAGGATAACTTTTAAAGCCTGCTGTGCGTTCATTGGGGCGCAAATTAACTCGGCCCCGTTTGCAATGTGAGAATCAAATGAGTTAGCCTGTCGGCTTCCCACTCATGTCTGACGTGCAGTGTTTTATGTTTAAGGATAGACCATGATGTTACGATTTGTATTTGCCACGATTCTCACTGTTTTCTTGTTAGGCTGCGGGAGCTCCACACCGCCCAAAGTAAATGATGGCTCCAATTCAGTTTTACTTCCCCCTGACGAAACGAACCAAAATATTGGGCAAGAGGGCCACCCCTGTGACTCGGCCGGGGGTTGCTTTAATGACCTCATTTGCGTGGAGGGTATTTGTACGGCGCCTCCTGTGGTGGATGCGGGCGCATCGGACGGCAGCAGCGATGGTTCGAGCACTGGTGAAGTGAGCGACGCCGGCACTACCGATGGTAACAATGATGGTACAAGCACCGGAGACATGGCTGACTCTGGCTCAGTTGATGGCAGCAACGATGGTTCGAGCACCGGCGAAATGAGCGACGCCGGTTCTGCTGATGGCAGCAGCGACGGTAACAGCGATGGCAACAGCGACGGCAACAGCGATGGCAACAGCGATGGCAACACCTCGGGCGGTGAGGTAGACGCGGGCCCGATGGATTGTATGACGGGGCAGAACGAAAATGTACTCGCTGACGGTCTGTTTCGCTACGTGGACAATGCCGGCTTTGACAACGTGGACGTTTGTGAAGAGGGCCCCTTGGATTGGAGCATCACGCCACTGCAGTCCACGACCTATACTTTGCGATACGATGGTGAGGCGAGAGGTAACATCATGGAGATCGATCGCTCCATCCCGACGGGCAGTGGCCATTGGGCGTTCATGCAGCAGAGCAAAGAGCTATTCGTGAACAACTGCAGTGAATTGATACTCAGCGGCGAAGTGAGTCCTATTTTTCAGTCGTTGAACAGTCCCGGCTTAACGCAGGGCGAGTTTCCGGTACACGTGCGGATCATTTACGAAGACATCATGGGTGAGCGTTACATGTACCAAGTGGGCGTTCACTATAAGGGCACCGTGGGAGAGGATTGGAGCCCACCCGAAACAGATAATTGGGGAGGGTCTGGTTGTCCCGCTGGTCCTTGCGCGGCCTACGAAACGTATCAAGTGGATCAAGAGCAGTGGTTCAGCTTGCCTGCGCTGAACCTGATGGATGCATCGCCACGTCCTCACAAATTGATTTCTTTTCGTTTGGGCAGTTCTGGCCACCGCTTCACTGCCAAGTTCGATAATGTACAAATAACGGGTTCGAACGCTGAAACCTGTGGCACCGATACAGAGACGGGCAATGCCCCGGCCGCCGATGCGGGTGTGATGGCGCCGTCCGTTGATGCTGGAACAGAAGCTGGCAGTACTGAGATGGATGCAGGCACTATCGCCCCAGAACCGGCCATGGATGCAGGTCCAGAGGCCGGTGGTGCTGACGTGGATGCGGGCACGAGCGATACGGGTGACGTGATGTCTGCCAATGCCGAAACCAGCAAGTTGGCGGTGTCTCAAAACCATGCCTGTGCAATTGATGTGGCGGGTTCTTTGAAGTGCTGGCGTTTTGTGGGCGATCTTTCCGCTGGTTGGGAAGCAGAGGCTTTGGACTTACAAAATGGGAACGGTTTATTTGCATCGGTGAGCGTGGGAATGATGTACATCTACGCCATATCCACCACGGGCGTTTTGCGCGCTTGGGACGGAAACGGCTCAGAGGTAACTTTAGAGACCGCGCAGACTTCGGTCATTTGGGACGCCGTTCGAGTGAACCCGGTGCCTTCCGATAACGCGGTGCCTACGGCCTGTGGCATCCACTCCAATTGGACCGAGTTAATGTGCTGGGGGGAGCCTCAGTACGCCATGACCTACAACGTGCCTGCCGATACCGATGATA
>PBLQ01000013.1 GCA_002721815.1 Myxococcales bacterium
TAGCCGATTGCCCCGCCAACGCCGATGGCGCCCCCAACTGCCAATGCGCCGAAGGCTACAACGGCGAACTGGGTTGGGACGAAAATGCCCAAACCTGGACTGGGGAATGCACCGAGTAAGCCAAGGGCAGCGCTAAACCCGAAAATCCCCCACCGGCCGATGCTGTGCGCGATAAAAGGTCGCCAAGTAAATGAGCGCCACGGTGCCGAGGCCCGCGGTGAGGCCCCACCACAGGCCTTGGATGCCGATGTCTAAAACGTAGGTGAGAATCAATCCGGTGGGCAACCCCACGCCCCAATGGCCAATGATGTTGGCGTAAAAGGTGAGCTTGGTGATGCCCAAGCCGCGCAACACCCCCGCACCAGAGGTTTGCAACCCATCGCCCAACTGGGAAAAACCCGCGATGAACACCAGGCTGCCCGCCATGGCAATGACGCCTTCTTGGTTGGTGACAAACCGCGCGATGTGCAGGGGAAACACCCACATGATCACGCCGCATACGAGCATGAAAACGGCGGTGATCAAAAAGGTCGACCAGCCACTTTCCACCATGTCTTTGCCGTTGAGGCTGCCCACGGCACGACCCACCTGAACAGAAGCAGCAGCACCAATTCCGACGCAAATTGAGAAGCTTAGGCTGGTGATCTGAAGTGCCACTTGATGCGCAGCGGCGGCCGTGGTGCTGTGGCGGGCCATGAGCAAAAGCACGATGCTGAAGCTCCCCACCTCCAAAAGCAGTTGGCCACTGATGGGAAAGCCGAGCCGATACAAATGTTTAATGGTGGGCAAGTCCAGCTTGGGAACCTGAAAGCCTTTTGAGGCCATTTTGGTGGGCCAAAACAACCAAGCCATTTGCACAAACCCCGCCACGGTGCTGGCGGCGGCCACGCCCCAGGCATCGAGACTCATGGCGCCGGGCGGCACGATCCATTGCCAGTTCTCGGGCAAAACGGCGCCGCACAACCACACATCGCCCACAAAGTTCACCACATTGGCCACGATGGCGCTCACAAAGATGGGCTTGGTGAGATGATGGGATTGCAAATAGCTTTTGAGGTTCATGGCAAAGAGGAAAAACGACAGCGCCGGCAAACGCGCCTCCACGTAGACCAAGGCGTTTTCGTAAAGGCCTTGCTCGATGTCCATGAAGCGCAGGGCATAGGCGGCACACCAGGTGAGGGCGGTGAGAAAAATGGCATTCACCCCGGCGGCATAATGCCCTTGCCACAAAGCGTGGTGGGCCTTCTTTTCATCGCCGCTGCCAATGGCCTGGGAAATCACTGGGTCTAAGGCGAGGGCAATGCCCAACCCCAACAGGCCGCAGGTGAAAAACACCGTGGTGCCCAAACCCACCGCACCCAAAATGGTTTCGTTGATGCGACCGGACACCAAAACGTCCACAAACCCCATGAAATGCAGGCTCAGCTGGGTGGCCGCCAAGGGCACCGAGAGCGTGATGATTTTCTTGAGATTGTCTTTGGGCAGGCGCATGGGGCCCCTTTTTGGGTGGGCAAAGCTTTTTTGGGTGCTTTTTCCCTTCGTGATTGGCATAACCATCCGGGAAATAAAAGGAGCTTGCATGGGCATGCCAAAAGAAATGCGTCGTTTGTTGATCACCGTTTTGGGGGGCTTGGCGCTCATGGCCACCGCCTGTGGGACACCCGCCGAACCGAACGAGCCCCAACCCGAAGAAGAAGAAGAAGTGGTTCCCGATCGTGTCACCGGCTGCGATGGCGCTGCCTTTTTAGACCCGGTGGGGGCTTTGTCTGAAGATGGGCCTTGGCCGGTGGGTGCGGTGAACACCCAAGTGAACTACAGCGAGACCGAAGTGTGGTACCCAGCGGTCCGGGGCAGCCAATCGGGGCAAGACAAACTCATCTACGACATTCGAGAGGTGATGCCCGATGCCGAAGGCGCCAAAATCGCCGACGCAGAAAACCCCTGGCACCATTGCAACTGCTACCGCGACTTGCCCCTCGACGAAAACAACGGTCCTTACCCGGTGATGATCTTCATCCACGGCACGGGCGGTTACCGCGGGCAATCCCTCAAACAAATGACCCATTGGGCGTCCCACGGGTACGTGGTGGTGGCCATGGACCACCCGGGCCTCAACTTGGGTGACTTACTGGCGTTGCAAACGTCGCAAAACCTGGAGCGAGATGTGTCCAACCTGTTGGTGGCCCTCGATGCCCTCGAAGAGGATTTGGCATTTTTAAAAGGGCACATCGACATGAACCATTTGGCCATGAGCGGTCACAGTGCGGGGGGAACGGCCGTGGCCACCGAAGGCGACCGTGCCAAGGTGTTGATTCCCATGGCGGCCGGTGGCGCCCAAGCTGGGGACCGGTTGGCCTTTTCCATGGTGTTGGCCGCCCAAGACGATCAAATCGTGAATTACGCCAGCACCCAAACCGCGTACGACCAAACACCAGCGCCCAAACTGTTTGCGGGTTTCGCCAGTGCGGGGCATCTGTTGTTTTCCGATATTTGTGAACTGGGCCGCGGCGGCGGTGGCCTGGTGCAAATCGCCATCGATAATGGCGTGTCCAACGCCTTTTTGGCGGCCGGGCTTTACGATGGCTGCAACGCGGGCCAACTGTATTCCGATGTGGGGGCGCCCATCATCAATCACCTCACCACGGCGGTGCTCGACAACATTCTCAAGTGTCGCAGCGAACCCCACGACCTACAAGCCATCGCCGACAGCTACAGCGAAGTGATCGACTTTAGTTTGGATAACGGCACCTCCGAATGATCGCCATCGCCGGTGCCTTTTGCGCTTTGGGGTCGGCCGCGGGCTGGGCTTTGGCCACGGTCTACCTCACCAAGGGGGGCGACCGTTTTTCGGCCTTGAGCATCAACTTTCTCAAGGGCTTTTTTGCGTTTCCCTTTTTTCTTTTACTGCTGCCTTTCGTTCCCTTTAATTTAATCGAAGCCGCCCAAGCGCACCCCGACGCCCTGGGTTATTTGGTGTTGAGCGGTCTCATTGGCATGACCTTGGGCGACACCCTGATTTTGAGTTGCTTTTTAAAAATCGGGCCCCGCATCACCTTGGTGGGCATGGCTTTGGTGCCGTTTTTAACCAGCGTCATGGGCATTTTTGTGCTCAACGAAAGCGTGTCGTGGGTGGGGGCTTTGGGGTTGGTGTTCACCATGCTCGGGTTGGTGGTGTTGCAGCAGCACCAAAACAAAAGCGCCGAGGGCCCACTCAACGGCGCGGCACTGTGGTTGTTGTTGGGGGCCATCACCTGTCAAAGCGCGGCCCACATTTTCACCAAACTGGGGCAAACGCCCTTTACTTCTTTCGAAGTGAGCATGGTGCGGTTGGGCGTGGGGGCTGGGGCTTTGCTGTTGGTGCCGCCGGCGGTGCGCGCTTTGATCACGGACTTTAAAAACAAGACCCCCAGTAAAAAAGCCATGGGGCAAGTGGCTTTTGCCGCTTTTTGGGGCACCTTTGTGGCCTTTTGGTTGGTGCACCAAGCCTTTGCGTGGACCAAAGCGGGTTTGGTGGCCACGTTGTCTGCCACCAGTCCTTTATTTGTGTTGCCCTTCAGCTACTGGATCGAAAAGAAACCCATCGCCAAAGAAGAATGGCTAGGTGCATCGCTCGCCTTTGCAGGGGTGGTGCTTTTGGTGGGGTTTGGCTAACGCCTCTCAGTCGTCGTCTTGCTTGAGAATATTGGTGGCCACCATGGCATCGATAAATTTTTGGGCCAGGTAGGCGTGGCCTTCATCGTTGGGGTGACCATCGTTGCCGTTCCATTCGGGGTGGGGCACGTTCATGTCTTCGATGGGGGCGATGACCAAAAAGTCGTAATCATCCTGCATACCTTTGATGACATCCCCTTTGGCTTTGAGCATGTCGTGGTCTTCTTGGCTGTAGCAACCGCCAGGCCCTTCGCCCACGCCACAGATGAGCGCTTCAGAAACGAAAAGGCGTCCCCACAACACCGTGACATCGTAGCGGGCCAGTTCATCCAGCAAGGCACGGGCGTGTTCTTCGAATTGTTCGGTTTGTGTGTATACGTAGTCGGTGAAGGGCAAAATGGTCACCAGCGCGGTGTCAGAAGTGGAAATGGCAATGAGATCGCTGGGCATTTGCATGAGCCGGCGTCCGCCCAAGCCTCGGTTGTCCAGGGTGATGTCTGTGTAATCATTCCCCAGGTTGTTGTGAAGCAGTTGCACGTATTGCAGGGATTCCGCCGAAGCACCTGCACCTGCAGTGGAGGAAGAGCCCAGGGCCAAGTAAAGGTTGTAGTCTTTCACTTCCACGGCTTTGTCCTTGGGCAGGAAGTCATTGGATTGGGCGATGGGGGCCGCACTCAAACAACCCACGAAGGGGAGCAATAACAAAACTGGCGGCACAATCCATTTCACGGGCAATCCTTTGGTTCCGCTATGGTGTAGGATTTTTAACCTTCCGTCACAAGCACCTTGGCCCATTGGGTCTTTTGTTGTGTGCTGGCGCCTTTTTCTTTCCCTCAGACCCCATCTTGGTTACCTTAAAGCAACCCCAGCGGCACAGGAGCAAAAGCCACATGGAGCCCGGCATTCAGAAATTTCCCAGCTATCACCAGCCCCAAGATTACCCGGGCCCCAAAAATTTCAAGGCATGGGCGGGTTCGGTAATTTTAAGGTTTTTCGGGTGGCGGGTAGCGGGCCAACTGCCAGACGTTCCCAAATGGGTGGCCATTGGTGCCCCCCACACCAGCAATTGGGACTTTCCCTTTATGGTGGCGGCCTCTTGGGTCATGGGGGTACGCTTACGCTGGCTGGGGAAAGCGGCCTTATTCAAGGGCCCGTGGGGGGGCATGATGAAAGCCCTCGGCGGGATTCCCGTGGACCGCACCCAAAGCAATGACATGGTTCAAGACATGGTGGATTGGTTTGAGAAATCAGACCATTTGGTGGTGGCCGTGCCGCCTTCAGGCACCCGAGCGTTTCGCGATCACTGGAAAACCGGTTTTTACTACATCGCCCAGCAAGCGGGGGTGCCCGTGGGGTTGGGCATCTTAGATTTCAAAGAAAAAGCCGCTGGTTTCACCGGCCTGTTGGTGCCCAGCGGTGATATTGAAAAAGATTTTGAGGCGTTGCGTGAGTTTTACGCCCCCATTGGCGCCAAATTCGCTGACAAGGTGAATACCGTTCAGTTGCGTCCCAAAGACCCTTAAACCCACCTTTCACCAGTGCTTCATGGCTTTTCTTGCCCCCTATAATGGTGTTATGGTCCCTCGAATCACTCATTGGGGACCATTATGAAAACTGCTTATTTGACCTTTGTGACCACCTTGCTTCTGGCGTTTACCGCCAACGCCAACCCGCGCGTGTATTTACCGCCCGTGACTTTGGCGGATTCTGCCAAGGGCATCGAAACCGATGGCCTCAACCTTGAAATGGCGGCTGCGGTGGGGGCCACTTCGGGCATGGACGTGCTCACCGAAAAAGACATTCAAACCTTGCTCAGTGTGGCGGCGGGCCAAGAGATGCTGGGCTGTGACAGCATCAAGTGTCAAACCGACACGGCCAAATTGCTCGAGGTGGATTTTGTGTTGCGCTTTGAAGTGGCCATGGTGGAGAACAAACCGTTGCTGGTGGGCGTGCTCATGTCGCCGTCAGAAGGGCGTGTGATTCGTCGTGAGATGGTGCGTTTACCCCAAGATGTGGCGGCGGCGCGCGGGGTGCCCATTTTGGCCACCCAGGTATTCACGGCAGGCGGCGGTTCGTCAGTGGCCACGGCGGGTTTGAACACCGGTGAAGCACCCGATGGGGAAGCGGTCACCCTCGAAGAAAACAAAGACCCTTTGGTCACCGGGTCGATTCTGGTGATGTTGTCTCGAGAAGAAACGAGCCTGCTCGACGAGGCAGGGTATGGCGCGGTGGAACGCATGGCTGCCGAGGCCTTGGGTGATTTGGCCAACATCACGGTGATCAGCAGCCAAGAGGCCCGCGATTTGGTGATTCAAGAAGCCAACGCCACCAACATGGGACAAGAGTCTTCGGGCGTTTTGGCCAAAGTAGGCGCTGCCCTCAAAGCCGACTACGTGGTGGGTTTGACCATTGGCGACTTGGGCGGCGCGGCGGCCGTGACGGGGTCATTGGTGCACGCCGAGTCCGCCGAAGTGATCACCCGTGGCTCCATCACCATGATGGACACCACCAACCTGGGGCCCGCGGCACAAGTGGTGGCCTTACAATTGTTGGGCATTGAAAAAGAGTTGCCGCCATCTCCCGCCGAAGCCAATCGCTTCGATGTGAAAATGAAAAAGCTCGCCGAACAAGTGGCCAAAACCTGGGCCGATGGTAAACCTTCGGCTTTGAGCCGGTTGGCGGTGATGCCTTTTGAAGACGTGGCCGCCGAAGCCAAGGTGAATGGCATTGGCAAAGAAGCCAGCGAATTTGTGAAACGTGAGTTGGCCGGCACCTTAGAAAAACAGTTGGTGTCCGCCAAAAAACACGAAGAACTCTTCTCCATGAAAACCAAACCCATCGGCGAATGGGCGGAGGCCGATTTCAAAGAGAGCGCACGCTTTTTAGGCGCCTCTCACATTTTGACCGGTGAAGTGAAAAAACTGGGCAACGACTTTTTGCTGCGGGCCTACATTTACGACGACATGACCGGCGAGAAAAAGGGCGCGGGCCACGTGTTCTTTCCCATGGGTGACCCGTCTAAACTCATCACCAAAGCGTTTGTGGTGCGCACCAAAGAAGAGGCTATCTTTCGTTCGTTGGTGCCCGGCTTTGGCCAGTTTTATAACGGGCCCAAGCATCGCGTGAAAGGGTTTGCTGTTTTGGGCGGGACACTTTTGGGCTTGGCTGGGGCTGGGTATGCCGGTTACACGGGGTTTGAGGTCGCCCAAGAAACACGCATTTACGATGCGACATGGGAGCGCAATGGCGCATTTTCTCAGGATGTGGTCGACAGCATTGCCAATGAGTACAACAACTCAACGGCCTCGACGGACGAAGAATTCGCTGCGCTAGATAAAGAAATCGGTGACAAATAC
Organism: Myxococcales bacterium; assembly: GCA_002721815.1. GTDB lineage: Bacteria > Myxococcota > UBA727 > UBA727. Next base: position 7,008 of record PBLQ01000013.1, read on the forward strand.
GGTCTGCCGTTTCTGAGCTTGGGATGTGGTGGCGCCGATACGGATGCCAATCAGCCCTGTAAAGACCGCATAGACGAAATCAATGCCGAGGCTGGACAATGGTACATGATTGCTGCAGTCAGCGGCGGCGTCGCAGCTGCTTTTTACGTGTGGGGCATCGTAGACGCCTACATCTACGGCGAAGACTACTCCTCCATCATGGAAGAATAAAAAGAGATGAACCCATCGTCGCAACACCCTTGGCTCATGGTGTTGGGCACTGCGCAAGATGGCGGGGTGCCCCAAACCGGTTGCCAAAAAAGCTGTTGCGAATGGGCGCGGGCCCAGCCAAATCGTCGCCGCATGCCTGCGTGTTTGGCGTTGATCGACCCCCAAAACAAAATGCGTTGGGTCATCGACTGCACCCCCGATTTTCCGGCGCAGTTGGCGCTTCTCAACAACGCCACCGACCCCTCATGGGGCTTGGGACTGCTTTTGACCCACGCCCACATGGGCCATTATGTGGGCTTGGTGCACCTGGGTCGCGAAGTCATGGGCGCCGACCGCATGCCCGTGTATTGCATGCCCCAAATGGCCGTCTTTTTGAAATCGGATGCGCCGTGGCGTCAATTGGTGACGCAGGGTCATATCGAGATTAAAGATTTGGTGCACGAACAAAGCGTGCAGCTCTCTTCCAACTTTACCATCACGCCCATTCAAGTGCCGCACCGGGGTGAAATCTCAGAGGCGGTTTGTTTTAAAATCGAAAGTGGCACCCAAGCGGCACTGCATTTGCCCGACATCGACAACTGGGAGCAATGGGACAAAAACATTGAAGAGGTGTTGACCCAAGTGGATGTGGCGTGGTTGGACGGTACTTTTTTCAACATGGCCGAAGTGGGGCACCGCGATGCATCGGTGATTCCCCATCCATCCATCGAAACCAGCTTGGCCCGTTTGGCGCCCCTAGATGCCGCGCTCAAGGCAAAAGTGCGTTTCACCCATCTCAACCACACCAACCCCGCGTGCAATTCAGCCAGTGACGCCTATGAACAGATCTTGGCGGTTGGCTGCCAGGTGGCCCAAGAAGGGGAAACTTTTGCGTTGGCTACTTAGGCAGCGCTCATGAGAATGGTGACGGCGAAAAGCAGTTGCGCACCGAAGTAAAAGGGCAATCCCCAAAACTTGTTGAAAAAGCCGGCTTGCTTGAAACGGTCCCGTGCCACCGAAATATCAGAAAGCCAAAATAAGGTGGCCGCCACAGGCATGAGCATCAGGTCTGTGGATTGAACGGCCACCCCAATGGACAAGGTGACCATGGCGGTGATGACCACCACGTAACCGAGAATGGGTTTTTGCAGTTGGGCGGGCACATCTGGACGCAGCCAACGGTACACGCCCAGGGCAATGGCGATCATGGGAATGGCGGCCACCAAAGCGCCCATGGGGCTGATGCCCACAAAAAAGAACGCGACGGTATAAGCCACGTGCGCCAGTAAAAAGGCGGCCACGCCACCCAAAAACACTTTGCCCGAACCCTGGGGAATGAGACACAGGTCACCAACCACCGACAACACCAATCCCACAAAGACACAAAGGCCATAACCGGATCCGAAGGGGGCCGTGAACCAGCCGGCCAACAAGAATCCCAGGCAGGCCAAGGGTTTGAAGGTCCAACGGGCCCATTGCCAGTTGGTTTTTTCGGCCACCAACAGACCCAACACCCCCACCGCCGTGAGGGCCAGGCCGGTCCAAAAGCCGTTGGGAAATGGGTTTTGAGCCGGGCTGATGGGGCCATTGGTGAGGCCGGGCAGATGGGCGCAGAGATTTTCTAAGCTGCTGATTAACATGGACTTTTTCTTTCGGCGGGGAGTTGCTGCCCCCGTGTGGCGCGAACCCCCTGAGAGGGCTGGCCCCAGTCATCTTCTAAACCCCTAGAATATCACTGTAAAATAAAAACACGTTGGCCTGAAGATTCCTCCAAAAACTGCATTTTTTAGGGTCAAAAACGCCCCTAATTGGGGCAATGCCGGGACGCGCCGAGAGCGGCGGAAATTCTTCTAACACCTTGAAACTCTTGGGCGGCATGAAAGTCCATTTGGTGCTATACGATCAAGGTACTGCACGTTTGCGATCCATGCGCAGGCGTGTCGCTTGGGAGAATCACATGAGAAGCATTTGGGGTGCCCTGTTGGGCCTTTTCGTTTTTGTTGGTTGCCAGCCTACCACTCAAGACACGCGGGCAGACACCCGTGCGGCCGTTTCGGGTCGTGTGGTGTTGGCTGACACGCCGGGTGTGAGCGATATGAGTCGCGTGCGCGTTGAAATCGGTAAAGGAGAGGGGGGCTCCACCCCCGAAGAAGACGGCATGTTTCAAATGACCGATCTCGAACCAGATGTGTACGAAGTGCGTGTGTTGTACATTGGTGGCCTCACTTCAGACGCCACCGAAAGTGCATACCAAGAGTTCACCCGACGGGTTTTGTTGCAAGAGGGCGGCAATGTGGATTTGGGCGACATCAAACTCGAAGTGGGCCTTGGGGTGGTCACCGGTGGTTTGGTGCTCACCGATGAGAGCTCTACCGATGGGGCCATCGCCCGTTTGACCAACGACACCCTCGTGCGCGAAGCCCCCGTGGTGGATGGGGTATACACTTTTGCCGATGTGCCCATTGGCACCTACAACCTTCAGGTGGAAAAAGAGGGCTACACCCTGGCGCAAGAGGGCAGCATGTCTGGCTCGTCTGTCGACGACGAAGAGGGTGGCGAGAGCAACGACGCTGAAGGCACCGAAATGGGCGACCTGGGTTGCACCCAAAATACCGTGGTGGGTTTTCACAGTGAGAATGTCGCCGCTGCAGATTTCCGTTTTACCCCCACCAATGTGTCGTTATTGCCCGGCATGGGCGAAATCCAAACCACGCGTGGCAGCCAATGGATTCTATCCACCGAAACCGAAACCCTCACCGCCAATGTGGTGGGTGGGTTTATCACCCACGCGCGCATGTGGACCGAAAACGCCACACCAGGGGCTTGGGAACCCTTTGCCAGTGGTGCAGGTTTTGAAATTGCGGTGAGCGATTTGATCGAGGGCAACAATGCCATTTATTTTCAATTCGCGGGTTGTCGCTATGAATCACCGGTGACCACCTTAAACGTGTTGCTCGACAAAACCGCGCCTTCCGTTGAATCCTTTGAAGTCCGCGGCCGCACGCCCGCTGATGACGGTGGGTATTGGATAGCCACCGATGCGGCCACCCTCACGGTGGATTTTCTGGCCGATGATGCCCATTCCTCCATTGCGGGGATTGCGGTGGTGCACACCCAAGACAACGAAGCACCGGCCTTGGCCGATCTGGTCTTCGATGATGTGTCGGCAGGCGACGGCCTCATGATGGGGTCTCGACAAGTGGGGCTCACAGGCGGCGATGGTGAAAAGAAAATCTTTCTTTTCTTAAAAGATTTGGCGGGCAACATCACCGAATCGGCTTACGGCGACCTGAGTGTGCATGTGGATACCGAAGCGCCCGTGCCAGGGTCCTTGCTCATTACCGGCAAAGACGCCGCAGGTGAGGCCAGTACCGACGTGACGGCCACCCAAGAGGTGACCTTGACCCTGAGCGCTGAAGGCGCCAGCCATTATCGCGTGGGGTACGATGAAACCTTCGGTGGCCAAGCGTGGAACGATTTTGATGTGAGCAGCCGAAGTTGGATGTTGATGCCCGGTGATGGCACCAAAACCGTGTATGTGCAGTACAAAGATGCGGTGGGCAATGTCACTTTGCCCATTAGCGCCAGTATCGTTCTTGACACCCAACCACCATCATCGACCTTTATCAGTCTCAACGATGGTGATGACTTTACCAACAGCACCGCAGCGACAGCCACCTTGAGCGCCACCGATGCCACCCACATGCGTTTGAGCGTTGATGGCCTTTTCGATGAGGAGCCCTGGGTGGCATACGACATCTCCCACGAGGTGACCTTGTTGTCCGAGGAAGGTGAGCAACGGGTGGATGTGATGTTCCGCGATGCGGCTGGCAATGTGTCCATGGTGAAATCAGATGTCATTTATCTCGATATGACCCCACCAGAATTGAGGTCCATGGACCTGCTGTCCATTGCAGCCGCCAGTGATGGAACCCTGTGGGTGACCGAAGAAAATGCCACTTTGGCCGTGGATATCATGGCCGATGACGGGGCCAGTGGCGTGTCCGCCGTGGCTTTGGTGGAGGGCATGACCGAACCCAATGCCAATGACGTGACCTTTAATGCGGTTTTCGCCAGTCCCGGCTTATTCTTAAAAACCGAATATGTCACACTGAACACCGCCGAGGGACCCACGAATGTGTATTTGTTCCTCAGAGATGCCGCTGGCAACACGTCGGCCATGGCCGGCAGTTTTGCCCTTCAAGTGGACGCACAAGCGCCCGTGTTTGGTGACCCTGCCATAACGGTCACCAACAAGTCCGGTACGCAAATATATGCCGACCAGGCGGAACTCCAAATTCAAATTGCCGATGAAGAAGACCCTGTGATGATGCGTGTTGGATTGCAGCCGCTTACCTCGGCCACGCAGAAAATTCCTTACCAAAGTGAGGTTGCGGTAGGTCTACCCTCCCAGACTGGGCTGCCGGTGGCCTTTGAAGTAGAGGTCTTTGACGCGGCCGGTAATATGACCAGTGCCACCAAAAGTGGTTTCGAGGTAAACCGCAGCGGCTGGCTGCGCGGGAACATCAGCTTAGAAGCGCGACAGCCCGCCCATGTCACCATGGATACCGTACTCAAACTGTTTGATGCGGGGGCAGACTTGGCAACGACGCCACGTGACATTGAATACGTGACGCCCAGTGGCGAATTCGAGTTTGCCGAAGTGCCTGAAGGCGCGGGGATGACCCTGGTGGTGGAACGCATGGGATATAAAACCCAAACCCTCGCGGTTCCGACGATTCAAAGTGGGCTCACTTCCACTTTGGGTGATGTTGAAATGGAGGTGGCACGGGGCTATCTGAGCGGGCGTATCATGCTCGAGGATTTGATGGACAGCGAAGAAGAAGGGCACAGCGGAATACGGGTGATGGCCCAACTGGTGAGCAGTGCTACCAGCATGACGGTGATGGAAGCTTACACCCAAAATGACGGCACCTTTGATTTTCCTTACCCAGGCCTGCCGGTGAATGTGGAAGGAGAAAGCTACACCATTTTGGCGCAACTCACCGGGTATTTTGCCGAGAGCTTTGAGGGCCAAAATGTGGTGGAAGGCGATGTCACTGAGATGGAGCCCAGCCGGGGTGAACTGCGACCGGTGTCTGGCGATTTCGATTTGTGTGACCCTTCAACGTTTGGCGACGGCGACTGTCAGCCTGCTGCCTATACTAACCTTGACGCAGTGGGTGTCCGGCTGAGGGTGCGCGAAGGAGTGACCCAAATACGAGCCATGGTCGGGGACACGCCTTTTGACCCCGAAGCTGCAGAGCCAGCCTGGGAAGATTACCCCACCAATGCGGTACCACAGGTGGACATACAAAGCGTGGCGGAAGGTATGATCAAAGTCTTTGTTCAAGTCAAAGATGCTGCGGGTAACGCTGGCTTGGTGATGAACAGCCAAATCCTAGTTGACCGCACCGCGCCCCAAATGCGGGCGCTCACCCTTAATAAATCGGAAGATGCGCTGCGCAGTGACGTGACCAAAGAAAAAGCGGTCAATGTGACGGCTGAAGCGGAGCTTGAAACAGCGGATTATGCCGCACCTTTGGCTCGGTTTGAAATGGCTTTTTCGGACGAAAGTGCGCCGGATGATGCGAGTCCATTTGATGGCTCCGTTCGTAACTGTCCCATTAACAGTGCCTGCGAGGTTTCTTTGCCTCGCTCCATCGGCGATTCGGTGGAAGAAAAACGCCACGTCCTCAACGCACGGGTTTGTGACAAAGCGGGCAATTGCTCCGCGGAGTTCGAAACTGCGGCGGTCCTTTACGATAACACACCGCCCTGGATTCAGTCGGGGACGTATGTGTTGAACCCCGAAGACGCGCAAATGCACGATGGCGTGCACTATGCGCGAACCAATCTTTACTCGATTTTGCTCAACACCGGGACGTCGATCAATACGGCTGAAGCAGAAATGATGGACCCTGCCTACGAGAGTGACGATATTGACGCGGTGGCTTTGGCCGATATCTACGGTTGGCGTTTGGGTTTTGAGTCCAACCTCATTGGTGAAGAGTGGCAAACCTTTGATTCAACGCCCCAAGCCGATTATCAAGTGTCGGTGCGCGGCTTGGGCTTGCCCTTTGGATCAACCGAAGAAGAAGTCTTTATGCAATTTCGAGATGCTGCCGGTAACGTGACCAGTGTGCCCAGCGATTACGCTTTCACGGTGGCACTGGACACCGAAGCCCCGGCGGCCTCCTTTGTGCTGAATGAGGGTGCAAAATACATTGTGCAGCCGCCCCCCAATCCCTTAGTGAGCCTCATCCCGATTACCTCAGTCGATCTGGGCTTTACCACCACCAGTAACGATATTTCTGAGGTCCAAGTGAGCCTGACCGGGCTCTTCGACGACACCCAAACCTTTCCATTTTCGGCCTCGGGTATTTCAGTGGATTTGGCACACAATGTCATGGTCGAAGATGGCGAACACCATGTCTATGTGCGGTTGGAGGATTGGGCCGGTAACATCACCGAACGCTCCGACAGCATCATTTTAGACCGCGCGCCCCCCGACATGGGGGCCGTCAGTGTTGATGACGGCAGTGGCTACATGTTGAATTACAACGCTCAAGTGACGGTGAACTGTTACGATGCGCTGGCCAACGATGGTGAGTTGCTTTTAGATGTTTCGGTGGACGGTGAAGGTGGACCGGCGCCCGAAGGAACGGGCTACAACGGCCGCTACGGTAACTTAATTGAGTTGAGTGTGGGCGAAACCCAAGAAGTGAAAACCTTAAACGTGACCTGTACGGACCCTGCTGGCAACAACAGCGAAGTCGTTTCCATACAAGCCACCCTCGATAGCGAGGCGCCCACCTTTGCCGCGGCCCCCGAGCTGCACCATGGCCTCAACGAGACCAACAACCCCTTGGTCTCGGTGAAGGTTCAGGTGAGCGATGGTGTCAGCGGGCTGGACATGCTGGCTTTCTCCGAAGCCGACAGTTGCGATAACGTGGCTTTTGTGGAGCCACCGCCAGTACCAAGTTTCTGCGCCAACGACAGTTCAGAAGAATGCACCTCCGATTCGGATTGTTGTACGGACGATGATGGCGCTGACTGTTTTTGTAACGTCATGGATTTTCGGTACTTGTTGTCTCCGAACGATGGCCTCAAACAGGTCTACGTTTGTGCACGGGATATGGCCGGCAACGTTTCAACACCTCGGGAAACCAACACGGTCCTGCTCGACACGAACCCACCCACGAACCCAGCTTTAAGTTTAACGGGGGGTGAATGGCAGACCAGCAGCTTGACCACGGCGAATTTGTCAGCGGTGGGTGCCTCTCACATGCTGATCGAAGGCGATGTGGAAGAAGGCCCGAATACATTTGATTGGATTGACTACGCCACGTCGGTTCCGAATCTAGAACTTTCAGCCGGTGATGGTTTAAAAATCGTACGCGCCAAATTTAAAGATGAGGCCGGTAACATCACCGATGCGGTGAGTGCCCAAACGAGCGTTGATGAGACCCCACCGGTGGTGAACAGTGCCTCTTGCAGTTCTTGTCAAACCGTTGAAGGGCAGTTGTATGCGCCAGAGCGTACCATTGCCTTTGATGTCCTGGGCTCTGATGAGGGCGGCTCGGGGGTTGAATGGGTGAAGATCAGCTTGGCCGATGGAAGTGCTGAGGCAACCATCTCGTATGGGAACGTGCTTGAATACACTTTGCCAAACAGTGGCACGAGTTTCGATCTGGTGGTTTGGCTCGTTGATTACGCGGGGAACACCTCCGATGGGAGCGACGATGCGTATAAACAGGAGTTCAATATCCAGCTCGACGATGCGCCGCCTGTGATTCATAGCTTTTTGGTTACTTCCGCTGCATCGGGCTATGTGACCGATCCTCAACTGGAGATTAAATTGGAAGTCTCTGATGATACGGCGTTCTACCGAATCTCAAATACAGGTGCCTTTACCGGTGAACCGGTGGTGTTTGTCAACGAAAACGATACCAACGGGTACCCTTACGTGTCTTTGCTGCATACGGTGCAAGCGCCTACGGAAGACGAATCCAAAACGGTCTATGTAGAGGTGGGGGACAATGCAGGAAACACGGCACAGCAATCGGTATCAGTGATTCTTGATACCACCATCCCTGTAGGAACCATCGAACTGGCTGGCGGTGCCGACTATGCCACTGTCAACAGGGTGGATGTGGTGTTAACCTATCCCGCTGATGCCACCCATTATGCGGTGCAAAATGGCCTCATGGATTGTACCACGCAGGACCTCTCCAGCTTTAATTCTGTGGCTACATCGCCACAATCCCTTGAAGACCATCACCTTGGATACGGCGATGGCACTAAAACGGTTTCGGTGTGTTACGTGGATGCCGCGGGCAATGTGGCAGGAGCGTCTGACAATATTATTTTGGATACGCAAGGCCCCACTGTTTCGATGGTGATCGAAAACGATGCCGCCTACACCCAAACCCGCACCGTCAATTTAAATTTAACGAAGGACGAGGAGATCGATAAAATTGTAATTCTCAACGAAGGCCCGGGCTGTGATTCTTTAGATTTCGATAATGACGGGGTGGGGTATGAGGATACCAAAGGGCATACGCTTTCAGAGGGTGATGGCACCAAAGAGGTGTTGGTGTGTTTTAGGGATTTGTCGGGGCAGGTGACAGGGGCCACAGATACCATCGAACTCGACAGCTTGGACCCCAATTCGACATTGACAATCAACGATGATGTGCCGTACACCAACCAGCGCAGTGTGGCTTTGACCATGGGGCCCAACACGCCAGGGGCGGCAGATTTTACCGATATTGTCAGCATGGCGGTAGATGCTGCCGATTGTGACACCGCCACCTACACCCCCTTTGTGACCTCTCTGACGTGGCTGCTTGGTGAAACCGAAGGGGACCACACCTTGGAGGTTTGTCTGAAAGACGCTTCTGGCCGCACCGCCAAAACGCCGGCTGCCACGGTTCATCTGGATACCATTTCACCGGTGCCCACAGTGCTCATTGAAAATGATGATGCGTATACCACGTTCAAGAAAGCCACCGTCTCTTTTACCTTCCCCGATGATGCCACGCACTACCATGCCGCAGGGGGGGCAGTGAATTGTGAGAATGTCAGCATCACAGATCAAGTGCCTGCTGACGTTAGTTCGGTCACATTGTCTAACTTTGATTTGCCCAATGCAGAGAATGAAGGCGAGAAAATGGTGACGGTTTGTCTGAAAGACAACTCTGGCTTGATAGGCTCGTCATTTGACACCATTTATTTCGATAACAACGCACCGACCGTATCGGTGACCATTAACAATGGGGACACTTACAGCCGCTCCACCAGTGTGGACCTCACCTTGAGTGCTTCTGAGAACATTGCCGCCATTGCTATCGGTGATAAAATGCTCGATTGTAACTCTGAGAGTACCGATTACAGTGTGTACGATTACGATGTGTCCATCCCCAATTACGACTTGGGCTCCGCGCAGGGCGAGCGACAGGTGAAGGTGTGTTTTCGGGATGATGCCGGAAACCTTTCATCGGATGTAGGTTTAATTATTGTGGATACCCTTAACCCGGCCGCGACCCTCAAAATCGGCGATGACGCTGACTACGCCACCCAACGCCAAGTCTCTTTAAGCCTGTTGGCGGTGGAGGGCGAAACCAACAAGTTCGACGATATCAAATCCATGGCCGTGGCCAACGCTGTTTCGTTGGACTGCGACACTGCCGTGTACCTGCCATTCACCGCCACCCAAGAACACTTGTTGTCCGATGGGGACGGAGAAAAACAAGTGGTGATTTGCCTGAAAGACCATGCCGGGAACTTTGCATCAATTGGTCCCGCTGTCATTGAATTGGATACCCAAATCCCCAACGGCGCCATCGAATTGGCAGGCGGCATTGAATTTTTGGGACACGAGTCTTCGGGGGCCCCTCGAATCGAGGGGACGCTGACTTTCCCAGACGATACGCTGAAGTACCGAGTGCAGAACGGGTACATGGACTGCACGGCTTCAACGATGGTTGATTTACCTGATAACCACGGCGGTACATACACGGTGGAAAACCATTCGTTGTCCAGCGGGGAAGGCGAGAAATTGGTGACGGCCTGCTTTGAAGACGCAGCGGGACTGATGGCCAGTGCTTCAGCTGCTATCTATGTTGATCAAAGCCCCCCCAATGGCACCATTGTTCTCAACAGTGGCGCTTTAGTGACCGATGATGCAAATTTATCGGTGACCATGAGCCCGCCGGCCGATGTGACCCACTATGCCATCGGTGAAGGGTTGGATTGCGATGGCAATGTGAGTTTTATCGCTTACGATGGCGAGAGTATGACGGATTACCTCGTGGACCCGGCCATCAGCGGTTTATATACCATTGATGTTTGTTTTAAAGACAGGGCTGGCCTTACCGCAAAGACCACCGCCTCCATCATACTCGATGTGGACGCACCGGTGGTGAACAGTGTGACCATCACAGATGCAGACGGCAATGCCATCGATTACGCCAAAGGGGTGAACGTCTATGTCCAAGTCAACATCACCGATTTGCCTGACCTCACGGGAGACAGTGGGTCTGATGGAGATCCAGGTGGCGGGAGCGGTACTGGTGGCGGCGGCGGCGGCTCGGGAGGACCGGACACCGAAACAACCTTAGATGTACCCAATCTTGAAATGATGATTTCTGAAGACGCTGGTTTTGCCAATGCCGAATGGGTCACTTTCAAGGCATTCAAACCATTTACGTTTTCCACCGCCAATGGGCCCAAAAATGTATATGTGAAGGTTCGTGACGGTGCTGAGCAAGAGAGTAACGTTGCGTCAGATGCCGAGGGTGTGATCTTGGACACTGAGTCGCCCACCATTACCAGTGCGACATTCATTGAATCCAGTCCCAATGCCTTGCCAGGCCGTGTCAACCCAACAGACCTCGCAGAAGATACGGAGTTTTGTCCAGGGGGTAATGCCTCGACCGATCCCAAGAAACGGTTTTTGTCCATTGAGCTTGAGACCAATGATAACTTGGCGGGGAGCTTGACCGCGAGCGTGGGTTTGGGCAGCTCTTGCGGGGACAACTATTCCCCCTTGTCAGGAAATACGGTCACCGTTGAAGTGGGCTGTGAAGATGATGGCATCCACTGGGTGGGCATCTGTGTCAAAGACGCGGCCGGCAACAGGTACACTCATCCGTCAATCATGCTGATCCTAGACCGCCAGGCGCCAGAACAAGTGAGTAACGTGACTGCGGTGGGCGGGAGCCGTCAGGCGATGATCGATTGGCAAGAAGCCGCAGATCTGGGGGATTCTGGAATACAGGGTTATGAAATTAGATATGCAAGTTTTGCAGAGCTCGACGGCGTGGGGACCGTCAGTGTTGGGGACATCACCTCTTACAGTCTCACGGGACTCCAAGATCGGGCCACATACTATTTTCAAGCAGCGGCAAGAGATGCTGCGGGCAACCTCGGCGAATTCTCGGCCATGAAGAGTTTTACCACCGGATTCGCACAAACCGTGCCGCGTTCTGATGTGACTGACGCCATTATCGCTGATCCAGATCGCCGCTTTGCTCAGGCAACGGTCTTTGAGGCCATGGGCCAGTTGTACGTGTTTAGCTATCCCACTTACGAGGCAAACCCCATTTTGAAAGTTAAAACCTGTGCCTACCGGACAGACAACTGTCGCGACCCTCAGCAGTGGACCGAGTTTGACCTGATTTTAGGTGACATTGATAGGGAAACCACTTGCGTCGCTGATGATGAATGTGGCGGTGGTCGGTGCCACGAGGGATTTTGCTACCAAAATGTTTGGTCGTTTGGTGCAGAAAATGTCCGTGCTTTGGCCACTTCCTATCGCATATATATCGCGGCAATGACCAATAAAGGGCCGGCGTTGTTCACCTGCGACAGAGGTTGTACGGCCGCGGCCACACAATCTGCCGATGGTTTAGGTTTTTCGCTCACATATTTGGAACGGAACAATGAAGATGGTTGCAGGATTGATCAAGGTGGCGCCAGCTGGCGTAGCATTGATATCGCTGAGACCACGGCCGGTATTCACGTGGCCTATAATGCGACTGAAGGAGACATTTGCGTCGCCAGTTGCGGGAAGGCGTATGAGGCCGTTCCAAACACGGGTATGGACGTTGGGCCGGGGTGCCAACTCAACCAAAACTGGTTTCACGTCAATGTGAGCGATGTTGATTCTAAGCCTGCATTTGACCTTGCTGACCGCGGACCTTTAGACTTGGAGGCCTGGGATGACAGGATTGTGCTGGCCTACGAGTCAGAAAATGAGGGGATCGAAGTCATCTCTTGCTATACCGGGTCTGGGTGTATCAATTCGGGGAATTCTACGGGCTGGGATCGGTTTGACGCCAATGCCACTTCAATGACTTTTGCGCCTCTCAATCCGGCCGGAATCGAGTACAATTCGCCTCGTATCATCTTAACCCAAGACTATATTTATACCCTTTGGCGTAAAATCGGGAGTTATTCCACCACCAAAATCAACCGGTGCGCTCGCGACGCTTGGATTGCCGATAATGACGCATGTTATCCCGCCGACAATGAAGATGGAACTCAAGGTTCCTTCACCCAGTTGTGGGGACAGATCGAAGGCGGTGAAATGCTGAGCTTGTTCAAGGGCGCAGGTGCCTTACACCAGGTTTGGTGGAACAAATCGCAATCTCGCGTGAAATACGCGGTTTGCGAAAACCCCAACGCGACCGATTGCAGTGATGGGGATAATTGGGATCGTGTTGTTCTTGCCAATGAAGTGCCCAGTCGCACCATCCCTCACGTGGTCCAATATGGACAGAATGTGCTGGCATCTTGGATCGATGCCAACGCACACGTTCACCTGGCCTTGCCCATGGTCCCTGCACCCGATGGTTTTGTGGTCTGGCCCAGTGCGCAATCCTTACGTGCGAGTTGGAACCCCGTCAGTTACGTCGATGGTTATGACCTGTGGTACCAGAATGCCAGGGCTTATGGGGCGTCTTTAGACACCAACCTTTGGGAACAACGCATTCCGTTAAACGATGCTTTCGTGAATGAAGTGAGTATGTCTTTGGATACAGGCGCGTCTGACGAGCTTATGACCTACAACACGTGTATCCGTGCCTACGGTAATTCAGGCGAAGAATCTTCGGATGGTGATATGTATCAGGTGACCGCTTTCGTTGAGGAAACGCTTTCCAGTGACATCCCCGGGAATTTCTCTAGCAGAACCTGTGCCGCTGACAACACTTGCAGCAATTATGGGGCTGATGGTTGGGGGAGTAACGTGGGGTATGCGTACACCATCAACAATGATGGGGTGTATGTGGCGCTTCAGGGGCGCCCTGAAGTACGGTTGGCCCTCCCGAATGATGCCACTGCCGGTATTTTAGATGTGCTACTGACGCCCCAATCGTCAACCCGTTTGGGTGATTATGATAACGGTTACTTTTTTGTGGTGACTGGCATCAACCATCGGAACGCGATACCCGAAACCATCGTCATGAATGTCTGCCAGTTTAATTTGGGGCAAGGCAGAGATTGTTCTTTTTCGGACGCATGGCATTCTTACGAGGTCGTCGATAACGATACCTCAAATTTGGGCAATGCTAATGATGGTAAAACCACCGCGCAGTTGGTTCATGATGGTGCCGATCGGGTATTCTTGGCCTACCGCATGAGTGACCGTGATCAAGCTACGGCCAACAAAGTGGCTTTTGTCTCCTGCTTTTTAACGACCTACGCTAACGGTGAAACCACCGGTTGTACGGAGGAGAGTCAATGGCTCGATTATACCTTCGGGGGTCCCCATTGGAAGGGCATGAAAACCATCCCCGGGCGCTTCAGTATTGCCGCGGGCCAAACCCAAATCACCAATCAATCCGGTGCTGTGGAAGACAAGGGGGTCGTTTTTCTGAGTTACCACCGGCAAGACACAAATCATGCAGGCGCCACCATTTACCACGTGGATGTGCATGGGGCCACCTATGATGCGGCGGATGATAATGCCTCTGTGTTCTATGCCCACGACCAAGCAACCTTGTTAAATGATTACGGCAATGATGTTCATGACTACTTGATTAAAACGGATGTGAGTTCAGATATGAGCGTGGTTTTACTCGCCACAGGTCGTCAGACCTCTGATTTATTGGCCATGGAACTGTTCATTTGCTCTGAGAGCCCTGTTTACTGCACCCAAGGTGATTTTGGTGGTGCGCCGGGGAACAACGTCCTCGATCATTGGGGGCGCGTGAAGCTTGGGGCACTGGACACCACAGGGTCGGTGGGTATGGATTTGAGAGTGACCGATGACGGGCAAATCTACGTGGGGTACACGCACCGCAATCAAGTGAGAATGGCCCATTGTGCCGAAAATTGTACCGATATCGCCCAGTGGCGCGATGGCGTGTTACACATCGACCCGGTGGTCTCTCCAGCCATGTATAATAACGGCGTATTTTGGTTGACCGAAGAACCCAGTTTGAGTGAAGGCATACCTGCGAAAATCGGTTTTGTTTTGGGGAGATCTGCCGCGTTTGATGATGAAACCAGAAAGTTGAAAGCTTTCACGGGTGGTGAGTGGCTACCGCTCAAGGTTTACTGATGCGAGCCTAAATAAGTCATTGGAAAAATAGAAATATACCGAGCATGCTTTACTGAAAAAGTGCTAATCTTTTGGCTCGTATTGATACTTTTCTTGGGGGGGGCATGCGTCATCTTATCCTTCTTATTTTTTGTATTTCTGGGGTTTTAGGCGGTTGCCAACCCGTCACCAACGACACCCGCGCCGATGTGCGCGCTGCCATTTCTGGGCGTGTCGTCTTGGTGGACGAAAACGGCTTAAACGATGTCAGTCGCGTCCGGGTTGAGCTGGGCAAAGGAGAGGGGGGGACCACCCCTGAAGAAGACGGCAGTTTTCAACTCTCGGACTTAGAACCCGATGTCTATGAATTACGTGTCATCTATTCTGGCGGCTTAACGCCTGACGCCTCGGAGAGTGCGTACCAACAATTCAGTCGCCGTTTGCTGCTCCAAGAGGGGGGCAACCTGGATTTGGGTGATGTGGAGCTCCAGTTGGGTGTGGGGTCGGTGTCTGGTCAGCTGAGCGTCGAAGAAGGCCTCGATATCTCTTCTGCAACCGTGAACCTGTCGCGCATCACCTCATCGGACAAATCGCTGCGCCGCGTGGGCGACACCACCTACAGCCAAGCCCTCGAAGAAGATGGCAGCTTCACCTTAGAAAACGTTGCAGTGGGCTCTTATTATATGGTGGTTGAAGGCGATGGCATCTCTGCCACTTCAGGCTCTGCTTGCTTAGAGGTGGTGAGCGTTGACGAAGATTTACAAGTTAAAGAGGCCCCTTCTTTTTCATTGGCTTCCACCGCAGTGCGTTTTTCTGCCGGTACCGACCAAGTGATTGGCTTAGACACCTCAAGCCGTTGGTTGCTTTCGGGCGAGGGTGTCACCGTGCACATTCAAGCTTCTTTTGCCTTTGCCCAAAAAGTGTGGACGCAAGGCGAAGAGATGCCGGCTGAATTTACAGATATTGACGAGGCAGACCGAGCAGACATCGTTCATATTTTTGAAAATATCGAAGAAGGTGAAAACGAAGTCTACTTTCAATTCGCAGACCCCTGTGGCTTTGAAAGCGAGGTGCTCACGCTGACTTTGGTGCGCGATATCTCACCTCCAGAGATTTTAAGTGCGCATTTGAACAACGAAGTGGCTTACAGCACTGCAAGTACGGTGGCGCTCACGGTGGATGCCGTGGACGTGTTGTCAGACACCTTAGAAATGCAATGGGGCGTGTGTTTGTCGGGCGAGAGTGATTGTACGCCTTTAGACAGCGATGCCTCCAGCTGGACGCCTTATGTGCCTTATGTGAGCGTGCCTTTGGCCGAGGGCGATGGCACCTATCGGCTCGGTCTTCAACTCCGTGATGCATCACAGAACGCAACGGCCGTGGTGGAACGCAGCGTGACGTTGGATACGGTGGCGCCCACAGACTTAAGTTTGACCATCGGGGATGGGTCGGCCTTCATCACCGAGGCGAGTCAAATCTTGCGTCTGACGGGTGAGGGCATTTTTGAAATGCAGATCGGGACAGACTTGGCCGACGCCCCTTGGCAACCCTATCAAGAGTACAGCAGCTACACCTTTTTGCCCTCTAGCGTCCCCGTGACATTGTATGCCAAAGCCCGTGATGAAGCGGGCAATATGACCGAATCCGTGGAAGCCAGCGTGACCTTAGATGCCACGGGGCCACAGGCACCCAGTGTGGTGCTCAACAATGGTGAACTGTTCTCCAATGGCCTAGCCGCTTTGGCTGATACAGATGCTTCAGTACAAGGCGTCCGCATTGCCTTGAGCGTTGCCGGGGGCGAAGCCGGTGGGCAGGTCTTGATTGCAGGTGATGTTGAGGAAGCGGGCGCTTACCCGTGGCCTGATCACCCCACTGAAGTGACTTTTGAGCGTGAAGAAGGAGAAAAAGAAATCAAAGTCGTACTGAGCGATGCGGCGGGCAACCACTCTGCCGTCACCAAGAGCACCGTCATGTTTGACTTTACCCGTCCAGTTTTAAACAATCTTCGTTTAAATGGTGATCGTGGTTACGCTCAAAGCGGCAATGTGAGTCTTGGATTGAACGCCACAGAGTTACATTTGAATCATCTCCAAATGAAGGTGGCCTTGTGTGTCTTGTCTGAAAACCCCCAAGACCACCTCAATCCCGCCGAGGAAATGACGTGCACGCCCTCACTTGAAGAACTGGAATGGGCTTCTTTTGCCGCTTTCCAAAATTTGAGCTTCCCTGAGGGAGACGGGGCGAAAGGCGTGCAAGTACGTTTGCGCGATGGTGCGGGCAATGAGAGTGAGGCCACGCTCATGAGGGCCTTTGTGCTGGACAGCACGCCACCCCAAAACGTGAGTCTGACCATTGGTGATGGGTCGGCTTTTATCACCCAATTAACGCAAACAATCACATTGACTGGCGAAGGGATTGCAGAAATGAAGGTGGGCACTGACTCAGCCGGCGTCACTTGGCAGCCTTACCAAGAAAATTTCATGTATACGTTTTCGCCTTCTGACGTGCCCGTGACGCTTTATGCCAGAGCCCATGATGAAGCGGGCAATACCACAGATTTCGTGGAGGCCATGGTCACCTTTGATGCCACAGCTCCCCAAAACGCACAGGTGACGCTGAACGATGGCAGTCTTTTTTCAAACAATGATGCCTACCAGGCGAATCTCAGCATTCTCGGCGGCGAAGAAGGCGGCCAGGTCATTCTGTCCGGTGACCTTGTTGAGGCGGGTGCCTACGATTGGCCCAATTACCCATCCGAAGTGACCTTTGTGGCGGGCGAGGGCGACAGAGAAGTTCAAGTGGCCTTAAGCGACAGCGCTGCGAACTTTTCAGACTTTGTTTCGGCCATTGTCATTTTTGACCTTACTGCGCCGGTGAACAATGTGGCATCTTTAAACCAAGACGATTTGTATTCTCAATCCGAGGTGGTCTCTTTGGTGCTGAATGTGACCGAGGCCCATGAAGATGGCTTACAAATGCGTGTGGCACAGTGCAGTCTTCCCAGTATGCCGCGAGACCACTTGAATCCTGCTGATCCAATGACCTGCGACCCTGTTTTAGAGGACATCCCGTGGGCACCTTACGCATCTTATCAAAATCTTATTTTTAATGAAGATGGGGCTAAGGGGGTACAAGTGCAAGTGCAGGACGGAGCGGGCAACCTTAGTGGTGCTGTGCAAAGGGCCTTTGTTCTCGATCGTCTGGCACCCCGCAGCATCAGTATCGCCATTGGTGATGGGAGCGCTTACGTGACACAACGGACGCAGGTGGTGTCCATTCAAGATGACAGACGTGAAGCCACGCACATGAAGATTGGCTTGGTGGAGGGGCTGCCTGGGGTGCCATGGCAAGCTTTTCAAGATCAAATTGAAGTCACATTTTCAGAAGAAGAAGGCGAGAAAACCGTCTACGCGCAGTTCCGCGATGCAGCAGGTAACGAGACACCTTCAACCAGTGCGTCCGTCACGTACACCACTTTGGGCACCATCACCGGCAAAGTGGTGGCAGAAGATTTACAAGATTTGAGTTTGGTGGAAGTGAGTGTGTTGGGCGGGAGTGGTTCGGTTTACCCTGAAGCCAACGGTACTTTTACCATCAGTGACATTCCTGAAGGCGTTTACACCGTCCAAGCCCAAGTCACGGGGCCCTGGGCCAGCAAATACAATGTGGCGCAATATGGCGTGGCGGTGGAGGCGTTACAGACCACCAGCATGCCAGACATGGTTTTAAACCTGGCGCGTGGCAACGTGAGTGGAGCCATTGATTTAGAAGCGCAAAACCACAATGGAGGCGTGGTGGTGCAACTCTTGCCGCTGTCAGTTGCTGACCAAGGCATGGCAGATGGTGGCGTCGCCAATGAAACTTGGGACGGTGGTGAGGCCGAAGACGATGGCTTCATTTATACCACCATCACCACCGATGAGGGTGCATTTGCCATCAACGGGGTCGTTGTGGGCCAATACCAGCTGAAGGCTTCAAAACCGAATTACGTGAGTCAAACCTTTGCGCCAATAGGGGTTTTGGCGAACGAAATGGCAGAAATCCCAACAATTTATTTAGAAGTACAAAAAGGAGATGTCAGCGGTGTTGTTCAGGTAGAGGCCTTTGTCGGCAGCATGGACGATGGGAACGATTCAGACGGTGGCACCAACGATTTGCGCACGAGGGTTTCTTTCTTGAATCTCAATTCACAGTTGACAGTTTCGCCCGGAGAAGCATTTACGTTTGACGGGGTGGCTTTGGGCCCCCAGACCATGCGTTTTGAAGTGTTGCCCCCGTATGACGACTTGTATGCCCCAGTGGAGAAAGCTGTTGAAGTCACCGCAGGCCTCTCTTCGGTACCACAGGTTTATATGCCTTTGTTGCGGGGAAGTCTCTCCGGCAGCGTTGCCAATGAAAACACCCTGCCAGTGATAGGGGCGTTGGTGTCGATTCAAGAGCTGGATCTCGTGATGGTGTCGAATACCAACGGTGAGTTTGAGTTTCTGTCGGTTCCAGTGGGAGTTTACACCCTGAAAATCAACAGTGCGGGATATGGGGAAGAGACGCTGACGGCCCAAGTGCAGGCAAACACCAACACCGATCTCGGGCTGCAGACACTCGTTCGGGAGAAGGGGAATGTGCAGGGTTTGGTTAACATCGAAGGCGGTTTATCTCCCAATAACGTTGCGGTATCTGTCGTCGGTGGCAGTCAAAGTGCGCAAGCGTCAGAGACAGAACCAAACAGCACCAACGGCAGTTTTCTTTTAGAAGGGGTCGACCCGGGACTGCAAACATTGCGTTTCGAGGTCACGGGTGGCGATGCCGTCAACTATTTGGCAAAAGAGCTCGATGTTGTGGTGCAGGCGGCTCAGACCATAGAAGTCAATGGTGGTCAGCCTTTGACCGTTCTAAAGGCAAGAGGTTCTATTTCAGGGACCGTCCTGCTCGACAATCACAATGGTGATGTTGATGTCTTGGTGCAAATACCCTCTGAGTCGGAAGCCGTGTTGACCAATGCGGATGGTTCATTTGTTTTTTCTGATGTGCCGGTTGGGCAATACAATCTTACGTTTCAACGATCCGGTTACCAGGCAGCCACTGCGAACAACCAATTGGTGACCAACGGCGGCATCACCATTGTAGACACCCTCACTTTGCCAGAGTTGCTGGGCAGTATTTCGGGGCAGGTGGTCCTCGAGGAGGGTTCCGATTTTTCGGGCATTGAAGTCAGTTTGACGGGGACCAACCATTCTGTCACCACAGACATCGATGGCAACTTTAACTTGCCTGATATACGTCCTGGATTTTACAACGTGCTCATGCGCAATGACGGCTTTCAGGATTTACGTGAAAATGGTGTTTATGTTCAGGCGCTCGTTGATAACGATTTGGGCGGTTTTGTGCTCACGCGTGCGCGCGGCCTTCTTGAAGGCGTGGTTCGTTTGGAGGGGCTGGAAAACCATTTGGGCATCAAGGTCGAATTCCCAAATACGGGCTACACCACCTATTCTGCTGTGGACGGCAGCTTTGACCTTAATGTGCCGGTGGGCAACTATCCTGACTTAACCTTCTCGAAGACCCATTACGGTACGGTGGTTTTGGCGGATACCATTACGGTGACCGAGTACGGCACCTACGCGGTGGAGCCCGTTGATTTGGTGCAGGTGAGTAAATCGGTCACAGGCTCGGCATTTTATCAGGGCATGGATGACCACCAAGGCATTTTGGTCCAAGCCTATGGCCTAAACGCGGGGGGGACTGAAACGTTGGTTGACGAAACCACCACCTCAACTGCAGGGACCTACGGTTTTGAATCTTTACCGCTTGGCCAATACCGTTTCCGATTCTCAAACCCGTTGGCCAATACCAGTTGGTCAAGGCCTTTCTTTCAGGTTGCCCTAGAGGTGGGTGCTGCCGAAGAAATGCCATCTGTTTTTCTGCAGAATATGTTTGTCTTCATTAACGATGATGATTTGGCCACGAATAATCCAGTGGTGACATTAAATGTGGGGGCCATGGGTTGTGATACCATGCGTGTGGCGAATGAAGGCGATGACCTCAGCGCTGCGCCATTGGTGACTTGTCCGCAAAGCCAACAACTTTCAGACTGGTCTTTGAACGACGTGAACCAAGGCGAAGAAGAAGAGCGTAAAGTCTTCGCGCAATTTTACGATGCACAGGGGAATGAGCTGGGCCCTCCCGTTTTTGATTCGATTTTACTCGATAAGAAACTTGAAATCGATACCGATTTTGAATGGGGTGGGAGTTCTTGGCTACCAAACGAAACCGGGTATTTTACCATGATCGATTTTGCCGTTGGGGTGCCCATCGGGGAGACGGTGGATAAAGTTTGGGTGGATATGGGCGCATATCAGCCGGAACTGCTGCTTTTGTATGACGGCGAAGCGCGTTTGAACCCTGCGAATGAAGCAGAGCCTGTTCTGCAAGTGTACCGACGAAGTTTTACAGTGTTGGACCGTACCGATGCCCATAATGTGGAGGTTCAATTTAAGGTACAAGATGCTGCTGGTAATATCGCCACCTCGGTGTTGGGGACCACCAGTTTTGTCTTCCCTCCCGAAATTTTACAGCAAACCATTGTGGCAGATACGGCTGCAGGAACGGCAACCTTGTTTTTGCAAACCGACGAGATCAGCTCGGGAACCGTCGCCTGGGGCAATACGCTGGATTACAATGAACCGTTGATTTCCCTTTCAGCAGATACGCAGCACGAAACGATTTTTACAGGGCTGGTACCTGGCGAGCCCTATTACGTTAAAATCGATATTGAGGATTTATCGGGTAACGCCCTTGATTCCATTTACAAAATATTCTTTTTAAGGCCCGCTGCGCCCGTAAGGGTGGTGGCCATGGCTGGGGATGGCCGTGTGGACGTGCGGTGGGAGATGCCGGGTCGTTATGTTGGCAATGGGTACGAACAGAATCGTGACCAGTTTGACGTGCCGGTGCAGTGGAACATCCGCGGGTATGAAATATATAAGGCCACAGATAACGGTGATAATGTTTGCGACGAAACGGATACATTTACTCCTGTCAGTCCGGCAGGGGGTTACGACCATCCAACCTTGTTGTACCACGACCAAGATGAAAATGGTGTCCATCAAGTGAGCAACGGCATTTTGTACTGTTATCGGGTTGCTGCTTTAGATGAGAATGGCATCGAAGGTGATTTGAGTGACATTGTTGAGGCCCGGCCAACTCTTAACAACGGCGGCACATACGTGGGCTGCGATACTTACGTTGATGAGACTGGGGCGACGCAGAACTGTGATATTACATCGGGCGCTTTTTTGACAAATACCGTTTGGACTTCAGCAGGAAGCCCTTACCACGTCAAAGCATCCTTGGCCTTTCTTGAGAATGTGGCTTGGTTCGTCGGTCCAGGAACCGAAATTATTCTGAGTCCGGGCGTCGAATTGGATATCTATCATCAGTTTGGTTTTTATGGACAAACGTCTGATGTGTTGTTCGAGCTGGATGATGACGGCCACGCCCAGGTAGATCCGGAGGGAATGGTGCATTTGCACGGGGTCGAGGGTGAGGCCGATTGGAAATGGCTGAAGTTGCATGGTGGTGCACCGCTCGGTCGGGTCAATATCGGGGCGAACCCGCGTTTCTTTGCGGGCAACATGATCTTTAGGACTCGAGTTTCCAATGCAGATCGCGCCCTCTACCTCAACGGTGGCGATTTGGTTATGTTAAACAGTTGGTATCACGACAACAAAGCGTTCGATCCTGTCACTGGAAGTGCCTTGAAATGGGGGCAAGGCAACTTGATTGAAGACAGTGGCTTCGGCACTTATGAGTACGATTTGAATCGTTTTGAAAATCAAGTCCACCGTAACAGTGAGTTTTCCGCCGAACATGGTTTCACCCAAAACATGGTGATAATGTGCGACAGTTACTGCTCGCATCAAACTTTCATTGATGTTGCATCCATATACGATTCGCAGAGCGAGAGCGTGGTTCATTATGGTGGTGAAATCTATTTCTCCGTTTTGTCAGATATCACCCTTGGTACTTATGCGCATTGGCATAACAGCCACGGCTACGGAAATAAATTTTCGAACCATGGTACTGTATACCATTCGCTCATGGATGGGGTGGTCTTTACCGGTACCCAATTTCATCCTGGATTGACGAACAGTTGGTTTGTTGAGCCGCCAACAGCATGGTCCATCTATCGGGGCATCAACAACAATAAATATGCCGCTTTTCATCACAACAGTTTTTTTGATAGCGGTATTGCGTCTTCCATTGATTCCATAACGGCTTACGGTTGGTACTCAAATACGCCCACCACCCATCTGGACGCTAATTTCTACGGGGCAACTCATACCCTAGAGTTGGACGCTGCCGACGCTTCCACGGATGTGTCTTTTCTGAACGACGTCTTCGATGATGCCGAAAAACCGCGTTTCGTTTGGGATGATTATCTCAGCGAGCCGACACCCGTGATCCAAATCCAGGGCCCGCTCATGCTGGCAGAGTTACAAACGCAAAAACCTTATGACCTCACGGCACGTGTGGCTCATGGGGCTGAATATATCGCAGAGGACGCCGTGTTTGAATGGGTTTGGGAGGCAAGTGATGATAGCGAAACGGTTTCAGTTGGGTCGGTATTCACGGTGACGCCTCCTTCGAGGTTTATCAACACATGGGAGCATGTGATTTTGGAGGCGCATGTGCGTATCATGACCACTGGCGGGTTTTATGTTTACGCCAGCCACACCATCAAAGCGCTCGAGAACAACCAGTATCACAGTGGTTATCAAGTGATTCCTGAAGGGATTGTATGGCCGGTAACGCAAGATTACACCTTTCCTCAAGGCGCCCATTGGTTGCACGGGCCATCGTTGGTATCGCCCCCGGACAAGCCTGCCATCGCAAAGATGGTGTGTGGTTACGCGGACTGCGTGATGACTTGCTTCTTAAATGAGGAACCGCAAATTTGCGATCACGGTGTCTGGCACGCGCGTTTGGATGAGGGTGCGTATACTTTACGGGTGGAGGTTCATGACAGTGAGGGCCTTGAATTGCAGACGCCGTTGACGCGCGCTTTTACCGTAACATCAAATTTAGCAGAAACCGCGACGGCAGATGCAAATCACAGTTGGGCCACTGCCTACGGACCTTCACGTGTGCTGGATGGAGATACAGATACGTTTTGGTGGTCGGATGATATGGCAGCGAGCAATGTCCCCTCGGCTCAATTGACGGTTACGCTTGCGGAGGAGCGCTCCATTAATCGGATAAGAATTGTGACGGGTGAAAGGTTTTTGCAATCGTTTGATCTGGAAGTTTCTACTGATAACCAGAATTATGAAATACTTGGCAGTTATTCTACGGATGCTTATGGTGTCAAGATGATAGAATTTGAGCCGACCGATGCAAAGTATGTTCGTTTGAATCAAATTACGGCCCAACCCAATGAGTACAATCGGGAAATATGTGGCATCTTAGAATTGGGTGTCTACGAAAACCAAGAGTGATTGCGGGGCGACTTAGAGGCAATTTTGAATGATAACCCCGTCCGTGTTGGTCGTGCATGTGCAGCTGGGATCTTCGTTGTTAAATACGCCAGTGCTGAAAGAGCAGATATCGCCTCGTGACTTGACCTGGTCACGCAACTGGCTGAACATGCATTGGGCTAAGGCGTAGTTTTCAAAAATCGCAAAGGCAGTATGAGAGTCGGCATCTACCCGCGACAGATTTCTTAAATCGTATCCCGTGAGTAAAGGGCAGCTGTTGATGAGGAGGCTGTTGACTTGTTCGAGGACCGGGGCCGAAAAAGAGGTGATCACATCGCTGCGGTAGACAAAGAAAGCGCCGCCGACTTCACGAAGTTTGGGCACGGAAAAGGATGTGAGAATATCTGCATCTTCAATGCGAAAGGTGCCGTCCACTTTTTCAAGGTTCGGTAATTCGAAGTAGTCTAAACTGTTGTTGAACATGAGGTATAAGTCGCCGGTGATGGCGGTGCAGTGCTGGATGTCTTCGATGCGAACATTGCGGGTGACAGGCATGCCGCCATCGTTAGACGTGAGACTCATGCCCGCATCGGTCACGCCAAAAGCAGAGGTGGTGGGGCCGCTATCGGTGATGACAGGTGGTGTTGCTGCGCCCGCGTCGGTCACCGCTGGCGGGGGCTGGTGGCCCGCATCATTGGCCATGGCTGAGGATTGCCCGCCATCCACAGCCATGTGGTTGCTGCCCCCATCACGGTTGAGCGCTGCAGGTGTGCCGCTGTCGGGCATGTCTGGGCTCTCGATGTAATAGGTGCCCTCACAGATGACATCATCCACTGTTTCGGTGTGTTCGACCACATATTCCGTGTCGCAGGGCTCCTCACTGGGATTTGAAGGGCCCGCGTCGGTTTCGTCGCCGGGTTCTGCCTCAAAAGTATCAGCGCGGTCATCGTATTTACAGGGCGGGACACCATCGTCCTCCATGGGGGCGTCAGGGCCGATGGTGAGGCTGCACTGGGCCGTGAGCGTGCGGGAGGTATTCAGGACGTAAGGGCTCGCGTAGGTGGCCGTGAGAATGACCCGACCGTTTTGATGGGCAGTGACCAAGCCTGCTCTGAGAAGCGTGTCGGGTGGCAGAACAGTGGTGTCTTGGTTGATGGAAGCGATGGCTGCATCCGAGCTGCTCCATGTGATGACTTCGGGTTTGACCAACCGTCCATTTTCGTAATGTCGAAAATAAAAGTCGGGGACCAATTGTCGGGTTTCACCCACGGCCATGTTGCCAGTGGTGTTCTCCATGGCCACCAGCTGAAGGTCGTATAAACCCACGTGGAATCGAGGGTGTCATCTAAAGTGCCAGCGTCGGTCGTCTGGTTGTCGTCGGTTGGGTTCGCTTGGCCGCCGTCTTCATGGATGGGAGGCGGTGTGGTCGTGATTGCACCTGCATCAAGGGTCGTGTCATTGTTGGGTGGGGGCTGAAAAATGGTTTTATTTTTTGTGGTGCCGTCTGTTGGTGCATTGTTGTCTTCTGGACATCCAATGACCAGTGCTGAAATGCTGGTCGCAATGATGATTTTAAAAATAAGGTGCTTGGTTGATTTCAATGGTTTTGCTTTCTTTTGGGGTTGTGCAGGTGCCTGTTGAACCAGCGAATGTGGCGTGAAAAATTGGCGATTAAAGGTCGTCATCGCAATCGTTCGTGTTCTGTGGCCCTAAATCGACCGCGGCGCAGGTTGGGTAGGGTGGACAAAATTCGTTGGCACCAAAAATGAGGGCGGAAATGTCTTCGAGGTCACATAAGCCATTGGGAATGACACCCGACAGTTCGTTGCCGTGCACCCACAGGTACCGTAAGTTGCTGAGTTCGACATAGCTCTCAGGGATGGGACCGGTAAAACCGTTTTGGTCAACTTTAAGCGTTTCGAGGTCGCTGAGGAGTGAGAGGTTGGCGGGGAGTTCACCGGAAAGATTGTTGTCGCTCACCGAGAGCAAAGTGAGGTTGGAAAGTGCACTGAGTTCAGGGGGAAGCGCCCCCGATAAGGTATTGAAACCCAGTTGCAATTGGTTGAGTTGGGCCAGGGTGGCGATGCCCAAAGGGATTTCTCCCGCGAGACTGTTGTTTGACAAAACCAAATTAATGAGTTGGGTTGACCAGGCTGTCCGAACCATCGCAGGCCATGAGCCCGGTGAATAAAAAGGGGATGAGCAACGTCTTTTTCATGAGGGAGTCCTTTTTTTTGAGAGGTGATGATGGGCAGACACGCAGCTGTCCCGAAAGGTAAACCGCCAAGCCAGGGTGTTTTGGGCCGACGGCTGCCATTTAGGAGACGAAGCCTGTTTAAGCCATTGAAAAGAATAGATTTCTGATTTAAGGGAACGAAGACTTGGGGAATAAAAAAAATTGTTAAATCCACGCCACATGGGTGGGGTTCCCCATATATAAGGGTGTACAGCCAACGACGGGGCATAGAATGCGAATGAAACTAAAATTATTGATAATGGCTTTGACCGTGACCTTTTCTGCCGGCTTAATGGCAGCAGATGCCAACAAGCCTCACGAGCACCAAGGTTTGGTAAAGCCCATTAAAGGCGCCCCGCCAGAACTCAAGCTGACCGCAGCCGATCAGGCCAAATTGGCCAAGGGGGAGCCGGTTCGTAAACGCATCACCATCGGTGACACCGGGGGGCGCGGTGTGGTTGTTCAAGACATCCAAGCCCCTAAAGATGTGGTGATGGGTCGTATTTTGGATTTCAACAATTATCCCAAAATGGTGGACAAGGTGAAACTCACCAAAAACTACGAGACCAAAGGCGGTCACGTGAAAACCCATTTCATCATCGGTAACTTTGCGTTTGAAATGGAATACTTCATTGACCACGTCGTCAAAAAAGATAAGGGCTACGTCACCTGGACACTGGATTACAGCCGCAACAGCGATTTGGTAGACTCGGTGGGTTTTTGGCACGCCAAAGTACATCCTACAAAACCGGGCTGGACGCGCTTGGTGTACTCCGCAGAGATTCGACTTTCTTCTTGGGTGCCCGGTTTCGTAGAAAATTATTTTGCCGAAAAAGGCCTGGTGAACGCCACGGCTTGGGTGAAGAAAGAGTCGGAGAAACGCTGACGCGAAAACACCGGGTTTCAAATGCAAAAGATTCCCACGTCATATCTGATCCAACTTGTGAGGCCGCTCACACCTGTGAGACCTGAAAAACAGAAGAGCACTCGCTTAAGTTCATGAAAAAAAAGGTTTTTAGGGCTCTTCCAGCACAAAGAGTGGTCGAGCCCCCTTGCTTAAATAGGAAGAATTGAAGAGCCTTTTGTGGTAGAAATCCAGAGTTGGTTTGTATCCGCGACACATGAGGGGACTTCACATTGGTATCCGTGGTTTTGGCTTTTATTATGGCGTTTTTGACCGCCTTAACGGTGACCCCACCCGTACGGGTTTTGGCCCGTCGCCTGGGCGCCACCGACGATCCAAACAAAGCACGTAAGGTACACGATCGCGTTATCCCGAGAATGGGTGGCTTGGCCATCGCAGCAGCTTTCTTTTTCCCCTTGGTAATTTTGTGGGGCATTGAAACGGAGGTGGCCAAGGCCTTTATTGCCGACCGCAAACAAATCGTTATCCTGGCCTTTGGTGGGTTAATGATTTTGGCGCTCGGGGTTTACGACGACCGGCGGGGCGCGAGAGCGAGTACCAAGTTGGCCATCCAGCTGCCGGTGGCGGTGCTTTTGGTCCTTTCGGGTTTCACCTTCGATGCCAATGTTTCATTTCTTGGCTTTGATTTTGGGTTGGGTGTGTTGGCACCAGCGGTCACCATTTTGTGGATTGTGGGCATCACAAACGCCATGAATCTTATCGACGGGCTTGACGGTCTGGCAGCGGGTATTTCATTGTTGGTGGTTCTTACGCTCTTTGTGCTCTCCCTCGTGAACCAGCATTACGTCGGGGCCATGTTAAATGCTTGCTTGGCGGGCGCATTGGTCGGATTCTTGGTGCATAACTTTCATCCGGCCACCATTTTCATGGGTGACACGGGCAGCCTTTTTATTGGTTACATGATTGCATCCATTGCGCTCCTCACCTCCAGCAAGGGCACCACCACTGTGGCATTCCTTGTCCCGGTGATTGCATTGTCTGTGCCTATCATGGACACCACGCTGGCCACTTTTCGTCGATTGCTTCGCAACCGGTCTCCCTTTTCTGCCGACCAGGAGCACATGCATCACAAGCTGTTGCATTTGGGGTTTTCGCATCAACGGGTGGTGCTCATTATGTGGGCATTTGCATTGGCCACTTGTTTGACCGCCTTGGGTGTTGCTTTTGTGCGCGGAACCCAGGTGTGGTCGGTACTGGTGATTTATTCGGTGGTCGTCTTTGTGGTGGTCAAAAAAATGGGTTTCATTCGGGTCGATAACTGGCAGGGTGAATTCAAGGCCGGTCGCAACCTAAAACAAAAGCGAAAGAAACAAAGCAAATCCATTGAGCAAATGCAAAACACTTTCAAGTTCATGGAACACCCTGACCAGTTGCCGGGGTTACTCCTGCCGCTTCACCAGTTACTGAACTACGCAGCCATGCAGGTCCAATTGAGCGACTCTTTTTTGGTGACCCTGGGGAGCACGCAGGGGCGGTATGTTTGGCCAGGCTTGGATGACCCGTCCATATGGTCTCAAGGGCGCAGTGTGACTTACCCATTAGAGGGCCGGTATGGCCCCATTGGTGAAGTGACCTATGTGTTCCTCAGTGAGAAGGCCATCGACGTGGAAGAAGAGCAACTCTTAGATCGCGTACATCAACTGATGATTGAGGGACTTGAGCGCATTCAACGGGCCAACTCAAATATTGGTCTTGCCGGCGAAGAAGCTAAAATCAGGGTTTTACCCTCTGCATAATTTGAACGCACCATTGGGTTAGGGCGTGGTGGCTTCCTGTCGTGCTTTGTCGATGGCAGCCTGGACCTTTTCGGGTTCTAACCCACTAATGCTCGCCACTTGGTTGCCCTTCGCATCAAACACGAAAACATGGGGCAATTTTGACATGTATTGACCGTATTTTTTGGCCAATGGAGTTTCCCAGGTCACGATGTTGAGCTTGCGTACTGCTACATCACTTTGGGTTTGTAAGATTTTGTTGAGATGCTTATCGAGTATCCGGCATGGTCCGCACCAGGGCGCATAAAAATCGACGACCGTTATTTTGCCTACTGCCAAATGCTCCTTCACCTCAATGGCTTGACCCTCTAATGCAAGCCAGGAGACATCGAGCCCTTCATCGTAACGTTCAGGAGGCAAATAGTTACCTTGGCCAGCGCCCAGTACAATCTTGTACCCCGCGGTGCTGGCTTGCTTTTGAAGCGTTTCTGGTGTGGTTTTTTCCGGATTGTAGTCCACCGAGAGTTCCGCGTTCGCATAGTCAAACTTGGCCTCTTTCACGTGTGGGTTTTTTTGGAGCGCCTTAACCGCTTTGCCGCCACAACTTGCACAGCTTAATTTCTGCATGGACAAAACCACGTTAGCGGTCTCTCCGTGTGCGCATCCTTGGAGTAAAAACCAACAGAGGACAACAGACAGCGTATAAAGCTTTTGTAATTGCATAAGGTTTCCTTATTTCGGGTGCGCTTTGGGCATATCACAAATAACGGGCTGACTGGAGGGGGAATCGACAAAAAGAGATGTGCCTGTAAATCCACCTTTGAGAATTGGTATTATTTGGTGGTAGCTTAATAATTGTATGAAAGTAGGAGGTTTTTTGTCTCTTTCCACGCCTTCCGCAAAGAGCTGTACCCTTGGCGCTTTTGAGCTGCGCTGGACTGCGCCTCGCTTTGAGATCCTTTGGAAAAACAAAGTGGTTTGGAAAACCCCCAACCAAGGCGCTTTTCTTAAGGCCTTTGAAAATGAGCTGGAGGCCAAAGAGAGCCGTGGCTTTTTTAGAATGAAAGAGCGGTTGAGCGCGCGTTGGGTTGACTGCAATATTTTGAGTTTGGAAGCAGCCGGCGATGGGGTGGTTTTACAGGGAGAGCTCCTGGGCGATACGGTTTTGTCTTGGTCGCTTCGTTTTACCTTGGTGGATGGTGAGCAATTGGCGTTTCATGTCTCATTTTTAGAGGATGGTCAGCGCCAGCCCACGTGTGTCATCATGAACTGGCAAATGGACAAGAATGAGCGTGTGTTCGGACTGGGCACGCAGTTCACCCACGTGGATTTGAAGGGCAAAAAGGTTCCCATTTTGAGCCAAGAGCCTGGCATTGGTCGGGGCGTTCAGCCAATCACTTGGATGATGGAAACGTTTTTTGGCGCCGGTGGAACCACGGTGAATTCCAATGCACCCTCCACGCACCTGCTCACCTCTGGATTAAAGTCACTGGCCTTAGAAAACAAAGAGTACGCCGTGTATGACTTTCGTTCCGCTGAAATGATGTCTTTGCAAATCTATGCCACAGAAGTGAAGGGCCGTCTCTTTTTTGGTGAGACGCCTTTGGATTGCCTAGAGGTTTCTTCGCGCTTAATTGGGCGCATGCCGCCTTTGCCATCTTGGTTGCAGCAAGGTGCCGTGATCGGCATGCAAGGAGGACGGGCTTTGGTGGAGCAACGGTTGGAACAACTGAAGGCCCATCAAGCATCAGTGGCTGCTTTTTGGTTGCAAGATTGGGTGGGGGCGCGCAAAACAGCGGCCGGTCACCAGCTGTGGTGGAATTGGGAGCCTGACGAAGACACCTATCCTGAATGGGGGGCGTTCGTTCGTCGTCTGAAGTCGGCGGGCATTCGGGTCATGGCTTATGTGAATCCGTTTTTAGTGAATGTGGCTTCCCAAAAAAATGTGAAACGAAACTATTACCAAGAGGCGCTTGAACACGGGTATCTCATCAAGAACCAAAAGGGCGCGCCTTACGCCATCATGAATACGTCTTTTTCGGCCGGTCTGTTGGATTTGTCGAATCCTAAGGCACGCCAATTTGTCAAAGACATCATCAAAGAAGAAATGCTGTCGACTGAAGTTTCGGGGTGGATGGCTGATTTTGGTGAAGCACTGCCTTTCGATGCCGTTTTACACGGTGATGTCGAGGCTTCTGAGTATCACAATGCCTATCCTGAAGTTTGGGCCCAAGTAAACCGAGAAGTGATTGCAGAGGCGGGCCTCGAAGGCGACGTGGCTTTCTTTATGCGTTCAGGGTTTACCCAATCTCCAGCAAGCGCCACGTTGTTTTGGCTGGGTGACCAACTCACCGGTTGGCGTGCCGAAGATGGCATCAAAAATGCGGTGACAGGGTTGCTGTCTAGTGGCATGTCAGGCTTTGCACTGAATCACAGTGATATTGGGGGTTATACAGCGACGACGCTGCCGCACGTGCCTTTCCCATTATCTGCTGTGGGCCATTGTCGCAGCCGGGAACTTTTGTGGCGGTGGATTGAACTCAATGCTTTCACTGCGGTGTTTCGTACGCATGAGGGCAATCAGCCTGCCAAAAATTATCAGATCTTCGATGACGAACAGACTTTGGCGCATTTTGCCCGGTTTTCGCGAGTGTATGCGGCCTTTTCCCACTACCGAAAAAGCTTGTGCGAAGAGGCGGCACAAAAAGGTTGGCCCTTGGTGCGGCATCCTTGGTTGCATTACCCAGACAACGACACCCTGCGGGGTTTAGAATACCAAATGATGTTGGGGCCTGATGTGATGGTGGCCCCCGTTTTGGAGCCCAACCAAAGGAGCCAAAGGGTTTATTTGCCACCGGACCATTGGACCCATCTGTGGAGCGGAGATGTCTTCAAGCCTGGGGGCGACGGGGAGTGGGTAACAGTGGATGCACCACTTGGGACACCGCCTGTATTTCTTCGTTCCCATGGTCGATCCACGTGTCAGATTTTAGAAAAGCTAAGTGAAAACAAATGCTTGGGCGGGTAAGGCGGGGCTCGAGCCGTGCAGGTCCATACTGAGCCCTGGGGCATTTTCCCCCTTCGTTTTGCGCCAAAATCGTGGCTTGCCTATTATATATAGAGGTAAGCATTCCTCTTAGCCCATGAGCACCCCATCACGATGACCCCCTCTGCCGAAGAAAACATCAACGTTCAGGAACTGCCAGAAAACGTGGCGTCTACATCGCAGACAGCCCTAAAAATTTTGATTGGCTTCGCCACAGTTTTTCTATTGGCGGTCTTTGGCAGCATTTATCTCAAAGAATTTTTCACGACCGTGGGCGTTTGGGTGGTTGAGAATTTAGGATTACCAGGATTGTTTGGCATGTGGGTTTTGATCGACACCGTCCCCACGCCCATGAGCTATGCACCGATTATGTTCCTTTCGATCAAAGGTGGTTTGAACCACTGGGTCATCTTGGCGGTGGCTTCCGCCGCGAGCATGACCGGAGGAATGATTGGTTTTTCCCTTGGGCATTGGGTGGGTATGCCCCAAAAGGTACGCGCTTGGTTCGATGAGAAATACCCGGGCAAGTATGATATTTTACAGCGCCACGGCGCGTGGGGCATCGTGATCGTAGGCCTGTTGCCCATGCCTTTTGCTCTGGGCACTTGGACGGCTGGGGCCATGCGAATTCCTTTTTGGCAGGCGGGCTTGGCGATGTTCGTTCGCATTCCGAAGACGGGTATTTATGTCGCCCTCATCATGAGTGGCTTAGCGGTAGGTGGCTAATGAATAAGAAGAATCTTTTGGGTCTGGTCTTTTTGTCTGCATTGCTCAGTTGTGCCGAGCCGGCACCCGAAGCACCTGATGATATCGAAGAGCTGATGGGCTTTTTGTACGAGCACTACGAGGATGAAGACGATGGCGCTTTGTACAATGGTCTCACCAAGTTGGGTGAATGGTTGGCCGATGATGACAATCGGGCCGCTGCCACCGAAGCCTTTACCTTTACCGAGCTGCCCGAGACCGCAGTCGATGACTTGGATGAACGCGAACGAAAAACCGACAAACTCAAAGGACATGGCGTTCTTACATTAAGCCCCCACAAGGTAGAAGACATCGCCACCTTGTTGGGCTCTAAAGAATTCGAAAATCTCTATAAAGACAAATATGACGAGTATGAGCGTCACTTTGAAATGGATACCGACTGTTTTGCCGATAAAACATGCGATCGTGTCACAGGAACCATTCATGCGGTCTCCAGTTGGTTGGGAGGGGCCGTTTCCATGACCACCGACCTTGAGGTGGGGGTTCGATGGGTGGAGACCGATGCGGGCTGGATGGCTTTAAACCGCTCTTGGTTGCTCAGGCCAGCTTTTGGCAGCTGCTGTGATTTTGTGCTTGAGGCGAGCTATTATATTGCTGCCATTATGCCAGATGGTAACGGGGCCATGCGCATGCATGCCTCTTGGGCAGAGCTTGATTATGGTTCAGTACCCATTCCGGAGGAAGAGGCGGCCAGTCGGGCTTTGCAAACCACCATCGATGATTCGGCCAATACCGACGAATACCTCTCCAACCGCTAAAAAGGGTGGTTGACGATGCCGTAGACCCCTAAGATGGGTTCACGGTTTCGAGCCTGAGTCCCCACCGGGTCTTGAGGTGTGGTGTAGTCTTCGAATGCCACGGCCACGTCGAGGCGAATGACGAACAGGTCGTTGTAGCTGAGCCGCGGTCCCGCACCAAAAGACGCACGGACGTTCAAGGGCTCGTTCTGAAACTCTTCTAAGAGCCAAACCCGACCGAGATCGGTAAAGGCCACGGCGTACACATCCACTTGTTGCTGGAATAGGTGGAAGGTAACGGGCA
The DNA here is from genome assembly GCA_002721815.1 of Myxococcales bacterium. Classification (GTDB taxonomy): domain Bacteria; phylum Myxococcota; class UBA727; order UBA727. The sequence continues at coordinate 40,949 of PBLQ01000013.1, forward strand.
ACCCCCGCATTTCGAAATTGCCAAACGCAGTGAGATTGCCTCGGTACCGCCCATTTGGAAAACCGCGAAAAGCGAGATTGCCACCAACATCTACCCATTGGCTGCCGCCCAAGACGTGCTGGTGAAAGAAGGGTATGTGACCGGTTTGGTAGTCGAGCCCGAGTCGGTAGGCGAAAACCAATCGCCCCTGTTCAAGGATAGGGACCCATTGGCGGTGGGTGAGATTGGCGCCCCAGTAGGACCATTGGGAGCCAAGAGACGGGTGGCTCAGTCGCATGGATAACTCACTAAAAATACCGTGATGGGTATTGGGCTCTTTGTTTCGGGTGTCCACCATGAGCCCTGCAGCGCTTAAAAAGAGCAGACCGCCTTCGATGCCCGAAGGTTGATCCATCTCGAGTCTCGAGCCAGGGTACGCGCCCACCTGGGTGTTGCGAAAGGTGTTCCCCCAATACAACTGCCATTGGGGGGCAATGGGAAACCTTAAGGTGGGAACGACCCAAAGACTTTGAATCTCCGATTCGTAAAACTGCTCAGGGGTGTCTTCTTGCGGCAGGCGTGGGGTGGCATCGCCCAGACCAAAATACCAAGCGCTGTCCCAGGTTTCGTAGCCCGAAACGATATCCAAGCGGACCCCACTGTTAAACATGTTGGGGAAGTCGAAGAGCAATTTGTGAAAGGCATAGTCGCCAGTGGTTTGGTAAAATTGCGCCCCGACGGACATCCAGTAAGGTTGGCGTTCGGAGTGACCATCCCCATGAAAGAAAGTCGCGGCGTAAGCGCCGTAGCCAACCCCTCGGTCCGTGGTGAAATTGAGTAAAGGAAGTGCCGCAAAATCCCAACCGGTGGGTCCGGGCACTTCTTGACTCACAGGGACCGTCTCATCGGTTTGTGCGTGTCCCACGGAGGCAAAAAGCGCCAAGCTAAAAAGCAGGGGGCACATGTGAAGTCTTCGATGGTCCATCAATCTGCAATCTGGGCAGTTTCGTAAAGCCCGCGGATGACCGTGCCATCCTCAAGGGTAACGGTGGCGTGGTAAGTGGTGGTGGTCGGATCGCCAATCCAGGGCTTGGCGAGTTTACCTAAGAGCCCGTAATCGGCCACGGGTCGGTAACGGTGAAGAAGTTTAGAGGTTTTCAGCCGTACCGTGGTTTTGCCATTGTGAAACTGTAGTTCGGTGGGTTGCGCACGTGTGCCGCCTTGGAGTTTTGGGCTTTGCAGCGCCGTGGGACGATTGGCATGGGCTTCCCAGTGCCAACCGGTGATGGTTTGCTTGCCCGGCGGAAAATGAAATTGAAACAAATAGGGATTTTTTGGGTCCAGACCGCGAAAGCGTATCCAGCGGTTGGCAATATTGGGTACGAGGCAGTTGGAACGACTGTGATCGATGTAACCATAGCCTTTCACCGCTTTTGTATAGACGGGCGAGGCGACGGACCCTGTGACTTTGGCCCAGGGCACCAAAATGTCCACATGAAAAAAATCGTTGCCTTTCTTTTTCGGGTAACGCGGCAGGGGGCTGGGTTGAGCGGTACGGTGCAAGGTCAAGTCAGCTTTGTATTTTTTTGTTTGCACTTTGAAGGTGAGGGACTTGGGTCGTTCTTGAAGTACGCAGTCACCAACTTTGAGCGCTTTAGCTTGGCTGTCGTACGACCATTCATCGCGGTCGAACTGGGCACCCTCATTAAAGCCTTTGCCGGTGGGGGGCACGATCAAACCTCGGCATCCCGCTTTTTCATCGCCTAAGCCGGCATTGGTAAAAAGATATTGAAGCAAGACATAACTGCCATCGTCGAGGTCTGCCAAAAGCGTGAAGCTTTCGCTGTAGGCTTCATTGCCAGTGGAGCGGGGCAAGAGAGGGTCTTGTGCGAGGATAGGTTTGCTCAACCCAAGAGACACGCATAAAAGTATCAGGGAGCGCAGCATGTGACCCTCACGACTTCGCAATGGAGGCCAATACCCGTCGCTCGCCTTCGAAAGGGCGTCTGGCGTGCAGCACCAAACTGTTGTCAATCCACACCATATCACCTTGCCGCCAATTGATATTCACACATTCTTCATCCATGGCCTGGGCGGTGGCCAAAATGGCTTCTCGATTCATGGGAGACCCATCGCCGCACACCACTGCTTTTGAGGGGTCGTTACGGGCATCCACCCAGCCGGTGTAGGCGGCCACCATGGAGTTAAAAAAGGTTTTTTGGCCCGTTCTCGGTTCGGTGCGAATGGCGGGCAGGGTCGCCGTTTCGGTGCGCAGATTACCATTGTCGAGCCATTCCCAAGTGGTACCGGCATTTTGCATCTTGGCCTCGGCTTCTTTGGGGTCGTCGGTCAAAAAAGTCGATTTCCAAGATCGGCCAATGGCAGAAGAAGGGTCGTCTTCAGGCGGCATAATTCGAATGTAACGAACACCGTGGGCTTCCACATGGTTAGCAAAATCCGCGTCGATGTCTCGAAACCGTTGGTAAATACGCGGTGAAAATAAAATAGCTGTTTCGCCACCTTGCTGCGCAGGCGTATGGCAATAAAAGAAAATATAAGCCGGCGGATTGGGCACTTGTGCCATCTCGTGATGAAAGGGGATGGGTTCGCTGGAGGGAGAGTTGTTGGAGGTGAGCACCCGCTTAGAGGTGACTTTGTCTCGAGGCGCGGCACCGCCCACGTAGGGCATGGCTTCGAACTGACCGGATTCAATGAGCGCTTCAAAATCTTCTGGTTGTTGGATGGGGAAGTTTCTAAATAGAATGGCCCCGTGGTTTTTGAGTTGCTCTTTGAGTTCAATGCTGTTTTCTGAAATCCAATTTTGAAAATCCGCCAAGGTGAAGTCTTCGTTGGCCTGTGGTTGCAGCACCAGCGGAAAGGGCGTGCCGTCCATGTCTTTTTGAATGGGGTCTGAAACGGATACAATCTTCATGGTGTTCCTTTAGGGAAGCGGTTCGCCTTGAGCGGCCACCAAAATCGCATTCCACTGGGTGCGCGACAGTGTCACGTCTAAGGCGCCAGCACCTTCTTGAATACGCTCGGGCCTTTGAGTGCCTAAAATAGGAATGGGTTTGGCAGGATGTTGCAACACCCAGGCCAAAGCCAATTGGGTGCGGGTTTTACCTTGTTCTTCAGCGATTTGGTCCAAAACCTTTAAGAGATTTATAAGGCGGTTTTTATCGGGACCATCCGCCAAATCCCCCGTCGTTTGCGCTAAACGACCCCCACCTAGGGGACTCCAGGCCAGTGGCGTGACGCTGAGCTCGAGGCATTGATCCAATATTCCGTCGCGTAGGGGCTCGTGCGCCCAACAGGAGAATTCCGGTTGGTGACTGGCAATGGGAAAGGACAAATGGGCTTGTAGGGCGCGAAACTGTGAGGGGGTGTAGTTGGACACACCCACTTCTTTGATTTTGCCGCGGTTGCGCAGCTTGGTGAGCGTGGCGGCGATTTCTTCGGGGTGTCCTAAAAAGTCGGGCCGGTGGATTTGCCAAAGGTCGATGACATCCACGCCCAAGCGTTTCAAAGAGTTATCCACCGCTTGCTCAATATAGGCGCCACTGGAATCGTAGGGCACACCCAATACAATGCCGCCCTTGGTGCCCAAAACCATTTGGTCACGCAGGTGCGGCGCTTCTTGTAGAACCTTACCAAAGAGCAACTCGGCATCACCAAACTGGCCGCCCCCGTCCACCCCATAAATATCAGCGTGGTCCATAAGGTTGATACCCATTTCTAAGGCGGTTTCTACTTTTGTTCGTGCGGTTTTAACGTCAGTGCCACCAAAGCGCCAAAACCCGTAAGCGATGGGAGAGACTTGGAGTCTAGATTTACCTAAGTTATGTTTTTTCATTAGGAGCCTTTCCGGGGGGCTAGGGGATTTCTCGCACGCAGAATGCTTCGGCGGTGCCGTAACTTCCAGTAGAACTTTGTTCCCGAAGCTCAACGCGCATTTCGGACAACACCAGTTTCCACTTGCGACGTGGTTCGTTGTAGCCGCTGAGCGGGTCAGAACTGCGATTCATCCAATAGATGCCGCCCGTAATCTCATCGGTAAAATTCAAGTAGGGCGGTTGGGAACGGCTGTAATCGGCCAGCGAGAATAACTCGGCATAAGTCGCCAACCGCCAGTTGCCGGTGCCGTAAGACAAGTCTTCGCAGTGGTCTTCTTGATCGTCAAAAGGCTGACCAAACGTGTATCGATCTTCGTAGCGTTTCCATTCAAGCCCGGTGAGCGAATCTTCAAAGTGATTTCTTAGACAGTAGGTGTTGTTGTCGAAGAAGCTGTCGCTGCAGCTGGTTTCTAGGTGGGTTGTGATGCACCGAGGCGTGCTTTGAATCAAGTCCGCTTCTGGGGTTTTGCGTGCGCACCGAACGGCGCCACGGTCTGTGTATTCAACCACTCCTGTGGCCAAGCTGACGCTCCATCGTGGATTGACGGTGTAATTGAAGGTTTCTGGAACCACGGAGCCACTGAGCAATTTGACGGTGCGACCCAAATCGTCGGGCAAAACACGACTGCTTGGGAAGCTGCTGCTTCTAAAAATTCCCTCATCGTTGGTCACCCCACGGTCGTCGATCATGGTGGCCAAGATTTCCATGGGAATCAGTTCCCAATCGTCATAGCCGGCGAGGGTTAAATCGGCACAATAATCATCCGCTTCCGCATCGTCCATTTGGTCCAAGTCCCCCTCGTGGCACCAGGAACCGGTTTTGCCCACCATGCACTTTTGGATCATGTAGCCAGTCACCGAATCGATCACGACCCCTGGTTCGCCGGGGTCGGTGTCCAACATACTGTACCGGGAGCTCGAAGGGTCGTCGAAATAAAAGGCGTAAGAGGGCCGACTGCAATCGCCACCATTACCGTTGTTAGAATTGCCTTCTTCCTCGCAACCCGTTCCTGCTTCGTTGACAACGTAACCCTCGTCGCAATAGCATCCCCCTTCGCCACCAACCTCGGCGTAGGATGAGTTGGGCGGACAGCTCACATCTTCACATTGACTTTGGTTCAGGGTGCAGTCGCTGTTACAGGTGAGGGTGCCTGTATCAAATCCCAAGGAGGTACAGCTTTGGTTGTTCAAGTTACTGCCATCACATGCCTCGCCATTGTCGATTTGGCCGTTGCCACAGGTGTCACAAGGGCCACAATCCAAGGTACCACCACAATTATCGCTGGCCGTGCCACAGTCGAGGCCTAAGCTCTCGCAGGTGTCCGGCACGCAGGCGTCTGCAACGCACACCGGAGGGGAGGCACCCTCGTTGCAGCTGAAACCGGCTGCGCAAGCACCACAGTCCAAAACGTTTCCACATCCGTCAGAGATGCTGCCGCACTCCGCTCCTGCTTGAATGCAAGTGGTGGGGGTGCATTCGCCTTCACCGCATTGGTTTGGCCCCGCAGCGCCACACGTGAGACCGGATTCGCAAGTTCCACATTCGAGGGTGTTGCCACACCCATCGGGAATATTTCCGCATTCGGCATCCTGGTCGTCACAGGAGGTGGGGACACAAGGATCGTCTTCAAGGCTGACGCAGTTGTAGTTGCTGGCATCGCTGGGGTTGGCCCAGGTATAGCCCTCTTTACAGTTGCTTTCGCCATTTTCAGCGTTATAGACGCAGTGCTCGGCCGTTTCGCAGGGGTGCTCGTTGGTGGGCGGCTGGGGCACCAAACATCCCGCCACTATTGTAAGTATCCAGATTGTATAGTATTTTTTCATTTTGTATCCCAAAAACTTCGAAAAGACATCCTATATATGCACCATTGATGGGGTTTGGTCATCAGATAACCCAGGTGATGTGAAAGGTGTCATCTTCTGTGAAGAGTGATACATTCTGTCACCATGAGCCATGAAGTTATCAAAGCACTGCACATTATTGGGTTTACCTGTTGGTTTGCTGGGCTTTTCTATGTGGTGCGCTTGTATATTTATCATGTTGAGGCTTTGAGCGAAGGGACCGACACATCATCAGCGCTCTCGGCGCAATTGGCGGTGATGCAGCGAAGGCTGTGGCTCGGCATCACTTGGCCAGCCATGGTGTTCACCTTGGTGTTTGGCGGTTGGTTGTTGGTCTCTTACATCCAGCTGCACGGGGAAATGCATGGTTGGCTGCACCTCAAGCTGACCTTGGTACTGTTTTTGGTCGGGTATCATTTGCTCCTGGGTCGCATCCGTAAGGCATTGCTCAACAACGCGTGTAGATGGTCGCCCAAATCACTTCGCATTCTCAATGAAGTCGCCACGGTCTTTTTGGTTTTTATCGTATTTGTAGGGGTGCTTAAAAACACGTTCACCTTGCAGATGGCTTTGATGGTGGGTGGCGTATTGGGGGCTGTTTTGATCTTGGGGTTTTGGGCCTATCACCGGCGAACCGCGGGCTGAAAAGCTTTTCGCAGACAAAAAAAAACCGACCCATGAGGTCGGTTTTTATGGAGCGGGAGACGAGATTCGAACTCGCGACGTCAACCTTGGCAAGGTTGCACTCTACCACTGAGTTACTCCCGCACCGTGGTAAGTGAAGGGCGTTATAAAAGGACCCAGTTGGAATCGTCAACCCTTAATTCGATGAATTGAAAGGGAAAAAACGCCAATTGTTGCCAGAAGGGGAGAAAACCCGGCTATTTACCGTATTTTCCCAGATCCAGCATGAGTGGGGGCACAGCACCGGAATCCCCATTGACCACCAGGACTTGGGGAAGTTTCACGCGCCCAGAGGCCAGGGCACTGACCCATTCCCGTTGAATCACCAGATTGCCACCCGCCGCCTTAAGGGCCTCTGCTTGGAGTCGTTGGGCCTCGGCTTCACCCTTGGCGCGGTTCACCAAGGCAAGGGCCTCTTGTTCTGCTCTGGCCGCTTCATACACGGCCTTTTGGGCATCTTGCTCAGCGATTTGCTTGCGCTCCACTGCGTTGGCGAACTCTTCGGAGAAGCGCAAATCCACCACAGAGGTATCCAAGACCACAATGCCGTAAGCCGTGAGCCGGCTCACCAGGGCTTCGTCAAAATCTTTTTTGAGCTTGGGACGTTGGGTGATGGCCTGCTCAGCGGTGAGCCGGGCTGCAGCGATCTTAAAGGCCTCTTGGGTTTGTGGGGTGATCACACGGCCCACCAAATTATCGAGCGTGCCTTGTTCGCGGCGAATTTTCACCACTTCAACGGGGTCGACCCGGAAGTTCACGGCAAAGGTGGCGGTGAGTTCTTGCAAGTCTTTGGATTGGCCCGAGGCTTTAATTTGATACTTCTGAACTTTCACGTCGTAGCGATGAACCCGAGCGATGAATGGCGGCTTGAAATACAAACCTTCGTTGAGGGGCTCTTCTTGAGCTTTACCCAAAACGATCATCACGCCCACTTCACCGGGCTGAATCACCACGTAGGTTTGAAAAAGTGTGACAAATACGACAAGAGCGAGAATTCCGCCGATAACCTGTTTGACTTGAACCATTTTTTCCTCCGAACGAAAAGACAGCGAACGCTACCAAATAGCGAACGGCAAGGGAAGGGCTATCAAGATAGCATTTAGCCACGCAGAATCTTGTTTAGGTTGCGATCGAGCCATGCATCGGCTTCTTCGGCACCCACAAACTGGGCCTCTGCTTCCAAAAAGGTCTTGTGGTGAACCATGCGGCGGCCAGAGGGGCTACGTTGTGCGGGATAGACGTGGTGGCACATTTCGTGGTGAACAATTCGGGCCACACACATTTCGGGAATGAAGGCTTTGTCCAAAGAGGGATGAATGGTAATGCGTTGAACCCGCGCATCGTACGAGCCGAGTTGGATACTGCGTCGACCACGTTTTTGTCGTCGAGGACGACCCCATTGGATGTCTAAATTTACTTTGCCGTTAAAGTAAATGCGACTGAGGGCTTCTTGAATGACGTGCAGATCGTGGTGTTCGCCCTTGCCAGTGTTTAAGGGCAATGACCCCTCGTGATGCATGAGAAGGTGGCTGTGCGCTTTGATGAACGTGTCCACCAGCTGACCGCTTGGTTTATGGCCGGTTTTAAAATATCGGCCAATGGCCACAATGACTTTTTCATCGGCCTCCATGAACATTTGATGCATGCGGAAAGTGTGTTTGTTTTTGCCCGATCCTTGGGAGAGCAACACAGATTTGTTGTCCGTCCAGACCAGTTGCGTTTTTGGGCCAAGGAATTGTTTCAGCGTATCTTGGACCATCTTGGAATGACTGATGGTGTTCGCGGTTTTTTCTTTCGCGGCCGTGGTGCCTTTTGCGGGCGGTGGCGGATCCTTATCCTCCAACCGGGTGGTGGTGGTACCAAAAAGACTTAGTTGGGTTTCAGATGGGGGGATCATATGCGCAACATACTGAAAATTATCACCTTTGCCCAGCCCCCGCGGTTACCCCTTGAAAAGAAGGGGTGGCTGTATTCAAAGGGTCCTCTCAGCACACACTTTTGAAGGATTTAGGGTCACATTTATGAACGCTGCACTGTTTGACATCAACCGATGGGTGGCTGCCCAGGCCAACCCGCTTGCCCCCACCAGTGGGGATATCGTTGGGCTCATTTTTTTGGGCGCCTTCGTCGTTTTGTTCGCTTGGATGGCCTACAAGTTTCTGTCGGTCCAAAAAAAAGAGCGTTTAGAAGCACTGACCAAGATATCAAATGAGGCCGCAGCGGAAGCTGCCCGAGAACAGGCACAGGCCGAGGCAGCGCAAGCTCAACTGGGCGCGCCTGAAGCGATTCCCGTTCCTGTGGCGGAGAAAACAACTGCGCCTGAGATTCCGGCGACCCTGCTCAAAGAGACCACCGCTGAGCCCCAAAAGGAACCCGTCGCGGCCAGCGAACCGCCACCTCCAGAAACGGCCACCGCGCCTGAGCCTTCCACCACGGCCCCGGCGACACCCGTTGAAGAAGCGCCCAAGAAAAAGAGCCTTTTTGCGGCGTTGAGTTCAACGCGGGCTGGATTTGTGGGCAAGTTGTCCCAAATTTTGACGGGTAAAGGGGAGATTGACGAAGAGACCCTCGAAGACCTCGAGGCGGCACTTTTCTCCGCAGATATCGGTGCACAAACGGCGGACCGGTTGCTGGAAGCGGTGCGTTCCAAAGTGAAAAACAAAGATTTGAGTTCTGGCGCTGCAATCACCGATGGGATTAAAAATGAAATTGTGGAAATCCTCTCGGGCGTTTCGTCGGCGCCACTCAAGGTCAACGGCCAAGGGCCGGCTGTGGTCATGGTGGTGGGTGTGAACGGGGCAGGAAAAACCACCAGCATTGGTAAGTTGACCCACCAACTCCAAAGCACGGGTAAGAAGGTCCTGCTCGGCGCTGGAGATACCTTTAGAGCGGCTGCGGTCGAACAACTTGAAATTTGGGGGGAACGCAATGGTGTCTCTGTGATCAAGGGCAAGGAGGGTGCCGACCCTTCTTCAGTTCTTTTTGATGCAGTGGATAAAGCCAAGGAAGAGTCCGCAGATGTCGTGCTGTGTGATACAGCGGGCCGATTGCACACCAAAACCAATCTCATGGAAGAGTTAAAAAAAGTTCATCGTGTTTTAGGCAAGGCCCATGACGGGGCGCCACACNAGGTTTTGTTGGTCCTCGACGCCACCACNGGGCAAAATGCCATCGCCCAAGCCAAACAATTTAGTGCAGCGGTTCCGCTCACGGGCATTGTTCTCACCAAGTTAGACGGCACCGCGAAGGGCGGGGTTGTGATTGGCATTACCGAAGAATTGCAAGTGCCAGTACGCTACATCGGGGTCGGTGAACAAATTGAAGACCTTCGGCCTTTTGACCCGCAGGCTTTCGTGGAAGCATTGTTCGAAGAGACGTCTCCTTAAACAAAAGGTTTCTCAAATGACGGCGGCCAAGCACAGCGTTTTGTTGGCTCAAGATGGGTCCAACCTGTGGCGCGCCCTGGCAAGTTTGGCGATTCCCTCCATCATCAGTGGTTGGTTGAAAACCGCGTTCTTGGTGGTGGACACTTATTTTGCTGGGCAAATCAATACCGTTGCTTTGGGCGCGTTGTCTGCCGCCACGTTTTTTGTATGGATGTTTTTCTCGTTCAGCGCCATGAACAGCATTGGGGTCATGTCTCAAGTGTCGCAGGCCATGGGGCGCCGTGATGATGAGGCAGTTGTGGCGATCATTAAAAAAGGACTGTCTTCCGCCGTGGTGCCGGGTCTTCTCGTTTCTGCGGGGCTGATCGTCGTGTCACGAACGGCTTTGGGGTTTTTGGGGCTGCCTGAGGATGTGCAGCAAGGGGTCGCCGACTACCTCCTTTATTTGGCATTGCTCGGTCCCTTTTTATGGTTCTTTGACACCATGGACGCGGCATTGAGGGGCATGGGCGATGCCAAAACGCCTTTGGTTTTGCTCTGTGTTTTTGTGGGATTCAACGTGCTGCTTAATGGCATCTTTGCCATGGGATGGTTTGGGTTTCCCGCGCTGGGCATCGCGGGGATTGCGTTGGCCACCGGCGTCGCTTGGTTTATGGGCTGTTTTGCCATGTTGATTATTTTTTGGCGTCGCGGCCTGTTTCGTCCCAGCAAAGCCAACCCACCTCGCGCTTGGCAACTGTGGCGCATTGGTTTGCCCATCACGCTGTCCGGTGTTTTTTTTGATTTGATTTGGTTGGTGTTGACGCCTTGGGTGGCGCAGGATGGCGCCGCTGCATTGGCGGCGGTGAGCATCGGGCACCGACTCGAAGCTTACGGGTACATGACATCGGTTGGCTTTGGTATGGCCACGGCGGCTTTGGTGGGACAAGCGGTTGGGATGCAGAATGCGACTTTGGCCCACCGCGTGGCTGGGATGGCAGCCCGATGGGCTTTTGGTTTCAATGTCATTTGGATCATTGTTTTGTTGTCCTTTCCTGCCTTTTTCTTTGGTTTGTTTACGGATGATGTGCAGGTCTGGCATTTTGGTTTGGCCTATCTTTCCTTGGCCGCTATTGGCACACCCTTTCAAGCCTGGGATATCATTTACAATGACGCTTTTGCTGGCTCGGGCAGAACGGTCTTTCCCATGGTGATCGATATTGTGGGTTACGCTTGCCGAATCCCATTGGCATGGGTTTTGATGGCCTTTTGGGGGGCTGCAGGGGTGTTTGGCGCTATCGGGGTATCTGCGGCCATTACGGGGGTGGTATTGCCGCTTGCGTTTCACCGCTGGGGCACCCATTTGGGAAAAGGCCAAGGTGTGGTATCTCCCACTGTGCACCATCCTTAGGTTGGCGTTTAGGAGTTTTTAAACATGGCCCAGGTCCTCGAATCAGAACCGGCATTTAGCCCTGGTGGCTTTCCGTCCACCAAAACGGCTCAAGAGCGGTTCACTCTCAGATTGTTAGGGCATCGGTATGCCCGACCCGAGGTGCCCAGCCGCAACTGGCTCACCTTTGTTGCGGGTGGGGGATTGGCCGCCTTGGCGGCGCTTTATTTGGACAGTCGTGGGCAATCCCTGGGGGCCATGGTGGCCTGGAGAATCATGGGTCTCCAAGCACTGTTGGCGCTGGTTTCCGTGGTGCGAAAACTCGGTCTCAAAAAAACCAACGCCACAGGGCATCCCCATGCCTGCTATCGCGATGGGGACGGGGCTCTTAACATTCCCCTGGGAGAGCAAGAATTTGTTGCAGCACGGTTGCAGTTGGACACCACCAAAAAAGAATGGATTCGTTGGGTGGCGGGCTTGGCGCAAACCTTTTGGGGGATGTTGCTGGCTGGGATTCCTCCCGTATTTATCGCGGGTCAGGATGTGGGTACCTTTACCGTAGTGTTATCCGGAATTTTTGCATTTTTAGGGACCCTCTTATTCGGAAAAGGCGTGAGGGATATTTTTGGCTTGCGGTTTGCTGAGGTGCTTTTCATCACCAACCACCGCATGGTCATTGCTGCCGGGCCTGGCGAGGCCCGTTCAATTCCTTGGACTCATCTGAAACAACGCCCCATTGTGGTGGGACGTACGGACAAAGGGGCGACCTTGGGACTGGCACTGGTCCCTTTAATCTCCGTCGGCCGACTCCCTGCTTTTGGGCTTTGGGGCAAAGACAACATGGATGAAACCAATGCGAAGGAGCTGGCAGCTTTCGTGGTGCAGAGTCGCGAAAAATTGTTGGCGGCTGAACAGGAGCCGTCGTGATCGATTTGCATTGCCATGTGCATTTCGGGGTAGATGATGGCCCCAAAACTGCGCAAGAAGCCCAGGATTTGGCGCGAGCGCTGGTGGATGAAGGGGTCACCACTGTGGCTTGTACGTCCCATGTGCGCCCCGACCGCAGGTGGATCAACGACCAGAGTGTGCAGGCCGCCAATCACCAACGCCTCGATGAGCTTCTCAACCAAGCTGGCATCGAGTTGGAACGGGTGGCCGCCGCAGAACACTATGTGGACCCCACTTTCATGTCTCGTGTGCGAAACCATTCTGTGGTGCCTTATGGGGACAGCAAGTGGCTTTTGGTGGAACTCAACTACGACGCACCGGTCCCCAATTTTTTGCAAATGATGTTTGAAACGCGGCAATTGGGTTACAAGGTATTGCTGGCACATCTCGAGCGCTATCCATGGGTGGTGGACAATGATGACATGCTCGACAAACTGACCGCGGCCGGGCATCTGATTCAGATTAACTTAGGATCTTTGGCGGGCGCTTATGGTCGAGATTACAAAAAGCGGGCGCGCAAGTTGGTGAAAGAGGGGTGGGCTTGTGTGGCGGCCAGCGATTGCCACCATCTGACCGATGTGAAGCCCTATTTGATTAAGGGTAAAAAGGCCCTGCGCAAATTAGTAGGCGATGCAGGTTGCCAAACACTTTTGGTTGACAACCCCCGCGCCATTTTGGATGACAAAGAACCAGATTTGATTTGGGTTCGGTAGGTATTTGGATTTGAAAAGGTTTCTTCAGTTCGGTTTTTCTTTGTTGGTGGGCGGCGTTTTGCTGTGGCTCTCCTTCAGACACGTGGATTGGAACGAAGCCAAGGCCAACTTGAGCCAAGTGACAGCTTGGGGTGTTTTGCTTTACTGCCTTGCTTTTGGATTGCAGTGGGTTGCCCGAACCTTGCGTTGGCGCTTGCAAATCGAAGCCACCAATGAGGTGAAGCCCCCGTTGCAGTTGGCCCTTTGCATCAATGTGGTGGCCATGGCCGCTGTCTTTTTTGTCCCTTTACGCCTTGGCGAGTTGGTCCGACCCTATCTGTGCCGAAAGTACAAGTTGGCTAAAATGTCCGAAGCTTTAGCCCATTCGGCGGTAGAGCGCGTAACAGATGGAATTGTAACCACTGCATTTTTACTTTTCGTCCTGTTTATGATGCCCAAAGAGAACCTTCCTGACGTCATCTTTAATGGCGCCTGGATCGCTGCGGGGATTTTTCTGGGCGGGGTGTGCTTTTTGGGCTTTGCCTATTTTTGGCGGCAACCTGCGCTGAATCTGTTGACCCGATGTCTGTTTTTTGCACCGGTCGGTCTTAAAGGAAAGCTGATTGGACTGCTCGAAACCTTCTTGGATGGCATTTCTTGTTTTGCTAATTGGAAAGCCTTCTTCGCCTATTTGTTCTATACGGGCCTGTTTTGGGGGCTCAATGGTTGGAGCATGTGGTTTTTGATCGACCTCATGGGAATCGACGTGCCGGTGACCGCAGGCTTTTTCGCCATGTGTTGCCTCGTATTGGGCGTGATGGTGCCGGCACCGCCAGCCAATGTGGGTAATTTTGAATACGCCATCCTGGTTGGCGTCACCCCTTTTGGTCTTTCAGCGTCTGTAGCAGCCGCTTTTGCCTTCTTGCTGCACACCATACAGTTACTCATGATGTTGACGGTCGCGGTTTTGATCATCAGCGTCGGTGGGGTATCTTTGGCTGGCATTCGTGACGGAAGGGACGAACCGTCCCCCGAAGAAGCCTGAAAACCCATATAAAACAAACGGATAAACCCTCTTTACTTCTCATTGCAATTTGATAGAGATCTATTCGCAGCTTAGGAAGGCTCGCCAGATCGTTTGAGCCCTCCTTTGTGTCGATTTCTTCACAATTTGGAGTTTTCGTCACGCTTGTCTGCCCGAAACGGTGAAAATCGTTTGGGTGCCGGCACGAGCGCTGGGACTTTTTTTGTTTTGGAAGGATGGTCATGGAAAGCCAGACCTCAACAACCGAGCCTTTTTTAGCGCCCCTCAGAGGGGTGGCTGAACAAGTGCGCGCCATCGTCGAACCGGTTTTAATAGACGAAGGCTGCGAACTGGTGGCTTTGCAGTTGGTGGGAACGGGTGCTCACCCCGTGGTGCGCATCTTCGCTGATCAAGTAGGTGACACCAAAGGAATCACATTAGAACAACTGGAATCCCTAAACCGGTTGGTGGGTGATGTGTTGGATGTAGAGGATGGTGAGCAGAGCTTGTTCAGTGGCCGCTATACCCTCGAAATATCCAGTCCAGGTGTCGAACGTCCGCTGACCAAAAAAAGTCATTTCCAATGGGCCCAGGGACAAGAAATTAAAGTGCGGACCATCGAAGGCGAAAAGAAGCAATCGCTTCAAGGCTTGGTGGTCAGCACCGAAGAAAATGGATTCGAAATCGCATTAGCGTCGTCGAAAGATGGAACTCAAGACACAAAATTTGTGCCTTGGCTCAACATACAAAAAGCCAATTTAGTTTTCTCCTTTGACCAAGCTTCAAACAAGAAGCCGTCTAAAGGAAACAAAAAGCAAAAAAATGCAGGCGCTGCTTCACGGGCAGGGGGCATCCCCAAGAAAAAGCCCAAGCGCAGGCAGGACAACTAGGAGCATAAAGTGGAACTGTTCAACCTCAACCTTAGCCAAGTTATTGATCAAGTCGAAAAAGAAAAGAACATCGACAAAGCACAGCTGATCGAAGCGTTAGAAGCGGCCATGCTGAGTGCGGCCCGCAAAAAGCTCGGCCCCGGTGCTGACCTTGAAGCCATCTATAACGCCGAAGCGGGTGAAATCGAAGTCTATGAATTCCGCCAAATCGTTCGCGAAGTTACCAACAACACTTTGCAGGTGTCTTGGGAAGAGGCCGTCAATTACGACCCTGATCTCACTGAAGATGCCATTGGTGAAGACTTAGGTATCCGTCTCGATACCCGTGAGTTCGGTCGAATCGCTGCACAAAATGCGAAACAAATCATTTTCCAGCGCGTGCGCGAAGCGGAACGCAATACCATTTACGAAGAGTACAAAGATCGTAAAGGTGAGCTGGTTACAGGGATTGTTCGTCGTTTTGAACGTGGCAACATTATCGTCGATTTGGGCCGTGCAGAAGCAGCCATCGGCCACCGTGAGCAAGTGAAACGCGAAAACGTTCGTTCAGGCGATCGTGTGGTGGCTTATGTGGTCGACGTTCAAGAAATCGCTCGCGGACCTCAAATCGTTCTCTCCCGAACCCACCCCAACATGGTGGTGAAATTGTTCGAGCAAGAAGTGCCTGAAATCAGCGAAGGCGTGGTGACCATCGAAGGCGTTTCTCGTGAAGCGGGGACCCGAACCAAAATCGCTGTTCACTCCCGTGACCCTGATGTCGACCCTGTGGGGGCCTGTGTTGGGATGAAAGGTGCACGTGTGCAAGCGGTGGTGCAAGAGCTTCGCGGGGAGAAGATTGACATTGTCCCCTTTAGCCAAGACGAAGCACGCTTTGTCTGTAATGCTTTGGCACCTGCAGAGGTGACCAGTGTCATTATTGATGAAACCAATCGCAAAATGCAGATCGTGGTACCAGACGACCAGTTATCATTGGCCATTGGACGAAGGGGCCAAAACGTGCGGCTTGCTGCCGAACTCACCGGCTGGAAAATTGATATCTCCTCAGAAACGAAAATCGCGGAAGAGAAGGAGTCTGCTTGGGATTCTTTGACCCAAATCGAAGGATTGAGTGATATCCACATTCACACCCTTTACAACTACGGCTTCCGTTCAGCTGAAGACATCATTTTGGCGGACGAAGAGTTTTTTGCGCAGTTGCCTGGTTTCAATCTGGAGATGGTGCCGAGCGTGAAAGAGAGTGCCCAGAAAGTGATGGCGCTTGAAGCGGAAAAAGCCAAAGAAGTATTGGTGGAGCTACGAGGCGTCGGTCATCAATGGTTGTCTTTGAGTCGCTATGTAGACGAGGCGGCTGAAAAAGGTGAGAGTGATGAAACTCGCATGCTGCAACTGGACGGCGTCAATGAAACGCTGGCAAAGCGCTTGGCCGAGTTTGGTTATTTTGGACCTGACGACCTTTATTTTGAAAACGAAGATGAGCGCTTGGTGCACTTGGTGGAGCTGAATCCAGGTAAAGTCCAGCAGTTGAAATACCAAGCCAACCTTTGGGCCAACAAGGTGACCGGCGGTACGGTTGATATCCTCGAGGAAGTGCCTAACGATGCTGATTTGGCAGAGGCGGCGCTGTTTGACCAAGAGCTGGGTGGTGATGCGCCTGAGGAAGCGGCTGCCAGTGACGATGCAAGCGATGCAGAAGCAGCCACGCCACCTGCAGAACAAATCGACGCCAGTGAAGAAGTGGCCACCGTTGAGGCCGAAGCGTAAAGACGGCACAAAAGAGGAACATGACATTGGGCAGGCATCGAAAAGGCAATGGAAAACGCAGACAAGCTCTCGGCATCACCGAGGTACAGCGGTCTTGTGTTGCCTGTCGCGTGAAACGAACCGCGACCGAATTGCTGCGCTTTGTACGTGGACCTGAGGGCCTTTTGGGGTTGGATTTAGCCAAATCCATGCCTGGCCGCGGTGCTTGGCTGTGTCCAAAACCGGGTTGCCTAAAGCACGGCCTGCAAAAAGGCGCCTTCGCGCGTGCTTTGGGCGGTGCCATCGTTTCGACGCACGAAAGTCTGATCGAGGAAGTGCAGACCATCCTGGTAGATGCTTGTAAGTCTCGATTGGGCTTGGCTTTTCGCGCGGGCCAACTGGTGGCCGGGCGAGAAAAGGTCTTCACGGGTGTGAATGAAAACGAAGTGAAACTGGTGATTTGCTCACATGACCTCTCTGAACGCACCCTTCGGGATGTGTCTGGGGCCCTCTTAAAATACCCTCAAGTGCCTGTTTTTGTAGGTGTTGACCAGCTGGCCACCGGTGCGGCCATCGGACGGGGGGTGACGGGTGTTTTGGGTGTTAGCGGTCGGGATTTCACCGGGCCTTTGACCACCATTCTTTCGACTTTAAACGAATGGATGGGATGGTCACATCTTTCTGAAATTAAAAGTGATTTGCTTGGTACCAGCGCACCTGTTATGGGTGCATCTGAGCCAAGCCAGATCGGGGATGTCTCCCCGCAACGGAGTGTTTGAAGTTATGGCGAAAATTCGCGTCTACGGTCTTGCAAAAGAACTCGGTATGAAACCCAAAGAGCTAATCGACAAATTGGCTCGAAAAGGCATTACTGTCAAAACTGCCTCAAACAGTGTTGATAGAGAGCTTGCGCTGAAATGTTTGGGCTCGGACAAAGATGAAGAAGAGGTCAAACGACCCCGCACGGTGTTACGTCGCCGACGAAAAGCGGTGGAAGAAGCCCCCGAGCCAGCGGTGGAGGCTACAGAAGCCGAAGCTGAAACCCCCGCGGAGACGCCAGCGGTTGAAGAAACTGAGGCCAGCAGCACTGAAGCAGTCGCTGCCGAGGAAAGTGCGGCGCCGGATGAAGGGGCAGCAGCGGCGTCAGAGGAGCCGGTCAGCGCGCCTGAAGAAGTGACAGCAGCAGCTGAAGCGCCCGCCGAGACATCTGCCGAAGAATCCGCGGCAGAAAGCCCCGAAGAAAAGCCCGCGCCCCCTCCACAAAATGTCGTTCGACACATCGATCCAGATGCCATTCGAACCCGCCTCAAGGGCGAAGGCAGACATTTCAAACCGTCCTATAACAAGGTGCGTGAGATTAAAGTGGTGAGTGATAACCACGGCAATGTTTCTCGCATGGTGGACATGACCTCTGTGGCAGCCCCGTCTAACACGGCTGGCGGTGGCGCGCGTCCCAGCAAACGAAAAAACGAAACCATCGCTTACGGTAGAGAAAAACGGGAAAACCGCTCCGGTGGTGGCCGCGATTTGTGGCAAAAACCTGGCCGCAAAAAGAAGAACGCGAAGGCCGGTAAGACCACTGAAATTACGCAAGCTGCGGCACATAAGCGGGGGATTGAAATTACCGACGCCATTGCCGTGAGTGATTTGGCGCACCGCATGTCCGTCAAAGCCACGCAGGTCATTGGTTCCTTGATGGGCATGGGCATGATGGTGACCATGAATCAAAGCATCGATTACGAAACGGCGGCCATTGTTGCTGAGGAGTTCGGCTTTGAAGTGAAAAATGTGGCTTTCGAAGAGAAAGATCTGCTCACCCGTAAAGAAGATGAACCCGCGGAACTCGCAGCACGTGCTCCAGTGGTTACGGTGATGGGTCACGTGGATCATGGTAAAACCACTTTGTTAGATGCTTTGCGATCTGCTGACGTCGTTTCTGGTGAAGCGGGTGGCATTACCCAACACATCGGTGCCTACTCGGTAAAGACCGACAAAGGCATGGTGACCTTTCTGGATACGCCAGGCCACGCGGCCTTCACAGCCATGCGCGCTCGTGGGGCTGGCATGACGGATATCGTTATTTTAGTGGTTGCGGCCGATGATGGTGTGATGCCCCAAACGAAGGAAGCCATCAATCACGCCAAAGCAGCGGGCGTGCCTTTGGTGGTGGCCATCAACAAAATTGATAAACCCGACGCCAAAAAAGAACGCATTATGCAAGAGCTGACCGAGCACGGCGTGATTCCGGAAGAATGGGGCGGCGAGGTGCAAACCTTTCCAGTGTCTGCGCTCAAGCGCGAGGGCCTCGAAGACTTGCTCGAAGGTCTGGTGACTTTGTCTGAGGTGATGGAGCTGACTGCCAATGCTGACAAAGAAGCCGTCGGCACCATCGTTGAGGCGCAGCTGGATAAAGGTCGAGGCCCTGTGGCCACTGTTTTGGTCCAGTCCGGTACTTTGAGGCACGGTGATTTCGTCGTGGCTGGAGAATTCTCCGGTAAAGTGAGAGCGATTTACGACCACACCGGAGCCACTCTTGAAGAGGCTGGGCCGTCTTCGCCGGTGCAGGTCTTGGGGCTTTCAGGCGTGCCGAACCCAGGTGACCCATTCGATGTGGTGGACAGCGACAAAACGTCTAAAACCATTGCCGACCACCGAAAAGGATTGCGTCGTGATGTGGAGTTAAAGAAAAACAGTCGGGTTTCTTTGGATAACTTCATGTCTCAAACGGTGACACCTGGCGGTGATTTGGAACTGCGCGCCATTGTGAAAGCTGATGTGCACGGTTCGGTAGAAGCGTTGAGCCATGCGCTCAAGGGACTTTCTACCACGAAGGTGCGAGTCGAAGTGCCTCACCAAGGTGTGGGTACCATCACGGAGAGCGATGTGAACTTGGCCGTCGCGTCAGGTGCGATCATTATTGGCTTTAACACCAAACCTGACAACAAAGCGCAAACTTTAGCCATGCAAGAGAAAATCGACGTTCGAACTTATGACGTGATTTACGAGGCGTTGGACGAAGTAAAAGCAGCGATGACAGGCCTGTTAAGCCCAGACTTGGTCGAGAAGTACCAAGGCAAGGTGGAAGTCCGCGAGATTTTCAACATCTCTAAAGTGGGCACCATTGCTGGTTCTTATGTGACCGACGGCAAGGTGACTCGCGCCGCCAAAGCGAAAGTATTGCGCGGTGGAAAACTGATTTTTGAAGGTGAGCTGGACTCCTTAAAACGCTTCAAAGACGATGTGAAAGAAGTTCAGTCCGGGTACGAGTGCGGTGTTAGCTTGAAGAATTTCAACAAAATCGAGCAAGGAGACATCCTGGAGTTCTTCGTCTACGAAGAAATCCAAGCCGATCTTGGTGAGAAGTTGACTGAAATCAAGCCACCAGAACCAGCGCCCGATGCTGAGGCCTTGGAAGAAGGCAGTGCAGAGTCCGCTGAAGCCGAGATCTCAGCGCCCGCTTAGCCACTGCAGAGGTCTTTGGATGGTGGTTGGTGTGATGGAACTTACTTTAGCGGTGCCTGCGGGCAGTCTTAAAGAAAAACGCAGCATCATTCGCAAGATTATGGGCCGAACGCGTTCTAAATTCCCCATTTCAATTGGGGAAGTGGCAGAGCAGGACACACCTTCTACGGTGGTTTTGGGCGTTGCTTTCGTTTCCGCTGAAGCCCGGTTGGTTGAACAGGTTTTGATGAAAGTGGAACGCTTTATAGAAGAACTCATGTTGGCTGAACCTTTCGACCGCTTTGTAAAACTAGAGTACTATTAGCCCCGGAGCCCTTATGACCATGCGGAAAAAGCGTGTTGGCGAAGAAATAAAAAAAGTGATTTCCGAGCGTTTGGTGCGGGGCTTAAAAGACCCGGTACCAGGGTTTGTGACCATTCAAGAAGTGGATGTGAACCGTGATTTCAGTCGTGCCAAAGTGTATTTTTCGGTTTTTGGCACCGACGCTCAAAAAGAAGAGGCTGGCGAGGTTCTCAATGCCTACGCAAAATATTTTCGAAGTGAGGTCAACCGGGCCATTCGCTTACGAAATTCGCCAGAAATCGTTTTTGTATATGATAATACGCCCGATAGGGCAGCCCGCATACATGCTTTACTGGATGACCAAAGCCACCAGGAGAACGAGGCCACAGACGGCTCCCATGCTGATGTAGAGGACGATGGATGAAACGCAAGCTATTTGGAACCGATGGAATCCGTGGGAAAGCCAATCATTTCCCGATGACAGCAGACGTTGCCCTCAAACTGGGCCAAGCGTTGGGCCACGTGGTGAAAAAGGGGGCTTTAGGTCGTCCTAAGCCAGGACACCGTCAACGAATTGTGATTGGGAAAGATACCCGATTGTCCTGTTATGTTTTTGAGCAAGCGGTGGCCGCGGGTATTTGCTCAATGGGGGTAGACGCCATGATGGTCGGGCCGTTGCCCACCCCAGGAATCGCTTTTGTGGCCAACTCCATGCGTGCTGATGCGGGTGTGGTGATATCGGCATCACACAACTCTTTTGAGGACAATGGGATTAAGATTTTCGCGCAAGACGGATTTAAATTGTCGGACGCCATGGAGCTGGAACTCGAAACCCTCATGCTCGACGATCGTTTGGGCGAAAAAACGCCTGATGGCAGCGAACTTGGCCGGGCTTACCGGATCGACGATGCGGTGGGACGTTATGTGGTCTTTTTAAAATCCGTGTTACCCGCAAGAGCCACCCTGGACGGTCTTCGAATCGTGGTGGATTGCGCCAATGGCGCTGGGTACAAAGTGGCCCCGCTGGTCTTCTCGGAGCTGGGTGCCGAAGTGATTCGTGTGGGGACCGACCCAAATGGTACGAACATCAATGATGGGGTGGGTTCATTATTTCCCGAAAAGCTAAAAAAGGCAGTGAAGGAAGCTCGTGCCGATGTGGGTTTCGCACTGGATGGTGATGCCGATCGCTTGGTGGTGTGTGACGACCAAGGAAATGTCCTCGATGGCGATGCCTTGTTGGCCATGTGTGCACTGGATTTGAAAAGTCGGCATCAGTTGCCGCAAAACACCATGGTGACCACGGTCATGAGCAACATTGGCTTGGACCAATGTCTCGCCAAAGAAGGCATCAACGTTGTGCGCACGCAGGTTGGCGATCGTTATGTGGTGGAGGCCATGCGTGAAAAAAGCTTGAGTTTTGGCGGTGAGGCCTCCGGGCATCTCATCTTTTTGGATCACGCCACCACTGGGGATGGCATGGTGGCTGCCATGTCCATCTTGGCCATGATGACCCGGGAAGAGCGCCCATTATCTGAACTACAAACTGTTTATGAGGCTTTTCCCCAAGAATTGCTCTCGGTTCCAGTGCCCCAAAAGATTCCCCTGAAAGACTTACCGGAGGTCAAATCGTTGATCACGGCCATCGAACAAAAGCATGGAGAAGATGGCCGGGTTTTGGTTCGATACAGCGGTACTGAAATGAAGGTGCGGGTCATGGTTGAGGGCAAAAACGAAGAAGAAGTGGCTGAAGATGCCAATACCATCGCGCAAGAACTGCTCAGCGCTTTAGAAGCCCATATCTCTTAGCACTTTTACTTGAGCGAAAGTCAGTAGACTGGCATGTTTGGGGAGTTACAAGCCTAAAAAGGGGACTCCTTTGGCCAGCTGTGTGGTTTGCCAAGCAGAAATTGACGAAAAAGCGCGCTTTTGTGGCATTTGCGGCGCTGAGCAGCCCAAAAGCTTGGTTGCTAAGCCCACCGATGACCCCCTGATTGGTCATGTAGTCGATGGCAAATATCGAATCGATCAAGTCATTGGTATCGGCGGCATGGGTTGCGTGTATCGGGCGGTCCAACTTTCCTTAGACAAAACCATCGTCAACAAGGTTCTACATGACAAGTACCGCGATGATGAGATCATCGTTCAAAGGTTTCAACGAGAAGCCAAAGCGGCCTCCCGTTTGTCACATCCCAACAGCATTCAAATCATCGATTTCGGTATGGATGACCAAACATTGTACATGGCCATGGAGTATCTGGAGGGGGTGGACCTTTTTACGCTTTTCAAAGAGCACCATCCGCTCGGTGAGGAGCGCATCGCCCACATCATGCTCCAAATTTGTATGGCGCTCGGAGAGGCGCACGGGCAGAACATCGTTCACCGAGACCTGAAACCCGAAAACATCATGATCCTGAACCGGCCGGGGCATAAAGATTTTGTGAAAGTTCTCGATTTTGGAATTGCTAAAATCCTCGACCCAGAAGCCAAAGAGGAAACACTCACCCAGGTGGGGATGGTTTGTGGGACCCCCGAATACATGAGTCCAGAACAAGCCCGGGGCGAGGCTTTGGACTCTCGGAGCGACATTTACGCCTTAGGGGTGTTACTCTTTCAGCTGTGCACTGGCGAACTGCCCTTTAAATCCGATACGGCGGTTGGCTTGGCTACGAAACACATCCTAGAAAACCCCCCCATGCCATCCCAAAAGGCACCCGAGCTGGGAATATCGCCAGCCATGGAGCGCATCATTATGTGTGCTTTGGCGAAAGAGCCGGGTAAGCGTTTCGTCGATGTCGTTGCCATGGGTGATGCATTTAGGGATTTGCTTGAATCCACCGAAGGTGCCATGGCGACCATGCCTGAAATGGAGGCGGTGCAAGGGGATGACAATGCGTTGCGTTCCGGGCAGCGGACGATGGCGGCCATGGCAGCCCCCATCGACAAAACGACAAATGAGTCGGCGCTATACTCCGAGACAGAACCACCCCAGCAATTCATGGATATGCCTGGACGTACCAAATCATACGGTGGACACCACTTTTCAAAAGATGACGTGGATTTAAACTCCATCGAGTTGGCCGCCTTACAACAAAAAAAGAAGCTGCCGCTTATCATGGGTGCTGTTGGCTTGGGCCTTGTGGGGTTGTTAGCAACGGGCGCGTTTTTGATGGGGGGCGAGGCTGCCCCACCGCAGGATGCCAAAGCAGCTGCAGCGGCACTTGAACCTGTTGAAACGGCTGAGGCGGACGTGGCTGCGAAAAACAGTAAAGCACCGGCGGCAAACAAACAGGTTGAGGTGAAGTCGGCCAGCGCAACAAAGCCGGCGCCCGAACAGGCGCAAACCCAAAAACAGGTGGCGGCCCCAAGCATTAAAAAGACCGTCGCCCCAACGCCAAAAAAAGTGACGAGCAGGCCGAAAAAGCCCACGAAATCCGCCCAGCCCAAGGCAGGCCAACGCTCAAAAGCCCTAGCCATGACCCAAAAGGGCAATGACTTAATCGCCCAAGGCCAAACCGACAAAGGTTTGGCTCAGCTCAAGCGTGCCCAACGAACCGACCCGTCCTATGCCGAAGTGTATCGGGCTTTAGCTGCGGCGTATAAAATGACAGGTTCGCCCAAAAAGGCATGCAGTGCCATCAAAACTTACCTCAACAAAAAGTCATTAAGTGCGGGCAGGCAAAGTCGGTACCGGAAGATGTTTTGTAAGTAAAACCTGGGGCAGAGACCTTGCGCAGGATGGCGTGGCTAATCATTGGATTGTGGCTGCTGGGTTGCCCTCGAGAAGCAACCCCGCCTCTGGTGTCTAAAGGAGCCCGTGCTCAAGGTGGTGTCTCTCTCGGTCTTTTCGCCAGCGAGCCCGACTATAATTACGAAAAGCTTCTCAACGAAATAGTCATGCACCATGCGCAGCGCGTTCAATTGGTGGTCCCATTTTATTTGGACAATGTGACCAGCCATGACATGCAGCTGTTGGCTGGGCATTCGCCTTCACGAAAGAATATCGAGCGCACCTTACAACAAGCACAGGGGTTGGGTTTAGAAATCCAAATACTTCCAATTTTACGTCTTAAAAACAGGTCGGCCAATCAATGGCGAGGTGTCTTGAGCCCGGCGGAGGGCAGTGAACGATTTTTTGATGCGTATGAACGGGTGTTGACCCCCTTGGCCAAATTGGCAGGGCAGTACAACGTGAAAAGTTTTGTGGTGGGCTCTGAGCTTTTGTCTTTAGAGCACGAAAGAGCACTGTGGGCTCGGCTCATCGCAGGGGTTCGCACTGTTTACAGCGGTCAACTGTTGTATGCTGCGAACTGGGACCAGATAAGAGGTCCCGATTTTTGGGATTTGCTAGATGGTGTTGGGGTGAGCGCTTATTTTGAGTTTGAACTGCCACAAAATGGACCGCGAATACCGTCCATCAAAAAACAGTGGGGCGTTGTTGTACAGGAGCTGCATCGCATCAAAGCAATGACCGGAAAGCCTGTGGTCTTGACGGAAGTGGGTTACCCCTCGCAGGTTTCGGCGGCGGAAATGCCATGGAATGAAACAGCCCACAACGACATCGACTTAAAACTCCAAGCAGATTTGTATGCGGGTTTTTGTTTGGCCATGCAGGCGTCCCCCGAAGTGATTCAAGAATTTTTCTTTTGGAATTGGTTCGGCTGGGGCGGTCCTGAAGATGATTCTTACACACCGCGGCACAAACCGGCGGCACGAATTATGTCGGATTGCTTAAAGGTGTTTCCCCCTCATGGGGCGCAAATATCCGCTCGGAATCGTCCTCAGGATACTTTGAGCCCACCTGAGACAAGCACAAGCCGCGCGCTGGGGCGGTGATGCCCGCGCGTCTTCTGTCCCGGGCCGCGAGTATTTTTGGAATATCTGTTACCGCACGCCAGCCCGTGCCCACCTCGACCATGGTCCCCACCAAAATACGAATCATTTTTCTCAAAAAGGCATCACCTTCGAATTCGATGAACCATCTCTCTGTGGAACGCCCGGTTGGGAAGGGACCCGCTATGCCGATGTGCCATACATTCTTTACGGTTGAGGAAGCAGTGCAGCCTGAGGCACGAAAAGACGAGTAGTCATGGGTGCCCATGAGGGCTTCTGCGGCTTGGTGAAGTTGCGAGTGGTCTATTTTTGGGTAGAGTTCCCAGACCACAGGGTTTGTTCTGTCGTCTTCGTCATGGCCTGTTTCAAGGGTGTAGCGGTAGCGCTTGCCTGCCGAGATACCACGGGCATGGACGGTGTAGGGCGCTTGTGTCACTTGGAGACCAAACAGACCATCGTCTCGATGGACCGCCAATCGCTCACAGATGTGAGTGACGTTCATCGGGCCGGGGTACCAACAGGTGGCCACGTTGGACAAGGCTGATACACCGGTGTCGGTGCGTGCGGAAAAAACCAACGCTTTAGGGGGGAGACCGGTGGCGTCCTTCAGTCGGGCTTTCATCGCTTCAGCCACGGTGGGTAAGCCGGGTTGTCTGGGGACGCCGTGGAACCGATGGCCTTCATACCCAAAGCGAATGAGCAAAAGGACACGATTGGCTTTGTTCATTGATTAAACTGAGATCCAGGAAACGTCGCCAGCGCCTTCTCGGATGACGGTGGGATAAGGACCAGAAAGGTCGACCACGGAGGACATGGGATTTTTGACCAAACCAGCATCAAGGATGAGATCGAGGCCGTGCCCAAGGTGGGTGTTGATGTCATCGGGACAATTGAAATAATTGCCGTCCAAAGCCGCCGTGGTGGATACGATGGGTTGGCGAAAGGCGCGTGCTAATGCCAAGGTGACGGGGTGATTGGGCACCCGAATGCCCACCGTTTTTCGCGTGGATTGGAAAATCCGAGGCACTTCTGGGGTGGCACGCAAAATAAAAGTGTAGGGTCCAGGCAAAAAGCGACGCATGATTTTGTAGGCTTCGTTTTCCACAACGGCATAGCGCGCAATGTCTGATAAGTCGGGACAGACGATGGAAAGCAAATGGTCTTTTTTCAGGTGTTTGATTTTATAAATGCGATCGATGGCCCGCTTTTCATGAATGCCACAGCCGATCCCATAAACGGTATCGGTTGGGTAAGCAATGATTCCACCACGTGTTAGTGTTTCGGCTGCCATGCCAACCTTGCGTGGCTCTGGAAACTCTGAGTCAACCTGCAGTTTGCGACAAGTTGAATGTGCCATTCCTATCCCCTGTTTCGTTCGATCATTTCGACCTGTGTTAGCCATTAAAGCGCTAGAATCTGCCATTTTTCCATTATTCTGACAAGACCCTGGGGTTGATTCTGGCATAAAACACAAAGGAGGCTTGTACCTCATTCAGACCGTGGTTACACTGATATGACCTCAATAGACGTCTAAAGGAGCTTTTCATGAGTGAAGGTCGTCGCGTTCGAGCAGTCCGAAAAGGTGAGCCAGCCCAAGAAGAAACGGATTTTACTGAAGAACCCTCTCAGGCGCCCCCTGAAGTGGAACCGGCATCAACGTCTCAAACCCACGAAGCCACGGAGGGCGAGCCTCAGGAAGTGCTTTCTGCCGAAGAAGCCGAAGAGCGCGCCTCCAACCCAGAAAGCAGCCATAAACGGTTCGAAGTGGGGGGAGAAAACGCCCAAGAGGCCTTTGAGAACATCAAGGACCAAGTTCAGTATTGGGTGGCGCGCGGGCGCTACAGCAAAGTACGTATTAAGCGAAATGGAAAGCAGCTGGGACCAGACATCCCAGTGGCGGCCCTTTTGGCCTTTGAGGCGGCCACCTTTTTTGGGGCGGGTATTTTGCGCGGGGCGCTCATGCACGTGGTGGGTCGGGTCTTTTTTGAAGTGGAGCTGATCAATGAAGCCGAGGAGCATCACGGCGAAGGGGTCGCCCTCTTTTTGGCGGGTGATCTAGAAGGGGCCCAGCAATGCTTTGAGAAAGCCATTGCCGTCGACCAACGCTACGCCCCGGCACACCTCCAGATGGGTGTGTTGTACAAAGTGAAAAACGAATTGGGCCAAGCCAAAGCGGCCTTTGAAGAGGCGCAAAGACTGGACCCAGAGGGGGCCACGGGCCAAGAAGCGATGCAGCATCTTGAACAAATGCAAGAGGGCTAAGATGTCACCCATTGCCTTTCGTTACGGCTGGCTGCTCACCGGTATGTTTTTGTTGAACTTTGGGGGATGTTTCCAACCCCAGGACAACCCATCCGAGGTCAAAGAGACCATCCCCAAAGGCTTTACGGCAAGGTTTGAAGGGGTCTCTTACCGCCAAATCAGATTTGATGAGGAGCGCTGGCTCGAGGGCAAAGCAAAAGCACTGAACGCGAACCCCCTTAAACTCAAGTTCGATTTAGAAGAAACAGCGGGCACCGTTTGGTTGTCAAACGGTGAGACTTTTCGAGATTTTGATATCAACTTTTTGCAGTTGCGCGGTGAAAAAAAACAAGCGCGTCTAACCCAAGGTGGCGTGGTTGGCCTGGGAACACACCAATGGTTACGCCTCAAGCGCGCGGTGATTCATGAAGACAACCTGTCCTTAAATTCCAATGAGACGGCCTGGGTGGTTTCACCGAACATGTGGTTGACCTCGCCACAAGGGCTAAAGGCCGACCTGCCCAAAGCCGAGGTGGTGACCAAAGGCGCTGTGCGTATGGAAGCTTTTGAGCTGAAGAACTAACCTGCTTTGGCAGCGGGGTTGTTCTCTTCGGTTTCGGGTTTCACATCTTCTGAGACGTTCATGTTGAGGGTACGTCTGAGACGTCGGCTGAGCACCATGATAATCCCCTGTGCGATTTCAGCTTTCTCAGCGAGGATGTCGTGAAAATCATCCCGTTCAATGCGCAAGAGTGTGACGTCATCTACCACGGTGACGGTGGCCGAACGCGGTTCCATATCGAGCAGTGACATTTCACCAAAAACCGAACGTTCCCCCAAAGTGGCCAGGGTGGTGCCCCCACGGTGGATTCGAACATGGCCATCGACGATAAAGAACAAGGTGTTACCAGGCTCTCCCTCGTGGAACACTTCTTCACCTTCTTCGATGTGCATTTCTTCGGTAATCTGAGCGATCTGAGCCAAATCCTCGCTGGCAATTTGCGAGAACAGGTCGATTCGTTTGAGAAACAGCACTTTTTCAACCGTGGTGATCATGCTGAAATTATGGGGCTTTCAGGGGCTTTTGGTCAAGCATTGGGGGCAGAAACCCTGCAAAAGGGCCTAATTGCCCTTTAAATTAGCAAATCCGGCCAATGGGTGCCTTGCGTCGTGGCTTCAAGAGGATAAAAAAGGCCCCATGAGTGAGATTTGTACACCTGCCATCATTTCCGCGGACGACTTGGCCCGAGCGGCTGAATTTAAGGTCCCCTTGGCCCCCGAGCCCAAAAGGGTGGTGGTGGCTTTATCGGGCGGGGTGGATTCTGCGGCTGCGGCTTTCTTATTAAAAGAAGCCGGGCATGAGGTGATTGGGGTGACCCTCCGTTTGGCACCAGAGAGTGCCAGCAATGGTGAAAAGCCCAAAGGGTCCCGTTGTTGCTCCGCAGACGACATGACCGACGCCCGTCAGTTGTGCGACGCATTGGACATTCCTTTCTATGCCATCGATGCACGGGACCGATTCAAAGAAACCGTTTTTGACCCGTGGGTGGCAGCGTACCGAGGGGGGCTCACGCCCATTCCTTGTTTGGCATGCAACCACCAGGTTAAGTTTGGCGACCTGTACCAAACGGCTCAGGATTTGGATGCCTTATTGGCCACCGGGCACTACAGTAAAATCGTGGACTACAAAGGGCATTTGGCCATCGCCCGTCCGGCTGATTTGGCCAGAGATCAAACCTATTATTTGTTTGGGGTCCCCCAAGAAGTGGTGCAGCAGCTGATGATGCCCTTGGGTGGGTTGGACAAACCTTTGGTGCGTGCCATTGCCCACCGGGCAGGAATTCCGGTGTTTTCCAAGCCCGATTCCCAGGAAATCTGCTTCGTGCCCGATGGCGACCACGGCAAAGTGGTGGAGCGAGCTGGGGGCGCCATGCCAGGGGGTGATTTGGTCCACATCTCCGGGAAAAAGCTCCGCGGTCACGATGGCATTCATCGGTTTACCATTGGTCAAAGACGGGGCATCGGCGTGGGCACCGGTGAGAAACTCTACGTGGTGGATATCGACCCAGAAGATCAAAAGGTGGTGGTGGGCCCCGAGTCAGCCCTCCAAGTGACTAAAATTAAAGCAAAACCCCCGAGATTGCAGGTGCCTTTGTCCGCTTGGCCTGCTCAAATCATGGTTCAAATCAGGGCGCGGCACCGTGCCCAACCCGCTCAATGGTCGCTGGACGATGAGGGGGCGTTGGTCTTTGAATTCGAAACGCCCGTTTCAGCGGTGGCACCGGGCCAAGCGGCCGTGGCGTATGACGGCGATGTGCTCTTGGGCGGCGGGATGATCGTTGGCCGCCTGGACGGCCAAATGACGCGGTCTTTAAAAGAATCCGCCCACTACCTGCCGGTCTTGCAAAACGCTTAATGAGGCTTGCTCCTGCAGGCAGACTTGAGATAGGGTGTAGATCCTTTTTTTAGGGATTTTTGAATTCATGGAGGTAGCCAATGGCCGCCAAGCAAACGCAAGAAAAAGAACTGACTGCAAAACAAAGAGACGAACTTCATAAATTGCTCATGAGCAAGCGCAATGAGTTACTCGAAAAACTGGGCGCCCGCCGAACGGGAACCACAGAAAGAGAACAAAAGCCTGGTGATGAAGCAGACCAAGCGGTCGAAGATGCAGAGGTGGCTTTGGAAACGCGGTTGATGGATCGCGAGGCCAAGTTGTTGCGTGAAGTGGAACGGGCCGTGGCCAAGTTTAAAGATGAGACTTACGGTTACTGTGAAGGCACCGACGACCCCATTGGTTTCGCGCGCTTAAAACTGCGTCCTTGGACCCGGTACAGTGTCACCTATAAAGAAGAGCTTGAAAAAGAGGCAAAACGTCAAGCTGGTGGTTAGCAAACCTTTAGGGCGCGATGATTTTGCATATTTCCCAAATTCTGTTTTTCGTCCTCATGGGGTGGGTCTCCATCTCCAGCGGAGCTGTGGCCAAAGGCAAAGAAGTCCCCAAGTGGATGTTGGTCGAAGACCCACCGACCTATGCGCTCAGTGATATTCAACGCGGGCAGGTGGCCGAGGGCATTTCTGTTTTTGCCAGTGTTGACGGCCCCGAAATGTTTCAAGCCGAAATTTTGGGCGTCATGGATAAATTTTTTGGCCCGGCAGGTGATTTGATCATCGCCAAATTGTCGGGGGGCCCGGTGGACAAAACGGGCGTGGTCGCGGGCATGAGCGGGTCGCCCGTGTACATCGATAAAAAATTAGTGGGCGCCGTGGGCTATCGATTTGGCGCCTTTACCAAAGATGCCATCGCCGGGATTACCCCCATTGAGCTCATGAAGCAGACCTTTGATGATCAAAAAGCGGTTCAAGGCAGAGTGAGCCCCAGCAACCATTCCAAATGGGGCCGCGCTGAACCTCTGGCCACGCCCATCATGGTCTCGGGGTTGACCCCTGAGGTGCAAGAAGCGTTTGCAAGTCGCTTCCAAGAAAGAGGCTACGGGGAGTTCATGCCCACCCTGGCTGGAGGCGGCGGGGCATCTGCGAGCCAAGTGCCTGCCTATTTTTTTCCGGGCGGCCCCATCGCCACCACGCTGGTGGAGGGCGATATCAAAATGGCGGGCATCGGCACGGTGACTTGGGTGAAAGGGAAATCCTTTTTGGGTTTTGGACATCCCTTTATGGGGTTGGGGCGAACAGAAATGCCCGTGTCCTATGCCAACATCATTACCACGGTGGCATCCGAAGCGGGCTCTTGGAAACTGGGCCGTCCCACCATCCCGGCTGGGGTCCTCACCGACGACCGCATTTATGCCATTGGTGGGCATACCGCCAAAAAAGCGGCCACGGTGCCAGTGAAGGTCTCCCTCATGGGCAAAGGTTTTGGCCTGAAAAACAAAAAGGAAGACTTTAGTTACCAACTGGCAAAGCATCCCGCTGATTTACCGATTTTTGCCGCGGTTGTAACGGCGAACACCATGAGCAGTCGTAACATCAGACCCAGCGGTGGCACTGTGGCACTGACGGGCCAGGTGGTTTTGTCGGGCGGGCAGAAAGTACAGCTGGATGAAGTGGTGGTGGCCCATCGGTCTTCCTTGGCCATGCCCGCAGCATTTCGTTTGCTCGACACGCTGGTAGATGTGCTGCAATACGAACTGGTCGAAGTGGATGTGGCGTCCATCGATTTAACTTTGGAGCACAAGGACACCATCGACGCAGAAGAAATCGTTGGGGTGCGCTGGGATGGTAAAGTACATGCCGGTGACACCATTCCACTTTGGATTCAACTCAAACCTTTCCAAAAAGAAATGCGCGAAGAGTTGGTGAAAGTCAAAATCCCCAAAGGGCTGGGCCAAGGGCGATTTAAATTAAACGTACTCGACCAAGCCACTTACCGATTTTTGGCGCGCAGGCATGGTTTGTTGCACCGAACCGACAACTATAATGATTTTTTGGCGCAGCGTGAAAAACTGCCGTTGAGCCATCAAATGACCGTGTTGCTCGTGGGAGACGAGGACGGGGTGCGTTTGCAAGACGAAAATATTTCAGGGCTGCCCATCCGTTACAAACGCCTCTTAAAGCACGGCGGCGGCATGGTTCGGGCACGCGGAGATGGGTTAACCCGCGAATTGGGGCGTTTTTCGCGTTCAGGCAATGTGGCTGGCAGTGTTTCAGTGAAAATGCACATACTGCCTGCCAAAGAGAAAGAATGGAGATAAGGCCATGAGAAGGTGGATGCTGACTTCCCTAATGGTTTTCGTGACGTGGGCGGGCTGGCCCATGACAGGTCACAGCTCTTCCCCGCAAAAAGTGGAGTTGAACGGGTTTAAATCCTGGTCAGAGGGCAAATTGAATGGCTTGGGCATCAATTCAGCTGGGCACCTCGCCACCGGGCCTTTGTTGCGGCGTCTGGCGCAGGACATTCCGGGCCCCATGACCCACGCGGTGAGACGCAGCGATGGCACGCTGTTTTACGCCACGGCATCACCCGCTCGCATTTGGCAGCTCTCGCCCAAGGGCGAAACCAAGCGCCTCCTCGAACTGGACCGCCCCTTGGTGACCCGATTGGCCTTGGCGGATAAATCCACGTTGGTGGCACTTTCTGGTCCAGAGGGTGGCGTGCATTTCATTCCCATTGCCAAACCTTGGCAGGCCAAATTCGTGCCGATCAAAAATGTTCATTTGCTTGCTGACGTGGTGCTCACCGATTTTGGTGTCTTCGTGGTGGGCGGCGGCCATGAGGGACGGCTTCTGCAGGTGGAGCGAAAATCGGGTCGGGTCAAAAGTTTGTTGGAACTCGAAGACAGCATTCTCTCCACAGTAATTGCATGGCCCAACAAACGAGAGACATTGGTGCTCGGGAGCGGGAGTGGCGGTCGTATTTTTGAATACAGCAAAGGCAAGCTGACTGCGCTGTACCAAAGTGAGGGGCAAGAGGTGACCAGCCTGTTGTTCGATGGCGATAACCACCTCGTGGCTGGATTCGCGGGCGAAGAAAGCGCACTTTCCGAGGGCGGCACGGCGAGGGACCGCAAGACGGATAAAGCCAAAAAACGCAAGGGCAATAAGTCGTCGGGGTTGAGCGAAGTGGTTCGGGTCATGGCCGACGGCCGGGTGGAAATGCTATGGCAATCCAAACAAGATCAAGTGCACGATGTCACCCTGGCAAAGTCGGGCGATACCTTATTGGTGGCCACTGGGCCCAATGGTCGTGTTTTCGCTGTAGATGCCAAGGGAGAACGTGCCGCCGGAATTTGGACGGAGGTGCCCGAACACAATGAGGTGACGCAGATCATCGCTGCTGACAGCCAAAATTATATGATGACCACCGTTAACCCCAATGCCATTTGGCGGGCCGATGGGTCGCGCACAGAGGCGCTGGGCTTGTTCACCTCCGCCGTTTTGGATGCAGGCGCCCATGCGCACATTGGCCGGGTGTCGTGGCAGCAAGCGGGCAGCAGTGACCTCACGGTGAAAGTTCGCACGGGCAAAAGCTCCAATCCGAACGAAGGCTGGCACGATTACAGCCAGCCCATTCAAGAAGCCCAAAACATCAAAGTGACGCCAGGGCGGTATTTTCAGGCCCAAGTTCAAGTGAACAACGAAAAGAAAGCAGGGCGGGAGTTGCTGTCGGGTTTGTCCATTCATTATTTGCTGCACAACCGGGCGCCTGAAATCGATAAAGTGATGGTTTCACCACCCAATGTGAGTACTTGGCGAACGTTTCCCAGTGTGGACACCACCAGCGGCGTCACCTTCGATAAGGACGCCTACGAGGAGTTGCCGGACAGCCTCAAAAAGAAAAAGAAAAAATTGAAAGGGAAAGTACGGCACACGCCGGGGTACCGAACCTTTCACGTGGTGGCTGAAGACCCTGACAAGGACAAGATGAGATACCGGTTCCGTTTGGTTCGCCTGGGGCAATCCAAGCCCAAACCCGTTCAAGAAACACCGTGGTCAGAGAACCCTTTTTGGAGCTTAGATACCACCCATTTGGCCACCGGGGATTACCGGGTTCAAGTGGATGTCGATGACGTGTTGAGCAATGGTCGCGAGCGCGCCAAGCAAGACACCGATGCCACCTTGCCGTTTGCGGTGAGCCATCGCAACCCCACCATTCTTCGGGAAGGCAACGGTTTAAAAAGCGGGAAGGTCCACTTTCAAGTGAAGGGGCACAAAGCCCAGTTGGTCGAAGCCACGTGCCGATTGGGCGACGCCTGGCTTCCTGTCATGCCCAAAGATGGCATTCTCGATGACAGTGAAGAACATTTCGAAGTGGATGTTGCTGGTCAAATGGCGTTGACGTGCCGGTTTTCAGACGAGGCGGGCAACAGCACTCAAGAAGAAGTGTGGTCTTCGAGTTTTTGATGTAGCAGGCCTTGCTGCTTCAGTGCCTTCAACTCATCGTAACCGCCAATGAGTTCGTCGCCAAAGAAAATTTGGGGCACCGTTCGCATGCCGGTCTTTTCCATGAGCCACATTTTCTTGTCCATGTCATGGGTGACATCGATGGTTTCGTAGGGAATGTCTTCTTGCTCGAGCAAATGCTTGGCAGCGTGGCAATAACCACAAATTAGGGTTGTATAGACGGTGACATCCTTCATGATGGGGCATCCTGTAAGGTCAGGGCAGCAATCACGCTGCAATACTGAAAGAGGTGGGATTGTCGGCCCACAGTTGAAAATTCGCCGCCGCCAGCCACGCCCACGAGCGGCATGTCGTCAGAAAAAGCGGATTCGATGGCGGCCACGTCATACAGAGATTCGCCCAACAGCGTTTGGTTGCGGCTCGCACAGTTGAAAACCACCACGGCCAAGGGGTCGTCATCGCCCAAGGCGGCTTTGAGTTCTAAAATCGCTTCTTGCATGTTGGTTTGGGCGGCTTGCGAATCCAAAATAAAGAACGCCAATTCTGAGCCTTCGGGGCACACATCAGCCAGCACCAAAACCCCTTGTTGGGGGTCGATGCCCACCACGTTGCGCATGAGCCAGGAATCACCGTCTGGGGTGCTCAGACCGGCGAAGAGTTGACCGCCCAGGCTGGGGAGCTTTTCTTGGAGGGTTTCTGGCAGTTCACTCATCAGCACTTCAAGGGCATTGGTACCATCCAATGCCAAGAGGTGATTGGCGCGGGACTGGGTGACGCGGTGTTTTTCTCCGAGTATTTTTGTGCCTTGGGCCACCGACGTGGTCATGGACAAACGGGAAAAGGTGGCCATGGCGGCCCCGAGGGTGCCGGAGCCTTGTTGGTCTGAGCAAATCAACAAGTCGGGGGCGTTCTTGGGAGATAAAGAGATGGCGCCCGCCAAGGGCACGGGCTGTTCGTCTAGGGTTGCAAGCAGGCCTTTGGGCTCTAAGCGCGCCCCGCTGGCGGCCAAAAAGCGCATGGCCCCCGTGGGACTGTCGGCCAACAGAGAAACCCCCACATGGGCGCCCAGGTCTTCAGGGGCCGACGCCTGCACGTGAGCTTTGATGCCCTTAAAAGCCAAGAGGGCCACTGCCGGTTGCCATTCCGACAACTGTTGGTGGTCGTAGGCGGAGGTGCCAAACCAGCCCAAAAAAGGAGCGTTGCCCAAAATGTCGGTGAGAGCGTCATTGATCAGGGAGCCGTGATTGGCATGATGAACGGAGGCAAAAACCAAGGCACTGTCTGGTTCAAACCCATCGCGGCGCAGTTCGGTGCCAATGGCAATGAGGGCCTGTTGGGTATCCACAATATTGGAGCTGTACACTTTGGTTTGGACCATGGGGCTATTTTAGTCCATGGAAGCCCCAACGAAAAACTCTTTTTCGACCAAATATGTACATGCAGAAGGCTATGCAAACTATTGAAAACGAGCAGGAAAATGCAGGTGACCTCTGGACCTTTTAATCCTCGGAGGGACAGCTCACGTCCCAAACCCCCGCATCTGCGACCTCACAGGTGCAATCCTCGGCATTGTTGATGAGGAACACCGAATCGGGCTCTACGGTGAGTTGTTCGAGCAAGACATCTTCGAGCAGGCAGGTGGGCAGAGCGCTGTTGGTGCTCACGAGCAGCGTGTCGCCGATTGAGGTGAGGCTGTTGAGATTAAAACTTTCTAAAACCGGGTTGTTGAGGACAGACACGGTATCGCCCACCGAAACGAGATTGGGAAAGCTAAAATGGGTGAGGCTGGTGTTGTCATTAAATTTGAGATCTTCACCGATGCTGGTGAGGCCGGGCAGGTCGACCGCATCGAGAAACCGGCTTCGCTCCACTCGGAGGGTGCCTTCGATGGACGTACAACCCTGCAGCGAAATAGAGTTGTTTTTGTTCGCGATATAGAAGTCGCCAAGACAATCGCCCACCGGGTCGCTGCAGGTGGCCACCCACCAATCGTTGGCGGGGTCTTCGGTGCACACGCAGTTGCCGGTTTGAACTTCATTTTCGCAGGTTTCCCAATAGCGGCACCCCCTGTTTTCGCTGACGATGATCACCTCGTCGGCATCGTAATCATCTTCGCCCATGGCATCCACCTGAACCAGGAGCTGGTCCACCAAGCAAGTGGGCAATGAATAGTTGGCTCTGAAAATTTTTGGGCCGTTGATGGTGTTGATTTCGGGCATGGAAAAAGAGGTGAGAGAGTGGTTGCTTTCGAGTCGGAACTCGCCTTCGATCACCCCAAGCCCGGGCAAAGCAAATGACACCAAAGAGTGGTTCCAACGGATATGCAAGTCGCCCCAAATTCCCACCAACTCGTCGGC
This sequence comes from Myxococcales bacterium, assembly GCA_002721815.1. GTDB lineage: Bacteria > Myxococcota > UBA727 > UBA727. The sequence goes on from PBLQ01000013.1 coordinate 77,430, forward strand.
ATTCACGTGCATGAGGTAGTCGTTGTTTCGGATGGACAAATCACCCAGCAACTGGCCAATGCCGTCCAAAGAAATGTCGGTGAGCGCTTCGTTTTGTAAAATTTCGAGGCTGATGCCCACGGTGGTTAAGCTGGGGAAGTCGAGGGTGAGCAAAGCGGGTTGATCTTGAACGATAAGGCTTTGGTTCACGGTGGTTAAGGCGGACAGGTCCAGGTCGCTGAGCAAGGTGTTTCGTGAGACGCGCAGGTCATGGTCCACCGTTTCGAGGGATGGCAGCGAGATGCTTTGGAGCGCGAAATTTTGTTCGATGAGCAGGTCTTGTTGGGCGTATGCCAAAATGGGAAAACTGACCTGTGTGACATATTGATTAAAGGAGATGTTCAGTCGCCCCCGCACCTCTTGCAGGTTGGGCAATGTCACATCGGAGAGACTGTTCTCTTCGGCCGCGTTGGTGACCACTTCGAAATTGCCTGTGATCACCGTGCAGTGCATGAGGGCAGCCAAGTCAGTCGGCGTGGCCACGGTGAAATTGCCTTGGCACTCGCCACTTAAAACCCCGGCATCGGCCAACCCGCCATCCAGATTGGGTTGGGGCACAAGCCCGGCATCGCTGACGCCAGTGCCCGCATCTGTGATGCTGAGACCCCCATCTGTAACATGAGGGAGGTCTAAATCATCATGGGGAGACGGTTTTTTAAGGCGATGCTTTTCGTCGTCAGCAGCAGGGCACCCTGCCAAAAGCACAGTCAGAACAGTGGTGGTCAAGAGCTGTGCCCAATGTTTCATGAATGGAATAACCTCACTCGAAAACGTCAATCATGGCGCCATCACACACCCCGTAAGCACATTGGTCAGTTGTACACATTTGGGGGACGTAAAAACAATAAGGCGCCATGCCGGGCATACCGTCGTCTTGGCACTCGCCTTTTTGGTAAAACACTGTTTGCATGCCGGGCATACCGTCCACGTCTGAACACTCTAGACCGTAATCGGGACATCCATCGGCGCATCCATCGCTGCCACCCGTTCCGGCATCTACAGTGGGTTCGGGCTCTGGGTCGGGTGTGCCTGCGTCTGGCGTCTCCTCTTCGTCGGGCAAACAAATGCCACCGGTGCTGTCTTCGGAGCAGGAACTGCCTTCGCTACAGGTTCCACAGCTGCCACCACAAAGGTCATCGCCGCAGGATTGGTATTCGGTGTCTTGGGAGCACACCGCGTTGCAAAGGCATTCGCCGGTGTCTGGTTGAACGAAACTGGCTGTTTTATTGCAGTTCGTGGCGCCTTTACGATTGCACTGACCCAGGCCAAAAGTGCTGGGCGAACAATGGGTTCCCACGGGGCAGCAGCGGTCAACCTCTTTGCCATCAACGAAGCCTTTACATAAAGTACCTTTGCTTGCAGGACATTGATTAGGGTCATAATCACAAAAGCCAAAGTTACCCGGGCCTACCACGCAATCACTTTGCTTCTCGCAGCAGCTGGTATGTGGAGAGCCGCAACCGTGCGTGCCCGCGGGGCAACTGCGTGCACAATATGCATATGTCTTAAATAAACCCACCGTTTCACATGTGTCTGTTGCACGGCAACATTCATTACTGCCTGAGCCAGGGCAGAATTTGGGAAGGCCAGGCCAAAGCGCACAATCGGCTGCCGTGTTGGGTGCGCAGCAAAAAGCATCGTCTCCGTATGTTTTACATGTCTCCCTGTT